>PNAI01000033.1 GCA_003169835.1 Hyphomicrobiales bacterium | reverse complement strand
CGTTTTCACGCAACCAAGACCCGGAGCAGACATAATTTCCGTTGGACTGTATCAGGGAACCGGTCACACTCAGTCGAGAGGTGAGAATTTATCGAGGTCCCTTCCACTATCTGAAGGCACCCCCCTTCCCCCTCTACCCCACCCCTTAGCTTCGGCACTACGAAGGCATCAATAATTATTCTTCAGGCTCCTTTGCCTGAGCGGCCGCGATCCATTGGCCACTTGAGCGTGCACCTGGATTGATTTTGGCAACGGCGATTGAGTGTGTGGCGTTCGCGTACCAATCGTCCAATTTAAACGTAATTCGACGGCGAGGCTTGCTAATGCGTACTCGGACTCTCTTGGGCGTTCGCGCGTCAAATTTAGAATTAGTCTTCTGTTTGGGCATCTCTGGCCTCCTCCGCAACTACCTGGAGCTTATAGAGTGCCCTCTCATTCCTGTCACACCTGTGTCACATCGGCACTGTGAAAAACGTGATTTCCGTAGCTCAGAAAAAGATCGTACAATCATAATTCATTGTGGAGACTTGACGATCTGACGAGGGAGCAAAGCGACCGTCCGGAAGAGCACCTCCTTGACATGGAGGGGGTCACAGGTTCGATCCCTGTCGCGCCCACCATTCTCGCCAATCACCGCAATCCGGGAAATCAAAGCCCCGCCACCTTCGGTAAAACCTCGCGCGCGAACAATCGCATCGAACTTTCCGCGCTCCCGGCGGAGAGCGTGGACGGCATCACCAGCAGCGACGCGCTGTCGATGCCGCCGACCTTTTCGTTGTAGCCGCGGATCATATCGACTAGGTCCGAAGGCGCGCCGATCCAGCCGATGCCCTGGCCGATCTGGTTCTCGATCGTGTCAGAAGCAATGTGCGCGATCAGCTTGTCGTAGCCGGGATAGTCCTTGGTACTCGCGCCTTCCATCCATTCCTTGGCCGCATCGGCAAGCCCGCGCAGATGCCCGTTGGCGGCCGCAATGCCCGCGGCAAAAGCCTCGGCGCGGGTCGGCGCGCAACACATGATGAATGAATTCATCACATGTCCGTTGCCGCGATGCCCGGCCGCGCGCCACGCGTCGCGATAGGTGCCGTTCAGGCTGCGCATCTTTTCGCCTTCAAGTGGGATCGCCATCACGCTCGCGCCCATCTTCCCAGCCAACGCAAAAGTCTCCGGCGTTGCCGTGGCGGCGATCCAGAGCGGTGGATGCGGGCGCTGCGTTGGGCGGGGCAGGGACGTGACATTGCGGAAGCGGTGGAACTCGCCGTCCGACGACACGTTTTCCTGCTCCAGCAAAAGTTTGATCTGTGTAACGCCCTCATTGAAGCGCCGCCGGCTCTCGTCGAGGCTCACGCCGAATTGCGCGAACTCATGTGGCAGGAATGCGCGTGCGAATCCCACTTCGAGCCGACCGCCGCTGATGCCGTCCAGCATGCCGATCTCGCCTGCAAGCTTCAGCGGACTGTTGAACGCGGGCAGCACCGCTCCCGTAATCAGCCGCGCGCGCTTGGTGCGCTGCGAAGCCGCGCTGAGGAACACGAGCGGGTTCGGGCTGTAGCCGCCGTATGGCTTGAAATAATGCTCGACCTGCCGGACGTGGGAAAAGCCGAGCCCGTCGCTTAAGGCCGCAAGATGCAGCGTCTCGCGAAAATACTGTTCGGCCGACTTCTGCGCGGGCGAAACGCACGGAAAGAAATTCAATCCGAACTGCACTTAAGAGTCCTCCCGCGCGGCCGAAAGCCGCCGAACACTACGTCCAAGCTTCAGATTCGGGCAATCCGCTTGCCGAACAGCATGATGCCCGCGAGCGGCAGGACAAATGTGATCGTGAAGGCCCACACGAACAGCGGCTTAAGTTCGGCATATTGGCCGCGATCCACCGGAAAAATGTCGTTCAGATACTTGGTCTCCAACGCGCCTGCCGTCAGCGCCAGATTCATCAGCGACGCCATCAGCGCAAACCAGGTCGCGCGCTGGCCCTCAGTAGCATAAAACGCGATCAGGGTCAGCAGCGGCACCATGCTGAGCTGCGCGAACGGCGAGGTGGTCGCCGCGTCCACGATGGCGATCGTGCGTGCGCCAAAGCCAAACATCGCCTCGGTCCAATCCTGCAGGCCGAACAACAGGCCGACGCTCGGCAATGTCAGGAGGGAGCTCGCGATCGTGATCCAGAGCAAAACTTTGGTCACCGGATATTCCGTGATCTGCTTGCTGAAGACCCACATGGCGACGGCGGCGATCACGGCCGCGATTTGGCGCAATGTGCCCTGGAAGGCCGGATCGAATCCCAGCACATCGATGGTCCACCACGTATAACCATCGCCCGCCGACGGCGTCGCGCGAAACGCAAAGATGATGATGCTGGTGAACAAAATCGCGCGCTGAGTTTCCGGCGCGAGCGTTCGTGTGACCAAAAAAAGCATGGAGCAAACGACGGCCATGGAAATTATAAAAATCAATTCCTGCGCGTAGGGCACGCCGCCGAGTCCGAGCGCGAGGACCGCCCCGCCAAATGCGATGCCCCCGCCGAGGATGCGCCAGTCGATCGGGCGCCGCTCCGCCGGCGTCTTGCGCCTGATGAACACGCCGGTAATGGAAATGGCCGGCACAAACAGGCTGAGCAGAAACACCGTCTCGCGCGAGAACATGTCCGCGAGCCACCCCGACAATCCGGCGACCATCAGAACGCCGATCGAGAGCGCAAGCCGCCCGAGCACCTGCACCATGCCGAGCTCAGCGCGTATGTCATGTTCCGGCCGCTGTGCCCCTGTTTCGTCCGTGCGTGGGACGACTTCGGTGGACATCGCGTCCGCAACCACGTCCTGGATCACCGTGCCGACGACGATCAGCATCGCGCCGAGGATGAAGAGTTCATTGCGGCTCATGAACCCAAGCCATCCGCCGGCCGCGCCCGCCAGCGAAAGCAATCCGGCGGAGGTGAACGCCGCGCCGACCAGCACATAGGAGCCGCGCTGCGAGCCGAACAGCGGCACGCAATCGACCAGTTCCCCGAACACCATCTTCACGGTCCACGGCAGGCCGAACCACACCGCGAGACCGGCAAGTTCTGACGGCGTGAGTGTCAGGCTTTCCTTGACCCAAAAACTTTGCGTGACGTCGATCACACCAAGCGCGCCATAGGCGAAATACACCATCAGCACCGGCAGGTAGCTCAGCCGGAAGGATTTTATCGGCCGCAACAGGCTGTCGATCCAGGCTGCGCGGGCCGTGATGGCCGGCGAATGCAGGGCCGATGCGGACGGGGTGTCGGTTTGGGGAGTGTGGCTCATCGAATGGGAACGATCATCGCCCGCCACTATGTCCAAAATGCGCGCGAGGCGATCGCTGCGCCCTCCGCCATGGCGGCCATTTTGGCCCACACCACCTGCGGATCGACGGCGGCCTGGCCAATCCATGTGCCGTAGCCGCAATCGCTTCCGGCGATGACGTTCTCGCGCCCGACCAGCTTGGCGTAGTGGCCGATGCGCTGCGCGATCAGCTCGGGATGCTCGATGAAATTGGATTTCGATTCGATAACGCCCGGAATGAGCACCTTGCCTGCGGGCAACTTCACGCGCTCGAACAGCGTCCATTCATGTGCGTGACGTGGGTTGGCGGCTTCGAACGAAATCGCCGCTGGCCGCGCCAGAAACACGATGTCGATGATGTCGGCGAACGGCACGTCGTAATGATGCGGTCCCTCGTAATTGCCCCAGCACAGATGCATGCGCAGCTGCTCGGGCGGAATGTTCCGCACCGCATGATTGAGCGCCTCGATGTGCGCGCGAATGCGCTTGCGGAATTCCTCGAGGCCTAGGTTTGCATATTGGATATGCCGGCCCATGCCGAGATCGGGACAGTCGATCTGCAGCACAATCCCGGCCTTGGCCACGGCTTCGTATTCGTCGCGCATCGCCTCGGCGATGGCGTGCAGATAGCTTTCCTGATCCTTGTAGTGGTCATTGCGAAAGAACAGCGACACCACGCCGGGCGAGGCCGCGCTCATGAATGCGCCGCTCGCCTTCGTTTCCGAAACCGCGGCTTTCAGATTTTCGACGTCCACGCGCGCGGCCGCAGGATCTCGCACGCTGATCGGCGCGTTGCACGCCGGCGTCTTGCGGCGTGAGCGTCCGGGATCGCCGAACACGCGCTTCTCAAGGGTCGGAAATTCCGCGAGATCCTGATAGACGAACGTGTTGCCCGTGCCGCCGAATCCATTGAGCCGATCCTTCACGTAAGTCGCGTAGCTTGGCTTCGACATTTCGCCGTCGTTGACGAGATCGACGCCGGCGGCGACCTGCTTCTTCACCACCTCAGCGACTGCCGCGCGCACTTTAGCTGCAAGTGCGGCGGGTTCGACCGGCACGCCCTCTTCTTTGGCGTACATGATGCGAATCAGATCCTCAGGCCGCGGCAGACTGCCGGTATGCGTGGTCAAAAAGCGCTCAATGCTGCGTTGCATAACGCGTCATTCCTTCCCTTGAAAGTTATAACTGTTTGATCTCAAACGCTGTTTTTAATCTGCAGATCAAGGGGATTCGGTGCCGGTTGCAGCGGTCGTTGGTAACGCTTCCTGCCTTATCGTGGCCGCTCGTGATTCGCCTGAAAGACCATCGCGGTGAAGTTGTTGCACAGCGACCACACTCATCAAGGTTCTATAGTAACCCGCGGAAACACTCAGGTCTTGCTATCCACAAAGCACCAAAAGTGTTAGAAATTAACTGCGATCATCGAATCGCTTTCGGCGATTCGATGATCGATTCCAAAGGGGGAGCTTTCGACTATGATGAAATTTACCACGAAATTCCTGGTCGCTGGCGCTATCGCGGCGGTGGCGATTGCGATGTCGATGGCGCCGTCTGAAGCGGCAAAGCGGAAACACGCGGCGGCCAAAACCTGCGGCGGAGCCGGGCTTTGCTCGACCAACTGCAGCGGCGGTTTTTGCAGCGTCTATCTCTGCGGCGCTGACGGCGCATGGTATCCGGCCGTGTTGACGCCGATTTGCCCGCAAGGCAACTGCGTAAACGTTCGCAAGAAGTGCTGACCAGACTGGTCTGAACTCTTCCGTTCGCGTTTTAGCATATGCCGTGCTTCCTGCCTGATCGCAGGACGCGCGGCATAGCTTTTTTCGCAACTTTTGAGATCCCTTCGAAAGGCCCTATTCGAGAAAGACCCTATTCGAGAAATGGCGTTGTTTTGATTGACTTTGGCCGGTCCAGGTTTTTAGGTGGCGCGCGATTTCAGGCTCGTCCGCCCGTCCGCCGTGAACTGGAAGGAAATGACTGATGAAAGTGCGTAATTCGTTGAAATCGCTGCGTGGTCGGCACCGCGACAATCGGATCGTGCGGCGCAAAGGCCGGGTCTACATCATCAACAAGACCCACCGCCGCTATAAGGCGCGCCAAGGCTAGGCTGCCAAGCCTGGGGCAAGACGCGTCGGATGTCTGCTTGACGCCCCTAAATTCAGTCTAAATTGCGTGGCTTTGTAGGTACGGGTATCTTTCGCAGCACAACCTGTCAGGCTAAATTATCGGCATGACATCGCGATTTGGCATTCAAGGCCTGAACCTGTGCGCCGGCTTTGTCGGGTCATTCCTGGCGGTGTCGCTTGCGGTCGGACAGACCACGCCACCCGAGCCGCCGTTGCCTCAGACACCGCCCTCGGCCGTCGAGCCGATGCAACCGCCCGACAACCTGCCCAAGCCGCAGCGCGGCGATCGCACGCGCAATCTCGATTTCCTGTTTGAGGCGCTCAAAGTCGCACCCGACGACGTCAGCGCCAAGGCCGTCGAGGACCGCATCTGGGCGCTGTGGCTTGCCTCCGGCAGCGACACCGCGAACCTGCTCATGAGCCGGGCCAAGAGCGCGATCGAGGCGCAAGACATCGATCTTGCCATCAAGCTGCTCGACTCCATCATCGAGGTCAAACCGGATTACGTCGAAGCCTGGAACCGGCGCGCGACACTCTACTACATGAAGAAGGATTTTGGCCGCGCGCTCGTCGACATCCAGCAGGTGCTGGCACGCGAGCCGCGTCACTTCGGCGCCATGTCTGGGCTCGGCATGATCTTGCAGGAGTTCGGCGACGAGAAACACGCACTCGAGATTTTCCGCCGCGCGCTCGCCGTTCACCCGCGCCTGCAGCGCATCCCCGACCTGGTCAAATCGCTGTCCGAAAAGGTCGAAGGCCGGGATATTTAATTAATGCGTCCCTCTCCCCGCAAAGCGGGGAGAGGGACGCTCACTCTTCCTTGGCCGCATCCGCGCCGACAAAAGCGATCCGCACCATGTTGGTCGCGCCCGGCGTGCCCAGCGGCAATCCCGCCACGATGATCACGCGCCGTCCGGCCTTGACGAAGCCGTCCTTGAACGCGATGCGGCAGGCGCGCTCCACCATGTCGTCCTGATCGTGCGCGTCCTCCGCCACCACGCAATGGACGCCCCACACCACCGATAATTTGCGGCCGGTGTTGAGGTTGGGCGAGATCGCAACGATCGGCACCTGAGGGCGTTCGCGCGCAACGCGCAAACCCGTGACGCCCGAACTGGTCCAGCAGATGATCGCGGAAAGATCGAGCGTTTCGGCGATCTGGCGCGCAGCCGCGGCGATGGCGTCGGCGCCTGTCGCCTCCGGCGTGGGGTGCTGCGTCTGCATGATGGAATGGTAGGTATCTTCGCTTTCCACCTCTTCGGCGATCCGGTTCATGGTCGCGACCGCTTCGACCGGATATTGCCCGGCCGCCGATTCCGCCGAGAGCATGATGGCATCCGCGCCATCGAAGATGGCCGTGGCGACATCGGAGACTTCCGCGCGCGTCGGCACCGGGCTTGTGATCATCGATTCGAGCATTTGAGTTGCCACCACCACCGGCTTGCCGGCGCGACGTGCGTTGCGCGTGATCAGCTTCTGGATGCCTGGTACTTTTTCGAGCGGCATCTCGACGCCGAGATCGCCGCGCGCGACCATGACCGCGTCGGTGACGTCCATGATTTCGTCCAGCCGATACACCGCCTGCGGCTTCTCAATCTTGGCCATCACCGCCGCGCGGCCGCGCGTAACCTTCTTGGCGTCGGCGATGTCTTCGGGCCGCTGGATAAAGGAGAGACCCACCCAGTCGATACCCGCATCGAGCGCGGCCTCGAGGTCCGAGCGATCCTTGGGCGTGAGCGCCGAGAACGGAAGCGTTGAGTCGGGCAGGCTCACGCCCTTGCGGTCGGACAGTTTGCCGCCGACTTCGACGCGCGCGACGATGCGCGCCTTGTTGGTCTCGATCGCCACCAGGCGGATCTTCCCGTCGTCCAGCAGCATCGTGTGGCCGGGCTCGACGCCGGCAAAAATCTCCGCATGCGGCAGTTGCACGCGCGTGGCGTCGCCCGGCGCCGAATCGGTATCGAATGTAAAGACGGCATCCTTGACGAGCACGGCTGCACCGCCGCCGAAACCGCCGACCCGCAGCTTCGGCCCTTGCAGATCGACCAGGATCCCGATCGGCCGGTTGTACTCGGTTTCCACCGCGCGGATTGCGCCGACCAGATCGCGCATCTTGTCGTGCGGCGTGTGGCTCATGTTGATGCGGAAGATATCGGCGCCGACTTCAAACAGCCGCGCGATGACCGTCCGGTTGGATGATGCCGGACCAAGCGTGGCCACGATCTTGGTCCGTCGCAGTCGTCTCATCGGTTCTGATTTCCGGGCAACGGACCGATTGGGGGCCCCTGGCGGCCAGGCAGGATCGGGCTGTTTGACAAGTTTGGCTGCGTCGGGTTCTGCCCCTGCTGGGGTGGTTCGGTGAGCTGCACGGACCAGGAACGCTGCTGGCCGGTATCTATTTCATAGAAACCAGTCCGGTCATACCCGCGCGCCAAGCAGTCTTCAATGCCGCGAATGGTGAATTCCTTATCCCGCGTGCACAAATAAGCCTGTCCCGCCCATTCACCGCCGTTGTCGTAGTCGATGGCATAGAGATAGTAAAATTGCGCGGTTAGGGTGCCTTTGAGAAGCGCTTCGCATCCGTGCGGAGGAAGATTCCACCAGCCTTCGGTCGTCCAATTTCCCTCGCTGTCCTTATATCCGACCGCGACGCCGACCCGGCCCGATGTGCCATTGCATACCTGCAGGTCCGCGCGCGCAGGCGACGCGCCCAGTAGCGACAGTACGCCAAATAACGCAATGCCAAAGACGATGCGCCAAGCCGAACGTGATCGAAGTGAACCCAAGCTCATGGCCTTTTGTTCGAACGCGGATTTCACTTAGCGGCTCAAGTCCTGTCAACGAGGATGGCGCGGAAGTCGTTGACGTTGGTGCAGGTCGGCCCGGTTGCGAGCAGGTCGCTAAGCTTCGCGAAAAATCCTGTCGAATTATTATCGGCAAGAAACGCGGCCGGATCGAGGCCAAGCGCGTGCGCGCGCGCCAATGTCGTGTCGTCGATGAACGCGCCTGCCGGGTCATCGGGCTCGCCGATGCCGCCGTCCGTGCCGTCGGTATCGCCCGCAAGCGCGCATATCCCCGGCGCACCTTCAAGCGCCAACGCCAATGCCAGCGCATATTCCTGATTGGGTCCGCCGCGGCCCTTGCCATTGATCGTGACGGTCAGCTCGCCGCCCGATAGGAGTACGACGCGGCGCCCCGATGAACCGAGCTCGCGTGCAAGGCGCGCGTGTTGGGCAGCGACAGTGCGCGCCTCGCCCTCAATCCGATCGCCGATCAAGACGCAATCGTAGCCTGCGGCGCGGACCGCTTGCTCCGCGGCGCGGAAAGCATCGAGCGGCCGCGCGATCAGCTTGAATTCGGTCGCGCCGAAAATCGGATCGTTCGGCTTGGGCGTTTCATTGTCGGGATTGGATAGCACGTGCATCGCCGCCGCGGGAACTTCGATGCTGAACCGCTGCACGACCGAGCGCGCTTCCGAAAGCGTCGATGGATCGCCCACCGTGGGACCGGAGCCGATCACCGCTGGGTGGTCTCCCGGCACGTCGGAGATTGCGAGCGTGATGACGCGCGCCGGATGCGCGCGTGCCGCAAGCCGTCCGCCCTTGATGCGCGAGAGATGTTTTCGGACGGCATTTATTTCGCTGATGTTTGCGCCCGAACGCAACAGCGCGCGCGTGATCGCCTGCTTCTCCTCAAGCGAAACCCCGGCCGCCGGTGCGATCCAGTTGGCGGACGCGCCGCCCGAGAGCAGCACCAGCACAAGATCGTCACGTTCGGCCATGCCCGCGAGTTCGAGCGCGCGCTCGGCGGCGGCAACGCCTGCCGCATCGGGGATCGGGTGCCCGGCCTCGAGCATCGTCACGTTGCGCGTCGGTCGTCCGTAGCCGTGCCGCGCAACCGCGATCCCGCCGAGGCGGCCCGGAGGAAAGCGCAATTGCTCGAAATAGTGCTGCTCCGCGACGGCCGTCATGGCGCCCGCGGCCTTGCCGGCAGCAAGGACGATCAGGCGTCCGGATTTCGATTTTGGCGGCGCCGGCAGGCGCGCACGCAGGCAGGTATTCGGATGTGCAGCCGCCACCGCGGTGATGAACAACTCGCGCAGGAAAGAACGAACAAGTGCCATCGCCGCATCACCTGAGGACTTTCAACCGGGGCAATTTATCGCACAGAGGGCTGCCCGTCGCGCCGGTTGGTGGTTATAATGCTTCCAAACGACGATCCATCGGAGGAAACTACCACCAGTGGAGGCAGCTTCATAATCGATCCAACCGGCCACGCATCCGCACCCCAATCGGGCAAACGGAGCGTGCAGGCGCCATGGGCAAGACTTCACCACCAAACAAGTTCTACCCACGGAACGCACTAACTATGGAGGGGACGCATGGCAACGATAGCATTCACGATCAACAACAAGGCTACGAGCGTAGACGTCGAACCCGGCACGCCGCTGCTTTGGGTGGTGCGCGAGCACTTGAAACTCACCGGCACGAAATTCGGCTGCGGTTCGGGACTGTGCGGAGCTTGCACCGTCCATCTCAACGGCAAAGCGGTGCGTTCCTGCCAAACGCAGATGTCTGAAGCCGCAGGAAAGCGAATTACCACCATCGAAGGTTTATCGCCAACGAGCAGCCATCCGCTGCAGAAAGCCTGGATCGCCGAGCAGGTGCCGCAATGCGGCTACTGCCAGTCCGGCCAGATCATGCAGGCCGCGGAATTGCTCTCGAAAGTTAAAACCCCATCGCGCGAGCAGATCGTCGCCCATATGGACGGCAACATCTGCCGCTGCGGCACCTACCCGCGTATCGTCCGCGCCATTCAGCGCGCATCGCAGGAGGGCTAAGCCATGAATAAGCACATCAACAAAAGCACGCTCGATGTCTCTCGTCGCGGCTTCGTCAAGTCCGCAGCGGGATTGACCTTCAGCTTCGCGCTCAGCGGCACGTTAATTGGCCGCGCGTCCGAAGCCTTCGCCGCTGACGGCGCCAAGCTCAACGCGTGGGTGACCATCGGCACCGACGGCACGGTCACCATCCTCTGTCCGTCCTCGGAAATGGGGCAGGGTGTGCTCACGAGCCTTCCGTTGATTCTCGCGGAAGAACTCGATGCCGACTGGTCGAAGGTGAAATGCGAATTCGCACCCGGCAACCCGAAGGTTTACGGCGGCGAACATAAGATGTTCCCGGGCGCACAGGTCACGCTCGCGAGCGTCTCCGTGCCGTCGTACTACATGCCGCTTCGGCGCGCGGGCGCACAGGCCCGCAAGGTTCTGCTCGACAACGTCGCCGAGCAATGGAAGGTGCCGGTCGTCGAGCTTTCGACCGACAAGAGCTTCGTCATCCACAAAAAAACCGGCAAGCGCATGAGCTACGGCGATGTCGTGAAATTCGCCAAAGTGCCGGCCGAGCTGCCGAAGGTCGCCGACGGTGATCTCAAAGCTCCCAAGGACTTCAAGCTGATCGGCCGTCGCGAAATCAAGCGTGTGGACGTGCCATCGAAGGTCAACGGCACCGCCAAATACGGCATCGACGTGCAGGTGCCGGGCATGGTCTACGCCTCTGTCCTGCAAACGCCGATGGACGGCGCCAAGGCCGAGATCGTCAACGCCGACGAGGTGAAGAAGATCAAGGGCATCACACACGTAATTCCGCTGCCGTTCGGTGTGGCCGTCGTTGGCGACTCCGTCGAAGCGACGCGCACCGCGCGCTACGCCCTCAACGTCAAATGGGACACGAGCGCAGCCAAGGCGGCCCCGTTCGACTCCGAGAAGGCGAAAGAGGAATACGCCAAGAAGGGCCAGGACCCGAACACGCCGACCAAGGAATGGTATGTGGTCGGTGACGCTGACAAGGCGATCGCCGGTGCCGCCAAGACGCTTGAGGCAACGTTCTGGTCAGAGCACACCTATCACGCCCAGATGGAGCCGATGAACGCCGTCGCACAGGTGTCCGAAGACGGACAGATCGACATCTGGGTCGGTACGCAAGTGCAGCCGCTTGCTGCCGCAGTGGTTGCGAACGTGCTCAAGACCACGCCCGACAAGGTCAAGATCCATCTGCAATTGCTCGGCGGCGGCTTCGGCCGGCGCATTTGGCCGGACGCTCCCGTGCAGGCTGCGGTACTCGCCAGCATCGTCAAGAAACCGGTGAAGCTCCTCCTCACGCGCGAGGATGACATCGCAGCCGCTCGTCCGCGGCCGATGACGCATCACGTGCTTAAGGCCGGCCTCGACGCCAAGGGCAACTTGGTTGGCTGGAAGCACCGCATCGTGGCTGAAAACGTCGATGCGGTAGCGGCGCCGCCGCGATTTGCGGCGACCGGCGGCAAGGACATCATCGGCTGGCGCGGGATGGAGCAGGAGTATTACACCATCCCCAATATCCGGGCCGAAGGCGTCCGCGAGGAACGCGGCATGCGTGTGCATGCGTGGCGCGGGATCGGCGCGGGCTACATCAAGTTCGCGTCCGAGTCCTTCGTCGATGAGATCGCCCAAGCGCGCGGAGTTGATCCGCTCGCCATGCGGCTCGAATTGACCAAGGATCATGCGCGCGCGAACGCCGTGATCAAGGCGGTGGCCGAGATGGCGGGTTGGTCGCGCAAGCGTCCGGGCCGCGCGCTTGGCATTGCCTTCGCCGACTACCACGACAGCTTCTCGGCCGGCGTTGCCGAGGTGTCGGTGGACAAGGCGACCGGCAAGATCAAGGTCCACAACTACTGGCTCGCGGTCGATCCGGGCCTCGTCATCCAGCCCGAGAATGCCACGGCACAGCTCGAAAGCGCCATAATCTATGCGCTTTCCGGCGCGCTGTCGGAGGAACTCACCGTCAAAGGCGGCGCGGTGCAGCAGTCGAACTTCAGCGACTACCACGTGATGCGCATGAGCGATGTGCCGGAGATCCACACCAAGATCCTCGTCAGCACCGCTTCTCCGACCGGCATGGGCGAACTCGGCATTCCGACTGTCGCCCCCGCCATCGGCAATGCGGTCGCGCGGCTCACCGGCAAACGGCTCCGCCACCTGCCGATGTCGTCGGAACGCGTGAAGAAGGCGCTGGCCTGACGCGATCGACGTGAAATCCAGCCCGCCGCGTTCCTTAACCGGAGCGCGGCGGGTTTTTCTTTGTGGCCGTCATGCCCTCATCCTGAGGAGGCGCGAAGCGTCGTCTCGAAGGATGGGGGCCGCCTCATGCTTCGAGACGCGCACTGCGTGCGCTCCTCAGCATGAAGCTACGAGAGCCTTTAACGGGACCTAAAAAGCAACTATCTTTAAAGTTAGCAGCCAAGGAATCGCCCCATGGACGACAAGACCCAAACCGAGCTTGAAGCCGCCGTATACCGGCGACTGGTCGAGCACCTGCGCAGCCGCACCGATGTGCAGAACATCGACATGATGAATCTTGCCGGCTTCTGCCGCAATTGCCTCTCCAATTGGATGAAGGATGCGGCCGACGCCAAGGGCGTTCCCATGACCAAGGAGACGAGCCGTGAGATCGTTTATGGTGAGCCGTTCGATCAATGGAAGGCGAAGCACCAGAAGGAATCGTCGCCCGCGCAGAAGACCGCCTTCGAGAAAAGCCACAAGCACTAAATTTTTGCGCACCGCGGATGCTGTGCACTGTGTGGATGACTTTTCGCTCGCCTTGACCTGACGCGCCGCGCCTCCGAAAGCTTCCGTCATGCGGGCGTTCCGCCCGAATCGATCTCAAGACAGGAGCTAAAGCGATGCGCTCATCGGCCGCCGAAAAAGAAGAAAAAGACGAAAAAGACGAAAAGCCCGCGACCCGTTTCGCCAAGGATCAATTGAAAGCCTTCATCGAGCGCGTCGAGCGCCTTGAAGAAGAGAAGAAGGCACTCTCAGACGACATCCGCGACGTCTACGCCGAGGCCAAGGGCAATGGCTTCGATGTGAAAGCGCTGCGCACCATCGTGCGCCTGCGCAAGCTGGAAGCCACCGAACGGGAAGAGCAGCAGGCGATTCTCGACACCTACATGCACGCGCTCGGCATGGCGGCATAACGCGCCATCGTCGCCGATTCCCCGGTGACCGGCTGCCGTCACCGGCTGCGAATCCGTTCCCTCGGCTAGCGAGAAAAGATAAACTGGGCGCCAAGAAGAACGGGCTAAAGCTCCGGGAGGCGACCAATGCTGACGCGCCGAAATTTTCTCGCCGCCGGAGTCACCGCCACCACGGCTCTTGGCGGACCTTTCCTGGCACCGCGCGACTCTCTTGCGCAGCAAGCGGCCCCGAACCTCGGTCCCAACCGTCTGGTGACGCTGGGTACGCGCGGCGGTCCGGCAATCCGCACCGGATTTACCCCGAGTCCCTCCGCCAACCTCATCGTGTTCGACAACGTCGCCTACGTGATCGACACCGGTTACGGCGTGAGCTTCAAACTTGTCGAATCCAAATTTCCGCTCCCGCAACTGCGATACATCTTCATCACGCACCATCACTCCGATCATAACGCCGAATTCGGTCTGCTCACCTACAACGCTTGGGCGATGGGCCTTAAGACTCAAATCGATGCCTATGGGCCCAACGGTATGAAGCGCTTGGCGCAGGGCTTCTGGGACGCCTACAAATTCGACATCGACACGCGCATCGCCGATGAGGGACGGCCGGATTTGCGCAGGCTGGTCAGTGTGCACGAATACAGCGAAGGCGAGGTGATGAAGACCGACAAGGTGCGTGTAACAGCGCTACGCAATGTGCATCCGCCGATCACCGAGAGCTTCGCCTTGAAATTCGAATTTCCCGGCAAGACCATTGTATTCTCGGGCGACACCGCCTATCACCCGCCACTCGCCCAATTCGCCAAGGGCGCCGATATCCTCGTGCACGAGGCGATGTTGGGGCCGGCGATCGAGTTTATCGTGCGCGCCAATCCCAACGCTGCGACCATTCTCAAGCACCTGCAAGCCAGTCACACGCTGGTCGCCGACGTCGGCCGCATCGCCACCGACGCCGGTGTGAAAACATTGGTGCTTAGCCACTTCGTTCCGGCCGACGCCCCGAATGTCACCGAACAGCAATGGATCGATGGTGTGCGCGAGACTTGGAAAGGCGACTTGGTGCTTGCGAAGGATTTGATGCAGATCAAACTCTGATCTGCCTTTCGAAGGGTCGGCAAGCCCAGCTCTAGATATCCAGCCGCTTCCGGATCGCTGCGGGATCGAATGACATCTGCTTTTGGTCGATATCCACCGGATCGAACGAGCAACGTGCGAAGCGTGCCCGGTCGGCGAACGGCACGGTCGCGTCGATTCCAAGTTTGGTGCGAATTCCGCCCTGGCTCACGCGGATATATTCGTGCCCGCGCGCGCCCGGCACGGTGAAGATATCGCGCGAAGCCTCCATGCGCGTGGCGATCGCATATTCCACATCGGCCGGATCGCGGATATCGATATCGTCGTCGACCACGATGATCATATCCAGATCCTTCAGCGCGCCGAATGACGCCAATATGGCGTTGCGCTGCAGGCCGTCGTGTTGCGGTCCTGCTTTCTTCACCTGCAGAATGGCATGGAAACGGTGCAAGCCACCCGCCGTCATTTCGACGTCGGTGACGGTCGGCGCCGCCGATTGCAGCACCTTGAGCAGGCTCGCCTCCAGCACATATTTGCGCAGCATGACGGTCTCGCGGCCGTAGCCGTTGATCGCGTGGTAGATCGGCTTGGTGCGATGCGTGACCGCCGTGATTTGAACGATCGGCATGAGTTCGGCGGGTGCGAGGTAGCCCACGAATTCGCCGAACGGCCCTTCCGACACCGTCTCGTCGGGCAGGATGCGCCCTTCCAGCACGATCTCGGTTTCCGCCGGCACGATTAGATCCTGCGTCACGGCTTTGACGACAGGCAGCGGCCGGCCGCATAAGCCCCCGGCCACGGCGAGTTCGTCGGCATGCTCTGGCATTTGCGAGCCCATGGTCGCGGCTGTGTAGTGCAGCGCCAGATCGGCGCCAATGCACACCACGATCGGCAGCGCCTCGCCTTTTTTCTTGGCTTTTTCCCACGCGATCCGCAAATGCCGGCCAAGATCGAGCCTGATGCTCGTGCGGTTCGGACCGACAAGCTGTAGCCGGTGATAGGACGCGTTGTAGATGCCGGTTTCCGGATCGCGCGCGATGACGATGCCGGCGGTGATAAAGCGCCCGTTGTCGCCCGCAGTGTGCTGCAGCACCGGGAACATGCGCCCGATATCGAATCCGTTGGTGTGGACGTTTTCCTGCGCCGGCGCTTTCTCCACCATCACCGGCGGCTTGGGGTCGCTCATCGCGCGCGCGACGAACTCGCGCAAGCTGCGGAACTCGACGCCGAAAGCCGCCTCGCAATTGGCCTGGCATGAAATCAGATTGCCGACCAAGGGCGCCTCGTAGCCATCGACCTTGGAGAACAGAAGCGCAGGACCCCCGTCGAGTTTCTTCATGATGCCGGCGACTTCGAGCCGCGGATCGACCTTGGCCGTATAGAGCTGCAGGCGCCCTTGCTCCGCCATGCGATCGAGGGCTGTGCGAAAGCGTGTGTCCAAGACTCCGTAATTTGAGTCGCAGGAATTCGACATATGCGGCTCTCTTTTCGCGTTTCCAGGATGTTCGAACGGCCTAGCAAACCCGAAAGCAGGGTTCATGGGAAGCGCAATGATGCATGAATGCTGCGCGAAATGACGCTGCTGGCGGGACTGTCGATTTAAAGAAAAGCTGACCTAGAGTTGCAGCTCAGCGCAGCGCCGCGGTCTGCATGCCGAAGTTCACCACCGCCATGAACTGGATTGCCTTGCCCGAAAACGCGTTGGCGGTCATGCCATTATAGGGGTCGGCCGAGAACGTCATCATCACCATCGAATTGGGCTTCTGCATGAATGCGCCCAGTTGGCGGGAATCGAGCGGATTGAGCTGCGTCGACGTCATGAAGCGATACATGCTCGGCGCCAGCACCACCGCGCGCAGCCACTCATTGTCGAGGCGCGGAGCAATGACCGCCGGAGAAACGTTGGCGGTGCTGTCCGCTGCTGCCGGTGCCGGCCGTTTGGTCTCAAGCGGAAGCTTTGTCTCGGGCGGAATCTGCGGGGCCGCGCGCTGGACGTTCTGCAATTGCGTTCGTGGCGTGGGCTCGTAACGCGCCTCCGCCGCATAGGCGAGCGCAACGTCGGGTGAAACGCGATCGACTTGCTGCGATGTCGGCCACGGACTGAAGATGCTTGCCGCCGCGACCTGACGGGGAACGGTGACCGTCTTCGAACCGGGCGGCGAGGGCACCTTGCCGACTTCGAAGACTGCAGGCCGGCTTGGGGGCAGCGGCGGCGTGGTGTTGGCGACCTGAGTGTTGACGGCCGCAGTCGTGGCGCCCGGCGCGATCACGCTTGGCTGCAAACTCGCCTGGCGCTGCAGGCCGGCGCGTGCCTGCCGTATCGAGCCCGTGCTGGCGTCCTCTTCCTCGTGCGTGCTGTCCACCTTGGCGAAGGCGGTGAACCTAGCCTGCGAGGCCGGCCGATGGTTCGGGCTGCGCTCGATATCGGCGAGCGCAAGCGTATAGCCGGCGAGCGGACGGCCGTCGGAGGGAATGTGAATCGTACGCTCGTTGGGGAACACGCGGACGAGTTCGTCGTGCGTCATGCGCGGCCAATGGCGCACATTGGCGGTGTCGAGGTGGACGAAGGGCGAGCCCGAAGTTGGGTAATACCCGACGCCGCCGGACTGCAGCCGCAACGCGGTCACCCGCAATTGCTCGACTGGCACGCCGGGGATGAAGAAATCCGTCGCATTGCCGCTCATGTGCTGGGAAAACAGCGCCACGCCATTGCTGCGCGTGCGCAGCAACGCATTGGTCTCAGGCGCGCGGTAGCCGCACACGACATGGATCGGCGCCTTTGCCCCGGCTTCGCGATGGACCTCCCACAACAGGTCGATCAGGTTCGGATCCATGGTGACCTGTTCGTTGCGGCGCCAGTCGCGCAGAAACCAATTGAGCTTCTGCATCGCCGCGTCGTCGAACCGGCCATTGCGTTTGTAGGTGATGGTGATGTCTTCGTTGGTATGGACGTGGTGCAGCGTAATCGTGCGGGTGTCGCCGATCGCGTTGGCGTACTGCAGGCCATAACCGCCGAGCGCCACCATGAGCAGGCCAAGGCCGAACTTGTGCGCGGTGCGAGACCGCCCAAACACAAAATCCGCCATGCGCCCGGTGCGAACTGCCACTTGCGATCTGACCCTTTTTACTTCACGCGACGCGTCGCACCCGTTCGCAGCACTCAAGGCCGCTGAATCGTGGCTAACGCATTGTTATCGGGATTGATTAACGCGCACTTAGCGCGCCCATCCCCTCGCTTAACCGTCTAGGGGGCGAGTATGGCCAAAAATGGCCCTTCGGCGCCACCAGCATCATTTTCAATGGCTAACGGGTTGGGGAAAAGTGCGTGAATCAAATCAAGGATAACAAACTCTAAATACACACAAAAAAACATGCCCCGGAGGTGATCCGGGGCATGTTCTGATTCGAATCTGTGGATATTAGCGGAAGATCCGGCCGAACAACCCGCCGAACGGGTCCCCGCCCCCCCGGCCGCTGTACCCGCTAGAGCCCCCATCCCGCGGCACGTTATCCAGCCGCGCGAAATCGGTGGGCGAGGGCCGGTAGTTGGGATCGGCCGGCCGATCGATCGCCATGTCCGCCACTTTCCGCTCGCTGCCCTTCATGAGTTGGACCATCTTGGAGTCGTAGCCGTAGACGTCGTCGCGGAATTGCAACACGCCGGCGTCATCCACGAAGGCAGTCTGGTACATGACGTGGACCGGAATCTGCACGGCAAAATCGATATTGATCTCGCTGTCGCCGTACATCCTGCGGATGCGCTCTTGTGTGTATTTCTCTTTCGGTACTCCGTAGGTGAGCATCACCTCGGCGTATTTCACCGGATCCTGCACCCGCATGCAGCCGTGGCTGTACGCGCGCGTTTCTTTTGCAAACAGATGTTTCTCCGGCGTGTCGTGCTGATACACCAGGAACTTGTTCGGGAAATTGAACCGAACGCGTCCGAGCGCATTCCTATCCCCTGGCGGCTGATACACGCGGATGCCGTCTTTGCCTTGTTCGACCTTCAATCCCTGCTGCGCAAAGATGCCGGGATTTGACGTCTCATAGATCGGCAGCAGTTCGTTGTAGACGATCGACTGCGGCACGTTCCACGTCGGGTTGACGGTGATGAACTTCATCGTCTCGCTCAACAGCGGCGTCTCGTGTCCCACTTTGCCGACCACGACGCGTGTGGTCCACACCACAGCGCCATCGTTCCAAACCCTAAGAGTGAATTCCGGGATGTTGAGCACCACGTGTGTCTTGCCAAGATCACGCGGCGCCCAGCGCCAGCGCTCCATGTTGGCGAGCACGATGTTGACTTTGCTGTCGCGGTTCGGGCCGTTGATCGCGTCGATCGTCGGATTGCCGATCTCGCCATCGGCCTTGAGACCATGGCCGTCCTGGAACTTTGCGGCTGCTTCAGCCAGTTCCTTGTCGTAATACGTGTCGTTTTTCGCAGTCAGCCCGAGCTTCTCACGCAGCATTGGCACGCGCGGGTCCTGCATCATCGCCACCGGCTCGTCAGCCGGTTTTTCCTTGTCTTTGGCGTTCTTGCTCTTGTCTTTGGCGTTCTTGGCCTTGGCAGTGCCGTATTTCAGGTACGGACCATAGGGGATACGTGCGGCGGGTGCTTCGGGTTGATGCCCGCGCAGATCAACGAGTTTCGTCTTGAGCGCCTTATATTCGGGCTGCTGCGGGTTGATCGATTCGAGTTCGCTTGCAACGTTGCTCGTGTCGGCGATACGCGTGAGGACGTCGGCCGCGTCGTAATTTTCCTTGTAGAAGACCCAAGACGTAAGGCGCGACCAATGCACGCGACCGTTCATCGCGTGGCGCGCGTAGGTCAACAGCACCGCGGTGAATTTCATTTCGGTCTCGGCCTGACCGTCGAGGCTCGTCGCGGCGAAATTAGGAAACACATAGTCGGCGGGTTCAAGGCCATCGGCGGTGATCGTCTTGATGTACGCGAGCACGGCCTCAGCCTTGCTGCTCGGTTTGCCGTCGCTGACCCACAGCGGCTCATAGTTGTTGTTCTTCTGATAGAACGCGTCGACTGCTTGCCGCTCGCCCTTCCGCGACAAGAAGCGATCGCCTCTGCTGGATGAAGTCAGGATCTCGCGCAGTTTGCCATTGATCGTCGTGGGATCGGGCGCCGGCTGCGTCGGTGTCGCGCTATTTGCCGTATCGCTCTGCGCGGGTGCCTGCTGCGCAAGTTTCTCCGGTTTCGAAGTCGTAGCCTTCGACGCAGTGGTTTTCTTCGGCGCCGCGTTCGTTGCCGCTCCGCTCGCCAGCACAAGCGCCATGGCGCTTCCCGCCAGGAAGGCAACGAGATGTTTGCTACGCATAAAACCTCTCCTTGAGTCGCTTCGGCACCATATGGACGCCGGCACTACAATCACGGCACTGCGTCATCTTGGGTGTTATAAAGCGTCTAGCAATCGCCAGCTAACGCAATGCCCACCGGACGCAACGCATAGTATCGTGAAGTCTAGGAATCGTGAAGTCTATCGTCTTCAATATGTACGATATTAACGCCCGGCAGTCGATGCAGCTCCCGGCCAAAATGCCGGGAAGACAGTGGGAATCTAGTAGTATTTACGTGATTTTAAGAACAATTTTGACACAGCGTTACCGCACGGCAACTGCTGAGGCGGGCTCGGTTTCGGCGGTGTCCTCAAGGCCCAGGCTTTCCAGCTTTCGATAGAGCGTCGAGCGCCCGATTTGCAACCGCCGGGCGACTTCCGACATCTGCCCGCGATAGTGGGAGATGGCAAAGCGGATGACTTCGGTTTCAATGTCCTCGAGCGGGCGTACCTCGCCTTGGCCGTCGAGCAGGGCGAGCGTCCCCCGAGGCGTGGAAATGGCGTGAACCCCAGCGAAATCGGGGGCCATTCCCTCCCGAATGTCGATCATCGGCGAGACATCGCCCGAATTGGGCGCCCCGGCCGCCAGCGCCGGAGCGTCATGCGACAGCCCGCCCGACCCCGTTAACTGCGCCACAATTTGGGGGAACTCGGACACCCCGACGCTGTCGCCATCCGCGAGCACCACGGCGCGGAACACCGCGTTCTCGAGCTGGCGCACATTGCCTGGCCACCGGTAAGCGCCAAGCAACGAGAGCGCCTCGGTGCTGACCAGCCGGATGCGTTTGCCTTCTTCCGCCGAGATGCGTGCCAGAAAATGCCGCACCAGGTCGGGCATATCTTCTGGCCGCGCGCGCAGCGGCGGCACGGAGATCGGGAAGACATGCAGGCGATAGAACAGGTCCTCGCGGAAGCGTCCGTTTTTGACGTCGGCGATGAGGTTCCGGTTGGTCGCTGAAATGATCCGCACGTCGACCTTGACCGTCTTGCGTGCACCCACGGGCTCGACCTCGCCCTCCTGGATCGCGCGCAGCAGCTTGACTTGCGCGGCGAGCGGCAATTCGCCGACTTCGTCGAGGAACAGCGTGCCGCACGAGGCTTCGACAAACTTGCCCGCATGCCGCTCGGTAGCGCCGGTGAACGCGCCCTTCTCATGGCCGAACAGGATCGACTCCACCAGATTTTCCGGGATCGCCCCGCAGTTGACGGCGATGAAAGGCTTGGCGCGGCGCTCGCCCGAGCCGTGAACCGCGCGCGCGATCATTTCCTTGCCGACGCCCGACTCCCCTTCAATCAGCACCGGAATGCCTGACGTTGCGGCTTTCTCGGCCGAGCGCAGGACGATCTGCATGGCCGCGTTGCGCGTGACGATATCCTTGAATGTGAGCGTACCGCTCTGGCTGCGCTTGATGCGCGTGATTTCATCGGCCAGCGCATGCGTCGAAAGTGCATTGCGCAGCGACACTTGCAAACGCTCGGCGCCCACCGGCTTGACCACGAAATCGGCGGCACCCGCGCGCATCGCCGAGATCACATTGTCGATGCCGCCGTGCGCGGTCTGCACGATGACCGGAATATTCAGTCCCGCAGAGCGCATGCGCGCGAGCACACCAAGCCCATCGAGATCGGGCATGACCAGATCGAGCACCACGCAATCGATGCGCTCGGGATCGGGGCCTGTCAGCAGCGCGGCCGCGGCCTCGCCGCTTTCGGCGATGACCGGTTCATAACCGAACTTGCGTGCCATGTTGTCGAGCAGCCGCCGCTGCACCGGATCGTCGTCGACGATGAGAACGCGCTCGACCATGGCTACCTCCGCACGCTGTACCGTATCGGGGCACTCTGGCCGAACTGACTTAACGGGGTGTTAAGTCAGGAAACTTTCCTGCGACGCGGGCGCCGCGGCGTCTCCGCGTGGCTATGACTGTGGCTGTGCGCGTGGCCATGGCCGTGCGAATGCACGTGAGAATGCGCCGCGCTCTCGGTCGAAGGCACGTAGACCACGTGGCCGTGGCGCACGCCGCGCTCGGCGATCACATGATTGGCGAATGACTGCACCTCCGCTCCGCGGCCTTTGAGCACCGTCACCTCAAGGCAGCTTGCCTCGTCGAGATGCACGTGGAGAGTTGCTTGCGACAGGTCGTGATGATCGTGGAACTCTTGCGTGAGCCGCTTAGGCAGATCGCGCGCATGATGGTCGTAGACATACACGAGTGCGGCGACGCAATGGCGTGAGCCCGCGACTTCGACCGCGGCCTGCTCGAGACCGCTGCGCGCGAGATCGCGGATCGCCTCTGAGCGGTTCTGATACCCGCGCGCTTCGATGATGCGATCGAGATCGTCCATCAGGTCATCGTCGAGCGTAATCGTCACGCGCTGCATGAGGTTTCTCCATTCCGTATGGTGGAACAAGCGGCGAAAATTTGAGTATGATAATTTATTGACATCGTCATACTCCGTCGTCAGGTTGTCCGTGCTTCGAGGGCCGATCGATGAAGTTTATATTTGGCATAGGTGCTTTCGCCTTTTTTCTTGCATCATTCGCACCGCCAGTGCACGCCGAAACTGAAAGCGAATGGATCGCGCTCGGCACCCGCATCCACGGTGGCTTCGGGCCCTTGATCCCGATCGGCATCCGCATCGGCCTCGATGCCAAGGAAAAGCTCAAGGCCGATCCGCGCGGGCTGACCTTGCTCTATTACAGCGGCGAAAAAGCGCCATGTCCCTGCATCGCCGACGGCATCATGCTCGCGACTCAAGCAAGCCCGGGGCAGGGGACTTTGCAAATCGCGTCCGAAAAAGCGCCCGCTGGTTTCTTGGCCGTCGCCATCATCCGTAACCGCAAGACCGGCGAAGGCCTGCGATACGCAGTCTCCGAACAATGGATGCCGAAGGTTGGGGAATGGATTCGGACTCTCGACCCACCCGGGCGCTTTCAGGCGGTGATGAAGGCCGACGAACTGTTCCAGGTGATGCCGGCCCCAGCGCAATAGCGGCGCATATATGTCACTGTCGCAACTCTGATGTCTAAATATTGAGCGGCGAGGTGTCGCAGCGTGGTTGATCCGCGCCCCGCGACACGCGATATGATCGGGGAACTTCTGCAAGGCCGCTGAAAAAGTCCACTCGTAAAGTCCATTCACACACATCGGATTGATTCCCGCATGTCACCCGCCGCTCGCGCAGCGCTAAAGCGTGCCGCCAAGCCCGCTTCAAAGTCTGCGACCAAGTCTGCGACCAAGCCAGCAGACAAGCCGCGCGGCCGGGCCGATGTCGGCGCGTTGCCGGAATGGGATCTCACCGATCTCTATCCCGCGCTCAACGCGCCTGAGGTCAGGCGCGACCTCGAAAAATCCGCAACCGACTGCGTGAACTTCGAGCGCGACTATAAGGGCAAGCTCGCCGCGCTCGCCTCGGGCTCCGATGCCGGCCGCGCGCTCGTCTCAGCCGTCAAGCGCTATGAGGCGATTGACGAGTTGCTTGGCCGGTTGATGTCCTTTGCGGGCTTACTGCAGGCCGGAAACACCGCGGATCCCACCATCGCAAAATTCTACGGCGACATGCAGGAGCGCATCACGGCGGCGTCCTCGCATCTGCTGTTTTTCGTGCTCGAACTCAATCGTATCGACGACAAGGTGCTCGAAACGGCGATGGCCGATCCCGCATTCGGCCATTACCGGCCGTGGATCGAGGACATCCGCAAGGACAAGCCCTATCAGCTTGAGGATCGTGTCGAGCAATTGTTCCACGAAAAATCCGTCACCGGCTATGGCGCGTGGAATCGGCTGTTCGACGAAACCATGGTCGGCCTGCGCTTCAAGATTGGCGGCAAGTCGCTCCCGATCGAGCCGACGCTGAACATGCTGGTGAGCCCCAAGGGTAGCGATCGCAAGGCGGCAGCCCAAGCACTCGCCAAGACATTCAAAGGACAACTGCGGCTGTTCACGCAGATCACCAATACGCTCGCCAAGGACAAGGAAATTTCCGACCGCTGGCGCGGCTTTTCCGATGTCGCAGCTTCCCGCCATCTGGCCAACCGCGTCGAACCCGAAGTGGTGGAGGCGCTGGTCTCGGCGGTGCGTGCCGCCTATCCGCGGCTGTCGCATCGTTATTACGCACTTAAAGCGCGCTGGTTCGGCAAGAAAAGTCTGCCGCATTGGGATCGCAACGCGCCGCTGCCGCAGGTGCCGATGCGCACTATCCCCTGGCTGGACGCCAAAGCCACCGTGCTCACGGCGTATGGCGCGTTCTCGCCCAAGATGGCCTCGATTGCCGAGCGCTTCTTTCGCGATCGCTGGATCGATGCGCCGACTCGTCCCGGCAAGGCGCCCGGTGCGTTCGCCCATCCGACGGTGCCTTCGGCGCATCCTTATGTGCTGCTCAATTATCAGGGCAAGCCGCGCGACGTGATGACGCTNNCTCGGCCACGGCGTGCATCAGGTGCTCGCCGGTCCCAATGGCCCGCTGATGGCGCCGACGCCGCTCACCTTGGCGGAAACCGCGAGCGTGTTCGGCGAAATGCTCACCTTCAAGAAACTGCTTGCCGAGACTACGGACAAGAAACAGCGCAAGTCCATGCTCGCCTCCAAGGTCGAGGACATGATCAACACGGTGGTGCGGCAGATCGCGTTCTACACATTTGAACGCAAGCTCCACACCGAACGCCGCAACGGCGAGCTTACCGCCGATCGCGTGTGCGAAATCTGGATGGAAGTCCAGCGCGAGAGCCTTGGCCCCGCGATTGAACTCAAACCCGGCTACGAAGTGTTCTGGGCTTACATCCCGCACTTCATCCATTCGCCGTTTTACGTCTACGCTTATGCCTTCGGCGATTGCCTGGTGAACTCTCTCTACGCGGTTTACGAGCGCGCGAACGCTGGCTTTGCCGAGCGCTATCTCGCCATGCTCGCGGCCGGCGGCACCAAACATCATTCCGAACTGCTCGCGCCCTTCGGCTTGGACGCCCGCGACCCGGCATTCTGGCAGGTCGGATTGGGCGTGATCGAAGGCATGATAGGGGAACTGGAGGCACTTGGATGACGTCACTGAAAGGAAAAACCGCGCTCGTCACTGGTTCAACTTCCGGCATCGGCTTAGGCATCGCGCGCGCCCTTGCAGGGCAGGGTGCCGATATCGTGCTCAATGGATTCGGCGACGCAGGCGAGATCGAAAAGCTGCGCAAAGGCCTCATCGACGAATTCAAGGTCAAGGCGATCTACGCGCTCGCAGACATGAGCAAGCCCGACGAAATTTACGCCATGGTGAAGAATGCGCTTGCCGAACTGGGCCGCATCGACGTGCTGGTCAACAATGCCGGCATCCAGCACGTGGCGCCGATCCAGGATTTTCCCATCGACCGCTGGGATGCGGTCATTGCGATCAATCTCTCGGCGTCGTTCCACACCATTCGCGCGGCGCTCCCCGACATGCTCAAGCGCAACTGGGGCCGCATCATCAACATCGCGAGCGCGCATGGCCTGGTCGCGAGCGTGCAGAAGGTGGCTTACATCGCCGCCAAGCATGGCCTTGTCGGCCTCACCAAAGTCGTCGCGCTCGAAACCGCCACCACGGGCGTGACTTGCAATGCCATCTGTCCCGGCTGGGTTCTCACGCCGATGGTGCAGAAGCAGGTCGACGCGCGGGTATCCGAGAAAAAAATTCCGCTCGAAAAAGCCAAGCTTGATCTGCTCTCGGAAAAGCAACCGTCCCACGAATTTGTCACGCCCGAGCAGCTTGCAGGCCTTGCCGTGTTTCTCTGCTCGGAAGCCGCCACCCAGATGCGCGGCGCGGCGCTGTCGATGGACGGCGGCTGGACCGCGCAGTGACGGAACGTTCGCGGTTTGCCTCGCGCGAGCCGCAATCCTTGCGCTAAGATCAAGCGCAATGCCGCCACACGATCGCGAAGCCAATCGTTTCACCGCCCGCGCCCGCCGCTACGCTCGCGTCGGCGCCAATGTTGGCGGCGTTGCCGCACGCATGGCCGGCGCGCGCTTCTTCGGCTTCGGTCTCGACCGCGCCAAGAATGCCGCCGAGCTCGCCGCGGCACTCGGCGGCCTCAAGGGCCCGATTATGAAGGTGGCGCAACTCCTTGCCACCATCCCGGAGGCGCTGCCGCCGGAATACATCACCGAACTCACCAAATTGCAGAGCCAGGCTCCGCCTATGGGTTGGGCCTTCGTCAAGCGCCGCATGCAGGCCGAGCTTGGCGCCGACTGGCAGAAAAAATTCGCCGACTTCGAGCATCATCCCGCAGCGGCGGCTTCGCTCGGACAGGTGCATCGCGCCCGTTCGCTCGACGGCCAAAAGGGTGGAAGCGAGCTTGCGTGCAAGCTGCAATATGCTGACATGCAGTCCGCGGTCGAGGCCGATCTCCAGCAGCTCAGCATCCTGTTTGCGATCCGCCGCCGTTTCGATCCCGCCATCGACACGCGCGAGATCATCAAAGAGATCGGCGCGCGCGTGCGCGAGGAGCTCGACTACAAGCGCGAGGCAAAGCACGTCGCGCTCTACCGCGAGATGCTTAAAAACAGCGATCTCATCCGCGTGCCGAAGGTGTGGCCCGCGCTCTCGACCGGACGCCTGCTCACCCTCGATTGGCTCGAAGGCGGCCACCTGCTCGAATACAAGGACGAACCGCTCGCCGTCCGCAACCGTCTTGCGAGTGCGATGTTCACCGCCTGGTGGTTTCCCTTTAGCCGCTATGGCGTGATCCACGGCGATCCGCATCTCGGCAACTACTCGGTGTTTGAGGAAAAGAAAAAAGCCGCCGGCATCAATCTGCTCGATTATGGTTGCATTCGCATTTTCCCGCCGAGTTTCGTCGGCGGTGTGGTCGACCTCTACAACGGCCTGCGTAAGAACGATGACAACCTCGTCGTGCATGCCTACGAGACCTGGGGTTTCAAAAAACTTTCGCGCGATCTCATCGACGTGCTCAACATCTGGGCGCGCTTCATCTACGGCCCGCTGATGGACGATCGCGTGCGTTCCATCGCCGACGGCGTCAAGCCCGGCGAATACGGCCGCCGCCAGGCGTTTGAAGTGCACCAGGCGCTGCGGAAAAAGGGACCGGTCACGGTGCCGCGCGAGTTTGTGCTGATGGACCGCGCGGCCATTGGCCTTGGCGGCGTCTTCCTGCATTTGCGCGCGGAGTTGAACTTCCATCGCCTGTTCGCCGAGGCGATCGAGAAATTCTCGGTCGCGCGCGTGGCCGAACGGCAGGCCGCTGCGCTTGGCCGCGCCGGCCTTGCCGCAACGGCGTGAAATTTTGACTCCCGCCCTTGGCGCCGCCTTTCCTGTTAGACTTAACTGAGACCATCTGATTAAGTATGGGGCATGTTTTTGACCAAATATTTGGCATGCCGCCGCCCGATCGCCGGACATATCCACTCAAGCGACCAGGAGTTGCGGTAATGCTCGCGCGGCTTGTGTGCGTTGTTGCGCTTGGTGTTGTCGCTCTCGGGCCTGGCGTTGCGTTCGCGGGCTGCGCCGAGGATGTCAGCCGCCTGATGTCGAAGGACACCGAAAGGCTGCTTAGCCAATACAACCAGATTACCCGCCGCATCAAGCGCGAAGGCCCAACCGCAAATCTTCGGGCGGAAGAATGCCGCATTGCCAGACAGCTGGAGCCGCAGCTTGCCAGTCAGGTGGCGGCGATGAAGGAATCGAGGTGCCGCCGGGACCCGAGCGTCGCCAACATGCTTGCCGACATTGTGCAGGGACACGAGGAGGACTTGGCTGTCCTGCGCAAGGTGACCACCCAGCCCGATTGCCGATAATCCTCAGCCCCCATGGGCGAATTCACGCCGGCATAACATCGCAATGATGCCTCGACCGGCATTGCCCGGCCATCACGATTCCGCTAAAGGCATGCTTCGATCATTCTTCTGCTGACTTGCTTCTGCCAACTTGCCACAAGGATCTCGTCATGGCCGCCCATGGTTCCCCGGAATATTCGACCGCACCCGGCAATGACTATCCGGCGCACGAGGCGACCTACGAGAATTTCACGTCTCTGATCTTGATCGGCATTTTGTTTGTCATCACCATCTGCCTCGGGCTGACTGTCGGTGGTGTGAAGGACAATTGGTTGATTGGTGGCGGCCTCATCTTTTTTGGCAGCATCGCAGCGGCCGTCAGCTTACTGATGAAGGCGAAGCCACCGAGTTACATCATGTTGGTGCTTGGGTTCCTAGCGCTTGCCTTCGCGTGATTGCGTAGGGCGCACCTCGCCTCCTTGAGGCCGCGCTGTCATTTCGGACAATTCGGGTCTGGAGACGAGGCGAATGCGTATTGCCATAGCGCGTGAAACCGATTCAGGCGAGCCGCGTGTCGCGGGCACTCCCGATACGGTCAAGAAAATGATTGGCCTCGGCGCCGAAGTCGCGGTCGAACCGGGCGCGGGCGAGAAGTCGGGAATCCTCGACGCCGATTATTCGACGGCCGGCGCTAGTGTCGGCAAGGACGCCGTAAAAGGCGCCGATGTGGTGCTGAAGGTTCGCCGCCCAACCGCTGCCGAGCTCAAATCCTACAAGAAGGACGCCCTCGTCATCGCCATCATGGATCCGTACGGCAACCAGACCGCGCTCAAGGGAATGGCCGACGCTGGGATCATCGCGTTTGCTATGGAATTGATGCCGCGCATTACGCGCGCGCAGTCGATGGATGTGCTCTCGAGCCAAGCTAACCTCGCGGGCTACCGCGCCGTTGTTGACGCCGCCGGTGAATACGGCCGCGCCTTCCCCATGATGATGACCGCGGCCGGCACAGTGCCTGCAGCGAAGATTTTTGTGATGGGCGTCGGCGTTGCAGGCCTTCAAGCGATCGCGACCGCGCGCAGGCTCGGCGCCATCGTCACGGCCACCGACGTGCGGCCCGCGGTGAAAGAGCAGGTGCAGAGCCTGGGCGCCAAATTCATCGCGGTCGAAGATGACGAATTCAAGCAGGCCGAGACGAAGGCCGGCTACGCCAAGGAGATGTCGAAGGAATATCAGGCCAAGCAAGCGGCCCTGGTCGCCGAGCACATCAAGAAGCAGGACATCGTGATCACCACCGCGTTGATCCCCGGCCGGCCGGCGCCGCGTCTGGTGAGCAAGGAGATGGTGGCGTCGATGCGGCCGGGTTCGGTGATCGTCGATCTTGCGGTCGAGCGCGGCGGCAACGTCGAAGGTGCCAAGCCCGGCGAGGTTGTCGAGATCAACGATGTGAAGATCGTCGGCCATCTCAACGTGCCCGGACGGCTCGCAGCTTCCGCGTCCGCGCTCTACTCGAAAAATCTGCTGACGTTTCTCGAAATCCTGATCGACAAGAACACCAAGGCGCTCGCGATCAATTGGGACGACGAGATCGTGAAGGGCACAGCTCTCACCCGCGGCGGCGCCGTGATCCACCCGAGTTTTGCTCCCAAGAGCGCTGCGTGATGCAATGGCACGTAATTCTTCCATGCGGTCATTCCGGGTTCGCGGGCTTTCGCCCGCGCCCCGGAATGACCGCAAAATATTAGGAGCCTTGTTATGACCGGCACCCCAATCGACGCCGTCGATCCTTTCGTGTTCCGCCTCTCGATCTTCGTGCTTGCGGTGTTCGTCGGCTATTTCGTCGTGTGGTCAGTCACGCCCGCGCTGCACACGCCGTTGATGTCGGTGACCAACGCCATTTCATCGGTGATCGTAGTCGGCGCGCTGCTCGCCGTCGGCGTTACGCTCCTGACCGACGACAATGGCCCGATCTGGGCGCGCGCCTTCGGTTTTGTCGCGCTGATCTTTGCCTCGGTCAATATCTTCGGCGGCTTCCTGGTCACCCAGCGCATGCTCTCGATGTACCAGAAGAAGAAATGAGGAGCGTATGACCGCCAATATCGCCGCGCTGCTCTATCTCGTCGCAGGCGTACTCTTCATCCTGGCGCTGCGCGGCCTCTCCAGCCCCGCATCCAGCCAGCGCGGCAATCTCTTCGGAATCATCGGCATGACGATCGCCGTGCTGACCACGCTCGCCGCGCACCCGCCGATCGGCTGGGGCGCGTGGGCGCTGGTGGCGCTCGGGATAGGGCTCGGCGGTGGCATAGGCGCAGTGATCGCGCGGCGCGTGCCCATGACATCCATGCCGGAGCTGGTCGCAGCGTTCCATTCATTGGTCGGCATGGCAGCAGTCCTGGTGGCGGCCGCGGCGCTCTATGCGCCAAGCGCGTTCGACATCGGCGCCGTCGGCCACATCCACGGTGCGAGCCTGGTCGAGATGTCGATTGGCGTCGCCATCGGCGCCATTACTTTCACCGGCTCCGTCATCGCCTTCTTGAAACTCTCCGGCCGTATGAGCGGCGCGCCGGTCATTCTGCCGCTGCGCCACGTCATTAATGTCGCGCTCGCCGTCGGTATCGTCGCGTCCGTGGTCTGGTTCGCGCGTAGTGAAAGCCATCTGGCATTTTGGTTGCTCACTTTTGCAGCTTTCGCATTCGGTGTGCTCATCATCGTCCCGATCGGCGGCGCCGACATGCCGGTGGTGATCTCAATGCTCAACTCCTATTCCGGTTGGGCCGCGGCCGGCATCGGATTTACGCTCGGCAATTCCGCGCTCATCATCACCGGCGCGCTGGTCGGTTCCTCCGGTGCGATCCTGTCCTACATCATGTGCAAGGGGATGAACCGCAGCTTCATCTCCGTCATCCTCGGCGGCTTCGGCGGCGAAGTCGCGGGTCCGGCCGACGGCAAAGAGCAGCGGCCGGTCAAGCAGGGCTCGGCGGAAGACGCCGGTTTCATGCTCAAGAACTCAAGCAAGGTTATCATCGTGCCGGGCTACGGCATGGCGGTGGCGCAGGCGCAGCACGCGCTTCGTGAAATGGTCGACAGGCTCAAGGAGGAGGGCGTCGAGGTCAAATACGCCATCCATCCGGTGGCGGGCCGCATGCCCGGCCATATGAACGTGCTGCTCGCCGAAGCCAACGTGCCCTACGACGAAGTATTCGAGCTCGAAGACATCAACTCCGAATTCGCCCAGGCCGATGTGGCCTTCGTGATCGGGGCCAACGACGTCACCAACCCGGCGGCCAAGGAAGATCCCGCTTCGCCCATTTTCGGCATGCCGGTACTCGAAGTGTGGAAGGCCGGCACGGTGATGTTTAGCAAGCGCTCGCTGTCCTCCGGCTACGCCGGCATCGACAACACGCTGTTCTACCGCGACAACACCATGATGCTGTTCGGCGACGCCAAAAAGATGACCGAGGAAATCGTCAAGTCGCTTTGACCACGCGTTTGTTCTGCTCCGCGATTTCGAGTAACGTTATTTTCTCGCGCACTTTTTCGTTTATTGCGTGCATCGCGTCCGTCCGGGCCCAGATCACATCCACCGACCCGTCCAACCCGCGCAATTCATCGAGATTGATCCGCACCGTGCCGCCATTGACTCGCAGGACAAAGGGCGTGAACCCCGCATCGTGCAGGCGCGTAATCATGTCGTTGGTCGACAGCGCATCGGCGCGGCTCAGGTCCGGGGAATATTCCGTGATCACCACGTCGGTGCGCGCGAGCGTTTGGCTTGCACCTTCGATCACCGCAGGTTCGTAGCCTTCCACGTCGATCTTCAACGCGGCGATTGGCCGGCCCGCGAATTTCAATCGCGTTAGCGCGCTGTCGAGATCGGTCAGCGGGACACTCCGCGAGCCGTAGCCATAATCCGTTGCGACCGAATGCCGGCCGAGGTTCGAGCCCTTGTAGCGGAACAGACGCACGGTCCCGGGCGTGGCGCCAACCGCGCTGGCGTTCACGACAACCTTGTCGATGCGGTTTTCGGAAGCATTGCGATCGAGCAGCCATGCGTTGAATGGGTCGGGCTCGAACGCGATCACCGCTTCAATCGTCTGATGCTGCGCGGCGTGCAGCGCATGCCAGCCGAGATTCGCGCCGACATCGATGAAGAGGCCGGGCCGCGCAATGGCGAGATAGTCGGACAGCCACCGCGTCAGCAATGGCTCATGCGAGCCGTATTTCGCGATATGACGCCCGATCGTATCGCGATGATGAACGTAAAAAACCAGATTTGACTGCGCCGCGCGAACGCCAAAAGCCGGTCGCCACGGAACAAACCATGAGGCCAGAAATGCGAGAGTTCCAAGCGGGCGAGGGATGTGGAGCACTTTTACCGCCTAATCGCCCGTCGGCGAAATGCGGAACTCGACCATATCCGGCAGCACGCGCACGATGATGAGCAGTTCTTCGTGACTCATGCGGCCAGTCTAGGCAGCGCGGTGCCGACCCGCAACGCAGCGCCGGTGTTTCACACAAGTCGCGCGTGCTATGAGTCGTGACATGAATCGCGTCGAGAAATTTCTCAAATGGGCAGTGATTGCGCTCCCCGTGATCTACGTAGGGATCGTCGCAGCGCTGTATTTCGGGCAGCGCAGGATGCTCTATCCGATTCCGCAGACGCAGCGCACGTCGCCGCAAGCGGCGGAATTTCCGCAGGCGGAAGAACACATCCTCGATGCCGCCGACGGTGAAAAAGTCATCGTCTGGCATATGCCGCCGAAACCGGGCCGGCCGGTGGTCGTCTTCTTTCATGGCAACGGCGACATCCTGGCATGGCGGGTGCCACGCTTCCGCGCGCTCACTGCCGACGGCACCGGGCTCGTCGCGCTCTCGTTCCGTGGCTATGCCGGATCGACCGGCACTCCCACCGAGCGCGGCCTGCTGCTTGATGGCGCTGCGGCCTACGCATTCGCGGTCGAGCGATATCCGGCCGATCGCATCGTGTTGTGGGGCTTTTCGCTTGGCAGCGGCGTTGCCGTCGCACTCGCGGCCGAAAACCCTATCGGCAGGCTGATCCTGGAGGCGCCCTACACGTCGACAAGCGACGTGGCGAGCGCGATGCTGCCGACTGTGCCAGTGAGCCTCCTGATGAAGGACCAGTTCCATTCCGATCAGCGCATCGCAAACGTCACCGCCCCGCTGCTGGTGCTGCACGGCGAGCGCGACGGGGCGATCCCGATCAAATTCGGTGAACAGCTTTACGCGCTGGCGCCAGGACCCAAACGTTTCGTCCGTTTCCCGGAGGGGGGCCACGAAAATCTCGACGACTTCGGCGCAATTGCCGCGGTCCGTGCATTTCTGCCGACGCCGCGCAACGAGTGGAAATTGCGGCAGCCCGATCAATGACCTTGATGAAATGGGCACTCATCCCGCTCATCGCATTTGGCGGGCTCACTGCGGTGATGTATCTTGCCCAGCGCAAGCTGTTGTATTTCCCGGAAACCCTGCGCACGACGCCTGCGGCGGTAGGCCTGCCCGCGGCTGAGGAAATCACGCTCGACACCACGGACGGCGAACGCGTCATCGTCTGGCATGTACCGCCGCGCGCAAACAGCGCGGTGGTGATTTATTTCCACGGCAACGGGGGATCGTTGCGCTTACGGAACGAACGCTTCCAAAAGACTACGGCCAATGGCACTGGACTCGTAGCGCTCAGCTACCGCGGCTATGGCGGATCGACCGGCTCGCCGACGGAAGCCGGATTGCTGGCCGATGCCGACGCGGCCTATGCATTCGCGATTGCGCGTTACCCTGCCGAGCGCATCGTGCTTTGGGGTGAGTCGCTCGGCACCGCGGTCGCGACCGCGCTCGCCGCAAAGAGCAAAGTCGGCCGCGTTATTCTGGAATCGCCATTTACCTCGGCGGCCGATGTCGGCGCTTCGGTCTATTGGTACGTGCCGGTGCGGCTATTGATGAAGGATCAGTTCCACTCGGATGAGCGCATCCGGCTGGTGACCGTGCCAGTGCTCATCCTGCATGGCACCGATGACCGCGTGGTGCCGATTGAATTCGGTGAGCGGCTTTACGCGCTTGCCAATGAGCCCAAGCGCCTGGTGCGCATTCCCGGCGGTGGCCACGTCAATCTCGACGGATTTGGCGCGCAAGACGTCACGCGGCCCTTCATTGCGGAAGCGGCACGCTAGGAAGATTAGTCCTGGTCTTGCTTTGGTCCGCCCGGTCGTGTCTGGCCGCGTTCGCCTCTGCTCTCGCGCCGCTGCAGCATCCGGTCAGCGAGCGCGACCTTGCAGCCTTGGGAGAGCTGTGCGCGGTGTTCCTTGAAGCATTCGCGAATCCGTCCGCCTCCTGGCTGGACGGCGCCACAAAGCGTCTTGATGTCACTCATGCATGCACCGCGCACCGCGCCTTGCTGCGCGAGCGCAAGCGTCGGAAGTGTGACACCAATCGCGATGACAAACGTGCGTAAGGAAATCATGAAACCATCTCCTGGGTGTTGCTCCACAGTAATGGCTGAAGTTTAATCGACGGTTTTCCGAACCATCAAGTTAAGTCTCTGTAATTAATCGGATACAAACCGTGGCATAATGAACGGACATTAATTAATTTTGCGGGACCCGCCCGTTTCAATTCGTGAATTTGAGATTTTCAGCATGGCAAAAATCTTGCCGCAATAAATTTATTCGAATCGCAATTCGCAATCTCAGTTTGCAATCTCAGTTCGTCTCGTAGCTCTGTCCGAACTGGCCACCGACGCGGTTGAATCCAGCTTTGGCCGGTTCGTAGTCCTTGTTGATGCCCATGGCCCTCGCGTAGGAGCCGGCCGCGCGCTCCTTGTCGCCCATCCGCTCATACGCCAGCCCGCGGTTGGTCCAGGCTTGGATGTTCTGCGGCTCCGCCACCACTGCGTTGTCGAGATCGCCCGCCGCCGCCTTGTAATCCCTGACCGCCATATAGCTTTGTCCACGTGCGATGAACGGCTCCGCTTCGTTCGGCGAGAGGCCGATGGCGGTCGAAAAATCATCGATGGCGAACTGGTATTGGCGCTGGCCCTGATAGAGCAGGCCGCGGTTGTAGTACCCTTTCGCGCTGTCGGGCCGCAGCGAGATCGCCTTGTTGAAATCGTCGAAGGCATTGCGCGCCTGCTTGCGCTGCCGGTAGACGATGCCGCGTCCGAGATACGCGACGGAATAATTTGGATCGAGCGCGATGGCCTTGTTGTAATCGGCGAATGCAAGATCGAGCCGGTTGGTCTGGCGGTAGATCAACGCACGATTGGCATAAGCCTGCGCAAAATTCGGGTCCAGGCTGATCGCCTTGTTGAAGTCCGCGAGCGCTTCCTGATTCCGGCCGCCCTGGCCGTAGACCGCGCCTCGCACGTTGTAGGCCTGCGGATCGTTCGGATTGCGCGTGACGACTTCGGAGAGTGACGCAATGTTGGCGGGCGAAGCGGCAACGCGGCTGTCCTCGCTCTCGGCGGAGGGCGTCGTCAACATCGATGGCGCTTGGCAGGCCGCGAGCGCGCATGCCGCCGCCAGCAGCGTCATCGCCGCGAGATTTTTCGCCCACAAATAAATCTGTAACTTGTAAATCTGTAACTTGTTCATGCGCTGCCCCGCCTTAGGCCTCGCCCGCGCGCCGCAGATGCTTCTTCAACGATCAATCATCCGATCGAATACGGCGAACGTTCAACGATAACGCTCAATCCCCAAAAACAATAGCGCGGGATGAGGGTCGCCCCAGCCCGCGCCGTGAAAAAACTCGCTGTGTCGATTTGGATCAGCGGCCGAAGCCGCCGCGCCCTTGACTGCCGCGGTCGCCACCCATGCCACCGCCACCCATGCCACCGCCCATGCGGCCACCACCCATGCCGCCGCCCCGTCCGCCGGGACCGCCGGCACCTGGGCCGAACGCCAGCTTAGGTTTCATCGGGAGCAGGCCCTCGCGCTGCAAACGTTTGCGCGCGAGCTTGCGGGCGCGGCGCACCGCTTCCGCTTTTTCCCGGGCCTTCTTTTCGGATGGTTTTTCATAATGGCCGCGAAGCTTCATTTCGCGGAAAATCCCCTCGCGCTGCATCTTTTTCTTCAGCGCCTTGAGGGCTTGGTCGACGTTGTTGTCACGGACGAGAACCTGCACGCTTGATCCTTCCTCGCTCTCGATGTTTCGTCTCAATGTGAATGGAGCCCGCCGACAGCGCTATTCGAGCGCTTACACGGGCTCTCGATTGGCCGCGCATGTAGCAGAAATAGGGTTAAGAGTCCATCAGCGGGGGTGGTGGCTAGGCCCCGAAAATCCGCGTCACATGCCCCGTCTTGCGGCCCGGCCGCGCGTCTTTCTTGCCGTAGAGATGCACCGCAACACCCGGAACATTGAGCCATTTGGCGTAACCGTCGATCTCGGCTCCGATCAGGTTCGTCATCTGTACGCGGCCATGGCGCACGGGTTTGCCGAGCGGCCAGCCGGCGACCGCGCGGATGTGCTGCTCGAACTGCGACACCGACGCGCCGTCGATGGTCCAATGGCCGGAATTATGGACGCGCGGGGCGATCTCGTTGACCAGCAGTGTGTGACGCTTTCCCTTACGCACGACAAACATTTCAACCGCGAGCACGCCGACATAATCGAAGGCCTTCGCGATTTGCTGCGCGATGTCCCGCGCCTCCCATGCGATCGTGGGCGTGACCGCCGCCGGGACCTTGGAGAATTTGAGAATGTGATCGCGGTGCTCGTTTTCGGTGACGTCGAAGCAGACGACCTTGCCGTCGCGCGAGCGTGCGGCAACCACAGAAACCTCGCGCTCGAAATTCACAAATCCTTCCAGGATGCACGGCGCATGCCGCAAGGTGCGCCAGGCCGCATTCGGATCGGCGCCTCTTGCGATTTTCGCCTGGCCCTTGCCGTCATAGCCGAGGCGGCGGGTTTTGAGCACGGCCGGCAGCCCGATCTTCTCGATCGCATCGGCAAGCTGGGTCGCACTATGGACTGACGCATAAGGCGCGGTCGCGATCTTGAGTTTCGAGATGAAATTTTTCTCGCTCAGCCGGTCCTGCGTCGTTTCCAGCACTTCAGGATCGGGCAACACCGGACGGCGCGCGGCAAGGAACGCCGCGCATTGCGCCGGCACGTTCTCGAATTCGTAGGTCACGACATCGACGGCCTCGGCAAAGGCCGCGAGAGCCGCCCGATCGTCGTAGGCCGCACAGGTCGATGCGCGCACCACGTCGAACGCGCAGGAATCGCGCTCCGGTGAATAAACGTGGCAGTGGAACCCGAGTCGCGCCGCTGCGAGCGCCAGCATACGGCCGAGCTGGCCGCCGCCGAGGATGCCGATGGTCGCACCTGGCTTGAGCGCGCCTGCGCTCACTTGCGATCCCTAGCCGGACGCTTCGCGACCCTCTTGGTCTGCTTCGCGCGCCAGGCGTCGAGCCGCTTGGCAAGCTTGGGGTCGGAGAGCGCGAGCACGGCGGCGGCAAGCAGGGCTGCATTGATGGCGCCAGCCTTGCCGACTGCCAGCGTGCCGACCGGCACGCCGGCGGGCATCTGCATGATCGAGAGCAGCGAATCCTTGCCTTCGAGTGCCTTTGTTTTCATCGGCACGCCGAAAACTGGAAGAGGGGTGAGAGAAGCCGTCATACCTGGCAAGTGAGCAGCGCCGCCGGCACCGGCGATCACCACTTTGAAGCCTTGCGCGCGTGCTGATTTGGCGAATTTGTAGAGCCGGTCGGGCGTGCGGTGCGCGGAGACGATCTTCGCCTCATAGCTGACGCCGAGCGCGTCAAGCGTTTCTGCGGCATGCGACATGGTGGCCCAGTCGGACTGGCTCCCCATGATGATCGCGACCGGTTTTGCTCCCATTGATTCGCCTAGCGTCCCGCGAAAGGAAGCGGCGGATTATAGGTTCGAGTGGGGGAGTAGCAAGGCGGGCTGCAACCGCGAATCATCGCCCCGCACAGGCGTGCCGGAACGACACAAATTTACGCGATCAAATTCACGCGATGATGTCGGGGGTGAGCTGGTCCTCGATCTCGATGATACGATCGCGCAGCACCAGCTTGCGTTTCTTGAGGCGCTGCACCTGTAAAAGGTCGGAACCGGGCGAATTGTGCAGTGCCTCGATTGCGGCATCGAGGTCACGGTGTTCCTGCCTCAGGCGCGCCAATTGCGCCTTGAATTCGCGTTCTTCCTCTTGCGTCATCTCCGCCGCCGCGCCGAAACCTAAAGAGCCCGCAATCGCAGGATTTTCGATTGCCGGCGCAGAGCCTGATATGAGCACAAAATCTTGAATTGCCATGACTTTCGCGGCTCGCTCTTGTTCGAGCTCACGCCAGCCCACATTTTTCGTTTTTGCCGCCGGCGCATCAAAAACGTAGGCAATTATCACTCCTCCGCAAGGCTGGTTCAAGCCGACGGTTAAGACACTGTGAATGACTGCGGATTTTAGTGGGGATTTGCTGCATTGCACAAGAGGGGTGGATCGACTTACCATCGACCTCGTGGCAAAATTCGCTGTCGAAGTCAGGCGCAAATCTGACAAGGAGATCTTCGATATGGGCATTTACCCGCATCTTATGGAATTGGAAAAGCGGCACCGTGCGCTGGAGGATGAAATCAATGAGGCTCAGATGCATCCCTCGGCGGACGGTCTGGTGATCGCGGAATTGAAGCGTCGTAAGTTACAGGTGAAAGACGAAATCGCGCGGCTACAGAATGAAGTCGGCGCCAGCGTTCACTGACTTTCTGATCGTCATTGGTTTGTGATCGTTGAACATCACCCGCCGGCTCTCGTCACGAGGGCCGGCGGTGCTGTTTTGCCGGACGGTCAGGGGGAAACAAAAAATGAAAATGAAAATGAAAATCAAAAAAACAAAAAACATGAAGACAATAAATGCGATTGTAGTGGTGCTGGCCGCGGTGGCGGCGTTCGTCGGAGGCGGAGCTGCGCGCGCCCAGGACTATCCCAGCAAACCGATCACGATCGTCGTGCCATATCCACCCGGTGGCGGCGTGGACGTGATCGCGCGCGTGGTCGCCGAGAAACTTACAGTCGCGCTCAAAACCCAAGTGGTGGTGGATAATCGCGGCGGCGCCGGCGGCAACCTCGGAACGCGCGCGGTCGCCAAGGCCGAACCCGACGGCTACACGCTCTTGCTCGGCCACACCGGCACGATCTCGATCAACCCGACGCTTTACGTCAACGCCGGTTACGATCCGCGCAAGGACTTCTCTGCGATCGGAATGATCGCGTCCATGCCGGTGGCGTTGATCGCGCATCCCTCGTTTGGTCCGAAAACCGTTGCGGAATTCATTGCGCTTGCCAAGAAGGAACCCGGCAAAATCAACCTTGGCACCTCGGCGATCGGCACCGGCTCGTATCTCTGCGCCGAGCTGTTCAAGTCCATGGCCGGCGTGGACGTGACGCTGGTGCCCTATCGCGGCACGGCGCCGCTGATGAACGATCTCATGGGTGCCCACGTGCCGGTGTCGTTCGGAGTGTTGCCGCCGGCGCTCGGCAACCTTGCGGCCGGAAAACTGCGCGCGCTGGCGGTGACGGGCGCAACGCGCTTCAGCCAGCTCCCGGACATCCCGACCGTCGCCGAATCCGGCCTGCCGGGGTTCGAAGCGGTGCTGCATTACGGCCTGCTCGCACCCGCGGGCACGCCCAAGGCGATCATCGATCGCCTCAACAAGGAACTGCTCGCGCTGGTCAATACCGATGAAGTGAAAAAGCGCATCCACGCCGAAGGCGGCGATCCCATGACCAGTTCGCCCGGCGAATATACGGCCGACATCGACCAGGAAGAACGCAAATGGGGCGCGCTGATCAAGAAGCTCAATCTCAAGGTTGAGTGATGTCGGGCACGCGATCATCAGCAGCCGCGTGTCTCGCAGCGCTGCTTTTTGCGATTCTGCCAGCCAAGGCCGAAGATTATCCCACCCATCCCGTCACACTGGTCGTGCCGTTTCCGGCCGGCGGCGGTGTCGATGTTGTCGGTCGTATCGTTGCGGAAAAGCTGACGGCCGCACTCGGCCAGCAGGTCGTTGTCGATAATCGCGGTGGTGCTGCCGGTGTAATCGGCACACGCGCAGTGACCAAGGCCGCGCCCGACGGCTACACGCTCGTGATGGCGACATCCGGCTCGATTGCGATCAATCCGAACCTTTACGTCAATCCCGGCTACGTTACCCTCAAGGACCTCAGCCCCATCGGATCGATTTCATCGACGCCCATCGTGCTGATGGCGCATCCCTCCGCCGCACAGCAATCGCTCGCCGATATCATCGCTGCGGCGAAGAAAGAACCCGGCAAGCTCAACATCGGCACGCCGCCGCCGGGAACCAGCGCGAACCTTGCCGCCGAGCTGCTGAAATCGGCCGCCAGCATCGATTTCACAATTGTCACCTATCGCGGCACGGGACCACTGACGACCGACGTCCTCGGTGGTCATGTGCCACACGCCCTCAACGTACTCGCGCCGGCCGTCGGCCATCTGAAATCCGGCACGCTGAAGGCGCTGGCGGTGCTGGCAACAAAGCGCTCGACGCTCTTGCCAGATGTGCCGACGTCGGCCGAAGCCGGTCTGCCAAGCTTCGAGGCAGGGCTGACCTATGGCCTGCTTGCGCCGGCCGGCACGCCAAAACCGATCATCGAACGGCTCAACAAGGAACTGCGCGCACTGATCGACACGCCGGAAGTCAGGGCACGCATTGCCTCCGACGGCGGCGATCCATTGCCGTCCACTCCGGAGGAATACGCCGCCGATATCCAGCGCGAGGATGCGAAGTGGGGCGCACTGATCAAGAAGCTGAAGTTGAAAGTGGAGTGATCGCGGTGCGGTGGCTTTTGATTGTCATTGCCGCAGTCGTTTCGATCGCAGCTCCCGCACGCGCGCAAGACTATCCTACCCGTCCCATCACCATGATCGTGCCGTTCCCGCCCGGCGGCGGCAACGACACGCTCGCGCGCATTGTGGCGACGAAGCTTTCTGCGGCGCTCGGTCAGCAAGTGGTCGTGGACAACCGCGGCGGTGCGAACGGCACGATCGCCATTCGTGCGGCGGCGCGCGCAGCGCCCGACGGCTACACACTGGTGTTCGTCAATTCCAGCAACACGTCGATCACGCCCGCCCTCAACGCCAATGTCGGCTACGACGCACGCAAGGATTTCGCCCCGATCGGCATGCTGGCCTCGAACAGCATCTCGATCATCGCGCATCCGTCGTTTGCGCCGAACAATGTCACGGAACTCATTGCATTTGCCAAACGCGCGCCGGGCAAACTCAACATCGGCACCTCACCGCCCGGCTCCGGCTCGCACCTTGCAGCCGAGCTGTTCAAGGCGCGCACCGGCATCGACGTGACGCTCGTGCCCTACAAGGGTTCCGCTGCGCTCACCAACGACGTGCTCGGCGGCCATATCCCGGTGGTGTTCAGCGTGCCGCAGGCGGCGCTGGGCGCCATCCAGGCCGGCCAATTGCGCGTGCTCGCCGTCACCGCCACCGAACGCATTCCGCTTCTGCCGAACGTGCCGACCGTCGCCGAATCCCTGCCGGGCTTTGAAGCCGTGCTCCGCTATGGCCTGCTGGCGCCGGCCGGCACGCCGCGCCCGATCGTCGAGCGGCTCAACCGCGAACTCCGCGCATTGGTGGCGTCCGATGATGTGAAGGCGCGGATCGCGCAGGAAGCTGGCAGCGCGCTGACCTCCACACCCGAGCAATATGCCGCCGAGGTCGCGCGTGAAGACGGCATCTGGGGGCCCCTGGTGCGCGGGCTCAACATCAAGGTGGAGTGAAGCATTTGCCGCCCGTTTGCCGCGTTCTGCTGTGGGCCATTGCGATCGCGTTGCCTTTGACGATGGCACACGTCGATCCGAGTTTTTCACGCGCGCCTATCTTGGCCGGTGTCATACCGGTCGATTTGCCCGACGGGCAAGTTGGCGAGATGCGTCTTTTCCACGGCGACGGCGTCATCGTGGCCGATCCAGTTCGGCTCATTGTGCTCGATGCGACGGGGCATTTGGTGGGATATAGCCATGAAAGCTTCCCCGTCTCGATCATCTGTTCCGAGGCTCGCAAATGTGTCGGATACGATCACCCGAACGGAGTCATTTTGGAGTTTGTCCCGACCACAAAGTTCTTGGGCCCCGTCATCAGCGACGAGCTATTCGCCGGCCTTTGGTTCGGCCCGCGCAACTCAACCATGAACATTCGCACGCGAGCGCCAACATGGCCGGAATTCGCCGCTGCAAATTTGCAAATGGCGGAAGGCAGTCAGACCGACCTCGTCTTTATTGTAGTCGCCGGCGCATGCATGGCACTTCTGGCGCTCGTGCTGAAAGCCTTTGCCGTTGGCCGCGGATTAGGTTTCTTTGTTCAACTCGTGCTCTTGATTGTTGCACTCGGATTGGAGTTAGCACTGCTCTTGTTCAGTTTCTGGCCTGTTTATATTGGTGCCATGGGCGAATTTGTGTGGCTGATTTCGCTCTGTTCAGGTGCGCTGTGCATCGTCGTCCTGTGGCTAGCGTTTCGGTTTTTCAGACGTTCGCATCAGCAACCGGCACAAGTTTGAATCCGCGGCTTCACATAACCTTCGCCATCTCACGCAATTTATATTTCTGAATCTTCCCCGTGCTGGTCTTCGGCAATTCGGCGAACACCACGTAGCGCGGCACCTTGTATCCGGCGAGGTTCTTCTTGCACCACGCCAGCAGATCCTCCGCGCTCGCACTCTGTCCGGGCTTTAGCTCGACGAACGCGCACGGCGTCTCGCCCCATTTGTCGTCGGGCTTGGCCACCACGGCCGCAGCCTGCACGGCGGGATGCTTGTAGAGGGCGTCCTCCACTTCGATCGAGGAAATATTCTCGCCGCCGGAAATGATGATGTCCTTCGAACGGTCTTTGAGTTGGATGTAGCCATCGGGATAGCGCACGCCGAGATCGCCGGAGTGGAACCAGCCGCCCGCGAACGACTTCTCCGTCGCGGATTTATTTTTCAGATATCCTTTCATCACCACATTGCCGCGGAACATCACTTCGCCCAACGTCTCGCCGTCGCGCGGCACCGGCTGCATGGTTTCGGGATCGAACACATCGAGCGCATCGAGCGGCACCAGGCGCACGCCCTGGCGCGCTTTCTTCGCCGCCTGCTCGGCGGACGGCAGCGCATTCCACGCACTGTGCCATTCGTTGACCGTCGCCGGACCATAAGTTTCGGTCAGCCCGTAGACGTGCGTGACGTTGAAACCCGCCTCTTTCATTGCGGCGAGCACTGCTTCCGGCGGCGGCGCGGCAGCCGTGACGAACTCGACTTTGTGGGGCAGGGGCTTTTTCTCGGCCGCAGGCGCGTTGAGCAGCGCTGCCATCACGATCGGCGCGCCGCACAGATGCGTCACCTTATGCGTCGCGATTGCATCGTACATCAGCGGCGCGCGCACCCAGCGCAGACACACATGCGTGCCCGCAACGGCCGAGATCGTCCACGGATAGCACCAGCCGTTGCAATGGAACATCGGCAGCGTCCACAGATACATCGGATGCCGCCCGATGGTGCAGGACATCACGTTGCCGATCGCCATCAAATAGGCGCCGCGATGGTGATAGACCACGCCCTTAGGATCGCCGGTCGTGCCCGACGTATAATTGAGCGCGATCGCGTCCCACTCATCCCCCGGCATCGTCCAGGCGAATTCCGCGTCCCCGCCTTTAATGAAGTCCTCGTACTCGATTGTGCCTATGCGCTCGCCCGCGCCGGTAAATTCCGCATCGTCGTAGTCGATCACCAGCGGCTTTGCTTTGCAGATTGCGAGCGCCTCCTTCACCGCCTTGGAGAACTCGCGATCGGTGATCAGCACCTTCGCTTCGCCGTGATCGAGGATGAACGCGATCGTGGCGGCATCGAGCCTTGTGTTGATGGTGTTGAGCACCGCGCTCGCCATCGGTACGCCGTAGTGCACCTCCAGCATCGCCGGCGTATTGGCGAGCACGGCGGAGACCGTATCGCCGCGCTTGATGCCGTGCCTGGCAAGCGCCGAGCCAAGCCGCCGCGCCCGTGCGTAGAATTCCGCGTAAGAGCGCCGCAGCTTGCCGTGGATGATCGCCGTGTGGTCCGGAAATACCGAGGCCGCGCGTTCCAGGAACGAAAGCGGGGTGAGCGACTGGAAATTCGCCGCATTGCGGTCGAGATCGGTGTCGTAGGGCGTCTTGGCCATTTCATCCCCTCGTCGTAGGTTTAGCCTACAGAACCTGGCGGGGCGCGATCAATCGTACAGGCCATGGGAGTGTGTGATGAGTGCAGGGCGTATTGGCTTGGGGCTTGGCCGCCAAATCTGCTTGTTGTTTTTAGGCGTATTGCTGCTGCTGTCCGGCGAATGCTCCGCGCAAGCGCCGATCAAGATCGTGGCCTTCGGCACCAGCAACACGCTTGGCCGCTACGTTGCGCGCGGAAGCGACTATCCAGCAAAGCTCGAAGCCGCGCTTCGCGCCAAAGGTCACAATGTGCAGGTGACCAACGCCGGCAGGAATGGCGACATGATTGCCGGCGCGCTTGCGCGGCTCGACAGCGCGGTTCCCGTTGACACGCAGATCGCCATCGTCGAGTTTGGCGTCAACGACCGGCGCGAGCACAATTCGCCGGCGTACATACAGGCGAGTCTAGACAAAATTGTCGATCGCTTGCGCGAACGCAATATCGAAGTCGTGGTCGCGAACTATTTCGACGTTTCGGGTGGTCCGGTCGCGCGCGGCACCTACTTCATCGACTTTGATGTCGCCCGCATGCCCGCGTCGCTTAAAATTCCCGACGATCCGCTCCACCATCTCAACGCCGCAGGTTACGACGTGATTGTCGTGCGCCTATTGCCGGCCGTCGAAGCGCTGATAGCGCGCGTACACAAGCGAGAGCGAGAGCGCGAGCACGAGCACGAGCACTAAAACACGTTGTCAGGCGGGCCAGATAAATAAAAATAAGCCACGCCGCGTCAATTCGAGCGAGAGCAGGAACACGATCGTATAGGTGATCTTGTAGAACAGCTCGGTCGGCGTGATGCGTACCAGCCAGACGCCCAAAAAATTGCTCGCGATCGCCAGCGGAAAAAGCACGGCCGACGTCGCAAGCCCCGACGACGAGAATTGTCCGAGCGCGATATAGGGCGTGATCTTCATCACATTCACCGCGGCGAAGAACCAGATCGTCGTGCCGACATAGACCATCTTGTCGAGCCGCTGCGGCAATACGAATACGTAGTAGGGCGGGGCGCCGATCTGGATCAGCGTCGAGGTGAAGCCGGCAAGCCCGCCGCAGGCAGCGCCGTAGGCGGCGTGGGGCTTGACCGGAATTTTCGGCGGCGCGGGCCCGAACCACGCGTATGCCACCAAGGCAAGCCCGACCAGCCCGACCACCAGCAGGATCAGCGCGTCGGACACGTAAGCCGCAAACAGCCACGCGCAGCCGACGCCAACGAAAGCGCCCGGCAGCATGACCTTCAGGTTCCAAGCGTCCCAGTTGCGCCGATAGACCCACACCGACATCGCGTCTTGCAGCAGGATGATCGGCAGCAGGATTGCGGCGGCCTGCAGTGGCGGCATCATCAGTGCAAGCAGCGGCGTCGACACCATGCCGATGCCGGAGAACCCGCCCTTCGAGAGTCCGAGCATGACCACCGCCGGAAAGGCGACGATATAAAACAGTGGATCGGTGATGATCGTCATGCCGGCCAAAACTTTTCGGTCAGCGCGCTACGGATGAGCTCAATCGCAATGAAGAACATCAGCACATAGGCGATGCGGAAGAACACTTCGGTCGGCGTACGCCGCACCAGCCAGATGCCGGCATAATTCGCCGCAACTGCGGCCGGCAGCAGCATTGCGCCGGCCGCAAAATTGTCCAAAGAAAACTGGCCGAGCGCATTGTACGCCGGGATCTTCATGAGGTTGCTTGCGGCGAACAGCATCGTGATGGTGCCGACATAAGTGAATTTCTCGAGCTTCTGCGGCAGCAGATGCATCTGCCAGGCCGGCCCGCCCGCATTCGCCAGCATGGTGGTGAATCCGCCAAGAACACCGAAGAAGATGCCGGTTGCCGTTGTGGGCCGTGGCGCCAGGCGATCAAATCGCGTCCCGAGCCAGTGCCGGAATACGAAAATGCCGATGATGATGCCAATCGCGAGCCGGATATCGGCCGCCGACAACGATGCAGCGAACAGATACGCAATCGAGATCCCAATCGCCATGCTGGGGATCATCACTTTCAAGTTTTCCGCACTCCACGTACGCCGATAAGTCCAGATCGTGAGCGCGTCCTGCGCCAACAGCGTCGGCAACAGGATCGCGGCCGCCTGCATCGGCGGCACGAACAGCGACATCAGCGGCAGCCCCATCGTACCGAGTCCGAAGAAGCCGCCCTTGGAGAGGCCAAGCAGCGACACCGCCGCCAACGCGGTGGCCACGAACCAGGGATCGGAGAACAGCTGCACGAATGAATATCGGAGGTTGGATTGAAGCGGCGCATCAAAGCTGAACAAGGTTCGCGGCGCCAGCCCAGTTCGCGCATGGCGGAAATGTTGCGATACCTGCGCTTGCAAATCGCGCGGGCCGGATCACAATTCGCCGCCGAAGGGAAAGACTGAAGACTCATGGACGCCCGATCGAGCCGCTATCACGAGGTTTATGCGCGCGCGCAACGCGATCCGCTCGCCTTTTGGGGCGAGGCGGCAGCCGACATCGATTGGATAGAGCGGCCGAAAACCATTTTCGACCCGAAAGCTGACGTCTATGGCCGCTGGTTCGTCGATGGCGTTTGCAACACCTGCTGGAATGCGGTGGATCGCCACGTGCAGTCAGGCCGCGCCGACCAGGCTGCGATCATCTACGACTCGCCCGTCACCGGCACCAAGCAGACCATCAGCTACGTCGACCTGCAGACCAAGACCCAGGTGCTGGCCGGGATCCTCGCCAAGGATTTCGGCGTCGTGAAAGGCGACCGCGTCATCCTTTACATGCCGATGGTGCCGGAGGCGATCGTCGCCATGCTCGCCTGCGCGCGCATCGGCGCGGTGCATTCGGTGGTGTTCGGAGGCTTCGCCGCAAAAGAACTCGCCACCCGCATCGACGACGCCAAGCCCAAGGTGATCCTCTCCGCCAGCTGCGGCATCGAAGCCGGCCGCGTCATTCCCTATAAGCCGCTGCTCGACGAGGCGATCAGGCTTGCAACGGCAAAGCCCTCGGCCTGCATGATCCTCCAGCGTCCGCAGTGCCAGGCGGAGCTGGTTGCCGGCCGCGATCACGATTGGAAGACGCGCTGGGACGAAGCGCTGGTGTGGGCAAAATCGATTTACGAATGCGTGCCGGTCGCCGCCACCGATCCGCTCTACATTCTCTACACCTCGGGGACGACCGGAATTCCCAAGGGTGTCGTGCGCGACAACGGCGGGCATTTGGTCGCGCTCAAATGGTCGATGAAAAATCTCTACGGCATCGATCCCGGCGAAATATGGTGGTCGGCTTCCGATGTCGGCTGGGTGGTCGGCCACAGCTACATCGTCTACGCGCCGCTCTTTCACGGCTGCACGACGATCCTCTACGAGGGCAAACCGGTCGGCACGCCCGACGCCGGCGCGTTCTGGCGCGTGATCTCCGAGCACAAAGCCGTCTCGATGTTCACCGCGCCCACGGCCTTCCGCGCCATCAAGAAAGAAGACCCGCAGGGCAAGCACTTCGCCAAATACGATCTGACCAAATTCCGCGCGCTGTTTCTCGCCGGCGAGCGCGCCGATCCCGACACGCTCATCTGGGCCGAGAAGCTGTTGAACGTTCCGGTGATCGATCACTGGTGGCAGACCGAAACCGGCTGGTGCATTGCCGGAAACCCGATTGGCCTCGGCCAGCTTCCGATCAAGCATGGCTCGCCCACGGTTCCGATGCCGGGCTACGACCTGCGTGTCGTCGACGCCCAATGCAACGAAGTCCCGCGCGGCAAGATGGGCTCGCTCGTCGCCAAGCTGCCGCTGCCGCCCGCGTGCCTGCCGACGCTCTGGCAGGCCGACGTGCGCATGCGCGAGAGCTACCTCGACGAATTCCCCGGCTATTACAAAACCGCCGACGCCGGCTTCATCGACGAAGACGGTTATGTGTATGTCATGAGCCGCACCGACGACATCATCAATGTCGCCGGCCACAGGCTTTCCACCGGCGGCATGGAGGAAGTGCTCTCCTCACATAAAGATGTCGCCGAATGCGCCGTGCTCGGCATCAAGGACCAGCTCAAGGGCGAAGTGCCCTGCGGCTTCATCGTTCTGAAAGCTGGAGTCAACCGCCCGCCGTCCGAGATCGAGGCGGAATGCGTGGCGCTCATCCGCGAGAAGATCGGCCCGGTGGCGTCATTCAAGCTGGCGATCACGGTGGCACGGCTGCCCAAAACGCGCTCCGGAAAAATCCTGCGCGGCACCATCAAGAAGATCGCCGACGGCGAGGCTTACACAATGCCCGCGACCATCGACGATCCGGCGATATTGGATGAGATTGGAAGCGCGCTGAAGCAAAAGGGAGTAATGAGCTAGCCGAAAGATGAGAGGTTATAGATGTCATATTTTGAAACACTAAAAGATATTTTTACCCCTCTATTTGTTGCGGTCGGCGGTTTTATAGTTGTCGGTGGAGGTCTTAGAGGCCGTTTCGAAACCCGGTGGGGTCGGCCCTCCTCGGTTCTTCGGAACACGAAAATAGCGATATGTGGCTGCCAGACACCGCAAAACGGTGGCAATAGTCACCCTTGAAGCCGTCGGCAGTGGGTTTCGAAACGGACTCTTAGCAAGTTTGTTTATTGGATATTCAAAATTTTAAGCGAACGGTGGCTCAACGCAAAATTTGAAGAACGTCTCGTTGCCTATAAGCATGAGCAACAAAAGGAGATTGAGCAGCTACGATTCAAAATCAACGCGCTGATGGATCGAACAACTAAGTTACATCAACGCGAATTTGATGTCCTGCCAGAGGCATGGGCGCGAATGAATGATGCTTATTGGGAAGTCAAAGGGCTTGTAGCGTCGTTACAGCAATATCCTGACGTCAACAGGATGACGCCTCAGCATTTGGATGCGTTCCTTGCGAAATGCAAGCTAGCTGAATGGGAACAGGACGAACTAAGTGCTTCGTCGGACAAATCAAAATATTATATTGATCGCATCTCCTGGCATCGCATTTATGAGACTCGGATAACTTGCGGCGAATTTCAAAGATATCTTTTGAAGAACGGCATATTTATTCCGACAGACTTAAAAACAAAGTTCTCGAAACTCGAAGAGTTAATTCGCAGCGCCTTGATAGAGCATAAAGTTGGTAAAGTGCACGGCGTTTCCAATTCGATGCATAAAGAACTCACGAAACTAATAGAAGTGGGGCCTGGACTTCTGAAAAATTTGGAAGCCGAAGTGCAGAGCAGACTTTGGAACTCGGAACTTTTGCTGTAAGCAGCGGCGTACTCGACTTTTTGGTGAGAACTAACCGCCTCCTCACGTCCCCTGGAATTGCAACTTCGCAAGCCTTGCATACAGCCCGCCCTGCTCGACCAGATGTTCGTGCGTGCCTTCCTCGACGATGCGGCCCTTGTCCATCACGAGAATACGATCACACGATTGCACCGTGGAAAGCCGGTGCGCGATCACCAATGTCGTACGATTTTGCATCAGCCGCTCAAGTGCCGCGACCACCTGCGTCTCGTTCTCGGCATCGAGCGAGGAGGTCGCCTCGTCGAGCAGCAGCAGTGGTGCCTGCCGCAATGCCGCGCGCGCGATCGAAATGCGCTGGCGCTCTCCGCCCGAGAGCGTGACGCCGCGCTCGCCGACCGGCGTGTCATAACCATCCGGCAGCTTGCCGATGAACTCGGCAATCGCCGCGATCTCGGCGGCACTTTCGATTTCGGCGTCCTTTGCGTCGGGCCGTCCGAAGCGAATGTTGTCGCGCACGGAAGCCGCGAAGATCACGGGGTCCTGCGGCACCAATGCGATCTGGCGGCGCAAGGCCGTGGGATTGGCATCGGACAGCCGCACGCCATCAAAGGTGACGGTGCCCGCCAGCGGATCGTAGAACCGCAAGATCAGGTGGAAGATGGTGCTCTTGCCGGCGCCGGACGGCCCGACAATCGCGACTTTCTCGCCTGGCTTGATGTGCAGCGACACATCGTCGAGTGCGGCGGTCTGCAGCCGCGTGGGATAACTGAACCGCACCTTTTCGAATACGATTTCGCCCCGCGACGGAACGGGCAGCGGCACCGGCAGTGCCGGTTGCTGGATCACCGGCTGCACGCTTAAAATCTCGAACAATCGTTCGGCCGCGCCTGCGGCCGCCGTGATCTCGCCCCACACCTGCGAGAGTTCGCCCAACGCGCCGGCCGCGAACACCGTGAACAGCACGAACTGGCTCAGCCGCCCGGGCGTCATGTCCTTGTCGATCACGTCCTGCGCGCCGATCCAGAGCACCACGACCACGCTCGAGAACACCAGGAAAATGACGACGGCCGTGAGCAGCGCGCGCGCAAGCGTAGCATCGCGCGCGGTCTGATACGCCCGCCCGACGGCATGTGTGAAGCGCGCGATCGCAAGCGGCTCGTTGGTGAAGGCCTGCACGATCCGCACCGCGCCGAGTTGCTCTGCGGCATGCGCCGATGCGTCCGCGAGCATGTCCTGCGCCGTGCGCGAGCGGCGGCGCACCTGGCGGCCGAAAGCCACCAGCGGCAGCACGATCACAGGAATGACGAGCATCACGAATCCGGAGAGCCGCGGGCTTGTGATCACCATCATCATGGCCGCGCCGGCGAACAACACGAGATTGCGTAGCGCGATCGAGACCGCGGCGCCGACGGTGGATTTGATTTGCGTCGTATCGGCGGTGAGCCGCGAGAGCAATTCGCCGGTCAGCGTGCGGTCGTAGAAAGCGGGCGACAACGTTGTGAGGTGTTCAAAGAGTTCGCCGCGCAGGTCCGCCACGATGCGTTCGCCGAGCGTGGTGACGAGATAGAAACGCGACGCGCTCGCGAGCGCGAGGACCGCCGCGACCGCGATCAGCACCGAGAAATAACTATTGATCAGCTCGGCGGCGCGATCCTGAAAGCCGAAATCGATCATGCGCCGGACCGCGATCGGCACGGCCAGTGTCGCAAACGCCGCGATCACGAGCGCGACCAGCGCCAAGATGGCTCGGACCCGATAGCGCAAGATGTAGGGCAGGATCTGTTTGAGCGGCGCTAGACCGGATTCGATGGCGCCCCCTGCGGGCAAATCTGCGCGTACAGGAGCGGCGGCCTCGGTACCGCGCGAAATCCCGTCAGTCGTATCGTTCATAGCCTCTGCCTTTTAGGCCACCGCGGTGCGCGGACAATGCACTTTGGGCCGGATTGAAGCAATCGCAACAAGCGCTTGTCCGATCCTGTCCTGTCCTGTATAGAACCGCGCAAATCCGCAGTAACACCAGCGGCGCGCAGGACGTAACCGAGCCATGAAGCAAGACATCCATCCCGAGTATCATTCCGTCACGGTGAAAATGACCGACGGCACCGAGTTCACCACCCGCTCGACCTGGGGCAAGAAGGGCGACGTGCTACACCTCGACATCGACCCCAAATCGCATCCGGCCTGGACCGGCGGCCACCATGCGCTGCTCGATCGCGGCGGAAGATTGTCGCGATTTCAGAAGAAATTTGCGGGCTTCATCAAGGAAAAGAAAGAAGACAAAAAGGAAGAAAAAGACAAAGAGTGAGACGGCCCGCCTGAAACAAAAACCCCCGCTTAAAGCGGGGGTTTTTTGTCGTGCGCGGCCGCGGCACAGCCGCTATTGCCGCCCGCTCATTTCGAATGCAGCCTTGAGCATGCCAAGCTGGTTTCCGACCGGGTTGTTCGCGCGCTCCTGCTCCGCCGACTGCGCGGGCGCGTAGATGTTCATGTCGAGCCGGCGCACCCGGTTGTTGATCTGCCGGCAACGGTCGACGAGTTCGCGCAGCCGTTCGGGCAGCAACCGCATGGCCTGCTCGTCGGCGGGATCCGCGATGGTGAGCTTGACCTTGGTCTTTTCCTTGTTCGCCTGGGCAAGCGACATCTCGCCTTCCTTGACCGCGCGATGCAGCAACAGCCACGAGGCGATCTGCATCAGCCGCGTGGTCAGCCGCATGCTCTCGGTGGCGTAAGTGAGAGCCGCGCTGCGCTGGAGCTTTTTGGAATCTTCTCGTCCGGGTCCATCGAGATAGGCCGCGGTTTCTTCGACCAGCGTCATGCCCTCACGAAACAGCGAAGAAAACGCCTGCGATCCTGCAAGCCGTTCGCCGAAGGGAACAGGGACTACTGCGTCCGCAGTTTGGTCGGACATAAAAATACGCCTCACACAACCGACCGTAAGCTATGCCCCCGTTGGTGCGACCTGTCCAGCGCCGGCGTCACAAATCTTGCGACATAGTTGCCGGTAAAAATACGTAAAAACGGCCCCAAACGAGGCAAAAAAAGAGCCGCCGTTGCCGGCGGCTCGAAGTTGATAACAGGGAGGCGTCAAACAGAGTGGACAGGAGCCACTCAATGTCCAAAAGTTGGACGATTAATGTAATGAAGCCGAAAGCTTAATTTATGGTTAATTCTGCGCGCCGCCGCGTGGTCACGGCGATCGCGAAAATCACGTCTTGAAAAATCCCTCGGCGGTCGAGCGGGACGCACGTTTGCGCTCAATGTCCGCTTCCAGCCGCGCGATCTCCTCTTTGAGCAAAGCGATACGCCCGCGCAGCTCCTCGACCGATAGCAGCGCAAGTTCCTGCCCGATTTCGTGGGTGATTTTCTTCTTTGGCCGGTCGTCTTCGTCAATGGCTGCCATGGCCGGTCTCCGCGCGCGCGAGAATAGCTGCAAAAGAATAATAGCGAGCGAGGCGGTTGTCACATCGCCGGTGGCCGACTAGATAGACGCGCCATTCCTTTTTCTTCGAGGCCGCCATGCTGCCTTCCCACACCACCGTGATCGCGATCAAAGCTCCCGGCGGACCGGAGATGCTGGTGCCGGAGGAGCGGCCGATGCCGGTGCCCGGCAAAGGAGAAATCCTAGTGAAGGTCGCGGCGGCGGGCGTCAACCGTCCCGATGTGCGGCAGCGACAGGGCAGCTATCCGCCGCCCAAGGGCGCGACCGATATTCCGGGACTCGAGATCGCGGGCGAAGTGGCAGCCTTTGGGCCCGAGGTGAAGCGCTGGAAGCTCGGCGATAAAGTTTGCGCGCTGGTGGTCGGTGGCGGTTATGCGCAATATTGCCTAGCCTATGAATCGCACGCTTTGCCCGTGCCCTCTACGCTTTCGATGATCGAGGCCGCCGCTGTGCCGGAGACCTTCTTCACTTGCTGGCAAAATATGTTTGTGCGCGCTGACGTGAAAAGCGGCGATTGGGTTCTGGTGCACGGTGGCACCTCGGGCATCGGCACGACCGCGATCATGTTGGCCAAAGCGTTCGGCGCAAAGGTGATAACGACGGCTGGCTCGCCGGAGAAATGCGCAGCCGCCAAGAAGCTCGGCGCTGACGTCGCGGTGAACTACAAGACCGAGGACTTCGTTGCGAAAACCAAGGAAGCAACGGACGGCAAGGGTGCGAACCTGATCGTCGACATCGTCGGAGGCGACTACGTCGATCGTAACTATGAAGCCGCCGCCGACCAGGGCATTATCGCGCAGGTGTCATTCCTTGAAAGTCCGAAAGCGACCGCCAACTTTGCCAGATTGATGATGAAGCGCTTGCATCATACCGGCTCGACGCTGCGCCCGCGCACCGTCGCCGAGAAAGCCGCCATCGCACGCGGCGTCGAGGAACGGGTCTGGCCGTTGGTGATAGCCGGCAAGATCAAGCCGGTCATCGACTCCACATTTGCGCTCAAGGACGCCGCCGCCGCCCATGCCCGCATGGAGAGCAGCCTCCATATTGGCAAGATAGTGCTCACGGTTTGAGGCTTTTGCCGGCCGTGGCCACAAATCCTTGCTCTTGCGGTTGCCCGGCTGCTACTCATCAACCTGGGCAAGCCGCGAAAACGGCACAATCTTAGGCACTTAACTGCCGGCAAGCATGGCTGTGGGAAATCGAAGAGGACTGAGCGGCCCGATCTCGGGCTGGATGCGCGCCGCATTAGCGGCGCTTGCGCTTGCCGTTCTGAACGGCGCGTTGCCGGCGCTTGCCGTCGAGGCCGTGAGTATCCGCAACGACCGTAACGACGCGCCCGCCATCGACCTCACCAGCATCGCCGAACTGGTCAAGACTGAGACCGGCCAGATTCAAGTCTCCGCCGCGCCCGGCCCCGACGGCATCGTGCGCCGCATGCAGCAGCCCGCGCGCGAGGGCTCGACCAACTGGGCGGTCTTCGCGCTCGCCAATACCGGCGACGACCAGATCGATCGCCTGATCGTCGTGCCGCACTACCGCATGGTCGGTTCCGGCATCCTGTGGCCCGATCTCGGGCTCTCGCGCATCGTCACCATCACGCCAAGCTCCGGTGAACGCCCGGAGCGTCAGCAGAGCGCGACCGCCGACGTCTATCGCATCACGCTCGATCCCGGCAACGTCGTCACCTTCATCGCCGAACTGCGCACCAATCACTTGCCGCAGCTCTATCTGTGGGAGCCCGACGCCTACAAGGACAAGGTCAATTCGCTCACGCTTTACCACGGTATCGTCATCGGAATTGCCGGCCTGCTCTCGCTCTTCCTCACCATCCTGTTCGTAGTGAAAGGTAGCGTGATGTTTCCGGCGGCAGCCGCGCTCAGTTGGGCGGTGCTGGTCTATATCGGTATCGACTTTGGTTTCTGGGGCAAAGTGTTTGATATGTCGTCCGGTGCCGAGCGCATATGGCGCGCCACGGGCGAGGCGATCCTGGCGGCGACCTTGCTCGTGTTTCTCTTTGCCTATCTCAATCTCGGCCGCTGGCATGTGCGCTACATGCACATTACGGCTGGCTGGCTCGCGATCCTGGGAGCTTTGATTGGCATCGCGGTGTTCGATCCCGCGATCGCGTCCGGCATCGCGCGGCTCTCGCTCGCCGGCGTCGCGTTCTTCGGCTTCGGGCTGGTGGTTTATCTGTCGACCCACGGCTTCGACCGCGCCGTACTCCTCATCCCGACTTGGCTTCTGCTGGTGGCCTGGACCATCGCCGCCGCACTGACCGTGATGGGCATTGTGACCAACGACATCATCGGCCCAGCTCTGCTCGGCGGTCTCGTGCTCATCGTCATGCTGATCGGCTTCACGGTCATGCAGCACGCCTTTGCCGGCGGCATCACCCACGGCATCGTGTCCGACGTCGAGCGCCGCGCACTCGCACTCACCGGCGCCGGCGACATGATCTGGGACTGGGATGTCACCACGGATCGCATCTACACCAGCCCTGAGACGGAACATTTGCTCGGCCTCAAGCGCGGCGCGCTCGAAGGCCCTGCCGCGCGCTGGCTCGATGTGCTTCACCCGCTCGACCGCGACCGCTTCCGCGCTTCGCTCGATGGCGTTCTTGAGCAGCGCCGCGGCCGGCTGGTGCAAGATTTCCGCTTGCGCACCACCGACGGCAATTATCTTTGGCTTACACTCAAGGCGCGTCCCCTGGTCGGCTCCGACGGCGAAGTGGTGCGTCTCGTGGGCACACTCACCGACGTGACCGAATACAAGACCGCCGAGGAGCGGCTCCTGCACGACGCCGTGCACGACAATCTGACCGGGCTGCCCAATCGCCAGCTTTTCATCGACCGGCTGGAATCCGTGCTTGGGCTTGCCCGATCCGACGCGTCCATCCGCCCGACCGTGATCGTCATCGATCTCGACCGCTTCAAGCAGGTCAACGACTCCGTCGGCATCGCGGTGGGCGATTCCATTCTGCTCACACTCGCGCGTAGGCTCGGGCGGCTGCTCAAGCCGCAGGACACGCTGGCCAGGATCACGGGCGATCAGTTTGCGCTGATCCTGCTTTCCGAAAAGGATCCCGCGCGCATCATCCAGTTCGCCGAGACGCTGCGCCGCACCTTGCGCGCACCGATCACGTTCAACGACCGCGAGATCTTTCTGACAGCCTCGATCGGATTTGCGCTCGGCGACGGTCAGCCGCAACGCACCGAGGAAGTACTCAAGGACGCCGAACTTGCCATGTACCACGCCAAGCGCATCGGCGGAGACAGCATCGAAGTCTTCAAGCCCGCGATGCGCGCGCGCAAGACCGACCGGCTCACACTTGAATCGGAATTGCGCCGCGCGTTGGAGCGCGAAGAGATCGTCATCCTTTATCAGCCGGTCATTCGGCTCGAGGACCGCTCGGTCGCCGGCTTCGAGGCCTTGGCGCGCTGGGATCATCCCAAGATGGGCCGCATGTCACCCTCCGAATTCATCAACATCGCAGAGGAAACCGGGCTCATTATTGACCTCGGCCTGTTCGTGCTGGAACGCACGGCGCGCCAGCTCAGCACCTGGCAGCGCACGGTGCGCTCGCGCGAGCCGATATTCGCTAGCGTCAACGTGTCGTCGCGCCAGTTGCTGCGGCACGATCTGATCCACGATCTACGCACCGTTCTTTCACGCTCTGCGCTAGTGCGCGGTACTTTGAAGCTGGAACTCACCGAGTCGCTGGTGATGGAGAACCCCGAGCACGCTGCCCAGCTGCTCACCCGCATCCGCGAACTGGGCGCCGGGCTGTCGCTCGATGATTTCGGCACCGGCCATTCCTCGCTGGCTTACCTGCAGCGCTTCCCCTTCGACACCATCAAGATCGATCAGTCGTTCGTCCGCATGACGTCAAAGGGGACGCGGCCGGTGATCCTGCGTTCGATGATCTCGCTCGCGCACGATCTTGGTATGGAGGTGGTGGCGGAAGGGGCCGAGACCGATTCCGATGCGGTCGAGCTCTACCAGCTCGGCTGCGAATACGCGCAAGGGTTTGTCTTCGGCGAACCGATGTCGGCCGATGCCGCGCGTGACATGCTGATGAGCAGTCAGCTCGAGCCGGCGCGCTAGCCCATCGCCACATTGTCTTCGGCGACAGTCTGGTTGAGCCGCCGCGCGATGCTCTCGATGCGTTCGGAAGCCGAATTGAACGCCGCGACAATGGCGGTATGCATGGCCTGTGAGCGATCGGCGGAAACCACGCGCGCGTCTTGCAACGCCGAAAGCTCGTCCTCCAAATGGCGCACGCGTTTGCCCATTTCAGCAAGATCGTCGGCGACCGTGATCGCGGCCATGACGATGAGACGCGCATCGCCGATCTGTCCGAACTTGCCGCGTAAATCGACAATACGGTCGTCAAGATTTTTGGCGAGCTTGACGAGGTGATTTTCCTGCCCGTCTTCGCAGGCCATGCGATACTGCCGGCCATTAATCGTGACGCTTACTTGTGCCATGGCGTCCTCATCAGTTCCTTCACGGCTTTTGTTGCGCGTCGACCACCGCGCGGACATTGTCGATCGCCGAATCAAGCCGGCGGGCGATTTCGCGATTGGCGGTTTCCAGCTGGCGCGAACGGGCGGTCTCGGCATCCAGCGCGGAGGCGAGCCGCGAGCGGTCGCTGCCGAGGGCTTGGAATTGGTTGCTGAGCGCGGCACCGCTGCGGTCGGCCTCGACTCTGCGATCAAGGGAGGCGTCCAGCGCATCGAGCGCCAAGGCGAGACGACGGGTGGCCGCGTCGATCAGGCTCTGATCGGTCATCGTTCGACCTCTTGCCCCCTTGTTCGACCTCTTTGCCCCTTGGCGCCAAAGCTGCGCCGTCAATCGCTTCCGTGCCGCAAAAAATCATTCGTGAGCAAGCAATTAGCGGAGGAACCTTACGTTCTGTGGCGGCTTTCAGTCAACGCTGCGAGTGCGGATGTCCCCTGCCTTTACGCGAGTGCCGAAAAGCCGGCCGCGCCGGGCTTGCGTCACATTGACTCCAAGGTCTTACGTGCTATCCCAGCCCGTTCACACAGGCGTCCAATGATCGCCAAAGCCTCGCAGACGACCGCTGCCGTCGCGCCTTCGCCGCGTCAGGGCGAACGGAGTCCCGCAATGCGCGCCGAGCATGACCGTCTGGCCAACGCCATCCGCGCGCTCGCCATGGATGCGGTCGAGCAGGCGAAATCCGGCCACCCCGGCCTGCCCATGGGTGCAGCCGACATCGCGACCGTCCTGTTCACGCGGTTCTTGAAATTCGACCCGGCCCATCCGGCCTGGCCCGATCGCGACCGCTTTGTGCTCTCGGCAGGCCACGGCTCGATGCTGGTCTACGCGGCGCTGCATCTATTGGGCTACCCGGCGATGACGATCGAGCAGATCAAGCGCTTTCGTCAGCTCGGCTCGATCACCGCCGGCCATCCCGAGCACGGGCACACGCCGGGCATTGAAACAACCACCGGGCCGCTCGGCCAGGGGCTTGGCAACGCGGTAGGCATGGCGATCGCGGAGCGGCATCTGGCCGCGGTGTTCGGCAAGGATATCGTCGATCATCATACGTATGTGCTGGTGTCCGACGGTGATCTGATGGAAGGCATCAGCCAGGAGTCGATCGCGCTTGCGGGGCACCTGCGGCTGAACAAGCTGATCGTGCTGTTCGACGACAACGGCATCTCCATCGACGGGCCGCTGTCGCTTTCCGACTCGGTCGACCAGGTCAAACGCTTCGAGGCTGCCGGTTGGATCGCGACACGCATCGACGGTCACGATCCCAATGCGATTGCGGCTGCGATCGAGACGGCGAAGACGTTCGACCGGCCGACGCTGATTGCTTGCCGCACGACAATCGGTTTCGGCGCGCCGAGCAAGGCCGGCAGCGAAAAGGCTCATGGCTCGCCGCTCGGTGCCGACGAGATCGCGGCTGCGCGCGCAGCGCTCGGATGGAACGAACCGCCGTTCCAAATTCCCGCCGATGTGCTGGCGCAATGGCGCGCCGCCGGCCAACGCTCGATCGCGGCACGCAAGGATTGGGACAACAGGCTCGCCGCGCTCCCGGCTGAGCAGCGCGCCGAATTCTCGCGGCGCATTCGCGGCGATCTGCCGCGGGAAAAACTCACGGGCGCCATACGCGCCGCCAAGGAAAAGCTTGCCGCCGCGCCCAAGGATGTTGCGACGCGTTCGGCCTCGGAAGCCGCGCTTGAAATGATCACGCCCGCGCTGCCGGAGATGATCGGCGGCTCGGCTGACCTCACCGGCTCGAACAACACCAAGACCAAGAGCACGACGGTGCTGTCGGCGAAGGATTACGCCGGCCGCTTCATCCATTTCGGCGTGCGCGAGCACGGGATGGCTGCGGCCATGAACGGCATGGCGCTGCACGGCGGGATCATTCCCTACTCGGGCACGTTCCTGGTGTTCTCGGATTATTGCCGGCCTTCGATCCGGCTCGCGGCGCTCATGGGGCAGCGCGTCATCCACGTGATGACGCATGACTCGATTGGGCTGGGCGAAGACGGGCCGACGCATCAGCCGGTGGAGCATCTGGCAAGCTTGCGCGCGATGCCGAACCTGCGCGTGTTCCGCCCGTGCGATGCGGTGGAGACAATCGAGTGCTGGGAGATCGCGCTCGATTCCAAGACCGGCCCGAGCGTGCTCGCGCTTACGCGGCAGAACCTGCCGCAGCTGCGGCTCGGCCACGACGAGCGCAACCGCTGCGCCGCCGGGGCCTATGAGATCGTTCCGGCCGAGACCCCGGTGGCGGCGGTTTCGCTGTTTGCTTCGGGCTCGGAAGTTTCCATCGCGGTCGAAGCCCGGAAATTCTTGCGGCAAAAGGGCGTGTCCGCGCGGGTCGTGTCGGTGCCCTGCTTCGAGCTGTTCCTGGCGGCGCCGGAAGCCGAGCGGCTCGCCGTCATCGGAGAAGCGCGGGTCAAGGTCGCGGTCGAGGCCGGCGTGCGCCAGGGCTGGGATGCGATCATCGGCACCGAGAGCGCGTTCGTGGGCATGAGCGGTTTCGGCGCCAGCGCACCATATAAGGACCTGTACAAGCATTTCGGCATTACCCCGGAGGCGGTTGCCGAGGCGGCGCTGCGCCGGTTGGGCAAAGCTTAAAAAGGAGTCGCGGGATGACCGTTCGAGTTGCCATCAACGGCTTCGGCCGCATCGGCCGCAACGTGCTGCGCGCGATCGCGGAAGCCGGCCGCAAGGATATCGAGGTGGTCGGCATCAACGATCTGGGCCCGGTCGAGACCAACGCGCATCTGCTGCGCTTCGATTCGGTACACGGCCGGTTTCCTGGCGAAGTCACGGTGAAGGGCGACACCATCAGCGTCGGCAATGGTGCGATCAAGGTGACGGCGCACAAAGACCCTTCGCAGTTGCCGTGGAAGGAGCTGGGCGTCGACATCGCGCTCGAGTGCACCGGCATTTTCACGTCCAAGGAAAAAGCGTCGATGCACCTGACCGCCGGCGCCAAGCGCGTGCTCATCTCCGCGCCGGCGGACGGCGTCGATCTCACCGTGGTCTATGGCGTAAATCACGACAAGCTGACGCGGGATCACAAAGTCATCTCGAACGCCTCGTGCACGACCAATTGCCTCGCGCCGGTCGCCAAGGTTCTCAACGACGCGATCGGCATCGACAAAGGCTTTATGACGACCATTCATTCGTACACCGGCGACCAGCCCACGCTGGACACGGTGCACAAGGATCTCTATCGCGCGCGCGCGGCGGCGCTGAACATGATCCCGACCTCGACGGGAGCGGCCAAGGCGGTCGGCCTGGTTCTGCCGGAGCTTGCCGGCAAGCTCGACGGCGTTGCGATCCGCGTGCCGACGCCGAATGTTTCAGTTGTCGACTTCAAGTTCGTCGCCAAGCGTGCAACGACCAAGGACGAGATCAACGGTGCGATCAAGCGCGCGGCCGAGCAGCAGCTCAAAGGCATCCTCGGCTACACTGACGCGCCCAACGTCTCGATGGACTTCAATCACGATCCGCGCTCGTCCATCTTCCACATGGATCAGACCAAGGTGATGGACGGCACGTTCGTGCGCGTGATGTCGTGGTACGACAACGAATGGGGCTTCTCCAACCGCATGGCGGATACCGCGGTGGCGATGGGCAAGCTGATTTGAACGGACCTCGTCCTTCGAGACGCGCCCTGCGGGCGCTCCTCAGGACGAGGAACAGAGCCTAAGCCCTCATCCTGAGGAGCCGAGCGCAGCGAGGCGTCTCGAAGGATGAGTGCGACAAACAAGTGCCTATGTCCAATTTCCGCACTCTCGATCAGGCCGACGTCAAGAATAAGCGCGTGCTGCTGCGCGTGGACCTCAACGTGCCGATGGAGAACGGCAAAGTCTCCGATGCAACGCGCATCGCGCGCGCCATGCCCACGATCTTCGAGATCGCCGACAAGGGCGGCAAGGTGATCCTGCTTTCGCATCTCGGCCGGCCGAAGGGACCCGACGCGAAAGACTCGCTCAAAACCATCGCCGCGGAAGTGGCCAGAGTCATCGGACGAAAGGTTAGCTTTGTCGAAGACTGCATTGGCGCCAAAGCCGAAGCCGCGATCGCCGCGATGAAGCCGGGCGATATCGTTTGCCTTGAAAACACGCGCTTCCACAAAGGCGAAGAGAAGAACGATCCGGGATTCATCGCAGCACTCGCAAAGCTCGGCGATCTTTGGGTGAACGATGCCTTTTCCGTCTCGCACCGCGCGCATGTCTCTACCGAAGGCTTGGGCCATGCCTTGCCGGCCTATGCGGGCCGCGCCATGCAGGCGGAGCTCGATGCGCTTTCGGCAGCGCTGGAAGCGCCGCAGCGCCCGGTCGCAGCCGTTGTGGGCGGCGCAAAAGTCTCCACCAAACTTGAGCTGCTCGGCAATCTCGTCGCCAAGGTGAACACGTTGATCATCGGCGGCGGCATGGCGAATACTTTCTTGGCCGCGCAAGGAAAACCGGTCGGCAAATCGCTGTGCGAGCACGATCTGGCCGCCACCGCGCGCGACATTCTGGCAAAAGCCAAGGCGAAAGGCTGCGAAATCGTGCTGCCGGTCGATGCGACGGTGGCCAAGAAATTCGAGGCGAACGCCCCTTCGCGCGCCGTCGCAATCGACAGCGTGGGCTCCGACGACATGATCCTGGACATCGGGCCGCGCAGCATCGAACATGTGATTTCGGTACTGGCGCGGGTGAAAACGCTGGTGTGGAACGGGCCGTTTGGCGCCTTTGAACTGGAGCCGTTCGATATCGGTACTATCGAAGTGGCGGAAGCCGCGGCAGAGTTGACGGAAGCGCACAAGCTCGTCTCGGTCGCGGGCGGCGGCGACACGGTGGCCGCGCTTAACGCCGCGGGCGTCGTAGACCGGTTCACGTATGTTTCCACCGCCGGGGGCGCATTCCTGGAATGGATGGAAGGCAAGGCCTTGCCCGGGGTCGAGGTGTTGAGGATAAAATGACCCCGAACTCCCTCCCCCGTTTGCGGGGGAGACAAAAAATAGAACGGAGAGTGCGATGAACCTCGCAGAGCTGAACAAGGTGGCCGAAGCCATGGTCGCACCCGGCAAGGGAATTCTCGCTGCCGACGAATCGAGCGGTACGATCAAGAAACGGTTCGACGCCATCGGTGTGGAATCGACCGACGAAAGTCGCCGCGACTATCGCGAAATGCTATTCCGCGCGAGCGAAGGGATGAAGAATATCTCGGGCGTGATCCTGTACGACGAGACCATCTGGCAAAAAGCCAAAGACGGCACGCCGCTGGTTGAGATCATCAAGAAGGCCGGATCGCTTCCCGGCATCAAGGTGGACGAGGGGACGAAACCGCTGCCGGGCTGTCCGGGGGAGCTGGTCACCATCGGGCTCGACAAGCTCGCCGACCGGCTGCCGAAATATTACGAGCAGGGCGCGCGCTTCGCCAAATGGCGCGGTGTGATCGACATCGGTCCGCATGGCCTGCCGAGCTACACGTGCATCAAAGCAAATGCCCACGCGCTCGCGCGCTACGCAGCGCTTATGCCAGGTGGCGCAAATCGTGCCGATCGTCGAGCCCGAAGTGCTGATGGACGGCGATCACGACATCGACCGCTGCGTCGAGGTCACCGAGTGGCTGCTCAAGGAGACTTTCCAGGAATTATTTTATAACCGCGTCGCGCTCGAAGGCATGGTGCTCAAGCCCAACATGGCGATCGCGGGCAAGAAGAGCGCGAAGAAATCCTCCGTGGCGGAAGTGGCGGAAAAGACGTTGAAGGTGCTCAAGGCCTGCGTGCCGGGCGCCGTGCCGGGCATCGCGTTCCTTTCCGGCGGACAATCGGACGAAGATGCCACCGCGCATCTCGACGCCATGAACAAGTTCGGCGGCCTGCCGTGGAAGCTCACGTTCTCCTACGGCCGCGCGCTGCAGCACGCGCCGCAAAAGGCATGGTCGGGCAAGAGCGAAAACGTCGCCGCCGCGCAACGCGTGTTCAGCCATCGCGCGCGCATGAACGGGCTTGCCGCACTGGGTCAATGGAAGGCCGACCTGGAGAAGAAGGCAGCGTAGTGCCTCGCTTTAGCCGGAAGCGTTTTTCGGCATTGACGCGGGGCAGTGAATCGCCCCCATTTGCGCCGAATTGCCATCGCATGCGAGTGTAATGTCGAAAGCTGCACAACCCGCGCCCAAGCGCCCGCCTCCGCGCCTCTACCTCGTAACGCCCGAGGTCGCGGATGCGCAGAGCTTTGCGCGCGATCTTGCCACAGCCCTTGATACGGCCGATGTCGCCGCCGTGCTGCTGCGGCTCACGCACGCCGACGAGCGGGCCTTGATCAACCGCGTCAAGGTACTCGCTCCTATCGCGGCAAAGAAAGACACCGCGCTGTTGCTCGACGGCATCGCGGATATCGTCGCGCGCGGCAGCGCGGACGGCGCGCATCTGACCGGACCCGAGGCATTCTCCGATGCGCTCGACAGCCTCAAGCCCGAGCGCATTGCCGGCTGCGGCGGGTTGCCGGGCCGGCATGACGCCATGTTCGTGGCCGAGCGCGGCGCCGATTACGTGATGTTCGGCGAGCCCGAGGCAGACGGCGGGCGGCCGGCGTTCGACGCGATTGTGGAGCGCGTCGCGTGGTGGGCGGAAGTGTTCGAGATCCCGTGCGTCGCATACGCTGCAAGCCGCGATGAGATCGCACCGCTCGCTGCGGCGGGCGCGGATTTCGTGGCGGTCGGCGATTTCATCTGGAACGATGCGCGCGGCGTTGCCGTAGCCATTGCCGATGCGGCGGCTTGCCTCGCGCTGCCGGAGGAAGTCGCATGATGAAAATGTGCGCTAGGACAATGTGCGCCAGGACAATGTGCGCCAGGACAAAGCGCATCGTACGGTGGTTCGCGCCCGCGGCGATTGCGGCCGCATTCATCGCCTCCAGTGCACTTGCGCAAGCGGCAACCGCCCAACGTCCAAAGCCTGCACCAACGGCTGCCGCTCAAGAGCCCGACTTGGCCTATGGCGCGTACCAGCGCGGCCTCTATCTGACGGCGTTCGCCGAGGCCAAGAAGCGGGTCGATGAGAAGGGCGATCCCAAGGCGATGACGCTGTTGGCTGAGCTTTACGCCGATGGGCTTGGTATTCCGCGCGACGACAATCAAGCCGGGGAATGGTACAGGCGCGCCGCCGAGCGCGGCGATCGCGAAGCGATGTTCGCGCTCGCGGTGTTTCGAATGACCGGCCGCGCAGGCGCGCGCAATCCCCAGGACGCGGCGAAGCTGTTCGAGGCCGCCGCAAAACTGGGTCACGCACTCGCGGCCTATAATCTCGGGCTGCTCTATCTCGAAGGCCAGATGTTCCCGCAAGATTTTGCGCACGCCGCCCAATTGTTCCGCGCCGCGGCCGACGCCGGCAATCCGGATGCGCAATACGCGCTTGCGACGCTCTACATGGAAGGCAAAGGCGTGCCCAAGGATGCGCGCGAGGCGGCGCGGTTGCTGGGGCGGGCGGCGCTCGCGCAGCATGTCGATGCCGAAGTCGAGTACGCCATCGCGCTGTTCAACGGCACCGGCGTGCCCAAGAACGAAGCCGCCGCAGGTCCCTATCTGCGCAGGGCGGCGCAGTTCGGCAATCCGGTGGCGCAAAGCCGGCTGGCATTCATGTATGCCACCGGCCGGGGCCTGCCGGTCAACGCCGCGCAGGCGGCGAAGTGGCACATGATCGCAAAGGCCGGCGGCACCAACGACCCGTTCCTGGAAGACTTCGTGCGCAGGATGAAGCCGGATGATCGCACCTCAGCCGAGGAGGCCGCCAAGCCCTGGCTCGCACTCATCGCAAAAGCGCGGCCTTAACGGGCGTCGCAACACCCGGGCTGTAGACTTCGGGGCTGTAGACTTGAGCTGTGCAAACTTGGCCGGAACATGCTTTAAGGACGAGCTATGGCGAAAATCAGCGGCAACGAAATCCGTCCGGGCATGCTCATCGAGTTCGAGGGCTCGCTCTGGACCGCGGTCAAGACCAATGCCGTCAAACCCGGCAAGGGACCGGCGTACAATCAGGTGGAACTCAAAAATCTGATCGACGGGCGCAAGCTCAACAGCCGCTTCGGTTCCGACCAGCGCGTCGAAGAGACCGAACTGGAGCGCCGTGCGTTCCAATTTCTCTACCGCCAGGGCGAGCAGCTCGTGTTCATGGACACCGAGAACTACGATCAGATCGAACTCCACGAGGATTTCGTCGGCGAGCGCGCCGCGTTCCTGCAGGACGGCATGACGGTCAACGTGCAGATGCACCAGGACCGGCCGATTGGCATCAAGCTGCCCGAGCATGTGGTGCTCGAAGTGGTCGAAGCGGACGCCACCATCAAGGGGCAGACCGCGGCGTCTTCTTACAAGCCGGCAAAGCTGGAAAACGGCCTACGCCTGATGGTGCCCCCGTTCGTCTCCGCCGGCGAGAAGGTCGTGGTCGACACCAATGAAGTCACTTATGTGCGGCGTGCCGAGTAATCTTTGCTTCACCTCCCCCTGGAGGGGGGAGGTCGGTCTGCGAAGCAGACCGGGAGGGGTGACAGCCGTCACAATCAGTAGCAAGTTCACCCCACCCCGGCTCGCATCTCGCTTTGCTCCATGCTCGCCGACCCTCCCCCTCCAGGGGAGGGTGGAAAATCGAACGCCTCATGCTCCAATCTCCACTGCTCAACGTCATGATTGCCGCCGCCCGTAAAGCGGCGCGCACGCTCAAGCGCGACTTCGGCGAGGTCGAGCATCTGCAGGTCTCGCTCAAGGGACCGGCGAATTTCGTCACCGCAGCCGACCGGCGCGCGGAGGAAATCCTGCGCGCGGAGCTTGTCAAGGCACGGCCGAGCTATGGCTTCCTTGGCGAAGAGGGCGGCCATCACGAGGGCACCGATAAGAGCAACAGGTGGGTTGTCGATCCGCTCGACGGCACGACTAATTTTCTGCACAGCATTCCGCATTTCGCCATCTCGATCGCGCTCGAACGCGAGGGTGCCCTCATTGCGGGCGTGATCTACAATCCGGCAAACGACGAGCTCTACACAGCCGAGCGCGGCAAGGGCGCGTTCCTCAACGACAAGCGGCTGCGGGTCGCGGCGCGGAAGCTGATGGGCGAAGCCGTCATCGCGTGCGGGTTGCCGCATCAAGGACGTGGCGATCTTGCGCTTGGCCGCAAGGAAATCGCGGCGGTGCAGGAAAAAGTCGCGGGCCTTCGTCGATTCGGAGCGGCATCGCTCGATCTCGCATTTGTCGCGGCCGGACGCTTCGATGCCTATTGGGAACGCGATCTATCGCCCTGGGACATGGCGGCCGGGATCGTCCTTTTGCGCGAGGCCGGCGGTTTCGTCACCGATCTCGACGGCGGTCAGGCAATGTTTGCAAAGGGTCATATTGTCGCCGGAAATGAGACCATGCATAGCCAGTTGCAGGCTATGCTGAAGGCGGCCGGCGGCGCAGTAGCGTGATTCGCTTAGGACTTTGAAGGCAGGATTTTGAAGGGATGAGTACTGGTTTTCTGCGCCAAGCCAGTGCCATATTGAGGCACCAATTTTGATGCTGCAAAGATTGGACATGACGCAAGATATCGATCCGTTCAAGCTTTCCTCGCCCCGGATTTTTCTGGTGCGGATTTCGATTTTCCTGATTCTGTGCGCGCTGCTCGTCATTGTGATCCACAAGCAGATTTGGGTGGCCTTCATGGCCAACCCGCCGCTGAACGCGTTAATCATCGGTGTGTTGATCATCGGAATCCTATTGGCATACCGCCAAGTGATCCGGCTGTTTCCCGAAGTATCCTGGGTCAACGGATTTCGGATGGCGGATCCCGGCATCACGGTCGATCGGCCGCCGGTGCTGCTCGCCCCGATGGCGGCGATCATGGGCGATCGCGTCGGGCGCATGGCGATCTCGTCGCACACCATGCGAGGCATCCTCGATTCCATCTCGATCCGGCTCGACGAAGCGCGCGACATGTCGCGTTATATGACCGGACTGCTCATCTTCCTCGGACTGCTCGGTACGTTCTGGGGATTGATCGACACCGTCGGCTCGGTTGGCGGCGTGATCGGCAACCTGCGGGTGGGCGGCGACGCGAGCGCGGTGTTCGACGCGCTCAAAGAGGGGCTCGCTGCGCCGCTGGCCGGCATGGGAATCTCGTTTTCCTCCTCCTTGTTCGGATTGGCGGGCTCGCTCGTGCTCGGCTTCCTCGATCTGCAAACCAGCCAGGCGCAGAACCGCTTCCATACCGACCTCGAGGATTGGCTCGCGACCACGGTGCGCGAATTCGGCGGCGAGACCGGGCAAGTCGTGGGAGCGCCCGGCCCGAATTTTTCCGGCGAGATCAAAGTCGCCATCGAGCGCCTGCGCGAAGCCATCACGGAGGCCGGATCGAGCAAGGCCACAAACGCCATGGCGAACCTTGCCGAGGCCATTCAAGGGCTGGTGCAGCACATGCGTACGGAGCAGCAGATGATCCGCGACTGGGCCGAGTCGCAAGCCGAGCAAAATCGCGAGGTCCGCCGCTTGCTCGAAAGTCTGACGCGTGAAAGTGTGGACAAGTAGGCCACCGATCGCAGGCCGTCATAGTCATAGTAGGTGTAGGTCATGGCTCTCTCCCGCGCCCGCCGCGAACGCACCGTGGATTATTGGCCAGGCTTCGTCGATGCGCTCTCGACGCTGATCCTCGGCATCATCTTCATGCTCACGGTCTTTGTGATCGTGCAGTTTTTCCTGTCGCAAGAATTGACGAACAAGGATACGTCGTTGCAGCGGCTGACCGCGCGCATCGCGCAGCTCACGGAAATCCTGTCGCTCGAACAAGCTGGAAAGCTGACGCTGGAAGAGCAGATGGTGCAGATGCGCGCCAGCCTTGCCGCCACCCAGGACGAGCGCAACCGCTACAAGGGCCTGTACGACGAGTTGGGCAGCGGATCGGCGACCGCGCAGGGAAAAGTGACGGAACTTGCCGGCCAGCTCGATACTGAGAAGCGGCTTTCGGCGCGCCAGCAAGCGCAAATCGAGGTGCTCAATCAGCAGATCCTGGCATTGCGGCGTCAACTCAGCGCGATCGAACAGGCCCTCGAAGCGTCCGAATCGCGCGACAAGGAATCGCAATCGCGCATCCTCGATCTGGGCGCGCGGCTCAATCTGGCGCTGGCGCAACGCGTGCAGGAACTCACGCGATACCGCTCGGATTTCTTTGGACGCCTCAGCGCCATTCTCGGCAATCGCGCGGATATCCGTATTGTCGGGGATCGGTTCGTGTTCCAGTCGGAAGTGTTCTTCGACACCGGCCAGGCCGTGCTCAAACCGGAAGGCCGCAGCGAGCTTGATCAGATCGCGGGCGCGCTTGCCGAACTCGACCAAAAGATTCCCAGCGAGATCGCGTGGGTGCTGCGAGTCGATGGCCATACCGATGTGCGGCCGGTCTCCGGTGCGACCTTCAAGTCAAACTGGGAGCTGTCGGCGGCGCGTTCGATCTCGGTGGTGCAATATCTCATCAGCAAGGGCATTGCGCCGCAGCGTCTCGTCGCCGCCGGCTTCGGAGAGTTTCAGCCGATCGATAACGCCAGCACCGACGAAGCTTATAGCCGCAACCGCCGCATCGAGTTGAAATTGACGGAGCGCTGAAGATTTCCGCCTGCTCGACGGTGAGCGGACCAGCGAAGCCGGATGGCACAATTATCAGTTTCCTTGCGCCCCTATGACGCTACCGCAGACGAGGACGCGGCGATCGAGCTGTGGCGGCGCACCTGGCAGGAAGCCTATCCGCGCATCGATTTCGCGTCGCGCGTGGCATGGTGGCGCGAGCGTTGGCGCAAGGAATTGGTGCCGAATGCTGCGATCAGCGTGGCGCAATCGAACAGCGCGCTGGTCGGCTTCGTGACGGTCGACCAGAAGACCGGCTGTCTCGATCAGTTCGTGGTGGCGCCGGAGGCCTGGGGCAGCGAAGTCGGTAAAATGCTCGCCGACGAGGCCAAGCGACTGTCGCCCACGCATCTCGATCTGCTGGTGAACAAAGATAACGCGCGCGCCATCCGCTTCTACGAGAAGCACGGCTTTTCTTACGCGGGTGAAGACGTCAATCCGACCTCCGGCAAGCCGGTCAATCGGATGAGCTGGCGGCCCTGAAGTTTGCCTAGTTCTCGCTCTTGTCTTCGGACTTGCCACTGAGCTGCTTGAGCTTGGCGAAGACCGCGTTGACGTCGAGTTCTTCCTTCTCTTTTTCCTTCGCCTTGGCGACGGCGGGCTGCTGCTCCTCTTCTTGCTCGCGCGGCGCGGTGGTGACTGAGGCCGGTAGAAGCGTCACGCCGCTCTCTGCGGGCGCGGGCTTTTCCTTGGAGGCGCGCTGAACTTCGAAATCGAGATCGATCTGCGAGCACAGGCCGAGCGTCACGGGGTCGAGCGGCGTGAGGCTTGCCGCATTCCAATGCGTGCGCTCGCGGATGCCTAGAATGGTCGTCTTGGTAGTGCCGACAAGCCGCATGATCTGGCTGTCCTTGAGCTCGGGATGATTGCGCACCAGCCACAAAATCGCATTCGGCCGGTCCTGACGGCGCGAGACCGGCGTGTAGCGCGGGCCCTTCTTGCGCGTTGTGGGCTCAGGCACCCGCACTTTCGCACGGGCAAGCACGAGACGGTGTTCGGGGTCGGCTTCCGCTTTGGCGATTTCGTCGCGCGTAAGCTGGCCGGTCAAAATCGGATCGGCACCTTTGATGCCCTGGGCTGCGTCGCCATCGGCGATCGCCTTGACCTCGAGCGGATGCAGCTTGCAAAAATCGGCGACCTGGTCGAACGACAGCGACGTATTGTCCACCAGCCAAACGGCGGTTGCCTTTGGCATCAACGGGGCTTCTTGCATGACAAAATCTCCTCTGCGCTCCGGCCGTCCCCTCGGACGAAGCCCTGTGTCATCAGCGATGACTGGAAAAGTGGCAGGAATATAGGCATCTCCCCTCCACTTGCGCAATGCCAAGTCCACGCGCTTGACAGGGCCAAGGGAGCCACCTCATGTCGTGGCTATGAGCGCCGAAAACAAGGGCTTTTCCGGCTTGCCGCCGCTCAAAGTGCTGCTGTGCTCGCCGCGCGGATTTTGCGCCGGCGTGGTGCGCGCCATCGACTCGGTCGAGCAGGCCCTCAAGCGATATGGGCCGCCGGTCTATGTGCGCCACGAGATCGTGCACAATCGCTATGTCGTCGAAGGTCTCAAAGCCAAAGGCGCGGTGTTCGTCGAGGAACTCGATGAAATTCCCGACACGAAAGCGCCGGTGATCTTCTCCGCCCATGGCGTGCCGAAATCGGTGCCGGAGGCCGCGAGCCGGCGCAATTTCCTGGCGCTCGACGCCACCTGCCCGTTGGTCACCAAGGTGCATCGCGAGGCCGAGATTCACCACAAGCGCGGGCGCGAGATCGTGCTGGTCGGCCATCGCAACCACCCCGAAGTGATCGGCACCATGGGACAGCTGCCCGCAGGCGCAGTGACGCTGATCGAGACGCTCGCAGACGCTACAGCGTTTGCGCCGCGCGATCCGCAAATGCTTGCGTACGTGACGCAGACTACGCTTTCAGTCGACGACACTGCGGAGATTGTTGCTTTGCTCAAAAAACGCTTCCCTGCTATTGCCGAACCGCACAAGGAAGACATCTGTTACGCCACCACCAACCGCCAGGAGGCGGTCAAACGCGTGGCGCCGCAGGTAGAGGCCATGATCGTGGTCGGCGCGCCCAATTCCTCGAACTCGCTGCGCCTCAAAGAGGTCGCCGAGCGCTCGGGCTGCCGCGTGGCGGCGCTGGTGGAGCGGGCGGACGCGATCGATTGGTCGCGCTTTGGCGCGATCAAAAGTCTCGGCATCACCGCCGGCGCGTCGGCGCCCGAGGTGCTGGTGGAAGAGATCATCGACGCCTTTGCCAAGCGCTATACTGTGAGCGTGGAAACCGTTTCGGCGGCGGAAGAGGATGTGTTCTTTCCCCTGCCGCGAGGCTTACGCGAAAACGCGGCGGTGTAGTAAAGATCAAGCCATGGCCGTTTACACCGATGTCGCGGCGGACGAACTTGCCGCCTTTCTTGCCGGCTACGAGCTGGGCGATCTGCTGTCCTACAAGGGCATCGCGGAGGGCGTGGAGAATTCCAACTTCCTCGTCCACACCAGCCGCGGCCATTACATCCTCACGCTTTACGAGAAGCGAGTCGCGGCCGGCGATGTGCCGTTTTTTCTCGCGCTGATGGAGCATCTGGCCGCGCGCGGGATCACCTGCCCGCAGCCGGTGAAGAACCGCAAAGGCGAAACGCTTGGCAAGCTGTGCGGCCGGCTGGCTGCGGTCGTCACCTTCCTCGACGGCATGTGGATCCGGCGGCCCGACCCGCGCCATTGCTCAGCGCTCGGCGAGGCGCTGGCCAAGCTGCATCTGGCGGGCACGGATTTTCCCAAGAAACGCAAGAACGCGCTTTCGGTCTCCGGGTGGCGCCCGCTGTTCGAACAGGCTGCCGCACGCGCGGATACGGTGCAGCATAATTTGAGCGACACTATCGCCAAGGAACTTGCACATCTGGAAAAATCCTGGCCGCGCGATCTGCCGCAAGGCGTGATCCATGCCGATCTGTTTCCCGACAACGTGTTTTTCCTGGGCGACAAGCTTTCCGGGCTGATCGATTTTTATTTCGCCTGCACCGACACGCTCGTCTTTGACGTCGCCATTTGTCTCAATGCGTGGTGCTTCGAGCCCGACCATTCCTACAACGTCACCAAGGGGCGCGATCTGCTGGCGGCCTATGCACGCACGCGTCCGCTTTCGACAGCCGAGCTTGACGCGTTTCCGCTGCTCGCGCGGGGGGCCGCGATGCGGTTTCTGCTCACGCGGCTGGTAGATTGGCTCGACGTGCCGCCGGGCGCGCTGGTGCGCCCGAAAAAACCGCTGGAATACTTCCGCAAACTTCGCTTCCACCAGAAGGCGGCGAGCGTGAGCGATTACGGCTTTGCCGGCGAAAGGAAGACCGCTTGAGCGTCGATCGCGTCATCATCCATACCGATGGCGCGTGCTCCGGAAATCCCGGGCCGGGCGGGTATGGCGCGATACTCACTTTCGGCGATCACGAGAAGGAAATTTCCGGCGGCGAGCCGCACACCACCAATAATCGCATGGAGCTGATGGCGGCGATCGCCGCGCTCGAGGCCTTAAAGCGGCCGTGCAATGTCGATCTGCATACCGACAGTCAATATGTGCAGCAGGGCATTTCGTCCTGGATCAAGTCGTGGAAGCGCAATGGCTGGCGCACCGCCGACAAGAAGCCAGTTAAGAATGTCGATCTCTGGCAGCGTCTGGATGCCGCGCTCGCCCCGCACGCAGTGCATTGGCACTGGGTCAAGGGGCACGACGGGCATGAGATGAACGAGCGGGCGGACGTGCTCGCGCGTTCGGCGATCGAGAATGCGCGAACGGTGCGTCGCGACGGCGCGTCCTAGAGGCTAATTGCAGGAAACGATGTAGCAGGTGCGGTTGCGCGGTGTGCGGCGCGCGCATTCCCATAACGCGCGCGAGCGCGCGGCTCGCATATTGTAGTTCCTGCTCCAGCCGTAAGCTCCGGTGCTGCTCTCGGCCCGGCAGGCCCAGGCGGATGCTTCCGACGACACAAGCGCAAGCATGCCGATGGCAAAGGCGCAAATGTAAAAGATGTGCTTCATCGTGATCCCCCAAATCAAATTCTTCGGCACGAACTTTAAGGCCGCGCAGCAGATTTGCGTGCGCGGCCCGTCGTCACGTTATCAGGTTGTCACGTCTGCGGCGATTACAATGACTTGAGCAGATTGTCCGCGCCGGAGATGTCGGCCTTGCCGGGTGCGTCCTCGACATTGAGTGTCTTGACCACGCCGTCGTCCACCACCATGGCGTAGCGCTGCGAGCGCACGCCCAGCCCGCGCTCGGTGAGGTCCGCGGTGAGTCCAAGCGCCTTGGCGAAATTGGCGCTGCCGTCGGCCAGGAATTCGATGGCGTCGCCACCGGAGGACTTCTTCCAGGCATTCATCACGAACACGTCGTTGACGCCAGTGACCGCGATCGTCGCAATCCCCTTGCCTTTGATGGCGGCGGCGTTCTTCACGAAGCCCGGAAGGTGGTTCTTGTCGCAGGTCGGCGTGAAGGCGCCCGGCACCGCGAACAGCACGACTTTCTTGCCCTTGAAAATCTCATCCGTCGTCTTTGGCTTAGGGCCGTCCGCGGTCATCACCGTGAACGTCGCATTGGGCAGGCGATCGCCAACCTTGATCGGCATGGTTTCAATCCTCTCGTGTAGGGGGTTATGGACTTGTTATCGGCGCTCAAATTAGCGCGTTGCGCAATCTACTCAAGCCGGTATTCGACTTCGATGGCTTGTCCGCGCGACACGGCCGTGAACCGCAGGGTGGCGCCGTCGGCTGTGGCGCCGGGCGGCAGGCCATCAAGATCAAACCCGAAGCGCTGCAATCCCCCGGCGGGCGCACCGGCGATGGGTTCGGGAACGGGCAAAGCCCACTTGGGTGTCGGCCCCTCGGCAAACAGGTCGACTTTGGATGGCATTGGGGTCGCGACGTCGACAACGACGCGTCCGCGGAGCGCGCCCAGCAGGCGATGCACCGAGCGGATGATGAGCGATTGTCCGGTGCCGATGGCCGTCGGCTTCGGAACGCGCGCCTCGGCGGCTGTGACTATCGCGTCGGAGAAGCCATCGCCGCTGGTGAATTGCAATTCGACATTGGCCTTGGCGGGCACGCACAACGACTCGCACACCGCATAGTCCAGCTTGAGCCGGAGCATGACCGGCTTGCGATCGTTGCGCGGGATCACCCGCAGCGGAAGAATCACGCTGTCCTTGTAGCCGATCGAATATCCAGCGCCGTCGGAGAAGCGCTCCGGGGCAGGCCAGAGCACGGTGACCGATTTGACGTTTTCGGACCCGCCGAAATCGAACACCGGCGGCACGCCGGAGTCACCGGGGTAGCGCCAATAGGTCTTCCAGCCGGACTGCAATTTCAATTCGACGCCGGCGCGCAACATCTGGACGCCTGATTCGACAACCATGCGCGCTGCCACAAGTCTTACCGCCGAGCGGGAATCGGTGTCCCATTGCGACGAATTGGCCGCAAAAGCAGGCATTGCCGCCGCGGTCAGCAGGGAAACCGCGGCCAATACCGGTAGAATCAGGACGTTGCGGGGCACTTGCATGGTTCCCATCTAAACGAGGCCTTTATCATATCCTATTGAAATGGTCGTGAACGGTTGATTACAGCCTGTGAACTTTGGGTTTCCCAAGGTAACGGGATCGGGGTAACCTTCGGTTATGAAGCTTACGCGCAAATCCTTAGAAAAAGGCTCTAAGCGGGGCTATCTCGACGGCCAGATGCTGATCGCGACGCCAACCATGCAGGATGAGCGCTTCGCCCGTAGCCTGATCTATGTATGTGCCCACTCCGAGGAAGGGGCCATGGGCATCATCGTCAACCAGCCGGCGCCCAACATCAACTTTCCGGACCTGCTGGTGCAGCTCGACGTCATCCCGGCAGTCGAGCTCATCCAGCTACCTCCGCGCGCGGGGGAGGTGGTGGTCCTCAAAGGCGGACCTGTGGAGACCGGGCGGGGGTTCGTGCTGCATACGCCGGATTTCTTCATCGAGAACTCGACGCTCCCCATCGACGATGGGATATGCCTCACCGCCACTCTCGACATCCTCAAGGCGATCGCGCGCGGCACCGGCCCGGCCAACGCCATCCTCGCGCTTGGCTATGCCGGCTGGGCGCCGGGCCAGTTGGAGACCGAAATCCACAGCAATGGCTGGCTGCACTGCGCACCGGATACTGACCTGATCTTCGGCCTCGACACCAATATAAAGTACAACCGCGCGCTGGGGAAAATCGGCATCCAGCCTGGAAGACTGTCGAGCGAAGTCGGCCACGCGTGACGAGCCCGCAATGTTTCATTTCAAACCTACGCTGATCGGGATTGCTGCTGCGCTTATCGTAGCGTCGGCGAACGCCGGCGATTTTAAGGTGATTTCCGCCGGCGCCGTGCGCGGCATCATCGGCGGAATGATCGAGGACTACGCACGCAAGAGCGGTCAAAAATTTGCCTTCACCGTTGGATCGACCGGGCAGTTGCGCACCATCATGGCGTCGGGGGAGCCTGCCGACCTCATCATCGTTTCGGCGCCGCTGATGGCGGAGCTGGAAAAAACCGGCAAGCTCGTGGCCGGAAGCCGGGTTGATTTCGGGCGCATCGGATTGGGCGTGGTGATCCGCGAGGGCGCGCCGGCGCCCAATGTCTCGACACCCGAAGCCCTCAAGCAAACGCTGATCAAGGCGCAATCGATCGCCTACACCGACCCGGCGCGCGGCGGCACGTCCTACCTCCACCTCATGAAGATCGCGGAGCAGTTCGGCATCGCCGATCTTGTGACCAAGAAAGGCGTGCATGCGACCGGCGGCGATGACGCGGTGGACAAGGTCGCGCAGGGCAACGCCGAGATCGCGATCGTTCTGATCAGCGAAATCCACGGCAAAGGAGCAAAGCTCGCCGCACCGCTGCCCGAGCCATTGCAATTGTGGACGGTCTATTCCGCGGCGATCCCGGCGAGCAGCACCGATCCCGCGAGCGCGCGCGCCTTGATCGCGGCATTGACCGGACCGGCCATGCGCGAGCGCTGGCAAGCCAACGGCTGGGAGCCGGCGGCGAAATAGCATCAGAACTAGGGCGTAGATTCATCAGCAGTGCCTCCGTCGAAGGTCTGCTATAGCGCGCGAGGCTCGAGCCCATTACATTAGTGGTGCGGGGCTGCAGGGCCCGTTAGGAGTCAAAAATCCCCGGGGCCTTATCGATCCTTAAGGGAGCTGTCCCTGGCCGAGCTCGTGGGTTCGGTCACACGGTGCCCACCTACTTTCGTAGGGAACCCGGGATCGAGTACTCCGACGGCCTTCGCGGCTCCGCACTTTTTATTTTGGCGTGCGCACTTCTAGTCTTGGCGTGCGACTCTTAATTTTGGCGCGATGGTGCAATCCACTCCGATCGACGACGTCAAATCCGACCTGCGCCGCGACGCACTTGCGCGGCGCGACGCGCTTTCAGCCGACGTGCGCGCGGCCGCAGCCGAGGCGATTGCCGCGCACCCGTTTCCGGTCGCGATCAAACCCGGCGTCGTCTCCGGCTTCTCGCCGATGCGGACTGAAATCAATCCGCTCCCGCTCATGCGAAAGCTCGCAGGCGCGGGCGCCAAGCTCGCATTGCCGGTGGTCGCCGGCCGCGGCAAACCGCTGATTATGCGGGCATGGAATTTCGGCGATCCGCTTGCGCGCGGCGTCTGGGGCATCCGTCAGCCGACCGCAGACGCGCCGGAAGTCGTACCCGACATCCTGCTGGTGCCGCTCACTGTCTTTGACCGCCGCGGCCATCGCATCGGCTATGGCGCGGGCTACTACGACATGACGATCGCCAAACTGCGCGCGCTCAAGCCGATCGTCGCCATCGGCATTGCCTTCTCCGTGCAGGAAGTTCCCGAAGTCCCGACCACCCCCCACGACGCGCGGCTCGATCTCGTGCTAACCGAGCGCGAAGTGATCGACTTTCGCAGGGCATAATATGCGCATCCTTTTCATCGGTGACGTGGTGGGCCGCTCCGGGCGCGCGATCGTGCAGGAGCGGTTGCCGGGCCTCGTCACCGCCTGGAAGCTCGATCTTGTGGTCATCAACGGCGAAAACGCGGCCGGCGGCTTCGGCATCACCGAGGCGATTTATCAGGAATTCCTCGACGCCGGCGCCGACGCGATCACGCTCGGAAATCACGCCTGGGATCAGCGCGAGGCTCTTGTCTTCATCGAGCGCGCGCCGAAACTTATTCGCCCGCTCAATTATCCTGCCGGTACGCCCGGGGGCGGCGCGGCTCTGATCGAGGCCAAGAACGGCGCGCGTGTGCTTGTCATCAATGCCATGGGCCGCATCTTCATGGACGCGCTCGATGATCCCTTCGCGGCGATTGAGCGCGAGATTGACGCTTGCGCGCTGCGCTCCGCCGTCGACGCCATCGTCATCGACATTCACGCCGAGGCTACGAGCGAAAAGCAGGCCATGGGATTTTTCGTCGATGGCCGCGCGAGTCTTGTGGTCGGCACCCACACCCATGCGCCGACGGCCGACCACCGTATCCTGCCTCACGGCACCGCGTTCATGTCCGACGTCGGCATGACCGGCGACTTCAATTCGGTGATCGGGATGGTCAAGGACGAGCCGCTCGGCCGCTTTCTCCGCAAAATTCCGCAAGGCAAGTTTGAGCCGGCGACGGGGCCGGCGACGCTCTGCGCGGTCGCGGTGGAAACCGACGATGCGACAGGCCTTGCACGCCGCATCGGCCCGGTGCGGCTGGGCGGAAAACTGGAAGAGGCCCAGCCTGTGTTTTGGAATTGACTGCGCTTCATCAAACGCCAAACTGGCTTCATCAAACGCCAAACTGGCTTCATCAAACGCCAAACTGATCGTATGAGCCTAAGAGGAAGACGATGTTTGCACATCATTCAAAACTGCCACTTGGCTTGGCGGCCGTTGCAACGCTTTTTCTGTTGCATGTTGCCGCCAACGCCGAAACCATGGAAGAAATCTACACCAAGGCGAAGCTCGAAAAGACGCTGGTGCACTATGCTGGTGGGCCGGTGAGCAATTACGAGCCGCTGGCGCGCGAATTCGAGCAGAAATTTCCCGGCCTGACCGTGACTATTGCCGGCGGCTTCAGCAACGTTCTCAACCAGAAGATCGAACAGCAGTTCAAGGATAACAAGCTCGAAGTCGACATGGTGTTCTTGCAGACCGCGCAGGATTTCGTGCGCTGGAACAAGCAGGGCAGGATGCTCCACTTCAAGCCCGAGAGCTTCAACGCCATTCACCCGTCGTTCCGTGACAAGGACGGCGGCTACATCGTGTGGTACGTCGGCACGCTGTCCTACGCTTACAATACGCAGCTGGTGAAACCTGCCGACGTTCCGAAATCGGCACTGGATTTTCTAAAACCCGAATTCCGCGGCAAGATGATCGCCTGCTATCCGCACGACGATGACGCAACGCTTTATATTTTTCACACGCTTTCGCAAAAATACGGCCCGAGCTACATCGACAAATACATCGCCAACCAGCCCAATTGGGTGCAGGGCCACTTGGGCGTCTCGCGCTCGGTTGCCGTAGGCAAGGACCTCGTCACCATCGACGCCACCACCTCCACCATCCTCAATCTGAAAAAGGCGGGGCAGCCGATCGAATACGCCTTTTCGAAAGATGATCCGATCCCGGTCTATTACTCGACCGCGGGTATTTTCAAGAATGCCCCGCACGTGAACGTGGCAAAACTTTATATGAGCTGGATTCTCCAGCGCGAACAGCAAAGCCGCATCAGAACGTTCTCCTCGCGTACCGACGTGCCGCCGCCCCTGCCCGAATTGAAGCCGCTGTTCTCCTATAAAGTGGCCAACGGCTATAGGGATTTCGTAACCAACGAAGCGGCTCTGACCGGCCTGCGCAAGAAGTTCGAAACGGCGATAGGTCCGATCAAGAACGTCGGCGGAGTTCGTTGACCGCCCACAATCGCAGAATTATAACACGCGCGCGATCAGCAAAAGTGGGTACCGGTTTTGCGTCCGATCGCGCGCAACTATTTTTTACTTAGCGCATGGTCTTATCGGCGAACCGGTTCCCACTTCGCCGGACCATGCGGCCCATTACTGAATAACCGCCAGCTCGTCGGTTGCACTCACGCTGCGTGCGGGCCTTGGCATCAAGCGTCGGAATTAGTCATGGCAGGTCATTCCCAGTTCAAGAACATCATGTACCGCAAGGGGCGGCAGGACAAAATGAAGTCCAAGCTGTTCGGCAAGCTTGCGCGTGAAATCACCGTTTCGGCCAAGCTCGGCATGCCCGATCCCGCGATGAACCCACGCCTGCGCGCGGCCATCATCGCCGCGCGCGCGGAAAACATGCCCAAGGACAACATCGACCGCGCCATAAAGAAAGCGACCGGCGGCGACACCGACAACTATGAAGAGACCCGCTATGAGGGCTACGGACCCGGTGGCGTCGCCGTCATCGTCGAGGTGCTCACCGACAATCGCAACCGCACCGCGGGCGAAGTGCGCGCCACCTTCACCAAGAGCGGCGGCAACATGGCCGAAAACGGTGCGGTGTCGTTCATGTTCGACCGTGTCGGCGTGATCGAATACGACGCCAAGGTGGCGAGCGCCGACGCCATACTCGACGCCGCGATCGAGGCCGGCGCCGACGACGTGATCTCAAGCACCAATGGTCATGAAATTTATGCGGCTCAGGAAGCCTTCCACGAAGTGTCGAAGGCGCTTGAGTTGAAATTCGGCGAGCCGCGCAAATCCGCGCTGGTCTGGAAGCCGCAGAACACTGTCCCGATCAACGACGAGCAGGGCGAGAAGGTATTGAACCTGATCGAAAGCCTCAACGAGAACGACGACGTGCAGAACGTCTTTGCGAATTTCGAGGTCTCCGACGCGCTCGTCGCCAAGATGAGCGCCTGACGCACGCTACGGCTTACCCTCCTCCCGCGAGCGCTTGCGAGCGGTGGGGAGGGTCGGCGCACGAAGTGCGCCGGGGTGGGGGGCCTAAACCTGGGAAATCATTGGGGTGCGAGTTGTCCCCTCACCCCCAACCCCTCCCCACCGCTTAGCGGGGGGAGGGGAGACTTCAGCATTTCGATATTTGACCTCGTCCTAGGCTGCTCGCGTCCGTAGCGCTATCAATGGCACCAAGATGAGCCGCCCGATTCGCATCCTTGGTATTGATCCGGGGCTCCGCCGCACCGGCTGGGGCGTGATCGACGTTGTAGGCAACCGGCTGATCCATGTCGCGTGCGGCTCGGTCATTACAAATGACAAGGCCGACGTTGCAACGCGCCTGGTCGCGATCCACGACGGGCTTGTCCGCGTGGTCGAGGAGTTCCAGCCCGAGGAAGCCGCGGTGGAAGCGACCTTCGTCAACAAGGATGCCTCCGCAACCCTCAAGCTTGGCCAGGCGCGGGGTATCGCGCTGCTCGTTCCCGCGCGCGCGGGACTTGCCGTGTCCGAATACGCCCCCAATCTCGTGAAGAAGACCATCGTCGGCGCCGGTCACGGGGAGAAAGCGCAAATCCGCATGATGATCGGCGTTCTGCTGCCCAAGGCCGATCCGCAGACTGAAGACGCCGCCGACGCACTCGCCATCGCGGTGACGCATGCGCATCATCGCCAAAGCATTCTGCTCAAGGTGGCCGCGCAATGATCGGAAAGCTCAAAGGCACTATCGACAGCTACGGCGAGGACTACATCATCCTCGATGTCGGCGGCGTCGGCTATCTAGTGCATTGCTCGGCGCGCACGCTCCAGGCGCTTCCCGCGGCGGGACAAGCCGTCACGCTCGCGATAGAGACACATGTGCGCGAGGACCAGATCAGATTGTTCGGTTTCCTCACCGATGCAGAGCGCGAATGGTTTCGTTTATTGCAAACAGTGCAGGGCGTCGGCGCCAAGGTCGCACTCTCGGTGTTGAGCGCGTTCAAGCCCGCCGATCTCGCCACCGCTATCGCCATGGGCGACAAGTCAGCGATCCGCCGCGCGCCAGGCGTAGGCCCCAAGGTCGCCGAGCGCATGGTCATCGAACTCAAGGACAAGGCGCCGGTCTATAGCGCGCTCGATCCCGCAGTGATCCGCCTTTCCGGCGCGGTGGACGAGAAGCGCGCGCCGCAGCCGTTGCTTGACGCGGTCTCAGCCCTCATCAATCTTGGCTATGGTCAGCCGCAGGCGGCGGCCGCCATCGCAGCCGCGGCCCGCAGCGCAGGCGATGGCGCAGAAACAAAACAGCTCATCAGGCTGGGGTTGAAAGAGATTTCAAAGTAAAAGGCGAACGATGCTGAGCGCTACCGACCGTGAACTGATCGAAACCGCAAGCGACGCCATTCGGCGCCGCTATCGCGACGATTGGCAGGAGGTCGGCGCCGCGCTGCGGCTGCGTTCCGGAAAAATCTTTACGGGGGTCAATCTCGACGCCTATCTCGGCCGCATGGCGGTATGCGCGGAAGCCGTGGCACTGGGACAGGCGATCACCGACGCAGGCGAAATCGGCATCGATACGATCGTCGCCGTGCGTCATCCGTCACCAACGGAAAAAAATCAGACCATCGCGGTGGTCTCCCCCTGCGGCGCGTGTCGGGAATTGATCTGGGACTACGATCATAACGCGCGCGTCATCGTGCCGGGTGAAAACGGCCCTACGGTTGCATTGATCGGCGACCTGCTGCCGAACAAGTACAATCGCGACCGGGGAGCGTAATTGTGGGGCTTAACCGTGGAGCTTGATCGGTGACTACTACCCCGCGCCGCCTCGTCACGCCGGAACGCCGCGAGGAAGACATCGCGGAAACGTCACTGCGTCCGCAGCGGTTGGCTGAGTTCATCGGGCAGCAACAGGCGCGCGCCAATCTCGAAGTGTTCATCAAGGCCGCCCGCTCGCGCGCCGAGGCGCTCGATCATGTGCTCTTCGTCGGCCCCCCGGGGCTCGGCAAGACCACGCTCGCGCAGATCGTCGCGCGCGAACTGGGCGTCAATTTCCGCTCCACCTCCGGCCCGGTCATCGCGAAAGCTGGCGACCTCGCGGCGCTGCTCACCAATCTCGAAGAGCGCGACGTGCTCTTCGTCGACGAAATCCATAGGCTCAATCCGGCGGTCGAGGAAATCCTCTATCCCGCGATGGAGGATTTCCAACTCGATCTGATCATCGGTGCAGGCCCGGCGGCGCGCTCGGTCAAGATTGACCTTGCCAAGTTCACACTCGTCGGTGCGACCACGCGCGCGGGGCTGCTGACAAATCCGCTGCGCGACCGCTTCGGCATTCCGATCCGGCTCAATTTCTATTCCGAGACCGAGCTCGAAGAGATCGTCAACCGCGGCGCGCGCGTGCTCGGCATCGGCATGACCGAAAGCGGTGCGAACGAAATCGCGCGGCGCTCGCGCGGCACCCCGCGCATCGCTGGCCGCCTGTTGCGCCGCGTGCGCGACTTCGCCCACGTGGCAGGTAGCGACAAGATCGACCGCGCGCTGGCCGACAAGGCGCTCATCGAGCTTGAAGTCGATGCCGCCGGCCTCGATGCCATGGATCGGCGCTATCTCACGACCATCGCGGTGAACTATGGTGGCGGCCCGGTCGGCGTCGAGACCATGGCAGCCGCACTCTCCGAACCGCGTGACGCGATCGAGGAAATCATCGAGCCGTTTTTGATCCAGCGCGGTCTTCTGCAGCGCACCCCGCGCGGGCGGTTAATCACATCGCATGCCTTCAAACACCTCGGCCTTGCCGAGCCTGCGCGCGATCCGAGCCAGTTCGGATTGTTTTCAGGAGACGATGAATGAGTGAAAGGATCATCAGCGTGGTGGCTGCGCTGATCCGCGACAATGATGGCCGTGTGCTACTGGTCCGCAAGCGCGGGACGGCGGCCTTCATGCAGCCGGGCGGCAAGCGCGACGCTAGCGAGAGCGATGTCGCCGCGCTGTCGCGGGAGATCGTGGAGGAACTGGGCTGCCGCGTCATGGCTGACAGTGCGCGGCCGCTCGGAGTCTTCGATTGCGTGGCGGCAAACGAGCCGGGCTTCCAGGTGCGCGCCGCAGTCTATGCGGTGGATGTCGAGGGCGTGATCAAGCCACAGGCGGAGATCGATCAAGTGGTCTGGGTCGACCCGCGCGCGCTTCCCGATCTGCAATTCGCGCCGCTGACGCGTGATCATGTACTGCCGCTGGCGCGTGTGCGGTCGCAATGACGCCGGGCGTGACGTCACATCTCGACGGCGAAATCAGCAACGGCCGGCATGTGCAGCTGGTGCGCGTCTATTACGAGGACACGGATTTTTCCGGCGTCGTCTATCACGCGAGCTATCTGCGCTTCATGGAACGCGGGCGCACCAATTACCTGCGCCTGATCGGCGCGGATCATCGCGCGCTTTTCGAGGCCACCGAGAAGGAAGCTCCCGGTTTTGCTTTTGTCGTGCGTTCGATGCAGATCGATTTTCTGAAACCCGCCCGCATGGACGACGTGCTGCAGATCTTCACCGAGCCGTCCGAGGTGAAGGGTGCCTCCGTCATGCTGCGCCAGCGCGTCACGCGCGGCGAGGATGTTCTGGTCGAGGCGATGGTTCAGGTCGCCTTCGTCTCCGGCGGCCGCGCGCGCCCGATTCCCAAGCCGCTGCGCATGGCCATGCGGGCGGATCACGATCTCGCTTCTTCTGCGCCTTAGCGCGAAGTCACCGCCGAAAGCGTCTGCGACGCTTTCTTCAAATTTCCAAAATCGAACGTCAGGTGCAGCATCACGTCGGCGATCGTCTTTACGCCGACCATGATGATCAGCGGCGCGATCGACCCGAAAAGTACCGCGATGAAAGCGCTGAATATGATTGTCAGGTGCATGATGACGATGCGGCCGTAAAACGCGCCGATGATCGAGCCGAATTCGTCCGCAAGCGCAGCGGTGGGCGTGGCGGCAATCCGCAGGTGGAGGCTCTGCTCGAAGCGTTGAATGATCTCCGGCCGCAGCGCGTGGAACACAAATCCCAAACCACGGACGACGAAGAGCACCAGCAGCGGAATCCACATATCGGTGCCGACGATCATCTTGCTGAAAAAATCGATCGGCCCATGAATTTCCTTCGACCAATGGCCGGAAAACAGCGACCAGAGAAAAATCATGTGCACGCCCATGAAGATGCCGGAATGCACGATGAAAAATCCCGTGATGAAGAGCGACCCCGCCACGGTCGGACGCCCGTTGATCTCCATTTTGCCCAGGCCGCCGGGCGGCGCTAATGCGATGCGCGCGATGGTCCAGCCGCCGATGACCGCGGTTTCCAGCCAGTACAGCATCAGCAGCACGAACACGTCCCAGCCCCAATACAGCACGCCGAAGATCGGGATCGAGTTGGCCGCCAGCAGCAACAGTGTCGACGGATGGAGCAGCGCCCGCACCACCTGCCGCGCATTCATATCGAACTGCATGGCGCCGCCAGTCTTGCCCTCGCTCATCCCTCGCCCCCGACTCGTCCGCGCAGCGAATATAATCCAAAGGCGTTGCCGCATGAATCGTCCGCGTTTTTGGGGCCTCGATCCCATCGCAGGCGGCCTGGCCGGTAACGAAGCCTTAACCTCAATCAGCGCCAGTTAATGACTGGTTAGACCGGCCCTGCGCCCTAGTTTGGCCAGTTTCGCGCGATTTTGTCCCGTCCATTGGTGGACGGTGCGAAGTCATTGCGAAATCTCGGGTTCGAGTCGGAACGCGAAAGCAAAACTGGCGCGCAACACCGCCGCGTATGCGTGGTGCAACGACAAAATTGCGTGAGTGACGTGAGTGAATTGTGTGACGCAAGTTGCGTTTATGCGACGACCATTTGCCGCACCGGTGACGATCGGCGTTGCGACCAAAATACGGATCAAGGAATTAAGCGCATGAATCCAGCCGATGTGGCGCAGACCGTGTTGCCGCTCAGTTCCTCGGACGTGTCGATCTTCGCTCTGTTTTGGCAGGCGCATTGGATCGTCAAGTCGGTGATGCTCGGATTGCTCGGCTGCTCGGTGTGGGTGTGGGCGATCGCGATCGAGAAGTTCAAACTCTACGCGCTCACCAAACGCGCTATGGACAGTTTCGAGCAGGCATTTTGGTCCGGCCAGTCGCTCGAAGATCTCTACCGCTCGCTGTCCTCGCGTCCCACCCATTCGATGGCGGCCCTCTTTGTCGCCGCCATGCGCGAATGGAAGCGCAGCTTCGAGAGCGAGCTTCGCACGCTTGCCGGCCTGCAGGCGCGCATCGAAAAAGTCATGGACGTGACCATCGCGCGCGAGATCGAGCGCCTGGAACGCCGCCTGCTCGTGCTTGCGACCGTGGGTTCCGCCGGCCCCTTTGTCGGCCTCTTCGGCACGGTTTGGGGCATTATGACGAGCTTTCAGTCGATCGCAGCCTCAAAGAACACCTCGCTCGCGGTGGTCGCCCCCGGTATTGCCGAGGCCTTGTTTGCCACCGCCATCGGCCTCGTCGCCGCAATTCCGGCGACAATTCTCTATAACAAATTCGTTTCCGAGGTGAACAAACAGGCGTTGCGCCTGGAAGGTTTCGCCGACGAATTCGCGGCCATTCTGTCGCGGCAGATCGACGAGCGCGCGCAAGGATAAACTTATGGCGATGAATGGCGGAGCGCATTCGGGCCAATTCGGTAAGCGGCGGCATCGCCGCCGCCCGGTCATGAGCGAGATCAACGTCACGCCCATGGTGGACGTGATGCTGGTACTGCTCATCATCTTCATGGTTTCAGCGCCGCTGCTCACGGTCGGCGTGCCGATCGATTTGCCTCAAACGCAGGCCGCAAACCTCGACCAGGCGCGTGAGCCGCTGGCGATTTCGATCAACGTCAAGGGTCAGGTATTTTTGCAGAACACCGAGATCAAGCTTGAGGAACTGGTGCCCAAGCTGAAAGCCATCACGGATGCCCGCGGCGGCGCGGACGAACGCATATATGTGCGCGGCGACAAGAACGTGGACTACGGCACCATCATGCGTGTGATGGGGCGGCTGTCGGCGGCCGGCTTTCGCCGCGTTGGATTGGTGACGGAAGTCGAACAGGGCAGTTAAGGCGCGTTTGGACATGAAGACCGGCCTCACCATATCGGCCATCGGACACGCGGCATTGCTGCTTTGGGCTGCGTTCTCGTTCACCTCGCAGCCGCTCAGTGCTGCGGCGCCGGATTCGTTGCCGGTCGACATAATTTCCGACACGCAGTTCTCGCAAATGATGGCGGGCAGCAAGACCGCGCCCAAGACCGAGACGCCAAAGCCGCTGGTCGACGCCTTCGGGGAACCCAAGCCGGCCGAATCGGCGGTCGCAAAAGTTGCCGAGAAACCCGAGATTAAGCCGATTCCAAAGGAAGAGCCGGCCGAGCAGAAGCCGCCTGAACCAAAGCCCATGGAACCCTTGGTCGAGAAGAAGCCACCGGCCAAAGTCGAGCCTAAAACCGATCCGATCGCCGAAGCGCTGAAGAAAGAGGACGCAAAGAAATCCGCCGAAGCGAAAGCCAAGGCGGCTGCCGAAAAGAAGAAAAAACCGCAGCTCGCGTTCGATCCCGACCAGATCTCGGCCTTGCTCGACAAGCGCGATCCGCAGCGCCAAGCATCGACCGGCGACACGGTCAATAAAGAGCCGTCTCTGGGAACTACGACCGGCAGCGCCTCGACGCTTTCGCAAAGCGAGATCGATGCTTTGCGCTCTCGCCTCGCACAATTGTGGAATCCGCCCGCGGGAGCGCTCAATCCGCAAGATCTCGTGGTCAGGATCCGCGTCAAACTTGGCCGCGACGGCAAGCTTGTGGGGCCGCCGATGGTGCTGACCAGCGGGCAAGGCAGTGTCTTCGAGGCCGCACGCGACGGCGCAGTGCGCGCTTTGTTTCAAGCGCAGCCTTTCGAAATGCTAAGACTCGATCACTACGACTTGTGGAAGGAGATGGAAATCACCTTCGATCCCCGCGAAATGATTCCAGGCTGACAAGAGCCAGCCTGACGAGAGCGACGAGTATTTCAAGGTTCGCAGCGCATGAATGAAGTTTTCGGACGCAGGTCGTCGTTGCAAAGGCCCCCGCTGGATATGACGCGCCGCGCGCTGCTGCAAAGCGGCGGCGCGGCGGCCGTGCTCGCCTCCTTCGCACAAAGCCCGGCTCGCGCTGTTTTGCAGATCGACGTCACGCAAGGCAACATCAAGCCGCTGCCGATCGCGATCCCCGATTTCCTGGGAGGCGCCGCCGACGCGGAGTCCGCGCGCGGTATCTCGCAGGTCATCGCCGCCGATCTTCAGCGCTCCGGTCTGTTCATACCGATCGATCCCGCCGCCTATATCGAGAAGATCGCCGACATCAATGCCGTGCCGCGTTTCGCCGACTGGCGCGCGATCAACGCCTCAGCCCTCGTCACCGGACGTGTCACGCGCGAGCGCGGCGGTTTTGGCGTCGATTTTCGGCTGTGGGATGTGCCGGCGAGCGGACATATCATTGGCCGCAGCTACGATGGACAGCCGCAGAACTGGCGGCGCATCGCCCACATTGTCGCCGATCAGGTCTACGAGAAAATGACCGGCGAGAAGGGCTATTTCGACAGCCGTGTGGCCTTCGTCGACGAGTCGGGTCCAAAGGATCGCCGCATCAAACGGCTTGCCATCATGGATCAGGACGGCGCGGGCGTGAACTACCTCACGCGCGGCGACGAATCCGTGCTCACGCCGCGCTTCTCTCCGTCGGCGCGGGAGATCGTCTATACGTCCTACATCCAGCAGTCCCCACGCGTCATGCTCATGAACATCGAGACGCGCCAGCGCGAAGCCGTTGGTAATTTCCCCGGCATGACATTCGCGCCGCGATTCTCGCCCGACGGCGACCGCGTCGTCATGAGCTGGCAGGAAGGCGCCAACTCCCACATTTTCGCCGTTGACCTGCGTTCGAAGTCGGTAGCCCAGCTCACCAACACGCCGGCAATCGACACCGCGCCTTCGTATTCGCCTGACGGGACCCGCATTTGTTTCGAATCCGACCGTGGCGGCACGCAGCAAATTTACGTCATGAGCGCAAGCGGCGGCCAGGCGCAGCGCATCAGCTATGGCGATGGCCGTTACGCGACGCCGGTCTGGTCGCCGCGCGGCGACAACATCGCCTTCACCAAAATCGGCGCCGGCAAATTCGCCATCGGCATCATGCGGCCCGACGGTTCGGGCGAGCGCATTCTGACCGAAGGCTTTCATAATGAAGGCCCGACATTCTCGCCCAACGGCCGTGTGATCATGTTTTTCCGCGAGATGGGCGGCAGCGACGGGCCTGCGCTCTTCACGGTCGATATCACCGGCCGCAACGAGCAGCGGGTGCCGACGCCCGGACTGGCGTCCGACCCCACCTGGTCGCCGCTGCGGCCGTGAGCGATCAGGAATATCGCCCTGATACCGCCGCGTTTACACTGCATTAACCATGGCAGGACGTTTCCACGGCTGCGGCAATTTTCACCGGCCCAGCAACGCTTCATCAAGGTTGATGGAACCTTCGCTTAACGAAGCGCCTGTTAAATCGCTGCACGCCCGATAACGAAGCAAAAAATTGGAGCAATCGCTATGTCGCGTACCATGTCCCGTACCATGTCCCGTACCATGTCGCGTACCATGTCGCGTACCAAAACCAATTTCCGCTTTGCGGGGTTCGCAGCCGCGCTTATCGCAGCGCTCGCCGTTTCCGCCTGCGCCAATAAACAGGCCGAAGATTCCATGGCGTCCGTACCCGGCGCCGCCGTGCCCGGAAGCGCGCAAGATTTCGTGGTCAACGTCGGAGATCGCGTGTTCTTCGAAACTGATTCCACCGAGCTCACGCCGACCGCGCGCGCCACACTCGACAAGCAGGCGCAATGGCTCAAGCAGTACAATCGCTATGCCTTCACCGTCGAAGGTCATGCCGACGAGCGCGGCACGCGCGAATACAACATCGCGCTCGGCGCTCGCCGCGCCCAGACCGTGCGTGAATATTTCACCGCCCGCGGCATCCAGGCCACGCGCATGAAAACCGTGTCTTACGGCAAGGAGCGTCCGGTCGCCGTCTGCGACAACATCTCGTGCTGGTCGCAGAATCGCCGCGCGGTCATCGTGCTGGGCGTCACCTCGTAAGCGATGTGACGTCATAACGTGAATACACGGGCGAAAAAAACGAAGTGCTGACGGCAAAAAACGCGCAAAAAACCATGCCGGTGCTTGTGTTTGCGCGGCAAAGTGGCAATTAGCCACACTTTGGTCGTACTCGGGCCGGTATGGTATTTCGAAGCAATCAGCCCCTCGGCAGTCATGACCAGATCGTTAGCAAGTACATTTACAGTATTGGCATTTGCCGCGGCCGCGCTGTCCGCCGCCGATTGCGCCTCCGCGCAGGACTCCGGCTCGCCGTTCTCGGTATTTCATCGCCTGTTCGGTGATGGCGCGCGCGCAGCGCCCGCTGAAGAAAACCAGCGGGTCGCCCAGGCCTCGCCGGCCGATCTCGTTGTGCGCATCGATCGGCTGGAAGCCCAGATCCGCCAGCTCACCGGCACCATCGAGCAACTGCAGCACCGCAACCAGCAGCTCGAGGCGCAGCTTAAGCGCGTGCAAGAGGGCGCTCAGCCCCAGCCGCCCTCAGCGCTGCTGCGCCAGCCCCCCGTCGGCGGATCGCCGCCGCCACTCGTGACGGGACGCCGCTCCGACGCGTTCGACCCGCTGCAAAATCCCAACGCGCCGGGCAATCCGCAGACGCTCGGCACGCTTTCAAATGGCGCGCTTCCGAACGGTTCGCTTCCGCCCGCGAATCTTGGACCGGGCTCCGATATGACCGAGGCGCCGATCAGCGCGCCCGGCGGGCGTCAGGCCGGCGCACCGCTTGATCTCACGACGCTTGGTGGCAACCAGATTGGCAGCGATCAGCTCGGCAGCAATCAATTGAATGATCCCAACGCGCCGCAATCGAGCGCGCTGCCGCCACCGCCTGCGCGCAATTTGAGCGGAACCGGCGCCGTCGCCTCAACGCTCCCGCCTTCGAACTCTCCGCGCGATCAGTACGATCTTGGTTACGTCTACGTGATGCACAAGGATTACGCTTTGGCCGAAGACGCGTTCCAGACCTTCCTGACAAAATTTCCCACCGACCGGCTCGCACCCGAAGCGCAATTCTGGCTGGGCGAAAGCCGCTTCCAGCGCCAGCGCTATGACGCGGCGGCGGAAGCCTTCCTTGCCGTCTCGACCAAGCACAGTAGCAACGCCAGGGCGCCGGAGGCGATGCTTCGCTTGGGCCAGTCACTTGCGGCGCTCGGCCAGCGGCAAATGGCTTGCGCGACCTTGGCGGAGGTCGGCCGCAAATTTCCGCGCGCCACCGCGAATGTGCGGCAAGGCGTCGAGCGGGAACAAAAGCGTGTCAGTTGCTGAAACAGCGAAGCCGGTTTCTGCCGCGGAAACCAAAGCGCTGTTTGCGGACCTAAAAAATCTTTCAGCTCTCGTCCTTGCGATCTCCGGCGGTCCCGATTCAACAGCGCTACTCGTGCTGGCGGCGCGCTGGCGTGCTTCGCTCAAAAATGGACCTCGGTTGGTGGCGGTCACCGTCGATCACGGCCTGCGACCCGAATCCGCGCGCGAGGCAAACGATGTCAAGCGGTTCGCGCGCAAACTAAAAGTAGCCCATCGCACCTCGCGTTGGACCGGCCGCAAGCCAGCGACCGGCCTGCAGGCGGCGGCACGCCAGGCACGTTATCACCTGCTTGCGCAAGCCGCGCACGATGAAGGCGCGCAATACGTGCTCACCGCGCACACGCGTGACGACCAGGCCGAAACCGTGCTCATGCGCCTGGCGCGCGGTAGCGGACTTGCAGGCCTTGGCGCAATGTCGCGGATGTCGTCTTTCCCCATCGACGAAGCCAAACACATCTTCCTGGTTCGCCCGTTGCTCGGCGTCCCAAAGACGCGACTCGTAGCGACGCTCAAGGCCGCCCGCATTCGCTTTGCCGACGACACCTCGAACCGCAACCCGCGCTTCACCCGCGTGCGCATTCGCGAGCTGATGCCGACGCTGGCCGAGGAGGGCCTCACCGTGCCTCGCCTCGTCTTGCTGGCGCGCCGGTTGGCGCGCGCCAATGCCACGATCGAGCGCACGGTCGATGCGGCGTTCAAGGCTCTGCTGCGGACAAACGGCCCGGGCCCGCTGGTGTTCGACGCAACGGGCTTTCGCCACATGCCGGAGGAAATCGCGTTGCGGTTGCTGGGGCGGGCAGTCGCGCAGCGGGGCGACGAAGGTCAGGTCGAACTCGGCAAGCTCGAAGCTCTCCATGCGACGATGGAGTCCGAACTCACCCCAGGCCCCACACGATTTCGCCGCACGCTTGCGGGTGCGATTGTAACACTTGAAGGCGATCGCCTCGTGGTCGAGCACGCACCGCCGCGGCGCCTGCAAACACAGCACTTTCCGCTCTTAACCAAACGCAAAGGTGCCAAGCGCAAAGTCGCCAAACGGCGCTCAGACGACGCCCGGGCGAGGTAGGATGCTATGAAATATCGCACGTGTCCGATACCCGAGTTCTCTTGGCATACGATAGTGGCGGACCTACATTAGGCCTGGGAGCGGGGCAGGGAGACCGGACTTGGTGCAATCACGGGTTACGAGTACCCCAACGCCGCCGGTCATACGGCGTGCCATGAAGGACACCGGATGATGAACGCCAATCTCCGCAATTTTGCCCTCTGGGTGATCATCGTCCTGCTGCTGCTGGCGCTGTTCACGCTGTTCCAAAGTCCGGGCCAGCGCAACGCCTCGCAGGATATCTCATACTCTCAATTGCTCACCGAGGTTGATGCCAACAAGGTGCGCGATGTCCTGATTCAAGGTCCGGACATCCACGGCACGTTCAACGACGGCCGCGGCAGTTTCCAGACCTATGCGCCCAGCGACTCCTCGCTGATCCCGCGCCTCTCCGCCAAGGGCGTGACCATCACCGCGCGTCCGCTGTCGGACAACGTGCCGTGGTTCGTCTCGCTCCTGATGTCGTGGCTCCCCTTCATTGTGCTGATCGTGGTTTGGATCGTGCTGTCCCGCCAGATGCAGGGGGCGGGCGGCAAGGCGCTCGGCTTCGGCAAGTCGCGCGCGAAGCTTTTGACCGAGGCCCATGGCCGCGTCACGTTTGAGGACGTGGCCGGCGTCGATGAGGCCAAGCAGGATTTGCAGGAAATTGTCGAGTTCCTGCGCGATCCAGGCAAGTACCAGCGGCTCGGCGGGCGCATCCCGCGCGGCGTGCTCCTGGTCGGGCCTCCCGGCACCGGCAAGACCCTGATCGCGCGCGCCGTCGCGGGCGAGGCCAATGTGCCGTTCTTCACCATTTCCGGTTCCGACTTCGTCGAGATGTTCGTCGGTGTCGGCGCAAGCCGCGTGCGCGACATGTTCGAGCAGGCGAAGAAGAACGCTCCCTGCATCATCTTTATCGATGAAATCGACGCGGTCGGCCGCCATCGCGGCGCGGGCTTAGGCGGCGGCAACGACGAACGCGAACAGACGCTCAACCAGTTGCTGGTNNGTCGAGATGGACGGCTTCGAGGCCAACGAAGGCATCATCCTGATCGCCGCCACCAACCGTCCCGATGTGCTCGATCCAGCACTTCTGCGTCCCGGCCGCTTCGACCGCCAAGTCTACGTGCCCAATCCGGACATCAATGGGCGCGAGAATATCCTCAAGGTTCATGTGCGCAAGGTTCCGCTCGCGCCCGACGTGAATTTGAAGACCGTCGCCCGCGGTACGCCTGGCTTCTCCGGTGCCGATCTCGCCAACCTCGTCAACGAAGCTGCATTGATGGCTGCGCGCCGCAACAAGCGCATGGTCACCCAGGGCGAATTCGAGGACGCCAAGGACAAGGTGATGATGGGCGCCGAGCGTAAGTCGCTGGTGATGACCGAAGAAGAGAAAATGCTCACCGCCTATCACGAAGGCGGCCACGCCATCCTCGCGCTCAATGTGAAATCCACCGACCCGGTGCACAAGGCCACCATTATTCCGCGCGGCCGCGCGCTCGGCATGGTCATGCAGCTGCCCGAGCGCGACAAGCTTTCCATGAGCTACGAGCAGATGACATCGCGGCTGATCATCATGATGGGCGGCCGCGTGGCCGAGGAGATGGTTTTCGGCAAGGACAAGGTGACCTCCGGGGCCCAATCCGACATCGAGCAGGCGACAAGGCTTGCGCGCATGATGGTGACGCGCTGGGGCTTCTCGCCCGAACTCGGCGCCGTGTCCTACGGCGAGAACCAGGATGAGGTATTCCTCGGCATGTCGGTCGCCCGGACGCAGAACGTGTCCGAAGCGACCGCGCAGAAGATCGATATGGAGATCCGCCGGCTGGTCGAGGAGGGGCACGACGAGGCGCGGAAGATTCTCGAAGCAAAGCGCAGCGATCTCGAAGTGCTGGCCAAGGGCCTTCTCGAGTTCGAGACGCTCTCCGGCGACGAAATCAAGGACTTGCTGATCGGCAAGAAGCCGAATCGCGAATCCACCATCGAGCCCACCACACCGCGACCCTCGACCGTGCCGCCTGCGGGAAAAAGCCGCCCGCGCTCCGGCCCCGGCACCATCGAACCGGAGCCGCAGCCGCAGACTTGACCTCCGGTTGATGCCTAAATGAGCGCCCGCCCTCCGGCGGGCGTTTTCTTTTAGCTACCGCCGGCAGGCCGCCCAGAATGTCCGCTTGAGCCTGAACATCTGATCAAAGCGGGCAAGATCAAGTTGCGACTGCTTCTCGGTGTCCTGCGAGCCGCACGCGTCCTGCAACGTCAATCCTCCCTGAAGATCCAGCGCCAGCTTATCTGCGCCTTCCACTTTCAGGAGGATGGTACGGCCATTGCAGGTATGTTCGTTGCAACGCCAAGTCTCATCCGCCTGTCTGAAACAGATCAAGCCGACGGTCTTCATTCGTTTCCAGTTGCGAAGCCTGACGTTAATTCCAAGCATGATGAGGTCGCCCGGCTTGTCCTGCTTGAGGTGTTCAAGGCTGGCGAACAGCCAAAGCTTGTCGATTTTCTTTCCAACTGGAGGCTTCGGTCCGCGAGAGCTTTCGTAACAGCTCGCGACCCCAGGCGGGAACAGCTCGCCCAAGGTTGCGGCTTCCGCGCCTGCCGCGAGCATCAAAGCGACAAGCGTCGCGACACCTCTGAAGAGTCTCCTAAGCCGCTCACACATTGTGGCTTGCTCCGCTTCGAGCTTCGCCCATTGGCAGCGGCCTTTCCAGCGGGCGAGGCGCTATAATCTCGCAATGCCACTTCCAAATCGAGTCAGTCCCTTCGGCGAGCTGTTCGCAACACCCGCGCGCGGAACGATGTTCGGCAATCGCGGCGGAAAGTTTCATCGCGACGACCGCACGCTTGGGCAGCGTCGCCACGTCACGCGGGCGTGGATCTGCTGCCGGCTTAAATTCAATGGCCGGCATCGAACGGTGTGGGGCGTCGGCTACACCGAACTTTTCTTTCTCGATGAGCCGACTGCGCTCGCCGCCGGACATCGCCCCTGTTTCGAATGTCGTCGGCATGATGCGCAGTCCTTCGCCGATTTCTGGGCGCACAGCCGCAAGCTTCGCGCTCGGCCACGCGCCGACGAGATGGATCGTGTCCTGCACTCGGAGCGTCTCGATGTTCGCTCAAAGCGAAAACATCGCATGCCGATCGATGGATTGCCCGATGGAGCATTCATTGAATTGGACGGCAACGCCTGGGCCATCCGCGGCGGTTCGCTGCTGCGCTGGACGCCTACGGGCTACGTCGCGCGCAAGCAGCGGCCGACAAAGATCGCGGCCGACGTGCTCACGCCGCCCGTGATCCTAACTGTGCTCTCAGCCGGTTATTCACCGAAGTGGCATCCGAGCGCCGACAACAAGTAGCGCCGTCGGCTTATTGCAGACCCTCAACGCAGACCGTGGCCGTCCGAACCCCTTGCCCGCCGATAATACCGGCCGGATTGATGACGGTGCGATAGACCATCTCGACCCGGTCGATGGCGCGCTCACGGCCTTGCAGATCGAGCGGACGCGTGCGCTCTCCGGCCCGGATCAGATTCTTGACCGGGATGTCGTCGGGCTGTCCGCCGGCATAGATGACCTTGAGGTCCAGCATCTCGACATCGGCGCCGCGGACGAACAGCCGGATCGCCTTGAAGCGGCCATCGCGCCGTCCAACGCGGATCACGTCGCGGTCCTTGCCGAAAAGATTGACCTGCTGGCAGCCGAGTTCCGTCCAGTCGGCGCGATCGGGTGGTGGAGGCGGACCAGCAGGACCGCCGAAGCGCCGCACCGGCTCACCGAAGACCTTGATCACCGCCTCGCCGCGAAAATCGGGGCGCGAGCGGTAGACCATCTCGATTTGTTTGAGGTAGCTCCGTTCGCCCTGCAGATCGATCGGCATTTCGGTGCCTTGCCGGATGAGGCGATCGATGCGGAATTCCTCGGCGAAGCCGTTCAAGTACACGAGCTTGACAGACATCATATGGACATCGTTGCGCTCGGCAAGGAAATGCAGCGCGCGGAAAGAACGGCTCCGATACCACTCCTCGGGCTGGCCGATGTTGATCACGTCGCGATCGACCCTGAAGCCAACCGACTGCTGGCCGAGCGGCACCCAATCGCGGTTCACTTGAGCGTGCGCGGCCGAAATCAGAATCATCAGCAAGAACGAAATGATACTTGTCACTCGCAGCATCGACATTGCTTCCCGCGTTATGTTGTTCAGACGTTATATTGTCACATGCGCTGACGAACGGCGCATATTGATTACTGGCATTTCCGCGATCTGCCGTCATCAGGCGACAATGTCGCTATCCCTTCATCGCCGCCTTAATTGCCTCCAGCCCCTTGCCGGATTTCGCTGCGTCGATCATTTTCGCTTCTTTCGCAGCGAGCCCGCCAGATGCCGCTTTCATCGGATCGATAGTCTCGATTGGCACGATCACGGCGCCATGCCGGTCGGCATGAATGAGATCGCCGCTTTTCACCGCCATGCCGTGGATATTCACGTTGATGCCGTAGTCCACCACATGGACGAACGCATGCGAGGGCGCGATCGAACCCGCCAGCATCTGGAAGCCGGGTGCGACTTGCGGGATGTCGCGGATCGAGCCGTTGGTGATCGTCCCAAGACAACCCAGTGCCTTGTGAATGTTAGTCTGCACCTCGCCCCAGAACGCACCGAACCCGACGATGTCGTCGAGGTCCTGGATCACCGCGATGCCCGGCTGCGGCGCCGCCGCGATGTAATCGAGGTAATCGAGCCGTTTGCTTGCGTAACCCGCTTCGCCCAGTGGCACCTTGTCCTGTGCCCGCATGGTGACGGTTTTCGCAAAGCCCACCATCGGCGGCAGATCGGGGAAGGGGCAATGCAGATGCCGCACGGTGTAGCCAAAACCCCGCCGCTCGGGCGCGACGATCTCGAGCAGGTTGCACACGGTCGGCGTATCGATCGAGCGCAGGAATTCGAATTGGCTTTGCGATGGCATTGCGGTCATGAGCGTTCCTTTCGGTTCGGGATACTGTCGCCCAGCCGGGCGTGTTTGCGAAGCTGGTCAACTACGCCGGGCGATCCCGCCAAGTGGCCCAGACGATCATTGCCATGATCGCAAGCATCGCGATCACCAACGCGAGCGAGTTAGGCCAGCCGCCGGCCTCATAGGCGAGGCCCGGCAGCCAGCCGCCGAACGTGCCGCCGATGTAGAACGAGGTGACGTAGAGCCCGACCGCGGCGGACGTGCCGGTTTTGGCGGTGATGGCGACGAAGCTCGTCGACGACCCCTGAACGAGGATTCCGCAGGTCGAAGCGATGATGAGCGTGAACACGATCGCCGCCACCGACGGGATCAGGCTGACCAGCATCCCGCAGGCCCACACCGCCAGCACGCAAAGGACAAAGGTCCTTCGGCCGAGCCGCGCGATCGCCCGCCCGAGCCACAGCGAGGCCACGGAGCCAAACAGATAGACGACGAAAATCGAGCCGAGGAAGGCCGGCGAGCGATTGAACGGCGGCGCAGCCAGATGGAAGCTCAGATAAGTGAAGGTCGCGATAAAATTGAACAGCACGCCGAAACCGACCGCGTAGGTGGCGAGGAGCCGCGGGTTGCGCAGATGCGCGAGCATTTGCATCAGCGACGTCTTCAGGTCGGTGGCGCGGTGGAACTTGCGCTCGGGCGCGAGCAGCAGCATCACCGCCAGGAGGCAGATCACCGTACCGCCGGCCAGCGCGAGGAAGCCGCCGCGCCAGCCGACGTAGTCGGTGAGTATCCCCGGAATGAACCGGCCGAGGAAGCCGCCGACCGCCGACGCCGAGGCATAGAGGCCGAATACGCCGTTCGCCTCGTTCGGCGGGAATTCGTCGCCGATATAGGCGATGGTCACGGCGAAGATTGGCGGCAGCAGAAGGCCGTGGACGAAACGCCAGAAGATAAGCTGCTGCAATGTCGGCGCCAGCGCCGTCATGGTCGCGGGCACGAGCAGGAGCGCCATCGCTGCGACGATCACGCGTTTTCGGCCGAGCACGTCGGAGAGCACGCCGGTGAACGGCGCGGTCGCCGCGACTGCGAGCGTGCCGGCGGTGATGACCATGCTGGCGTTTGCGGCGCCCACGCCGAGCTCTTGCGCCATCATCGGCAGCACGGCCTGCGGCGCGTAGAGGTGCAGGAACGCACCGATAGCGCAGAATGCGACGCCCACGCGGCGCGGATCAACGGACATGCAAGCTGACCCAAAGAGAGTTTGCGCTCAGGAGCCGGAAAAATTTCATGCTAGAACATCTCTCAGGCCGAGTCGCATTGCTAGCCCCGCTGTCGAATGAGATCACATATGCTCCGGCCGCCATTGGCCAGACTTGCTGCAGCTCTCGCGCTTCTGCCGGTCGCATTGTTCCCGGCGCAAGCGGAACCGGCGGTCAAGGAGATCATCACCTATTACGACGTCAGCGGCACGACCGCGGCCGAGTTGCGCACCAGTCTCAGTTCTCTCCGCCCCACGAGCAAGAAGGACGGTCACGGTTACGACGGGTTCACGCACTGGTCCGTATACTGGCGATACACCTACCGCAACGGCACACCGGGCTGTACCATCGCCAGTGTTTCTTCGACGGTCGAGGTGATGATCACCATGCCTCGCCTTGCCGCAAACGCACCCGCGCCGCTCGCGCGCGCCTTCACCGAATACACGGAAAAATTGCTTCTCCACGAACGCGGCCACGGACAAAACGGCATCGATACCGCACGCCGGATCGAAGACGGCATCCGCATACTGCCGCCGCAGCGCACGTGCGATGAACTTGGCCGGATCGCAAACGCGCTGGGAGAGTCGCGGCTCAAGGATGGCGCCAGCCTGGACGTCGAATATGACGCCCGCACGCAGCATGGCCGCACCCAAGGCGCCCACTTTCCGTAAGGTAATCTCGCTCGGCTTGGGCTCGGCTTGGGCTTGACCTGGGCGCGCGCTTCGAGAGTATCGCGCTAGCGGCGATTGGCGCCGCCTCAAGGGAGGACCCACACGTGCTCGTTGATCACCGCACTTACCGCATCAAGGCCGGAATGACTCAAGGACATCTCGAGATCTACGAGAAGCACGGCTTTGCGACACAGACGCGCCATCTCGGTCAGCCGCTTTGCTACATGTATGCCGAGACCGGCGACGTGAACACCATCGTACACCAGTGGGCTTACGAGGACGCCGCCGACCGCGCCAAACGCCGTGCCGCCATGCTGGCCGATCCGGAGTGGCGCACCTATCTTGGGAAGCTCAACGAGTCCGGATATCTGCTGGAGCAGAAAACCTCGCTGATGATCCCGGCGAAATTCTGCCCCATCAAGCGATAAGACCTAACGCCAGATTTTCGGGAGTTCATCCATGCGCGCGAATGACGGCACCAGGACCGGCGGTGAAATACTGGTCGACCAATTGGTCGCCCACGGCGTCCAGCACGTCTTCTGCGTGCCGGGGGAGAGTTATCTCGGCGCGCTCGACGCCTTCTACGATCGCCCGATCAAACTCACCACCTGCCGTCAGGAAGGCGGCGCCGCCATGATGGCGGAAGCGGTTGGCAAGGCGACCGGCCGGCCCGGCATCGCCTTCGTCACGCGCGGGCCCGGCGCCACCAACGCCTCGCACGGCATCCATATCGCGCGCCAGGATTCCTCGCCGATGATCCTGTTCGTCGGTCAGGTGGCGCGCGAGATGCGCGAGCGCGAAGCGTTCCAGGAGCTCGACTACCGCGCCGTGTTCGGCAGCATGACCAAGTGGACGACCGAGATCGACGACCCCGCGCGCGTTCCCGAAATCATTTCTCGCGCGTTTTACACGGCCACCAACGGCCGGCCTGGCCCGGTGGTAGTGGCGCTGCCCGAGGACATGCTGGTCGAGCGCGTGACGGTGCCCGACGCGCCGCCGTTCGAACCGGTCGAGACCTGGCCTGGTCTCGCCGACATGTCGCGTCTGCAAAAACTGCTGTGGGCCGCCAAGCAGCCGATCGTGCTCGCCGGCGGCAGCCGGTGGTCGGAAGCCGCGTGCGCCTCGCTCACCCGCTTTGCCGAGCGCTTCGCGTTGCCTGTCGCGACGTCGTTCCGGCGCAGCCATCTCTTCAATTCGTTGCATGACTGCTACGCCGGCGACCTCGGCATCGGCCCCAATCCGAAACTCATCGCCCGTATCAAGGGAGCCGACGTCATCGTGCTCATCGGCGGCCGGCTTGGCGAAATGCCATCGCAAAGTTATTCGCTGATCGATATCCCGGGGCCACTCAAGACATTCGTGCACGTGCATCCGGGCGCGGAGGAACTCGGCCGTGTCTACCATCCGCACCTTGCGATCAACGCATCACCGACCGCGTTCGCAGCAGCTCTCGAAGGTCTGCAACCGCCCAACGACATCCGCTGGCGCGCCGAGACCAAGACTGCCAACACCGATTACCGCGCATGGACGGATAAGGCGACGCCGCAGCCCGGCGGCGTCAACGTCGGCGAGATCATGGTGTGGCTGCGCGAAAATCTTCCCGACGACACGATCATCTGCAGCGGCGCCGGAAATTTCTCCTCGTGGATTCATCGCTTCTATCGCTTCCGGAAATTCGCCACCCACATCGGGCCGTGTTCGGGCTCGATGGGCTATGGTGTGCCCTCGGCTGTGGCGATGAAGCGGCTGCATCCGGATCGTACTGTGGTCGGCGTTTCCGGCGACGGCGATTTTCTGATGAACGGCCAGGAATTCGCCACTGCCGTGCAGCACGGCCTCAACTTCGTGACGCTGATCGTCGACAACGGCATGTACGGCACCATCCGTATGCACCAGGAGCGCGAATATCCCGGCCGCATCGTCGCGACCGAATTGAAGAACCCGGATTTCGTCGCCTATGCGCGCGCGTTCGGTGGCTTTGGCGTAGCGGTGGAGAAGACCGCCGATTTCCCCAAAGCCTTCGAAGCGGCGCAGATGTCGGGAATGCCCGCGCTCGTCCACCTCAAAGTCGATCCCAACGCCATCACGCCCATGACCACGTTGGAAGCCATTCGTACCAAGGCTTTGGCGGGGCAGGGGCGTTAGCAAAGCGACAGCTCGCCGCACCAATACTGGCAGGGGTGTGTTAGAATTTGCGATCCGGGAGATCGCATGAAACGCCGCGAATTCTTAACATTCCTGGGCGGCGCGGCGGCCGCCACGTCTTCGGTTTCTTGTCCGCAGCCGGCCCGCGCGCAGCTGGCCCGCATGCGCCGTATCGGCATATTGATGAGCGGCGCCGAACTCGATCTGGATTGGCAACGTCTGGAATCTGCGTTCGACACGGAGCTCAAGAAACTGGGTTGGGTGCGCGGCCGCGACATTCGCATCGATTACCGCTGGCCCGGAGATGCCGTCGACCGGATAAATGCCTACGCGATCGATCTGGTCGAACTCGGACCCGAACTCATCGTCGTCGCCACGACGCCCGGCGTGCAGGCGGTGCGGCGGCGGTCGGAGTCCATGCCGATCATATTCCTGAACGTTGCCGATCCTGTTGGCAGCGGCCTCGTGCCGAATTTGTTGCGCCCGGGCGCCAGCACGACCGGCTTCACCGCTTCCGATTACGCCATCTGCGGAAAATGGCTGGAAATCGTCAAGGAAATCTCGCCGGGAACCTTGCGTGTTGCGTTGGTGTTCAATCCCGATACGGCGCCCAACGCCAAGGATTATCTCAAGCAGCTGGAGGCCGCCGCGCCTGCATTTGCGATAAAGCCGTCATCGATGCCGTTTCGTAACGTCCAGGATATCGAGCGCGCGGTCGAGGGCTTCGCGCGTCCTGCGAATAGCGCGCTGATCATCATGCCGGAGCCGAGCATAATATTGGAGCGCCAGTCGATCATCGAGTTGGCCAACCGGCACAAGCTGCCCGCGGTCTATCCGTTCCGTTTTTTTGCGACCAGCGGTGGCATGGCGTCCTACGGCGCCGACATGACCGCCCAATGCGGTGAGGTTGCAAGCTATGTCGATCGCATCTTGCGTGGACAAAGCCCTGGTGATCTTCCCGTCCAGGCCCCGACGAAGTTCGAGCTCGTGCTCAATCTCAAGACCGCCAAGGCGCTTGGCCTCGCCATACCACCGACGCTCAGCGCCCGCGCCAATGAGATGATCGAATAAATTCCGCCAACGCGCGCTGTCTGAGCTACCTGAGTTGCGCCCACGAGTGAATCGTGGTTCATCTTTTCGCTCTCAACCCGAATTTCACCGCCGAATTTCGCCAATGCCCTACCGCCGCACAGATAACGTGGTCCGCAGGCTGACCGCCCGCAAGGACGCGATCCTGGCGGCCGCCCTTAGCGTCGCAAGCGAAGCGGGCATGGCGGCGATCCAAATGGTACCGATCGCCGCGCGCGCCGGTATCGCCGCCGGCACGGTCTATCGCTATTTCCCCGGCAAGACCGAGTTGCTGACCGCCCTTATCGCCTCCATTTCCGAGCGCGAAGTGAGCGCTGTGCGGCGTGCGGCCGATGCCGCACCCGGACCGCTTTCGGCGCTGGCTGCGGCAATCGCGACTTTCGCCACGCGCGCCATGCGTAACCGGCGGCTCACTTACGCCCTGATCGCCGAGCCGGTCGATGCCGGCGTGGACGTCATCCGGCTTGGCTATCGCAAATCGTTCTCCGATGAGATCGCCGCGCGCATCCAGACCGCCATCGCCGGTGGCCACGTGCCCGAGCAGGACTCGAGGCTGGCAGCCCCCGCGCTTGTGGGTGCGCTGCTCGAAGGATTGATCGGCCCGCTCGCGCCGGAAATCACCGACGATCCGGTCAAGACGCACGCAGCAGTGCAGATGCTCACGCTGTTTGCACTGCGCGCGCTCGGTGTGGTCGACGCACACGCGCGCGGCATTGTGGTGCAGACGGTGCTGCCCACAAACGAAGAGGCCGCGGCGTGAATGCGCGCGGCCTGATCTTGATGTTCGTTCGGGAAGGCTACGGCTACTTCGAGCCGTCGGCTTTGAATTGCTTCAAGTAGGCCCACAGATCGGCGATGTCCTTTTCTTTCTTGACGCCGATGAATGCCATCTTGGTGCCGGGAATCTTGGCGGCCGGGTTGACGATGTATTCCTTGAAGGTTGCCTCGCTCCACGTGATGCCGGAATTCTTGTTGGCATCGCTGTAACTGAACCCATCGATGGTGCCTGACTTGCGCCCATTGAGCCCATTGAGCACGGGTCCGACCAGATTTCGCGCTTCCGCGCCCACCGCATGGCAGGCTCGGCACTGCTTGAATACGTTTTCGCCCTCGGCCGCATCCTGGGCCTTCACGACGCCACTCGAAGCGGCAAGCACGGCCGCCACCAACACCAAGTTTCTCATTTCCGCGCGCTCCCTTTAGGCTTTCGACACCATGTACGGTACGAGTATGGCTACTGTACGACGACGGCTATTGTATAATCAATTTCGAACTGGATTGGGAAGCATCCAAGGAAGCAACCAAGGAACTCCATATGTCCCTGCAGATGCCCGAACTCGATCAAGCCGTGCTCGCGCGCCGCGCCGAAATTGTGGACGCATTGCGCGCCATCGTCCCGGGTGAGGGCGTCGTCGCGGTCGAGGCCGCGATGAAACCCTTTGAATCGGATGCGCTCACGGCCTACCGCCAGATGCCCATGGTGGTGGTGCTGCCCGAGACCACCGAGCAGGTTGCCGATGTGTTGCGCTATTGCAACGCTGGAGGAATCAAAGTGGTGCCGCGCGGCGCCGGCACCTCGCTCTCCGGCGGCGCACTCCCGTTGGGGGACGGCGTGCTGCTCGGCCTGTCCAAGTTCAACCGCATCCGCGAAATCGATTTTGCCAATCGTGTGGTGGTGGCCGAACCCGGAGTCACCAATCTCGCCATCAGCAGCGCCGTCGCGCACGCCGGATTCTATTACGCGCCCGATCCGTCGTCGCAGATCGCCTGCAGCATCGGCGGCAACGTAGCGGAGAATTCCGGTGGCGTGCATTGCCTCAAATACGGCATGACGACCAACAACATTCTCGGTGTTGAGATTGTGCTCATCACCGGCGAGATCATCCGGCTCGGCGGCAAGCATCTTGATTCCGGCGGCTATGACCTCTTGGGCATCATCGCCGGCTCCGAAGGCCTGCTCGGCGTGGTCACCGAAGTCACCGTCCGCATCTTGAAAAAGCCCGAAACTGCGCGCGCCCTGTTGGTCGGTTTCAAGCGCATCGAGGATGCCGGCGATTGCGTCTCGCGCATCATCGGCGCGGGCATCATTCCCGGCGGCATGGAAATGATGGACAAGCCCGCGATCCACGCCACCGAAGAATTCGTCCACGCCGGCTATCCGCTCGATGTCGAGGCGCTGCTGATCGTGGAGCTCGACGGCCCGCAGGCCGAGGTCGATCACCTCATCGCGCGCGTCGAAAAGATTTCCAAGGAATGCCTCGCGACGACCTGCAAAGTCTCCACCTCGGAGGAGGAGCGTCTGCTGTTCTGGGCCGGCCGCAAGGCGGCGTTCCCGGCGGTTGGCCGCATCTCGCCGGATTACTACTGCATGGACGGGACCATCCCGCGCGCGCGCCTGCGCCAGGTGCTCGCGCGCATCCGCGTACTGTCGGAAAAATATAACTTACGCGTCGCCAACGTTTTTCATGCCGGCGACGGCAACCTGCATCCGCTTATCCTCTATGACGCCAACAAGCCCGGCGAGCTCGAACGCACTGAACAATTCGGCGCGGAAATCCTAAAGCTGTGCGTTGAGGTCGGCGGCGTACTCACCGGCGAGCACGGTGTCGGCGTGGAAAAGCGCGATCTCATGGGCACGATGTTCACCGAAGTCGATCTCGACCACCAGCAGCGGCTCAAATGCGCCTTCGACCCGCAGGGCCTGCTCAATCCCGGCAAGGTGTTCCCAAAATTGCACCGCTGCGCCGAGCTCGGCCGCTTGCACGTGCATGGCGGAAAGGTTCCGTTCCCCGACATTCCGCGTTTCTAAAGCCTGCTAGAACCGATGCGGTCGGTGCGTGAGGCACTGCCCGGTGACAATCAACGAGAATAGTTTCAGGGAGAGAAGCACATGAAGGCTACGCGCAACTTAACTGCGCTTGCGGCCGTGGTCGCGGCAGGCATTGCCATTGGACCCGCTGAGACGGCCGCGCAGGGCTACCCCAACAAAGCCATCACGATCGTCGTTCCGGCTGCCGCAGGCGGGCCGACCGACACCGTGGCGCGGTTGATCGGGGAGTCGATGGGCAAAACGCTCGGCCAGCAGATCGTCATCGAAAATCTCGGCGGCGCCGGTGGCACAGTTGGCATGGCCCGTGTCGCCAGGGCCCCCGCCGATGGCTACACGCTCGCTGTTTGGCATATCGGACAGGCGACGGCACCTTCGCTCTACGACAACCTGCGTTACAACGCGATCGACGATTTTGACTCGATAGGCCGTATCACCGATGTGCCCATGACCATCGTCGGCAAGGCCAATCTGGAGCCAAAGGACATTGCCGAGCTGCTGATCTGGGTGAAGCAAAAGCAGAAAGACGTCACCTATGCCCATGCCGGCATTGGCTCGGCTGCTCATCTCTGCGGGTTGCTGTTCATGAGCGCGACGAAAGTCGAAATGACGGCCGTCTCATACCGCGGCACGGGCCCCGCCATGACCGATCTGCTGGGCGGCCAGTTCGACATGATGTGCGACCAGACGACAGGCACGACAACCCAGATCAATGAAGGCAAGATCAAAGGCTACGCCGCGACGACGCTCAAGCGACTGAAGGTTCTGCCGCAGCTTCCCACGCTTGATGAGTCCGGCATCAAAGGCTTCGAGGTATCGGCATGGCATGCCATGTGGGCGCCCAAAGGCATTCCCGCCGAGGCGTCGCAAAAGCTCGTGGCCGCGCTGCAGACGGCGCTGAAGGATCCCAAAGTCGTCGAGCGCTTCGCGAGCCTCGGCACCGAGCCTGTTCCACCTGATCTGGCGACCCCGGCCGCGCTGAGCGCGCAGCTCAAAGCGGAAGTCGCCAAGTGGAGTCCCGTTATTAAAGCTGCGGGCGTCAAAGGGAACTGAGTTTTCGGTAGAACGCGGCGAATGAATCTCCTCGATGCGGTCGTAATCGGCGCCGGCCACAATGGCCTCACGTGCGCTGCCTATCTCGGCATGGCGGGGCACAAGGTACGCGTGCTGGAACGGCGCGAGATCGTTGGCGGGGCTGCGATCACCGAAGAGTTCCATCCGGGTTTTCGCAATTCGGTCGCCGCCTATACGGTGAGCCTGCTCCAGCCCAAGGTCATCCGCGACCTCGAGTTGCACCGCCACGGTCTCAAGATCGTCGAACGGCTCGCGCAGAATTTCCTTCCCACGGAAGATGGCCGTTATCTGCTGACCGGCGAGGGGCGCACGCAGGGCGAAATCGCAAAATTCAGCACCGACGATGCCGCGCGTTTCCCGGACTACTCAGCCGAGATTCAGCGTGTCGCCGCCATGCTGCGCGACCTCGTGCTCGAAGCCCCGCCCAACTTCGTTGGCGGTCCCGTATGGCGGACGCCTGGTGAATTGATCAAGCTTATGAAACTCGGCAACCGGATGCGGCGCCTCGACGCGCAGACCCGCCGCGCGCTGCTCGACCTGTTCACCAAGTCGGCCGGCGACCATCTTGATTCCTGGTTCGCGTCCGATCCGATTAAAGCGCTGTTCGCGTTCGACTCGATCGTCGGCAACTTCGCATCTCCCTATACGCCCGGCACGGCCTATGTCCTGCTGCATCACGCGTTTGGTGAGGTCAACGGCAAGCCCGGCGTTTGGGGCCATGCCATCGGCGGCATGGGCGCGGTCAGCGACGCGATGGCGCAATCGGCAGCATCTCATGGCGTGCGCATCGACACCAACGCCGCGGTACGCGAGATCGTCGTCGAGCGCGGACGCGCCTGCGGCGTCGTGCTGGCCGACGGTTCAGCGGTGCGTGCGCGCACCGTGATTGCAAACGTCAATCCGAAATTCTTGTTTGAGAAACTTGTCCCGCGCGAAGCGCTTCCAGCCTGGGTCGCCGACCGCATGCGCGGATGGAAAGCCGGCTCCGGCACCTTCCGCATGAATGTCGCGCTCTCCGCGCTGCCGAACTTTTCCGCGCTGCCGAGCCGCGAAGTTGGCGACCACCATACGTCCGGGATCATTCTCGGACCCACCTTGAGTTACATGGATCGCGCCTATCACGATGCGGCAACCAGCGGCTGGAGCAAGTTACCGATCATCGAGATGTTGATCCCCTCGACCCTCGACGACAGTCTGGCGCCGAAGGGTGCGCATGTGGCGAGCCTGTTCTGCCAGCATGCCGCGCCCAAACTGCCTGACGGCAAATCCTGGGACGATCATGGCGAGCAGGTCGCCGATCTGATGATCGATACGGTTGAAAAATTCGCCCCAGGATTTCGTGCGAGCGTCGTGGGCCGCCAGGTGTTTTCGCCGCTCGATCTCGAACGCGTCTTCGGCCTGCCGAACGGCGATATCTTTCACGGCGCGCTCACGCTCGATCAGCTGTTCTCGGCGCGCCCTATGCTCGGTCATGCCGATTACCGCATGCCGCTGCCCGGTCTCTATCTCTGCGGTTCCGGCGCGCATCCTGGCGGCGGTGTCACCGGCGCGCCCGGGCATAACGCTGCGCGTGCGGTGATCCGCGATCTACGCGGACGATCCGGTGGATTGTTCGGCTGACTAATCGCCGAATTTTCGGCGGTAAATGGCGCCGAGCAGATTGGAATAATCGTCAGTCCACGCAGTGACGTTGCGCTTTGCGACCGGCTGCCAGCCGTTGCGCGACGGCAGGTCGCCGAGATCGGCGCTGTCCCTCGCCAGCGCCACGACAATCGCGTTGGCGCGGTAATCGTGGGCGAAATCGTTGGCCGCGCGGTCCTGCTTGGCGTAAGCGGTGAGTCCTTCCGCAGCGCCCACCGCGCCGACCACACTGACCAGTTCCATATGCCGGTTCGAGACATGCGCGACGATCACGCCGTGCGGCGTCAGATGCGACAGGTAGCCTGCGAACGCCTCACGCGTAAGCAGATGCACCGGAATGGCATCGGAGGAAAAGGCATCGAGCACGATCAGATCGTATTGCCCCGGCTTTGCTGCAAGTGTCAGCCGCGCGTCGCCGAGCACGGTGAGCGCGGACGGCGCACACGCGGAGAGGAAGCGGAACAGCTTTGGATCGCGCGCGATCCGTACCACTTCCGGGTCGATCTCGAAGAATGTCCATTGTTCGCCCTCGCGGCGGTGGCAGGCGAGACTGCCGGTGCCGAGCCCAACGACGGCAATTTCGCCGAGCTTCCCGCGCCAGCCGCGCGCGGCTTCGATGGCCTCCGAGATTGGTCCGCCGAAATAGTAGTAGGTCAGCGGCTCAGGCGTTCCGAGCGCGGGATTGCCGGCCTCGTCGCGCACGCGCATCGCGCCATGGATCGTGGTGCCGTGGTAAAGGATGTAATGGCTGCGGTCGGTAGTCTCGACCACCTGATGCACGCCAAAGAAGCTGCGCACCGTGGTGATCCGTCCAGCTCCCGGTTGCCAAAGCCGCGTCACCACGAGAGCGAGAACGATCAAGCCGAAATAGCGCGCCGGGCGGCGGGTATTGAACAGCATCAAAGCCACGAGGCCGACGAGAAAGACGGCAAAGGCGGTTTGCGGCAGCTCGCCGATCAGCGCCTGCGGATCGAAGGCGATGCCGATCGCCCCCAGCGCCGCCGCCGCAAACAACCCCGGGCCGGCATCGCGCAGGAACCGTGGCCAACCGCTCTTGAACATGCCCGGCAGCACGAGCAGCGCCGCCGCGAGCAGGATTGGGTATTCGTAGGTATTGTTGAACACGTTCGGTGCGATGAGACCTGCGAACACACCGCCGAGCGCGCCGCCGAACGAGATCCACAGATAGAACTCAGTCAACCGGCCGCGGTGCGGCCGCGTACGGTAGGCTTCCCCGTGACAGCACAGCGCGATCAGCACAAAGACGAAGATATTGAGCGCGATGATCACGAACCAAAAGACTTTGTCACCGCCGAACGCGCTGATGGCGAGCGGCGCCACGCCATAGGGAAGCAGCCGCTGCACCGTTGCGTGATTGATCCACGGCCGCTCGCGGAACACCGCGACAAACGTGAGCAGATAGAGCGCGAGCGGCAGCACCCACAGGAAGGGGGCCGCGGCGAGATCGGTCGATATGTAGGCTGTGACCGCGATGACCAGCGCCGACGGTATCGCCGCGAGTGCAGTCCACCGCAGACATTGCGAGGTTGTAGGGCGTGCGCCCATCTGCGCGTCGTGCCGCGGAGCATCGACTTCCCGGCCGATGGCAAAGCATGCGGCCACCGAGATCAGCACCGCGAGCGCAGAAAATCCGGCCGACCAGAACGAGATTTGCGTTTGCAGCGACAGCAGCGGCTCGATCACGAACGGATAGGCGATCAGCGCTGTGAAGGAACCAAGGTTGGAGGCGGCGTAAAGAACGTAAGGATTGGCGGCCTGCTTGTGTCCGGTGGCGGTAAACCAGCTCTGCAGCAGCGGCGCGCTGGCGGCGAGCGCCATGAACGGCAACCCGATCGACGTAAAAAACAATCCGACCAGCCACAGCGTCACCCCGTACTCTGGCGGCGTGCCGAAACCATTGGCGATGGAAAGCGGCAGGCTCGCCGCCACCACCGCGAGGAACAACAGGTGCACGATCGCCGCACGCCCGGGCGTAAGCAGGCGCGCGAGCAGATGCGCATAGAGGTAACCGAGGAACAGCGCCGCCTGGAATACCACCATGGCGACCGACCACACCGACGGTGCGCCACCGAGCTTGGGCAGCACCATTTTGGTGAACATCGGCTGGATGGCGAAGATCAGCAGTGCTGAAAAAAACAGCGTTGCCGCATATATGGCGAGCGTGAAGCGCCGCGCTGAGGCCGCATTTGCCACGGCTGAGAGTTGCGCAGTGTTTTCGATCGAGGTCATGGGGACTGTTTCCGCCGGCCGGACCTTATTTCGTCGCCATTAATCCGGGATTACCGGTCGGAAATTCGCGCCATGCCTCGATTCCACGCGTGAAATCTCAATGAACAAATCCCTTACGCGAGCACGCGGGAAAAAGCGCGCGCCTCTTGCCAATCCCCCCTCCGGCCTGAAACGATAGCCTTATCGGCCCGCCAAGGCTGGGCCTTTGAGTGCGGGAGGCTCGTACAAATGGCACAGAACGGCACACGACCCGTGGGTCCCCGGTGCATCGCGCTGGTGGGCCCTTTTCAGAGCGGCAAGACCACGCTGCTGGAGGCGATCCTGGCGCGCACCGGCGCGATCCAGCGCCAGGGCACGATCGAAACCGGCACCACGGTCGGCGATGCCGGCAAGGAGGCGCGCCATCACAAGATGAGCGTCGAGCTCTCCGTCGCCACCACCACGTTCATGGACGACAGCTATACCTTCATCGATTGTCCGGGCTCGGTCGAATTCATCCACGACATGCGCGCGGCGCTGCCTGCGGTCGATGCGGCCGTCGTGGTCTGCGAAATGGACGACAAGAAGATTCCGCAACTGCAGCTCATATTACGCGAACTCGAAGAGCAGAAGATCCCGCACTTCTTGTTTCTCAATAAGATCGACAAGGCCGATAGCGGCGTGCACGACGCGCTGAACCTCTTGCAGCCGACCTCGCGCAACAAGTTGCTGCTACGCCAGCTTCCGACCTTCAAGGGCGACATCATCACCGGCTTCGTCGATCTCGCGCTTGAGCGCGCGTTTGTCTACAAGGAGCACGTAGCATCCGAGGTTATCCCGCTCGTAGGCGACATCCTCGACCGCGAAAAGACCGCCCGCTTTTCCATGCTTGAGACGCTCGCCGATCACGACGACGAGCTGATGGAGCAATTGCTCGAAGACATCCCGCCGCCGCGCGACAAGGTGTTCGATGACCTCGCCCGCGAATTGCGCGAGGGGCTGGTGTGTCCGGTGCTGCTTGGTTCTGCCATCCGCACCAACGGCGTATTGCGGTTGATGAAGGCGCTGCGCCACGAGGCGCCGAATGTGGAAACGACCATCAAACGGCTGAAGGTCAACGGCGGCAGCGACGCAGTTGCCTACGTGCTCAAGACCTTGAACACGGCGCATGGCGGCAAGATGTCGGTTGTGCGCGTGCTCGCGGGCCAGATCGGCGACAGCACGATCTTGTCGTCGCCCGAACGCGAAGTCGGCCGCGTCGCCGGCACCTTCAAGCTCATGGGCCAGCACACCGAGAAACGCGGCCCGGCGACTCTCGGCGAGACGGTTGCGCTCGCCAAGCTCGACTACGCCAAGACCGGCGACACGCTTTTCACCGGCAAGCAGGCGCGCAAGGCGCTCATCGAGGTCAAACCCTATCCGTCGGTGCTCGCGCTCGCGGTTGCTGCGAAAGATCGCAAGGACGACGTCAAGCTCGGCCAGGCCTTGCACAAGCTGCTTGATGAGGATCCCTCGATCACGCTGGTGCACAATGCCGAGACCCACGAAGTCGTGCTGTGGGGGCAGGGCGAAATGCATCTGCGCGTCGCTTCCGAGCGGCTTGCCGATCGTTTCGGCGTCGCGGTCTCAACGCGCCGGCCCTCGGTCGGCTACAACGAAACCATCAAGAAGGGCATCGTCCAGCGCGGCCGGCACAGGAAGCAATCCGGCGGCCATGGCCAGTTTGGCGACGTCGTGCTCGATATCAAGCCGCTGCCGCGCGGTTCCGGCCTCAAGTTCGAAGACAATATCAGCGGCGGCGTCGTACCGCGAAATTTCATTCCGTCGGTCGAGGAAGGTGCGATCGATACGCTCAAGCAGGGACCGCTCGGCTTCCAAGTGGTGGATGTGTTGGTCGCATTGACCGACGGCTCCTACCACACGGTCGACTCCTCCGACATGGCGTTCCGCCAGGCGGCCCGCATCGCCCTCGTCGATGGTTTGCCGCAATGCAATCCCGTGCTGCTCGAGCCGATCCACCTGGTCGAGATCGTCTGCCCGACGGAAGCCACCGCCAAGATGAACGCGATCCTCTCCGGTCGTCGCGGCCAGATTCTCGGCTTCGACACCCGCGAGGGCTGGGAGGGCTGGGACACGGTGCGCGCCAAGATGCCAGAATCGGAAATCGGCGACCTCATCATCGAGGTCCGCTCGGCGACCGCCGGCGTCGGCACCTTCTCGTTCAAGTTCGATCACATGGCGGAGCTCACCGGCAAAACGGCCGACCAAATTGTCGCAGCCCGCAAGACGCCGACTGCGGCCTGAATCGTTTTTCGAAGAGCCCGTGCTCACACAAACACCATGATCCCATTGGGGTCGTGGTGCGCCCGTTAACGATTTGTTCCCGCATCTGTGACTTGTGTGTGATCCGGCCGAACCGTAGTTCTGGCGCAACCAGAATCGGAGAAAAACATGCCTGTCATCCGCCGCCGCGGTTGGGAGCTGCCCGAGCATCTCGCAACGCCCGAGCACTTGTTCCTTGATCGCCGCGCCTTCGTGACTGCCGCTGCCGGCATTGCCGCAGGATCCCTTGTGCCTGATCTGGCGCTCGCCCAGCGCGTGACTGATGCGCCCGATCCCACCGCCAATCTTTATCCCGCCAAGCGCAACGAAAAATTCGCGCTTGATCGGCCGGTCACCGACGAGAAGATCAACGGCAATTACAATAATTTTTACGAGTACGGCACCAGCAAAAATATTGCGTCCGCGGCGCAAGCTCTCAAAACGCGCCCCTGGACCATCAAGATCGACGGCATGGTGGAAAAGCCGATGGAGCTCGGCATCGACGATCTCGTCCGGAAGATTCCGATCGAGGAGCGGCTCTACCGTCACCGCTGCGTCGAGCGCTGGAGCATGGCGATCCCATGGTCCGGCTTTCCGTTCGCAAAGCTTGTCGAGCTGGCAAAGCCGCTGTCCTCGGCGAAATACGTGCGCATGGAGACCTTCCTCGACAAGTCGATGGCTCCCGGACAGCGCTCGCTGTCCTATTATCCGTGGCCCTACGTCGAGGGCTTGTCGATGGCGGAAGCCACCAACGAGCTCGCGTTCCTCGTCACCGGCGCCTATGGCAAACCGATTGCCAAGGCGCACGGCGCGCCGCTCCGTCTCGCGGTGCCCTGGAAGTATGGCTTCAAGTCCATCAAGTCGATCGTGAAGTTCAGCTTCACCGACAAGCAGCCGAAGGGCTTGTGGGAAGAATTGCAGGCGAGCGAGTACGGCTTCTGGGCCAACGTCAATCCACAGGTACCGCACCCGCGCTGGAGCCAGGCGATCGAGGAACTGATCGGCACCAACGAGCGCCGGCCGACGCTGCTGTTCAACGGCTACGGCGACTACGTCGCCGATATGTACAAAGGGCTCGAAAAAGAGCGGCTGTGGGCGTGACGTCCGAGCATGATCCCGAAAAGTGGGTACCGGTTTCCCGCCTTCACGAAGCCCGCTTCGGCGGGCGAAGGAAGGTCGGATAAGATCATGCTCAAATGAAAATCTGCGACATTCGTCGCAGACTACGACCAAAGTCTAACAAAAAACCGGGCCGCGAGGGCCCGGTTTATAGTTGTCGGCGCATGATGGCCGACACTCACCTTCCAGAGGGGAACCGCTGATCGCGTCTGGCTGCTTAATCTAGGGGGATGCGACAACCAAACTCATCAGCTTGAAAAAATTATGCGGCGGCAAGCGCTGTCGTACAACACGGACCCTCGCATGCCAGCCATGCGGACCCTGCACCTATAATAATGCATTCACGCCGACTCGAATCGGTCAGAAATTCCAGCGCTGCGCCTTGCTCACCAGGAAATCGCGGAACGCCTGCACGCGCGCGACATTCTTGAGTTCTTCCGGATAGACAAAATAAGCATCGAGCGCCGGCGCATCCGTTTCGCCAAACAGCTGCACCAATCCACCGTTCTCCTCGACCAGATAATCCGGCAGCATCGAAATTCCTAAGCCCCGCTGGCAGGCGCGCAGCACGCCCAGAATATTGCTGATCATGATTTGCGGAATGCGCGGCTCCTTGCCGTCGCGCGCCACTTCAACGAGCCAATTGCGGTTCTGCAGATAGGACGGCACGATCGATCCGCCTAGCAGCACGATGCGATGTTCGTCGAGCTGCTCGAATTTTTGCGGCGTTCCGAACCGCTTGAGATATTCCGGCGACGCATAGGCGTGGAAATGCACGGAAAAAAGCTTGCGCTGGATGAGATCCGGTTGCGTCGGCAGGCGCAGCCGGATTGCGACATCCGCCTCGCGCATGGCGAGGTCGAGTTCCTCGTCGGTGGTGATCAGCGTGACGCGAATGTCGGGAAAAAGATCCATGAATTCGCCCAACCGCGGCGTCAGCCAATGGTTGCCGATGCCCTGCGCGGTTGTCACTTTCAGCTCGCCGTGCGGCCGCTCGCGGCTGTCGGTAAGCTTGGTGCGCACAGACTCGAGTTTCAGGAATACTTCGTGTGCGGTCCGGTAAAGCAGCTCGCCCTGTTCCGTGAGGATCAAGCCGCGCGCGTGGCGATGAAACAGCGAGACCGAAAGCTCCTGTTCGAGCGCGCTCACCTGCCGCGACACCGCCGATTGCGAGAGCCCAAGCTGCTCGCCCGCGTGCGTGAAGCTGCCGGCGTCCGCGGCCGCATGAAAAACCTTCAACTTATCCCAGTCCATCCTTAAACTTTCTCCCTCCCTTCAAGGGGGAGGGGAACGAACAATTATTCGGCCGCGTGACGCCTTTCGGCGTTGTGTGCGAGGAAACGTTCGGCTTCGAGCGCGGCCATGCAGCCAAGGCCGGCTGCTGTCACCGCCTGGCGATAGACATCGTCGGCGACGTCGCCGGCGGCGAACACGCCCGGCACTGAAGTTGCAGTCGAGTACGGCGCGGTCCAGACATAGCCGTTCGGCTTCATCTTGAGTTGGCCAACGACAAGTTCGGTCGCAGGCGTATGCCCGATGGCGATGAACACGCCGTCCACGTTGCACTCCGTGATCGCGCCGGTTTTGACGTTCCGTAGTTTGACCGCACGAACTTTGAGCGGATTGTCCGTGCCAACCACATCTTCGAGCGCGCTGTCCCAGATCACGGAAATCTTCGGATTCTTGAACAGGCGATCTTGCAGGATTTTCTCGGCCCGGAACGCGTCGCGCCGATGCGCCACCGTCACCTTGCTGGCGAAATTTGTGAGGAACAGCGCTTCCTCAACGGCGGTGTTGCCTCCGCCGACGACGAGCACTTCCTTGTTCTTGTAGAAGAAGCCATCGCACGTCGCACATGCCGACACGCCATAGCCTTTGAATTTCTGCTCCGAAGGAAGATCGAGCCAGCGCGCTTGCGCGCCGGTCGCGAGCACGACCGTTTCCGCCAGGTACACATCGCCCGAGTCACACTCGAATCGGAACGGCCGGCGCGACAGATCGAGCTTGGTCACGTGATCGGTGACGATCTTCGTGCCGACGTGCGCGGCCTGTTTCTGCATCTGCTCCATCAGCCAGGGGCCCTGGATGACGTCGGCAAAGCCCGGATAGTTTTCCACGTCGGTGGTGATGGTGAGCTGTCCGCCCGCCTGGATGCCTTGAATGAGGATCGGCTCCAGCATCGCGCGCGCCGCATAGATCGCGGCGGTATAGCCGGCGGGCCCGGAGCCGATAATGACGACCTTGGCATGGATAGGACTAGGCATTCGATCCTCAATGGCACCGAAATCGCGCTTTCCTTCCGTGGCCGCATTGCGCTCGGGGAATGGCTCAATGTAATCCGTCGGTCGAGCCATGCAAGATACGCAACCCTAAAATCCACGGGGTTGAGGTTACCGAATTCTACCGCCTGGGGGTCCATACCCGAGTTTGCGCAATAAAGTTTCGCACCGGCGGTTATTCAGGGGTATGGAATGACTTTGGGGAGGCTCGCCCGTGCACGCCCATCTCGACGCCATTGATCGCAAGATCCTTAAAGAACTCCAGGACGACGGCCGGATGACCAATGTGGAGCTGGCACGCCGCATCGGCATTTCCGCGCCGCCCTGCCTGCGCCGCGTGCGAGCGCTGGAGGAGGCCGGCTACATCCGCAGCTACCGCGCGCTGCTCGACGAGAAGCTGCTCGGCTTCGAGGTGACTGTGTTCGCCCTGGTCCATTTGTCCAGCCAGGCGGAAGCCGACCTCAAGGCGTTCGAGGATTTCGTGCGCAAGGAGCCGCTGGTGCGCGAGTGCTGGATGCTTTCCGGCGAAATCGATTTCATCCTCAAATGCGTCGCTCCGGATTTGAAGACCTTCCAGGCCTTCGTCTCCGAACTCACCGGCGCGCCCCATGTGCGCAACGTGAAAACCGCGCTCACACTGCGCAATTCCAAGAACGCGGCCATGGTGCCGATGGAATCATAACGCGTCATTCCGGGGCGCGAGCGGCGGACCTAAATGTTGTTATGGCCGCGCAAAAGGCGCGAAGAGGCGTCGTCGCGCATGAAGTCCCGGCCATTCCGATTGGAGACGCTGCCAGCCCCGCCGCCCAATGTCTGTTATTAGATAAAGCGGACATCGACCAACCGTTGGTCACCAAACGCGATTGACGAGTACGCGCGTAGAGTCCGGGTTTGCGCTCGTCGTGCGCGCCAGACATTACCGCCATTCGATCTTGGCGATCTCGTAGGCCTTCGCGCCGCCGGGCGCGACCACTTCGACCGTGTCGCCCTTTTTCTTGTTGATGAGCGCGCGCGCAAGCGGCGAGGTGACGGATATCTTGCCGGCTTTGGCGTTGGCTTCGGGCTCGCCCACGATCTGCCACACCTGCTTCTTGTCGGTGTCTTCGTCGATCAACGTGACGGTGGCGCCGAACTTGATGGTGTCGCCGGAGAGTTTTGAGACGTCGATAATTTCCGCGCGCGCGAGCTTGTCCTCAAGCTCGGCGACGTGTCCCTCGTTGAGCGATTGCTGCTCCTTCGCGGCGTGATATTCCGCGTTCTCGGAGAGATCGCCGTGCGTGCGCGCCTCGGTGATCTGCTGGATAATGCGCGGCCGCTCCACCTGCTGGCGGTGCTTGAGCTCCTGTTCCAGCACGGAATAACCCGCGGCGGTCATGGGAAGCTTTTCGACAGTCATTCGATCCTCCGACCCCGCGAGACAAAAAATTTCGGTCGCGGACCGAATGTTACTCGGGCCCGCAACCGCGGAACTTCAGTCCCACTTCGTACCGCCTACGTCGTTGACGGCCTCATCTTAGGGCTGACTGCCGAAATAACTCTGCAGCGTGCGTACCTCAAGATCGCCCCCGAGGTAGGCCTTGATGCCCTGCGCCGCCGCGACGGCACCCGAAAGAGTGGTGTAGTACGGCACTTTATGCAAGAGGGCAGCGCGGCGCAGGGCCCGGCTATCGGCCAGCGCCTGGGCCCCCTCCGTGGTGTTGAAAACCAGCTGGACCTGCCCGTTTTTTATGGCGTCCACGATGTGCGGGCGGCCTTCGAGCTGCTTGTTGATCTTGGCCGCCGGGATGTCGTGTTCCGCCAGGAACCGCTGGGTTCCCGACGTTGCAATGACCTTGAAATGCAGGTCGTGCAGGACCCGCACCGCCGCCAGAATGCGCGGCTTGTCGGCGTCGCGCACCGAGACGAAGACGGTGCCCTCGCGCGGCAGCCGCGACCCGCCGCCGATCTGGCTCTTGGCGAAGGCAATAGCGAAGGACTTGTCGATCCCCATCACTTCGCCGGTCGATTTCATCTCCGGGCCGAGCACGGTATCGACGCCGGGGAAGCGGGCGAATGGGAACACCGCCTCCTTGACCCCGACATGATCGGGCCGCGCCGCCCTGAGGTGAAAACTCGCGAGCGTTTCGCCGGCCATGATCCGCGCCGCGATCTTTGCCACCGGCAAGCCAATCACCTTGGCCACGAACGGCACCGTGCGCGAAGCGCGCGGATTGACCTCGAGCACATAGATGTCACCGTCCTTGATGGCGAATTGCGCGTTCATCAGACCGCCCACGTTGAGCGCGAGCGCGAGCGACCGCGTCTGCTCCTCGAGTGCGGCGATCACGGCGCCGTTGAGGGAATGCGGCGGCAGCGAGCAAGCCGAGTCGCCGGAGTGGATGCCGGCCTCCTCGATGTGCTCCATGATACCTGCGATATACGTATCCTTGCCGTCGCACAGGCAGTCGACGTCGACTTCGGTGGCATCCGAAAGATAGCGATCGATCAGCAGCGGCCGCTTGCCGGACACCGCAAGCTCCGACGGCCCTTCGAGATGGGACGAAAGCCGCGCGAGATAGCGGTCAAGTTGCGGCGTGTCGTGCACGATCTCCATGGCCCGCCCGCCCAGCACATACGAAGGCCGGATCACGATCGGATAGCTGATGGATTCGGCGATCTTGCGCGCTTCCGCCGGGCTGCGCGCGATGCCGCTCTCGGGCTGGCGAAGCCCCAGCTTGCGGATCAGCTTGTTGAAGCGGTCTCGATCCTCGGCGAGATCGATGGCATCGGGCGAGGTGCCGAGGATCGGGACATTCGCCCGCTCCAGCGCCTCCGCGAGTTTCAGCGGCGTCTGCCCGCCGAATTGCACGATCACACCATGCAGCGTGCCGTTGCCGCGCTCGGTATCGATGATCTCGAGCACGTCTTCGGCGGTGAGCGGCTCAAAATAAAGGCGATCCGAGGTGTCGTAATCGGTCGACACCGTTTCCGGATTGCAATTGATCATGATCGTTTCGAAGCCGACCTCCTTGAGAGCGAAGCAGGCATGGCAGCAGCAATAGTCGAACTCGATACCTTGCCCGATGCGATTTGGCCCGCCGCCCAGGATCACCACTTTTTTCTTGTCCGTGGGTCTGGCCTCATCCGCAGGCTTGCCTGCGAACGGCGGCTCGTAGGTCGAATACATATACGCGGTGGGCGAGGCGAACTCGGCAGCGCAGGTGTCGATGCGCTTGAAGACCGGCCGCACGCCGAGCGCGTGGCGTTTTTGCGTTACCGCTTCGGCAGCGGTCGCTGTGAGCTTTCCGAGGCGGGCGTCGGAAAATCCCATGGCCTTGAGCCGGCGGAACGTGCCGGCCGTAGTTGGCAGACCCTTTTTGCGGATCTCCGCCTCGGTATCGATGAGTTCACGCACCTGGCCTATGAACCACGGGTCGATCTTGCACGCGGCGTGGATTTCCTCGTCGGTGAAGCCGAACCGCATGGCTTGTGCCACTTTGAGGATACCATCAGGCGAGGGCGTGCCGAGTGCGGCGCGGATGGCGTTCTTGTCGTCGCTCTGGCCCATCCCCTCGATGCCGATCTCGTCCAGCCCAGTGAGGCCCGTCTCCAGCGAGCGCAGCGCCTTCTGCAGGCTCTCCTGGAAGGTACGGCCGATCGCCATGACCTCGCCCACCGATTTCATCGAGGTGGTGAGCACCGGCTCTGCGCCCGGAAATTTCTCAAATGTGAAGCGCGGGATTTTCGTCACCACGTAGTCGATCGTCGGCTCGAATGAAGCGGGCGTAGCGCCACCGGTGATGTCGTTGGCGATCTCGTCCAGCGTGTAACCGACCGCGAGCTTGGCCGCGACCTTGGCGATCGGAAATCCAGTCGCCTTCGACGCCAGCGCCGAGGAGCGCGACAC
>PNAI01000043.1 GCA_003169835.1 Hyphomicrobiales bacterium | reverse complement strand
GAGCAGGAGCAGGAGCGCGGCATCACCATCACCTCGGCCGCGACCACCGCGTTCTGGAAAAACAAGCGCCTCAACATCATCGACACCCCCGGCCTTGTCGACTTCACCATCGAGGTGGAGCGCTCATTGCGCGTGCTCGACGGCGCGGTTGTCGTGCTCGACAGCAACCAGGGCGTCGAGCCGCAGACCGAGACGGTCTGGCGCCAGGGCGACAAGTACAAAGTGCCGCGCATCGTCTTCGCCAACAAGATGGACAAGATCGGCGCCGACTTCTTCAAGTGCATGGACGACATCAAGACCCGCCTCGGCGCCAGGCCGGTGGCCATTCAACTCCCGATCGGTTCCGAGCAGCAGTACAAGGGCCTGATCGACCTGGTGCGCATGAAGGGCGTGGTGTGGAACGACGAATCCCTCGGCGCCGATTACCACGATATCGACATTCCCGCCGACATGCTCGCGCAGGCTCAAGAATACCGCGACAAGATGATCGAGGCGGCCTGCGAGCTCGACGATGACGCGGCCACCGCCTATCTCGAGGGCAAAATGCCCGACGAGGCCACCATCAAGAAACTGATCCGCAAGGCCGTGATCACCGGCGCTTTCTTCCCGGTGTTGTGCGGCTCGGCGTTCAAGAACAAGGGCGTGCAGCCGCTGCTCGATGCGGTTGTGGATTATCTGCCGTCGCCGCTCGACGTGCCCGCCATCAAAGGCGTCGATGACAAGGGCAATGAGATCGAACGCAAGCCGGGCGACAAAGAGCCGCTCGCGATGCTGGCGTTCAAGATCATGGACGATCCGTTCGTCGGCACCATCACGTTCTGCCGCATCTATTCCGGCACGCTTACGACCGGCACCGGCGTGATCAATTCTACCAAAGAACGCAAGGAACGTATCGGCCGCATGCTCTTGATGCATGCCAACAACCGCGAAGACATCAAGGAAGCTTTTGCCGGCGACATCGTCGCCCTTGCAGGCCTGAAAGACGTGCGCACCGGCGACACGCTGTGCGATGCGCAGAAGCAGGTGATCCTTGAGAAGATGGAATTTCCCGATCCGGTGATCGAGATCGCGATCGAGCCGAAGTCGAAGGCCGATCAGGAGAAGCTGGGCGTCGCGCTCGCCAAGCTCGTTGCCGAGGACCCCTCGTTCCGGGTGTCCACCGATCAGGAATCCGGCCAGACCATCATCAAGGGCATGGGCGAGCTGCATCTCGACATCAAGGTCGACATCTTGCGGCGCACCTACAAGGTCGACGCCAATATCGGCGCACCGCAGGTGGCCTATCGCGAGAAGATCACCAAGACCGTTACCAAGGACTACACCCACAAGAAGCAGACCGGCGGCCACGGCCAATATGCGCGCGTCAAGATTGTCGCCGAGCCGACCGCTTCGGGCGTTCCTTTCGAATTCGAGAACGAGATCGTGGGCGGCGCGGTGCCGAAAGAATTCGTCCCCGCAGTCGAGAAGGGCCTTGAGTCGGTGCTTGGCTCGGGCGTGCTCGCCGGTTTCCCGGTGGTTGACATCAAAGTTTCGTTGATCGACGGCGCGTATCACGACGTCGATTCATCGGCGATGGCGTTCGAGATCTGCGCGCGCACGGCTTTGCGTGAGGCGTTGCGCGAAGGCGGCTCGGTGCTGCTTGAACCGATCATGAAAGTCGAAGTGGTGACGCCGGAAGATTACACCGGCTCCGTCATCGGCGACCTCAACTCACGCCGCGGACAAATCCAAGGCCAGGATATGCGCGGCAACGCCAACGTCATCAGCGCGATGGTGCCGCTCGCCAACATGTTCTCCTACGTCAACAACCTGCGTTCCATGAGCCAGGGGCGTGCCACTTTCACCATGCAGTTCGATCACTACGAGCAAGTTCCGCAAAACGTCGCGATAGAGGTTCAGGCCAAGTACGCCTGACGGAAACACAATGAACGGTCAAAACATCAGAATACGGCTCAAGGCGTTCGACCATCGCATCCTCGATGCGTCGACGCGCGAGATCGTCAACACGGCCAAGCGTACCGGCGCGCAGGTGCGCGGGCCGATCCCGCTGCCGACCAAGATCGAAAAGTTCACGGTCAACCGCTCGCCGCACGTCGACAAGAAGAGCCGCGAACAATTTGAAATGCGCACGCACAAGCGTTTGTTGGATATCGTCGATCCGACGCCGCAGACCGTCGATGCGCTGATGAAGCTCGATCTTGCCGCTGGCGTCGATGTCGAGATCAAACTCTAAGCTTTCGGGGAATTGAGGGAACGAAAATGCGCTCAGGCGTGATCGCACAAAAGATCGGGATGACCCGGCTGTTCACCGAAACCGGTGAGCACATGCCCGTGACCGTGGTGTGCCTTGAGCAATGCCAGGTGATCGCGCATCGCACCAAAGAAAAGAACGGCTATGTCGCGCTGCAGCTCGGGTCAGGCAAGCGCAAGGTCAAGAACGTGAGCAAGGCCGAGCGCGGCCGCTTCGCGGTCGCCAAGGTCGAGCCAAAGCGCACGATCGCTGAATTCCGCGTGACCGACAAAGACATGATCCCAGTGGGCGCGGAAATCACCGCCGATCATTTTGTCGTCGGGCAGTTCGTGGACGTCACCGGCACCTCGATCGGTAAGGGCTTTGCGGGTCCGATGAAGCGCTGGAATTTCTCCGGCTTGCGCGCCACTCACGGCGTGTCGATCTCGCACCGTTCGCACGGTTCGACCGGCGGCCGGCAAGATCCCGGCAAGACTTTCAAGGAAAAGAAAATGGCCGGCCACTTGGGCGACGAGCGGGTCACCACGCTCAATCTCAAGGTGGTGAAGACCGACGTCGAGCGCGGCTTGATCATGATTGAGGGCGCGGTGCCCGGCGCCAAGGGCGGCTGGGTTACGATCCGCGACGCGGTGAAAAAGGCGCTGCCCAAGGAAGCGCCGAAGCCGGGCAAATTCCGCGAAATGTCAGCGGACGGCGTAGCGCCTGAGGCGAAGGCGGCGGAAGCTGCGCCGGCGCCTGCGCAGGAGGGTGCGTGAGATGGAACTGAAGGTCACAACCCTCGACGGCAAGGCGGCAGGCTCGGTCACGCTTTCGGATGCGATCTTCGGGCTCTCACCACGGGGCGATCTGATTCAACGCTGCGTGGTCTGGCAGCTTGCCAAGCGTCGCGCGGGAACACATGCGGTCAAAAATCGCGCCGATATCAACCGCACCGGCAAGAAAATGTACGCCCAGAAGGGCACCGGCAACGCGCGCCATGGTTCGGCGCGCGTCAATCTGTTCCGCGGCGGCGGCCGTTCATTCGGTCCGGTGGTGCGCAGCCATGAGATCGGACTCCCAAAGAAAGTGCGCGCGCTTGCGCTCAAACATGCGCTCTCAGCCAAGGCCAAGGACGGCGGCATCATCATCCTCGAAAATGCAAGCATGAAGGGCGCCAAGACCAAAGCGCTGGCCAACCAGTTCGAGAAACTCGGGCTTATCAATGCGCTGATCATTGACGGTGCCGAGGTCGACGTGGGCTTCCGCAATGCGGCGCGCAATATTCCGAACATCGATGTGCTGCCGGTGCAGGGCATCAACGTCTACGACATCCTGCGGCGCGGTAAATTGGTCCTGACAAAGGCCGCGGTTGATGCGCTGGAGGCACGATTCAAATGAGCACCACCGATCCGCGTCATTACGACATCATCATCTCGCCGGTCATCACCGAGAAGGCGACGACCGCGTCCGAGCACAACAAGGTGGTGTTCAAGGTCAACCGCCGCGCCACCAAGCCGCAGATCAAGGAAGCGGTGGAGAAGCTGTTCGACGTCAAGGTCAGGCGCGTAAACACGCTGATCCGCGGCGGCAAGATGAAGGTTTTCAAGGGCCGGCTCGGCGAGCAGCAATCGACCAAACGCGCGATTGTGACCCTGGAAGAGGGCCACAGGATCGACGTGACTACGGGTCTTTGAGCGCAGGGATAAAGAAACATGGCACTCAAAAAATATAAACCCGTCACGCCCGGCCAGCGCGGGCTCGTCAACGTCGATCGCACGGGGCTCTACCATGGCGCTCCGGTCAAGACGCTCGTGGAAGGCCAACACTCGACTGGCGGACGTAACAATCACGGGCGCATCACGTCGCGTTTTCGCGGCGGCGGCCACAAGCAGGCCTACCGCGTGATCGACTTCAAGCGCTTGAAGCACGACCAGCCGGCCGAGGTCGAGCGCATCGAATACGATCCCAACCGCACGGCCTTTATCGCGCTCATCAAATACGATGACGGCGAGCTGTCCTACATCCTTGCTCCGCAGCGGCTTGGCGTGGGCGACACGGTCGTCGCGGGCGAACAAGTTGATATCAAGCCGGGCAACGCGATGACGGTCGGCAACATGCCGATCGGCACGATCGTGCACAATGTCGAGATCAAGATCGGCAAGGGCGGGCAGATCGCGCGTTCGGCCGGCACGTATACCCAGATCGTCGGGCGCGACGGCGACTACGTCATCTTAAGGCTCAATTCCGGCGAGCAGCGCCTGGTACATGGCCGCTGCATGGCGACCGTCGGCGCGGTGTCGAACCCGGACAAAATGAACATTTCGATCGGAAAGGCTGGCCGCACGCGCTGGCTGGGGCGCATGCCGCACAACCGCGGCATCACCATGAACCCGGTCGACCATCCACACGGCGGACGCACCAAGGGCGGCGGACATCCGACGACGCCGTGGGGTTTCCCGACCAAAGGCAAGAAGACCCGCAAGAACAAGTCGACTGGAAAATTCATCATGATGACGCGCCACGCGCGCAAGAAGAAGAGCTAGGGCAGACAATGACGCGTTCCGTTTGGAAGGGCCCGTTCGTCGATGGTTATCTGCTCAAGAAGGCAGAGACCTCGCGATCCTCAGGGCGGCGAGAAATGATCAAGATCTGGAGCAGGCGCTCGACCATCCTGCCGCAGTTCGTGGGACTCACATTTGGCGTCTACAACGGCCAGAAGCACATCCCGGTGATGGTGACCGAGGAAATGGTGGGTCACAAGTTCGGCGAATTCTCGCCGACCCGCCAGTTCTACGGCCACACGTCGGATCGCAAGGCATCGCGCACGTCTGCAGCACCTGCCGCCGCAGCTGCGGCGCCCGCCGCCGCGCCTGCGGCCAAGGGCTGAAACGAGAAGCGAGAATAGAGGCACCGTCATGGGCAAGCGCAAACGCGAACGAACGCTCTCGGATAGCGAAGCCAAGGCGGTGGCCCGCATGCTGCGGGTATCGCCGCAAAAGCTAAACCTGGTCGCGCAGCTCATTCGCGGCAAGAAGGTGGCGACGGCGCTTGCCGATTTGCAGTTCTCCAACAAGCGCATCGCGCGCGAGGTGAAGAAATGCCTCGAGTCGGCGATCGCTAATGCAGAGAACAACCACGAACTCGACGTCGACGACCTGATTGTTTCGCAGGCCCATGTGGGCAAGGCGCTTGTGCTGAAACGTTTTACCCCGCGTGGCCGTGGCCGCATGGGACGTATTTTCAAGCCGTTTTCGAACCTGACCATCGTTGTGCGTCAGGTCGAGAGCGCGGCTTAAAGAGAGGGACCGATGGGTCAAAAGGTCAATCCGATTGGATTGCGGCTCGGCATCAACCGAACCTGGGATTCGCGCTGGTACGCCGGCAAGAACGAATACGGGGCGCTGTTGCACGAAGACATGAAGATCCGCAAAGAGCTGTCGGTGCAGCTCAAGCAGGCGGCAGTGTCGCGGATCGTGATCGAGCGCCCGCACAAGAAATGCCGGGTGACGATTCATTCCGCCCGTCCCGGCGTGGTGATCGGCAAGAAAGGTGCGGATATCGAAAAAATCCGCCGTAAGGTTGCCGAACTGACCAAGTCCGACGTCGTCATCAATATCATTGAAATCAGGAAGCCCGAACTCGACGCAACGCTGGTGGCCGAATCGATCGCGCAGCAGCTCGAGCGCCGCGTTGCATTCCGCCGCGCCATGAAACGCGCCGTGCAATCGGCAATGCGGCTCGGCGCCGAAGGCATCCGGATCAATTGCTCCGGCCGGCTGGGCGGCGCGGAAATCGCGCGCATGGAATGGTATCGCGAAGGGCGTGTGCCGTTGCACACGCTGCGCGCCGATGTCGATTATGGCGTTGCGACCGCCTTCACCACCTACGGCACTTGCGGCGTGAAGGTATGGATCTTCAAGGGCGAGATCATGGAGCACGATTCCATGGCGCAGGATAAACGCCTGGCCGAGGCCGAGGCGGGCCGACCACGGCGCGAAAACACGTAACGGATCGGAACGGATAACGAAAGACATCTGCCATGTTGCAACCAGTCCGCACCAAGTTTCGTAAGCAGCACAAGGGCCGCATTCGTGGTTTCGCGACCAGTGCGTGCAGTCTGCATTTCGGCCAGTACGGGCTTAAGGCGCTCGAACCCGAACGCGTGACCGCGCGGCAGATCGAAGCCGCCCGCCGTGCGCTCACCCGCCATATGAAGCGCTCGGGGCAAGTGTGGATCCGCGTTTTTCCGGATGTTCCGGTGACCAAGAAGCCGCTCGAAGTGCGCATGGGCTCGGGCAAAGGTTCGGTCGAATTGTGGGTCGCGCGGGTCAAGCCCGGCCGCATCATTTTCGAAGTCGATGGCGTGTCGGAACAGATTGCGCGCGAGGGGTTTGCGCTCGCCGCCGCCAAGCTGCCGATCAAGTGCCGTTTCGTACAGCGCATCGCCGAGTAGGAACACAACGTCATGAAAGCTTCCGATGCGCGCGCCATGTCGATCGATCAGATCGACGACGAGGTGCTCAAACTCAAGAAAGAGAAGTTTAATCTGCGCTTCCAGCGCGCGACTGGGCAGCTTGAGAATACCGCGCGCGTGCGCGTCGTACGGCGCGACATCGCGCGGCTGAAAACTATCGCGCGGCAGAAGCGCGCGGGCGAGCCGGCACTGGCCGCGAAACCAACAGCCGGCGCTGCGACGGCGGCGAAGCCAAAGCGTGCGCCGAAGGCCAAGGCACCCGCCAAGGCGAAGTCAAAGTCGAAATCGAAGGCTTGAGGGGACCAAGATGCCGAAGCGTACGCTGCAGGGTGTGGTGTTGAGCGACAAGCAGGACAAGACGATCATCGTCAGTGTCGAGCGGCGCTTCACGCATCCGGTCCTCAAGAAGACGATCAGACGGTCGAAGACGTTTCACGCCCACGACGAGAAGAACGAGTTTTCGGTCGGCGATGTGGTGTGGATCGAAGAGCATCGCCCGATCTCGAAGCTCAAGCGCTGGACGGTGGTGCGGGGCGAGAAGAAGAAAAAGACCGAAGGCCTGGCGGATGAAGACACGGCGGCCGCTGCGGGAAAGAAATCACGCAAGGTCAGCGCGAAGCTAAGATGAGTACTCTCAAGAGACGCGATGGAATGCGAGGCACAGCATGATTCAGATGCAAACAAATCTCGACGTGGCGGACAACTCCGGCGCGCGCCGTGTCATGTGCATCAAGGTGCTGGGCGGTTCGAAACGCAAATACGCCACCGTCGGCGACGTGATCGTCGTGTCGGTGAAGGAGGCGATCCCGCGTGGCCGCGTCAAGAAGGGCGAAGTCATGCGCGCGGTGGTGGTCCGCATCTCGAAGGACATCAAGCGGGCCGACGGCTCGGTCATCCGGTTCGATCGCAATGCCGCTGTGCTGATGAATCCGCAGAATGAGCCGGTCGGCACGCGCATCTTCGGACCGGTGCCGCGCGAGCTGCGCGCCAAGAACCACATGAAGATCATCTCGCTGGCGCCGGAGGTGCTGTGATGGGCGCCAAGATCAAGAAGGGCGACAAGGTGATCGTGCTCACGGGCCGCGACAAGGGGCGGTCGGGCGAAGTCATTGAAGTGCGTCCGAGCGACGAGCGTGCGCTGGTGCGCGGCATCAACGTGGTCAAGCGCCATCAGAAGCAGACCGCACAGCAGGAAGGCGGCATCATTTCCAAGGAATTGTCGATCCATCTGTCCAATCTCGCGGTGGCGGACCCGAAGGACGGAAAACCCACGCGCGTCGGCTTCAAGATCATGACCGATGGCAAGCGGGTGCGGATCGCTAAGCGTTCAGGAGTTGAGATCGATGGCTGACAAAGACGAGAAGGCCCCGAAGGGCGGCGCGCCAAAGGGCGACAAGCAGCCGCGGCCCGAGAAGGGCCAGCAGGCGCAGGGCAAGGGCGAGGCTAAGGAGCCGAAGGCTGCCAAAGGCGAGAAGGGCCCGAAGGCCCCCGCCGAGAAAAAGCCGCGCGTTCCCGAAGAGAAGGTGACGCCACGCTTGCGGACCCATTTCGACGAAGTGGTGCGCAAGCAGCTCACCGAGCAATTCGGCTACAAGAATCCCATGCAGGTGCCGAAGATCTCGAAGGTCGTGCTGAACATGGGCATCGGTGAGGGCGTGGTCGACCGCAAGAAGGTCGAGCAGGCGGCGGCGGATCTCGCCCAGATCACGGGACAGAAGCCGGTCATCACGAAAGCGCGCAAATCGATCGCGACCTACAAGCTGCGCGCGGGCCAGGCGATCGGCTGCAAGGTGACGTTGCGCAAAATCCGGATGTACGAGTTCGTCGACCGGCTGGTGAACATTGCGCTGCCGCGCGTACGCGATTTCCGCGGACTTTCGCCCAAGAGTTTCGACGGCCGCGGTAATTACACGCTCGGCGTGAAGGAACACATTGTTTTCCCCGAGATCGACTACGACAAGGCGACCGAAGTTTGGGGCATGGACATCACCGTATGCACGACGGCGCGCACGGACGAAGAAGCGCGTGCGCTGCTCGCTGCGTTCAATTTCCCGTTCCGGCAGTGAGGGCTTATCAGCCCTCAAACGCGGACAGTAGGAGTTAAGAATGGCGAAGAAGAGTTCGATAGAGAAGAATAACCGGCGGCGCAGAATGACGAAGCATTACGCCGGGCGTCGCGCGCGGCTTAAAGCCATTGCGAACGACAAGAAAAGGCCGATGGAAGAACGCTTCGCGGCGACGCTCAAGCTTGCTGAATTGCCGCGCAATTCCTCCGCCACGCGTATCCGCAATCGCTGCGAGATCACGGGGCGGCCGCGCGGGTACTATCGCAAACATAAACTTTCACGCATTGCGCTGCGCGATCTTGGTTCGAAGGGCCTGATTCCGGGCCTGCTGAAGTCGAGCTGGTGAGGAGGATCATCCCATGGCATTGATCGATCCGCTCGGCGATATGATTGCGCGCATCCACAATGCGCAGATGCGCAGCAAATCAAAGGTGAGTACGCCCGGTTCGCGGCTGCGCGAGCGCGTGCTCGAGGTGCTCAAGAGCGAAGGCTATATCCGCGGGTTTGCGACGGTCGAACACAAGGACGGCCGCTCCGAACTCGAGATCGAGCTCAAATATTTCGACGGCGCGCCGGTGATCCGCGAAATCTCGCGGGTCTCGAAGCCGGGGCGCCGCGTCTATGCGTCGGTGCGCAATCTACCGCGCATCAACAACGGTCTGGGCGTCGCAATCGTCTCCACGCCCAAGGGCGTGATGGCCGATCACGCGGCGCGCGAGGCCAATGTCGGCGGCGAAATCCTCTGCACGGTATTCTGAGGCCTTAAGAGGAACAAAGGAAACGGACCATGTCTCGTATCGGCAAGAAAGCGGTTCCGCTTCCCTCCGGCGTTACGGCAAACGTTGAGGGCCAGACCGTCAAGATCAAGGGCCCGAAGGGTGCGCTCCAGCTCGTGCTGCATGACGACGTCACCGCCAAAGTTGAGGGGACCAACGTCAAGCTCGATCCGCGCTCCGAGACGCAGCGCGCTCGCTCGCAATGGGGGACTTCGCGTACGCTGATCGCCAATCTGATCGCGGGCGTGACCAAGGGCTTCGAGGAGCGGCTTGAAATCACCGGCGTTGGCTTCCGCGCGGCGGTGCAGGGCAAAAATCTGCAGATGCAGCTTGGATTCAGCCACGACATCGTGTTCCCGATTCCGGAAGGAATTACGATCGCGACTCCGAAGGCGACCGAGATCGTGGTTACCGGGCTCGATAAGCAAAAAGTGGGTAAGGCTGCGGCCGAGATCCGCGGGTTCCGGCCGCCGGAGCCCTATAAGGGCAAAGGCGTGAGATACGCGGGCGAATACATTCTCCGCAAAGAAGGCAAGAAGAAGTAACGGGAGCGGACGATGGCGACGGTCAAGGATCGGACAGTACGGCGGACGGCGACGGTGCGGCGCGCGATCAAGCGCGCGGCCGGCGAGCGCGTGCGGCTTTCGGTGTTCCGCTCATCCAAGCACATCTATGCGCAGGTGATCGACGACGCCAAGGGCGTCACGGTCGCCTCGGCGTCGAGCATGGAAAAAGACGTGCGCGGCAAGACCGGCGCCAATGTCGAGGCGGCGAAGGCCGTCGGCAAGCGCGTCGCCGAACGCGCGGTCGCCAAGGGCGTGAAGGAAGTGCAGTTCGATCGCGGCAGCTATCTTTATCACGGACGTATCAAGGCGCTCGCCGACGCCGCGCGCGAGACCGGATTGAAATTCTAGGAAGGACGAGAGCCTATGGCACAAGGCGAGAGAGCAGGACCGGGATCTGACCGGCCGCGCGGGCGGCGGCGCGAGCGTGAGCGCGAGGAGCGCGACAGCGGCGGGATCGTCGACAAGCTCGTTCACATCAATCGCGTCGCCAAAGTGGTCAAGGGCGGCCGCCGTTTCGGCTTCGCGGCGCTTGTGATCGTCGGCGACCAGAAGGGCCGGGTCGGTTTTGGCCACGGCAAGGCGCGTGAGGTGCCGGAAGCGATCCGCAAGGCGACGGAAGCTGCCAAGCGCAACGTCATCCGCGTGCCGCTGCGCGAGGGCCGCACGCTGCATCACGATGTGCTCGGCCGTCATGGGGCGGGCCGCGTGCAGTTGCGCGCGGCGCCACCCGGCACCGGCGTCATCGCGGGTGGTCCGATGCGCGCCGTGTTCGAGACTTTGGGTATGCAGGACGTGGTGGCGAAATCCATCGGTTCGTCGAACCCCTACAACATGGTGCGTGCCACCTTCGATGCGCTCAAGCATCAGGATTCGCCGCGCTCGGTCGCGGCGCGGCGCAACATCAAAGTCTCCGCACTGCAGGCGCGCCGGCGCGAAGGCGACACTGAAGCAACAACCGAGTAAGCGGGAAACGCGACATATTTAAAGGCAAGCAGGCCATGGCCAGCACAGCGAAAACCATCAAGCTCGAACAGATCGGCAGTCCGCAACGGCGCCATCATGATCAGCGCGAGACCCTGATCGGGCTCGGGCTCAACAAGATCGGCCGCATGAGCGACCTGCCCGACACGCCGATGACGCGGGGCATGATCGAGAAGGTCAGTCACCTCATCCGCGTGGTCGAGGGGAAATCAGGAGAGCGGCCATGAAACTTAACGAACTCGCTCCTCGGCACGGGTCGCGCAAGAACCGCTTTCGCATCGGCCGGGGAATCGGCTCAGGCAAAGGCAAGACCGGCGGTCGCGGCGGTAAGGGCCAGACCGCGCGCTCGGGCGTGCGCATCAAGGGCTTCGAAGGCGGCCAGATGCCGCTGCACCGCCGCTTGCCTAAGCGCGGTTTCAAGAACGTCAAGTTTGCCCTGCGGCTGAACGAGATCAACCTGGGACGCGTGCAGGCGGCGATCGATGCCGGGCGGCTCGATCCGAACGCGCTCATCGACGGCGCGGCGCTGGTCAAGGCCGGTCTGTTGCGGCGGATCAAGGCCGGGGTGCGGCTGCTCGGGGACGGCGAGTTGAAGGCCAAGGTCGGCTTTGCGGTGTATGGCGCCTCGAAATCGGCGGTGGCCGCGGTGGAAAAGGCCGGCGGGACGATCAAAATTCTGGCACCGTCGCGGGAAGAAGGCGAAAAAGCCGCTTAAATTGCCTGCCGGCGCCGCCCAGGAACGGGGTCGCCAGCGCCTTCAAGACCATGGAATTATGATACCTGCGCACCACATAGAGACCACGACAAAGGCCAGCCTGCCAACGCGCGGCCGGCCTTTGTTTAGCTAAGGTGGGTTGAGGCGGAACGGGAGCTCTCAATGGTCTCTGCAGCGGAACAACTGGCGGCCAACCTGAATTTTTCGGCGCTGGCGAAAGCCGAAGAGCTGAAAAAGCGGATCTGGTTCACGCTTGGTGCGCTGCTGGTCTATCGCTTCGGCACTTACATCCCGCTGCCCGGCATCGACCCCTCAGCGTGGGAGCAGATTTTCAGCAAGCAGGCCGGCGGCATCCTCGGCATGTTCAATATGTTCGCGGGCGGCGGCATTCACCGCATGGCGATCTTCGCGCTCAACATCATGCCCTACATCTCGGCATCGATCATCATCCAGCTTATGACCACGGTGTCGCCAACGCTTGAGGCGCTCAAGAAAGAGGGCGAGCAGGGGCGCAAAGTCATCAATCAATATACGCGCTACCTCACCGTGACGCTGGCGGCGTTCCAGGCCTACGGCATTTCGATCGGCCTGGAAGGTGCGGGCAATGTGGTCAGTGATCCCGGCATGTTCTTTCGCATCTCGACGGTGATTACGCTGACCGGCGGCACAATGTTTCTGATGTGGCTCGGCGAGCAAATCACCTCGCGCGGCATCGGCAACGGAATTTCACTGATCATCATGGCAGGCATCGTCGCCGAATTGCCGTCGGCGCTGGTCGGCATGTTCGAGCTTGGCCGCCAGGGCGCGCTGTCGACCGGCCTGATCCTTGTGGTCATTGTGATGGCGGTTGCGGTGATCGCGTTCATCGTCTTCATGGAGCGCGCGCAACGCCGGCTGTTGATTCAATATCCCAAGCGCCAGGTCGGCAACCGCATGTTCGAGGGGCAATCCTCGCATCTGCCGCTCAAGCTCAATACGTCGGGCGTGATTCCGCCGATCTTCGCGTCCTCGCTGTTGCTGCTGCCGACGACGATTGCCAACATTAATGCCGGGCAGGGACCGGAATGGTTCGTCACCGTCACCGCGTTGCTTGGCCACGGCCGGCCGCTGTTCCTCATTCTTTATATTTCGCTGATCGTGTTCTTCGCCTTCTTCTATACGGCGATTGTGTTCAACCCGACCGAGACCGCGGACAACCTGAAAAAGCATGGCGGGTTCATCCCCGGCATCCGGCCGGGCGAGCGCACGGCGGAATATATCGACTATGTGTTGACGCGCATCACGGTGGTCGGCGCGGGGTACCTTGCGATTGTGTGCCTCATTCCGGAGATGCTGATCTCATACGCGGCGGTGCCGTTCTATTTCGGCGGGACATCGCTGTTGATTGTGGTGAGCGTCACGATGGATACGGTGGCGCAGGTGCAGGGCTATCTGCTGGCGCACCAATACGAAGGCTTAATCAAGAAGTCGAAGCTGCGGGGACGGCGGAGATGAGGGTTGTACTGCTGGGCCCGCCGGGGGCCGGCAAAGGCACGCAGGCGCAGCGGCTCGTCGCTCAATATGGCATCGTTCAGCTTTCAACGGGCGACATGCTGCGGGCGGCCGTGAAGGCCGGCACGCCGCTCGGAGTCAAAGTGGCCGACATCATGGCGCGCGGGGCACTGGTGCCCGACGAACTGGTGGTCGCCATTGTGTCCGACCGCATCGATCAGCCTGACGCTAAGCGCGGGTTCATCCTCGATGGGTTTCCGCGTACGGTGCCGCAGGCCGAGGCGCTCGATCAGATGCTCAAGAAAAAAGGGCTCAGGCTCGACGCTGTGATTGCATTCGACGTGGATGAAGGCGTGCTTCTGCACCGGATCAAGAACCGGATCGCGCAGATGCGCGCGCGCGGCGAGCCGCTGCGCTCGGACGACAATCCGGACGTTCTGCAGGAGCGGCTTGCCGCCTATCGGGCCCAGACCGCGCCGCTGGTGGCCCATTACACCAGCGGGGGGCTGCTCAAGGCGGTGGACGGGATGGCCTCGATCGATGAGGTCACCGCCGCCATCGGGCGGGCCATGGCCGAGACGGTGTTTCGCCCTCGTCTGGCCAAGCGGGCGGGGGCGGGGCGGAGCGGCGGAAAAAAGCCGGGCGCGTTCAAATCCGCCAGCAAGGCCGCCAAGCCGAAAAAAGCCGTCGGCGCGGGCAAGCAGGGCCGTAAGACCGTCAAAAAGACCGCCCCTATCGTGCGGCCCGTTCAGGCACGCGCCAAGGGGCGGAAAAGACCCGGGAAAGCGCGTCTGCGGAGGTTGACGAAGTGATCAAGAATACCCTAATAAGCTTCGCATTCAGATGGAGACTATCGAACGATGCCGGGCCCCCGGAACGGGGGGAGGGCGTCGTGTCGTTGCGTTGGAAAGAGCCTCCGGGGACATCGAAACGGGCGGCATCGGTCGTGCGCAAGCTGCGGCCGAAAGAGGAGTGAAATTGTGGCCAGAATTGCAGGCGTAAATCTCCCCACCAACAAGCGCGTCGTGATCGCGCTCCAGTACATCCATGGCATCGGCCAGAAGAAGGCGCAGGAGATCATGGATGGTGTGCGGCTCACGGCAGATCGCCGGGTGTCGCAGCTGACCGATCAAGAAGTGCTGCAGATCCGCGAAATGATAGACCGCGACTATGTCGTGGAAGGGGATCTGCGTCGTGAGGTCGCGATGAATATCAAGCGGCTTATGGACCTCGGCTGCTATCGGGGACTGCGCCACCGTAAGGGCCTGCCGGTCCGCGGCCAGCGCACCCACACTAACGCCCGCACCCGCAAGGGACCTGCCAAGGCGATTGCCGGGAAGAAAAAGGTCACCGCCTAGTTTTTTGAATTTGCTCGAGCGGCGGGTCTGCGGACCTCAGAGAAGGATTGTGAATGGGTAAGGAAGTCGCCGGACGCGTACGCAAGCGTGAACGCAAAAACATCGCGTCAGGTGTTGCGCATGTGAATGCGTCGTTCAACAACACGATGATCACCATCACCGACGCGCAGGGCAACACCATCGCCTGGTCGACGTCTGGCACCATGGGTTTCAAGGGCTCGCGCAAGTCGACGCCTTATGCTGCGCAGGTCGCGGCCGAAGACGCCGCGAAGAAGGCGCAAGAACACGGCATGCGCACGCTCGAGGTCGAGGTCGCGGGACCGGGTTCGGGGCGCGAATCGGCGCTGCGTGCGCTGCAGGCTGCAGGCTTCACCATTACGTCCATTCGTGACGTGACTCCAATTCCTCACAACGGCTGTCGGCCGAGAAAGCGACGGCGGGTATGACCGACATTTCAATCCGGCCGGCACAAGGGTCGCCGGGCGAGATTCCTCAGGGGGCAAAGTGGGCGGCGCAAGGTAATGCGCCTCCCAATGCAATGGGTGCGAACGTGATCCAGAAGAACTGGCAAGAACTGATCAAGCCGAACAAGCTTCAGGTGACCGTGGGCAGCGATCCGAAGCGCGTGGCGACGCTGATCGCCGAGCCGCTCGAGCGCGGATTCGGCGTCACGCTGGGAAATGCATTGCGGCGAATTCTGCTGTCGTCATTGCAAGGCGCCGCGGTGCAATCCGTCCACATCGACGGCGTGTTGCACGAATTCTCCTCGATCGCCGGCGTACGCGAGGATGTCACCGATATCGTGCTCAACATCAAAGACATCGCGATCAAGATGCAGGGCGAAGGCCCAAAGCGCATGGTCGTGAAGAAGCAGGGCCCGGGCACTGTGACTGCAAGTGACATTCAGACCGTCGGCGATATCGTCGTGCTTAACCCCGACCTCGTGCTCTGCACGCTGGACGAGGGCGCCGAGATCCGCATGGAATTCACGGTCAACACCGGCAAGGGCTACGTGCCATCCGAGCGCAACCGCCCGGAAGACGCGCCAATCGGGCTCATCCCGGTCGACAGCCTTTATTCGCCGGTGCGGAAAGTCTCCTACAAGGTCGAGAACACGCGCGAGGGTCAGATTCTCGATTACGACAAGCTCACCTTGCAGCTCGAGACCAATGGCGCGGTGGCGCCCGAGGATGCGCTCGCGTATGCGGCGCGCATTCTGCAGGACCAGCTCAACGTGTTCGTCAACTTCGA
>PNAI01000057.1 GCA_003169835.1 Hyphomicrobiales bacterium | reverse complement strand
CCCAGGAACAGCAGGATCATCAGGCTGGTCAGCGCCGCGGCGATCACCGCCTCGGTGACGACGCCGCCGATCGCGCCCTCGACGAACAGCGACTGATCGCCCAACAGCGCGATCGTGAGATTCTCCGGCAAGGTCGGTCGCATCTCCGCGACCTTCTGCTTGATGCCGTCGATGATGGCGAGCGTGGAAGCAGCACCATTCTTCAGCACCTGAAGCACGACCGAGCGGCTGCCGTTGACGTTCACGATGTTCTGCTGCGGCGGGTTGCCGTCCCTCACCGTCGCCACGTCGTGCAGATAGACCATGGTGCCGTTGGCGGCGAAGATCGGCACGTCGGCCAGGGCGGCGTAGTCGCGGGGCGCGTTGTTGAGCTGGATGGCGTACTCGATATTGCCGATCTTCTGCGTGCCGGCCGGCGTCATGAGGTTCTGGTTGGCGAGCGCGGTGGCCACGTCGTTGGCCGACAGGCCCCGCGCCTGCATCGCCGCGGGATCGAGGTCGATCTGGATCTGGCGGAACTTGCCGCCAAACGGCCAGGGGATGGCGGCGCCCGCCACGGTGACCAACGGCGAGCGCACGACGTTAATGGCGATGTCGAACACCGCCTGCTCCGTCATGCCCTTGGCCGCCAACGCGATCTGCAGGATCGGCACGGTCGCGGCGTTGTAGTTCAGGATCAAAGGCGGCGTGGCGTTGGGCGGCAACGCCTTGATCATGGTCTGCGAGATCGCCGTCACCTGCGAGTCATCGGCGTCGGCATTCGTGCCGGGCTGGAAGAACACCTTGATGATGCCGACGCCGTTATAGGAGGTCGCCTCGAGGTGCTCGATGTCGTTGACGGTCGTGGTCAGGCCGCGCTGCGATTGCGTGACGATGCGGCCCGCCATCTGGTCCGGCTGCAAGCCGGTGTAGTTCCAGATGATGGCGATGACCGGAATGCGGATGTCGGGGAAAATGTCGACAGGTGTGCGCAACGCGGCCAGCGGCCCGATGATCATGATGGCAAGTGCCAGCACGACGAACGTGTATGGGCGCCGCAAAGCGATGCGGACGAGAGCAATCATTCGAAGAACGCTCCTAGGTCACGAGACAAGTCCCGCGCCGCCCCCAAGCGGTGTGCAAGCCGACTGTCGACAGATAGCTATGCTGCACCGCACAAGCAGAGCGGCAATATGTCGAATTTCGGATCGTTCGTCCATACGGGCAAAAGCCGCACCCCGCCAGCCAAATATGGGTAAAGGTTTAACGCCGCACCCGCGTCATCAACTGCAACTTGCAGACAGGCTCGGGCGTGTGCGTCAGGCGTTCGGTTCCACGTCAAGTCTGACCACAATGCCCTCAAGCTCGGGGCTCGGCGCCGGATAGCGCTTCATCACCTCCGGATCGTGTCCCGGAACGATGTGTTTACGCGTCGGCGCGGCGGCGACGAGCTTGTCGAAACCTTCGAGCATCTGGCCGATGTGGAACGCGGTGGTGAACGGCCGGCCGGTCTCCATGTTCTCGTAGAAGTGCGTCACGTCGGACGCGACAACCACCCAGCCGCGCCGTGTATGCACGCGCGCAAACTGCAACCCCATCGAATGGCCGGGCGCAGGATGCAGCGTGATGCCCGGCGCGAGGTCGACCGGCCCGTTGTGCATGTTCACGCGGCCGGCGAAGTTGAGCCGGACCATGCCGACCACATCCTCGGGCTCGAACGAATGCGACAGGCGCGGATAGCGCATGTAGCGGCCGGTGGCGTAATGCATTTCCGGCTCCTGCAAATGAAACTGCGCGACCGGAAAGCGGTGGAAATTGCCGACATGGTCGTAATGCATGTGGGTCAGGACCACGTCCTTGACGGTCGCGGCATCGACGCCGAGCAGGCTCAAGGAATCGATGGGGCAGCGCAGGAAGGTGCGCTTGCGTTTCGCGGCGATTTCCGCCGTGAAGCCGGCGTCGATGACGATTGCTCGCTCGGGCGATTTCGCCACCCAGAGGAAATAGTCCATCGGCATCGGCCCGTCATGCGGATCGCCGCCGATGAAATGGTCGCTGCGGCGAGCCTCGCGCATCGCGTAGCGCAGCGCGAACAGGTCGTAGACGGGGAGGTCGGTTGTCACGAATCACACCGCGATGTTGACGAAGCGTTTCTCGATGGCGTCGAGCGTGTCCTTCTGGGTGATGCGGGCGCGCTCCTCCATGGTGATCATATCGGAGAGGATCGCGGCGGAGTCGCCCGTTGCGTGCAGGTGCGCCAAGCTTTTCTGGATGGCCTTGACGCTCGACCGCAGCACGAGGTTGGCGTAGATCGCGAGCTTGAATCCCATCGCCTGAAGGTCCCTGGCGGGAACGATCGGCGTCTTTCCGCCTTCGACGATGTTGGCGATCTTCACGCCGGGAAGATCGCGCCCGATCTGCGCGAGTTCCTCTGGCGAGCGCGGCGCTTCCACGAACAGCGCATCGGCGCCGGCCTCGTGATAGGCGCGCGCGCGGCGCATCGCCTTGTCAAACCCCTCGACCGCGATGGCATCGGTGCGCGCGATCAGCACGAGATTGCTGTCGCCGCGCGCTTCGACCGCCGCCTTGATCTTGGACACGGCCTCCTCGAATGGGATGACTTGCTTGCCGGCGAAGTGTCCGCACTTCTTCGGGATCACCTGATCCTCGATCTGCACCGCCGCGACGCCGGCGGACACGAATTCGCGGATCGTGCGATGCAGGTTCAATGCGTTGCCGTAGCCGGTGTCGACGTCCGAGATCACCGGCACGTCGACGGCGCCGACCATCTTGCGCACCTGCTCCAGCACCTCGGTCATGGTGATCAGGCCGAGGTCCGCGAGCGCGTACTGTGAATTGGAGATGCCGGCGCCGGTCGCGTAGACCACCGGAAATCCAGCGTCCGCGATCAGGCGCGCCGTCAGCCCGTCATAGGCGCCGGGCGCGATGATGAAGTCGTCGCCGCCGAGCAGCCGGCGAAGCTGGTCGATTTTCGACATCAAGAGTCCTTTTGTTTTCGGCAAGCCAAAAGACGCATCACTGAGACAGCCCAGATTACGCCACGTGCTCTGGGACGCGGGCATAGTCCTTCGTGGTGACGCGGCGCAGATCGCGCGGATGGGTGGCGTCGTCGTAGGGACGTCCGCGATGGAGCGTGCATCGATTGTCCCAGATCACCAGATCGCCGACGCGCCAGGCGTGCCGATGGACGAACTCGCGCTGCGTCGCGTGCTCGGTCAGTTCGTTGAGGAA
>PNAI01000011.1 GCA_003169835.1 Hyphomicrobiales bacterium | reverse complement strand
GCAGGATCGCAGCCGAGCGGTTTCATGCTGATGGTTGGGGCGGCTTGGGTCGCCGCAACGGAACCGGCTCGCACCCAGCGCACCATGGTCGGGGCGATCAGCGAAACGCCGGCGGCCAGCAGCAGGACCAGGATGACGCGTCGAAACGCAGTGTCATCGAGCTTGCCGTAGAGCTTCAGTCCGAGCCAGAGGCCGACGATCAACGCCGGCAGGGCGAGCGCATAAAGCTTCATGGCTTCCAGCGTGTACGCGCCCGTAAAGGCGAGAGAAATCGCCGTCATCACGAAGGTCGCAAACATGACCGGCTGGAAGATCGCGCGTTGCGAGTCCTTGGGTCCACCGCGTATCTGACACCAGATTGTGACAGCGATGCCGCCGAGTCCGGTTAGTCCGCCTATCAGGCCATTCGCGACGCCGACGCCAACCTCCGTCGGCACGTTCCCTTTCACCGGCCCGAGTGCCGGACGAAGTAGGCCATAAAGACTGTAGAGCACGAGCAAAATGCCCATCGCAATGCGTACCGTTGCCGGGTTGACCATCGTGAGCAGCGCCGTTCCAAGCGCTACGCCGACTGCGCTGCCGACAATGAACGGCAGCACCGTCCGCCAAGCAATGGCATGGCGCACGCGCCAGATGCCTGAACCTTGCGTGACGCGGCCGCACAAGACGATCAGCAACGCATTTTGACTGGGCGTGATCATGTGGAGCCAAACGCCGGACACGGCGAGCCCCATCGCGAAGCCCGAGACGCCGGACACAAGGCCGCCAGCGAAGGCGGCCGCTAGAAATAATCCGAGAGTAATCATATCCATCGGTGACCCCTTACTCGCGACACGGACAAGTCGAGATGTTCTGAACGGAGTATCCGCCGATCGCTTCATCGGCGGTGAGGTCGACGGCCACCACCGTCAAGCCCGGCGTCCATGTGAAAGTTCGGATGAACTCGTCGTCGAGAGCGGTCTCGCTCCACAGCGCGAACAGTATCTCGAAGCGTCCGGACGTGGTCGCGCAGGGCGACGCATCGACCAACAGTGTGGCCGACCACCGCCGCTGCATCGTCTCGTAATTGATCGGCGAAAAGCTGACGTGTTGAAACGCCAGTGCTGGCCTGCATAGCGGCGTCGCCGTCGCTTGTGCGGCCGCGGCAAGCGCGATCCATCCCGACACAATGGCCACAGGGATCGTGAGCGCTCGCCAAACACGTGATGGGCATTGAAGGGAAGCAAAGAGGCTCGCAAACATGATGTCTCCTTCTGCTTGCGAAGGAGACGGCGCTTGGGCCTTGCTAGCCTGAAGGGGCGACCGTCAAATGCCCCGTGTCTCTATTTATCCGCAACGCTTTTTCCAATCAAGAGCGGAAGCGAAAGATATCTGCGAACGGATGTCGCTTTTAACTTTCTCGCAGTTCTTCATGCAGATTTCGTAGTCCGACGCACATGTCGGGCCCGCATAGTTTTTCATGCAAGCTTGCTTTTGATCGCGGCATAGCTTGCAGCTGTTTGACAGTTGCGCTTGCGCGGTGACGCCGGAGAACAACAAGCTTGTGAGAACGAGAACGGCGAAGGCTCGCATGGGGCATTCCTTTCTGCGCATGGTAGAAGAACGGCCATGGGGCGCGCCCGCGGCGTTGCCTAAGGTTTCCTTACGCGCTGCATCACAGCGGTGATCTTGCGGGTCTGGAGATCAACAATGCCGATCACTTCATCGACGACGACGTAACTTTTGCCGCGAAGGGACGGCGCGTCGTCCTGGGCCGCCTTGGGGACGGGACGCAGTGCGATGCCCTCGGGAACCGTACTGTCGATCGCGACCGTGAAGCTGCCCGCAGGGATCGCTACGCCCGCGTCCTTGGTGATGAGGTCTCCCGCCGTCGCCTGCTGCTCTAACGTCAGACTTTGCGCGACCGCGGAAACCACCCCAACCAGCAGCGCCATCGCAACGATTACGGATCGCATGCTCTTTCCTTTCGAAAGGCGGCGGGCGCTACCATGCAACCCATTGCTCGGTGCCGCGCTTGAAGCCGCCCTCACTGGTCCAGATGCGCTCAAAGCCCGGACCGTCGGCGCGATACAGCGCCATCCCGCGCTCGGTGGTGACCGCCAGATGCTGGCCGTCGCCGATCGCCGTGCCGGTGATGCGCTTGCCACCAAGGCTCCATTCGAGGCGGTAGGTCTCGCCGGTCTTCTGCATCAATACGTCGCCCGCGTAGCTTGTGCCGTCGGCGGGATTGACGCCGATGACCTCGAAGTGCCGGCTGTCTTCGGCGGCCGCCATCGGCGCGACGCAAACGCCGACGAAGGTCGCCAACAGTGCGGTGCACATGCGCATGCGCCGTTCCCTTTGTCGGTCAGCTTTTGGCAGCGGCGGTCTTGTCGAGTGCCTCGCGGACGCCCTTGGCGAGTTTCACCGCGTCGTCATTGGCCCAGAAGTGAATGAAGATCATGCGCGGCTGCTCATCCAACATGTGGCTGTGGATGGCGGTGACGTCGATGCCGTTGGCGCGGAGCGTGCGCACGAGGGGATTCACCTCGTCGCCCGTGACAAGGAAGTCGCCGGTAATGGCGGCCTTGCCGCCGCCCGTGGGTTGGAAGTTGATCGCGTTGGCTCCACCGAGCGGACCGTTAACCTGCATGCCGTCTTCGACGGCGGGCTTCAGGCGCGCGACGGCGAACTGATAGACGCCGCCATTGGCCTGGCCTTTGACGCCGATGATCTGATCGAGCGCGGCGGTATCGAGATCGATCGCGGGCGGCGGCGCCGCAGCCGCGGGCGGATCGAGTGGCGTCTTGCTTTCCGCCAGCGCCGCCCGCATGACCGTCGCCATCTTGACCGGATCGCCATGACCGCCGACGTGCATATAGAAGGTTGCCGGATTGGCGCGCAGTAGATGGTTATGGACTGCCGTGATCTCGACACCGTTTTCGATCAGCTTCATCATGACCGGGTTGATCTCGGTCTCGAGCAGCACGAGATCGCCCATTGCCATGACTTCGCCCTGCATCGGCTTGAACGCAACCCAGCCGCCGAGCGCGAACGCGGGCTTGATGGCGACGCCGTCGAGCGTCACCTGCAGATCGGTGCGCGGAAAGCCGT
>PNAI01000015.1 GCA_003169835.1 Hyphomicrobiales bacterium | reverse complement strand
CGGCAGGCCGTCGATCGGTTGCAGCCATCCGGCCTCCACCCACGCGCCAAGATTGGAGTCCCGCACATAGAATGCATCGGGCTGCGCCTTCGCATTGAAGAGCGCGACCATCTTCTCGTTATAGAGTTGCAGGTCGAGCGGTGTGTAGGCCACCTTGATGTCGGGGTTCTGCTGCACGAACACTTTGACGTTCGCCTCGACGACCTGCGGCTCGAATGCCCAGCCGGAGAATGTTACCGGCGTGTCGGCGGCGCGCGCAATGCGCAGCAGCGACGGGGCGACGAGCCCGGCGCCCGCGATGGCCGATGTCTTGAGCAGTTGCCGACGGGAGATCGATGTTCTGTGCATGCGGATTGGCCTCTTGTTGTGCGGTTGAGTCACGCGTCAATCCTTCACGGCGCCGCTCGTCAGCCCCTGCACGATCAGGCGCTGGAACGCGAATGCGAAGACGAGCGGCGGGATGACGGCAAGCACGCCGCTTGCCGCCATCAAGGTTCTTTCGGTTGTCACATCGGTTGCGAAACCGGCGACGACAACCGGCATGGTTTTCGAGGCGATCGTGCTCGTGAGGATAACGGCAAACAGATAGTCGTTCCAAGCCGTCATGAAGGCGAACATCGCCGCCGCCACAAGTCCCGGCGCTGCGGCCGGTAGCAATATGTGCCAGAACATCTGCCACCAATTGCATCCATCGACCAACGCGGCCTGTCCAAGCGAGCGCGGGATTGCCTGGAAGTAGTTTTTCAGCAGCCAGATCGTGAACGGCAGCGTGAAGGTGAGATAGGTGATGACGAGCGCGCTCAGGTGATCGAGCAGGCCGTAGGTGCAAACGGTGAGATACAAAGGCACGATGAGCGCGATGCCGGGCATCCGGGAACCGAGATAAGCCGCGAGCAACGTTCCGCGCCCGCGAAATGCAAAGCGCGCGAGCCCGTATCCTGCGACCGCGCCGATCAACACGTTGAGGGCCGCGGTGCCGCCAGCTGCGATCAGCGAGTTGAGCATGCTGGGCAGGGTCTGCTCGGCGGCGCGGCTGCCGACCACCGCCCGCGTGCCCGACGGGTCGAAGAACGTGAGGTAGTTCGAGAGCGTCGGCCGCACGGGGATCCATTGCGGTGGCACGGAGAGCGCGTCCTGCTCGTGCATGAAGCTTGTCAGCACAAACCAGGAGAATGGCGCCATGACATAGATGGTCATGAGCAGGCCGCCGAGCATCAGCAGCAGCTGCGACCAGCGCTGTGACGGTTCCCGCGAGGTCCACCACGCGATCATGCTTCGAAATCTCCGCGGCGATAGAGAATTCGGAAATAGACGAGCGAGATTGCTAGTGTGATCAGGCTGATCGTGTAGGCGTAGGCGTTGCCGAGACCGAAATCGAGGCTGTCGAAGGTCGTGAGGAAGGTCTTCCAGGTCAGCGTTGTGGTCGCGGTGCCGGGGCCGCCGGCGGTGAGCACATAGATCACGTCGAAGGCGCGGATCATCGACAGTGTCTGCAGGATCAGGACGATCAGCAGCGGCTGCGCGAGCCAGGGAAACGTGACGTAGGAGAAGAGCTGCAACGGTCCGGCGCCGTCGACGCGGGCGGCGTCGTAAAGCTCGACCGGGATGCGCTGGAGCGCGGCGAGCAGCAACACGACCGCAAGCGGCATCGCGTTCCAGACATCTGCGCACACCAGCGCCAACAGCGCCGAGAGCGGATAGGATAGCCAGCCGCGATACTCGCTGATCAGCCCGAGACTGACCAGCAGCCCGTTTAATGCACCGACCTTCGAATCGTAGCTCCACTGCCACATGAGGCCGTTGACCACCGGCGGAATGGCCCACGGCAGCAGGATCAGTGTGCGCACTATGTTGCGCCCGGGAAAGTCGCGATTGAGCAAGAGCGCGATGGCGAGCCCGAGCACCACGACAAGCACGACGACGAGCGCGGTGAATTCGAGCGTGATCCACAGCGCCGACCAGAATTCCTCCGATTCGAGAATCTGCCGGTAATTCGCAAGTCCGACGAAATCGAACACGCGCGGCCGCTTCAAACTGAATTTGTGCAGGCTGATCCAGGCCGAATAGGCGATCGGGTATCCGGCCAGCAGGACGATGATGAGGAGTGCCGGCGTGTTCAGCAGAAACGCGAAGTACGGCCGTTCGTATCCAACGCCCGACGCGTGCCAGCGAACTCCTTGTCTCCTGCCATCGTCCCTGATCGGTTGACCCAGCATACGATCTGTCTCTATCCGCATTGGGGACAGCAAGAAGAACGACAGGATCGTCTATCGTACAGGCCTCGTCGAGTGCTCGCGATACGACGCAAGCCGGGGGCTCGGAGAGCTGAACCACACACTCGGTGGCCTGCCGGAACTGTTGCGGCTTCTAACGGCCTTTCTCGTGCACAACGCCCCGTATTGGCGCTGAGAACGCCATTTTCGATGACTTCCGTCCAGGAAGAAGTCTCCTGCGAACCCGCCTCAGCCACCAATCGCGGCGAGGCTGAGGCCAGGACGCAACTCATTCGATTTGGAAAAACGATATAATAAAGATTATGCCCTCGCACTTTCGGGAATGGACGGCGAACGGAAACTGGGCCGAACTCGTTTCGTTGGCGCGCAATCTCGATCCGATCCTCAATGCCTTTGTCCAATTCGGCGAGCCGGTCGCCTCGGTTCGCGGTGCTTTAAGCGGATTGCCATACGTCGTGAAAGACATCTTCGCGGCGCCCGATCGCCAGCCCTTCGGCGGATTAGCGCAAGCTCTGCCGAGCTTGGACTGCGAATATGCCGATGTGCTGCGGCTGCT
>PNAI01000004.1 GCA_003169835.1 Hyphomicrobiales bacterium | reverse complement strand
CGGCCGGCCAGCGCGGCGGGCCTGCGCGCGATCGCGAACAGCGACGCGGCGGCTTCGGGCGAAAGCCGTTCCGAGTGCACATAAACCCGATAGTCGGCGTCGGCCGCCGCTGCGAGGCCGATGACGAGATCCGCCTCTGCGGCGCTCGTGCTCACCTTGACGGTCTTGATCGGCGAACCGCGTCCCGCGGGGCAGCTTGGCGGCTTGTCATCATCGACGAACACGAAGTCCGCCTCGTCGGGCGTGGCCGCAAGATGAATGCGGATATCGGGCGAAAGCGCGGCCGGATCGATCCGGACCGTATAGTCGGGCGGCGCAATGCCGGTTGCGACCCGATAGGTCGCGGCTCCGATCATCAGGCAAATGCCGCTGGCGGAGGAGGCAGCCGACAGGCGGAACGTCTCGGCCGTTGCCGGCACCGCGGCCGCGAGCGCCAACAGGATTACGATCTTCCGCGCACCTTCCACCGCACGCTCCCGATTGCCCCAGGGCTCGCAAACCGCCGCGATCGGTGTCGGTACATAGAGGATTAAGGTTACCAAGCCCTAAAGCAGGCGCGCCTCAACGGGGCGCGGCGCGAGGCTGCCGATCAACCAGGCCACGACGCGCTGCGCATTGCGCTTGGCAGGCTGAACGCGTTGTTTTTCTGCGCCGCATGCAGTCCGGCAAGCTCGCGCGGATGAATGAACTCGTCGCCGAACCACGGATAGCGCTTGGGATCGAACAGCGTGCGCAGCCAGTCATTGAAAAGCGCGACGCGGCGCACGCTGCGTGCGTCCGGATGGTAGCTCATCCATACGTCGACCTGATGCCGAACGCCGATGTCGACAGGGATCAACTCGGGCGAAAGGACCGCGAGGTAAGTCGGCAGGCCTCCGATTCCCATGCCGAGTTCGATGGCGTGAAGATGGGCTGCGCTGGAGTTCGTACGCAGCGCGACGATGCCTTCGATGCTCGGCATGTTGAGCACGCGCCCTGTCACATCCTGATCGACTTGCGGAGCCTGTTGGTCGACCAATCGGTGGTGGCGAATTTCGTCTCGGCTCGCCGGTAGCCCAAAGACGTCGGTATAGCGCTTGGATGCAAACGGATAGATGTGCATCCGCCCGATCCGCGCGGCCTTTACGTCTGGCCGATCCGGTTTGGTCAACTGGACCGCGACGTCGGCCTCCATGCGCAGCACGTCCGCCAGTTCCATCGAGCAGCGCAGTTCAACCACCGTGGAAGGATGGGCGCGATTGAACTGAACAAGGTGGGGCAGAACCCACAGCGTCCCCAATCCCTCCGTGATAGAGCAACGCACCGTGCCGCGCGTTGTCAGGTCGCGATCGAGTGAGGCGCGCAATGTGTGGCTTGCACGCTCCATCTGCTGCGCGGTCGCATAGACGGAGTGACCCTCCGCGGTCAGTCCCACGCCATCCGGCAGCCGGTCGAACAGGCGGAAGCCGAGCGTGTCTTCGAGACGCTCCATGCGCCGCATGATGGTCGAGGAACTGGTGCGCAAGGCGGTTGCGGCTTTGCGGAAACTGAGCGTGCGGGCGACCACCACGAAGACGCGCAGATCGTCCCAGGAAATGCGCTCGATGAGCCCGGCCCCGACCGGGCGCTCCGTTTTTGCAGCATCCCGTTGCGATAATTTCGCGATCACCGCGCGCACCATATCACTATGCTACCTGACGACGACTATTCTGTCCGGAAAGCGCTGGAGATGCACACATTTTTCCGGAGCGCCCACATGCCGGCGGGAACCGCCATGGTGCAATGCAGCATCGCCGGTAATCCCGGGAGCAGAACCTGATCAAATCTCGTAAAGACGGTGTGCGGCAGCGCCGGGCCGGTGCCGAGGACCTCGAAATCGGACGCAAGGTTCGCGCGTTGCGGCTTGAACGTGGCTTCTCCTAAGAATACGCATGTCCGCCCCTTCAGTCGCGCGCATTAGATTCTCAACTGTGGGCTGAGTCGAGTAGCTTCAGTTGGGTTTGGGAACTCCATAAACGCGGATCGCCGCGGGATATCGCACCTGGGTACGCGAAGTGCGATATCCCGGATCGCCGGCAAGAACATTTGCAGAACAAACGGAACTCGGATAGGATCACATCGTTGGTTCCGGCAGAGGCCGCCCCATGATCGATCTTCAGCACATCCAGACCGAACTGAACTGCGCGCGGCGCGCGCGGATTGCCGCGCAAGCGGCCGGCTGCGAGATCGAAGCGCTCGTGCTCGACATGCAGAACCACGCTTGGCATCGCGTCGCGCTCGTCGACGAGAGCTACGATCCGCACTTGTTCCGGCGGCCGAATTAATTTCAATGCGGGCGAGGAGTTCGCCCGTGAATGCATCATCCCAAGACAACGCCTGGCCGGTGCTCGCCTATGCAAACTGGCAGGACACCTGCAATACGTTGCACCTGTGGACGCAGGTCGTCGGCAAGCTGAAGCTCACACTCAGCCCGCTCGCGAACCACTGGTGGGGCATCGTCCTCTTTGTGACGGCGCGTGGACTCACTACGGGCGCGATGCCTTATCGCGATCGTGCGCTGCAGATCGACTTCGATTTCTGCGCGCATGAGTTGATCCTGCGCACCAGCGACGCGCGCGAACAGCGCATCAAGTTGGCGCCGATGCCGACCGCGGATTTCTACGCCGCCGTGATGGCGGCCCTGCGTGCGCTCGATGTCGAGGTGGCGATCTGGACCATGCCGGTGGAGATCGAGGGGGCGATCCCGTTCGAGCAGGATCGCGTGCACGCAAGCTATGACGGCGCCGCCGTGAACGCCTTCTGGCGTCAGCTCGCGCAAGCGGACCGCGTGTTCAACGTCTTCCGGGCGCGCTATCTCGGCAAGGTGAGCCCGGTGCATTTCTTCTGGGGCTCGTTCGATCTCGCGGTGACGCGCTT
>PNAI01000040.1 GCA_003169835.1 Hyphomicrobiales bacterium | reverse complement strand
CCCCCCCCCCCCCGCAATACCATTGGCGTTGATAGACATATTGAGATTACTCCTGAGATGGTTGAGGCGGGGTTTGCCGTCAATTGTAATTCCGGGATAGCGGATGGTTATCTAGTCGTCCGTGAACAACGGCTAGGCCGTTGATTGAGAGTCGTTTTTCGGCGAACGGGCGGGTTTTCAATTGCAAGGTTTTGGGGGTTGAAGCCCTGGAACCTTGCAATTTCGTTTTTGGGATTCCCTTAAGGGGCGAAGCATGATTCTTTGGCTGCATCGGAGGGGACGATGCGACCGAAGAAACACGAGACGACGATGTCGGGCGATCTGTTCCGGGCGCGGCTCGATCAGATCATCAACCTCAAGCACGAGCTGGCGCAGCTCGCGGGTGCGATCGACTGGGACTGGATCGACGGCGAGATCGCGCCGCTCTACAGCGAGAAGGGCCGGCCCGGGATCGAGACGCGCTTTGCGATTGGGCTTTTGTTGCTCAAACACATTTACGGGTTGTCCGACGAAGGCGATCGGGCCCAGGAGCATATTTCATGTGCCAATGTACAATCTCGTTTCTGCGCTGATCCAGTTGTCTAATGATTGCAAACATACCCTTTCTGTTGTGCGTATTTGGAGTGCCGTTCCAATAGTCGTCAAAGGCTTTTCCATATCTCTTTTGCAAGAGTTGATCTAAAATGCGATTTCGGGCATGAGTATTTGTGATGCTGTAAAATACGATGGCTCCCAATTCCAAATCCGCATTAAGAAGCTTGCCAAAGACACGACACATTGATTGCTCAACGGTTGCATAGTTTTCGATTGCTTCAGCGCGGCGAATGAAGAGTCGTAAGTCTGGAGATAGGGGTATGGATGGGTAGGTCATGCCGAAGAACTCAATTAAAAAGACCAAGGAACTAATGGCCGCTCTTGGGCGTATGCCGCCCAAGCAGCACAAGGATATGAAGCTGGGAAAGAATAAGGAAAAATCGGTAGAGAGTCCCAAGAAAAAAGGAAATGGCATAGGGGCACGAACAGGAGACGACCAATGAGCCCAAAAATATTGTTTGCCACCTTTCTCGGATCGATCATCGCAATCGCGGCTAGCAATACGGCGCTCGCGCGTTGCGGCGCTAAGACATGCAGCGAAGCATACCGTGCATGTACTGTTGTGCATTGTAATGAGGAACGGCGCCAAAATTGCCAATCGTTCTGTCAGCCGGAATATGAAAGATGTCTCCAAACAGGCGAGTTTCATGGACGCCAATGTCAAAAAACGGGGCTTATCAAGAAATGATGCAGCAGAGCGCCAAATGGGATGTGCTCGTCAACGCCGCTTGCGCCAACGTAAAAATCGTTTTGCGGCGTGCTTATGAAATCGAGTTTCTATCTTAGTTAGTCGGCCGGTACGTCAGGCGCTTGCCTTCGATGCCCTTCATCGCAAGCGCCGTCCGTTCTCCATCGGTAACACCGAGGCCGGATCTATTGTTGTGGCGGAATTCGAATTCGTTGAGATAGCGTTGCAAGTGCTGCTCACCGCAAAAACGGTAAGTGCCCTTCATTGAGCGCTTGAAATTACCAAAGAAATTTTCGACTGCGTTAGTGGTCTGGCCATCCTTGCCAACGTAATAGCCGCGTTGGTTCCAGCCGTGCTCAACTGTCTTGTGGGCGGCATATTCGCGGCCAACCTCAGTGTAAAGCTTGCTTTCGTCCGTATGCAGTTCGGACGTGCGGCGCGCGTTGGTCACGAGAATGTTGCGCACCACCTTAGCGGTCGCACTTTTGACATGGAACACGCGAGCGCGGCCCTTGGGTTCGACCAGCGCGACAATGCCAGCTTTATGGCTGTGGCCTTTGCGGTAGCCCTTCGCTCGCTTGGATGAATTGCCGTAGTAGGTCTCGTCTGCCTGAATGCTCTTGCCTTTGCCGCCCATGGGCGTGGGCGCAAGATCGGCCATCGCCTCGCGCAGGCGGTGCATCATAAACCAAGCCGTCTTGTAACTGACCGCAATGGTGCGATGGATTTCGTGGGCGCTTACGCCGTTCTTTCCTGAATTGATCATGTGAGCAGCCATCCACCATTTCGTCAGGGGGACCTTGCTGCGCTCGAATACGGTGCCGACCGTGACGGTGAAATGGCCGGTACATTCGTTGCAATAATAGAGGCCAGGACGATGCGATTTACCCTGCAATTTGGTGAGCCTGTCTTGATCGCTGTTGCCGCAATGGCGGCAAATAGGGCCATCAGGCCACAAGACGGCTTCCAATGCCTCGCGAGCCTTGGCTTCGTCCTGAAAGATGGGGTCCTGAAACTTAGCGATTTTGGCCATGGGTAGCTCCTATGACCGCAATCCTACGGGATCCCGAATCTTATGTCAAGTACATAAGTGCGGATTTATACCTGGGTTTCACGGACCTAGGAATCCTGGATGGAGAATTTTTACTCGTGCGTCCACTTGTTTGCGCTAAGGCGTGGCTGGATATGGTGCGCTTCTCGGCGCTCCGCTCCCTCATGTTCTGAGGGATTTGGGAATACGGGCGCACCAATCTCGGGTTTACCCGAGATTGGCTATCTGCATTAGCCAGATCGGCTAAAGCCGATCTGGCTACGCCGGCACAAAAAATACGGGGTGCGGAGCTTTGTTCTTTCTTATCCCTCCCCTTTAGGGGAGGGTCGGCGCGAAGCGCCGGGGTGGGGTGAACGTTATATGCAAGCGCCCCCACCCGGTTCGCTTCGCGAACCACCCTCCCCCGCAAGCGAAGGAGGGATTAGAATGCAACCGCTTGCGCGGGAATGAGCGGATGGATGAAGGTGTGCGAATGAACGAAGCTGCAATCGTCAGATCAAAGTTGGAAGAACCCACGCTGCGCATAATCGCGGCGGAGGCGTTCGATGCGTTCAATTCCGGCGGGCGGCACGTGCAGTCGTTCTCAGCGCGGCATCCGGAATTCACCCTGGACGATGCCTATCGCGTGACGGCATTCGCGCACAAGCTGCGCGTGTCGCATGGCTACAAGCCGGTCGGGCGCAAGATCGGCTTCACCAATCGCAGGATGTGGCAGGAATACAATGTACGCGCGCCGATCTGGGGCTATGTGTACGACCGCACAGTGCACGACCTCGCGCAGCCGCTGGCGGTCGCGCCTTACACCGACCCGAAGATCGAGCCGGAAATCATGTTCGGGCTCGCCTCGGCGCCTTCGCCGGGCATGGACGATGCAGCGCTGCTGTCGTGCATCGAATGGGTCTCGCTTGGGTATGAGATAGTGCAATCGATCTTTCCCGGCTGGACATTTTTGCCCGCCGATACGGTGGCCGCCGACGCGCTACACGCCGCGCTGCTGGTCGGCCCGCGCCACCCTGTTCGCGGACGCGAAGACGAATGGTTGCGCACGCTCGCGAGCTTCGAGATCGATCTTTTATGCGACGGCAAAGTAATGGACCACGGCAAGGCGATGAATGTGATGGAGGGGCCGCTTTCGACGCTGCGTTACACGATGGATCTACTCGCACGCGACTCGTACAATCCGCCGCTCGCGGCGGGAGAGATCGTGTCCACCGGAACGCTGACGCGCGCGCTGCCATGCTCCGCCGGCGAGACGTGGACGACGGCGCCTTCGGGAATTGCGCTGGAGGGCGTAACTTTGCGTTTCGCATGAAGCCGCGCGCGCGATCAGCCCGCCTTGGCGGCCAGCTCTTGGTCCTTCGCCGCCGCCCGCTTGGCCGCAGGCCTTTCGGCGAAGCGCGCCGTGTAGTCGACAAATTCCGTCCGCTTGGGAACGAAGCCGAACAACATGCCCCAGCGGATGAGCGAACCGACCACGACATCGGCGGCGGTGAAGTGCTCGCCCAGCAGATACGGTCCTGGCGTCACCGCCTTGGCCACGAAGTCGAGCACGGTGTCGAGATCGCGATAGCCGATGGCGGCGGCGCGCGGGGCCTCCTTGCGCGGGAACACCTTGTCGTTGGCCGCAGGCTCCATCACGCTCGGCGCGAAAAACAGCCATTTGAAATAGCGCCCGCGGCGCGGATCGCCGACGGGAACATTGAGCTTGGCTTTGGGAAACTCGTCGGCGAGATAAGCGCAGATCGCGGCCACTTCGGTGATCACCACATCGCCGGTTTTCAGCGCGGGCACCTTGCCCATGGGATTGATCGCGAGATACTCGGATTTGAGCTGGTCGCCTTTGCTCAAATTCAAAAGGTGGATGTCGTAGGGCTCGCCGATCTCCTCCAGCATCCACAGCGCGACGGAGGAGCGCGAAGGCGAGGCGTGGTAAAGCGTGAGCTTTGGCATGAGCAACTCCTTGCTGGACATCGTGCTTGCAAAATAGTGGCTGCCGCCGTGAAATGCTATCGAGGACACAGACGAAAGGGCGAGCATGTCTAAGGATTTTTCGGAGCGATTTCGGATCAAGCCCGGCGCGCGCGTGCGGCTCAGCGACCGCGATCCTGCCGACCATGCGGCCTTTGCCGATAAGAAAGCCGCACATGAGCAAAGCGAAAAAGACGGCGCCGCCATCAACGAACTGCAAGACAGGCTTTATGCCGAAGGCAAGCGCGCGCTGCTGGTGGTGCTGCAAGGTATCGACACCGCCGGCAAGGACGGCACGATCAGGCACGTGTTCAACCAGACCGGGCCGATCGGCGTGAGTGTCACGGCCTTCCGCCGCCCCAACGAGGAGGAGCTCGCGCACGATTACCTGTGGCGCGCCCACCTCGCCTGCCCGCGCCGGGGCACCATCGGCATTTTTAACCGCTCGCATTATGAGAGTGTTTTGGTTGAGCGCGTGCGCCAACTCGCGCCCGCCGACGCGATCGAGGCGCGCTACGAGCAGATCAACGCGTTCGAAAAGCTGCTGACCGGGAACGGGACGACGATTTTGAAATTCATGCTGCACATTTCGAAGAAGGAACAAAAGGAACGCCTGCAAGCGCGGCTTGAGGAGCGAAAACACATGTGGAAATTCAACCCCGGCGATCTCGATGACCGCAAGCTGTGGGATAAATTTCAGGAGGCCTACGCGCTCGTTGTTACGCGATGCTCCACAGCCTGGGCGCCCTGGCACATCATCCCGGCCGATCACAAATGGGCGCGCAACGCGGCCATCGCCAGAATCGTGCGCGCAAAACTCGAAGAGATGAATCCGAAATATCCGAAGCCGAAATGGAAAGCGGAAGATTTCAAGGTGGTCTGATGCGTGGGGCATTCGCGGCAAATCGAAAAATAAAAAGGGGGGAAGGTATCGCTCCCTCCCCCCCTGCTTGTCGCCGCTGAATTTTTTGCTCAGCGGCATGAAGCTAAACATCAGAAACGAAACGCAAAATGGCTCAGGCGCCGACCGCGTCCATCGTGCACTTCTTCGTGTGGCTCGTTGCTGCGGCGCCATTGAGTTTTTGCGTTTTGGATTCGGCCATGCATTTCGTATTGGCGTCTTTCTCGCATTTGGTCATGAAACTCTTGAGAGCTGCACCAGCGAGAGTCTTCCCGTTCTTGTCAATCGCGTCCGTTTTGCAGGTGGCATTCGCAGCCGTACAAACGAACACAAGAGCCGCGGCCAATAGGATCTTCTTCAAGGAAACCTCCATAGATCTGAAAGGTGCATGGCGCTGCTCATTGATTCGGCAGGCCGCCAGTCTGCTCATGAGCCGGCAACCCTGCCGACTCCGCGCACCCTAACGCGCAATGTTACGCAGATGCATCGTGAATGGAATGTGAATGAAAGGCCGGTCCACGATGTCGTGAAAGGTACACAATCAACGCCATTCCGGTGCGGCTTTCGCGCCAGAGGGCTTGACCAGGCTTGCCCAAATGGGAATTTGTTGCGCGATGAAGGATGCAAACTGTGGGGGCGCGCTTATTTTTGCGATCCCGCTGAACCACGCCAGAGCTTCGCTCATGTCCTGGGACTGCAGATCCTGGGATTGCAGATTTTCGTGAAGGCACGATTGAGGGCCGCAACGATCTCGGGCGCGGTGCCGGCCAGCCCGTGCACACCTGTCCAGGCATCAAAGACAAAATCGAAAATACAGATATTTCGAATCGCGACAAGTTGAACAAATTCTTTACCACCATCTTAAACGCATCGGAAACGGTGGGCTCTTAAGGTAGCAACGTAAAGCGAGCGGAATGCACACGATGTTTCACCGTCTCAACCCCATGCACCTATTGACTTGGCGTATCGCGGTCCGCATCGACGTGCGGCGCGCACTGCTCGCGATGGGCGGGGTGGGCGGCGCATTAGCGCTGGTGTTTTTCTTTGTCATCCATAAGCCAGCTGAAAACATTGTCGAGCAGGGGTTCGGATACGAATGGCGCACGGGTTCGATCCTGGTCGTGCCGCCCGCCGGCGACGTTTGCCAGCAAAGTGTGTTCGACAACGACAATGGCATGGTCTGGCCGCTCGACCCGATCGCCTGCGCAGAAGTCATCCGTGGTTACGACAAGACTTCCAAAGCCGACACATCTCCCGGCCACGTGGAGGCGATTAGTCAGAGTTTCCGCAAATAGGCTTGAGTTCCGCAAATTTGTTCGGCGCGCCAGTCAATTCATCACGGCAGCGTTGGGTGTGAGACGTGCCTTACGCGGCAGGTTTGCCAGTTGCGAGCTTAGGCTGCGTTGGCCGTGCAGCACGGCGCGGCTTGGCAAAGCGAGCGCGTACGAGATCGAGCATCACCACGCAAAGGCCTGAGCCGAACACCAGCCAACCGGGTCGGATCATGTCGAGATCGAAGTCGAACGCTGTCTGCAGCACGCGCAAGGGCGACACTCTGAACGCAATCCCGAGTCCGATTGCCTCGCAGAGGAAGGTCAGTGCAGAAATGGTGACGGTGAGTGCGAGCAGCATCCACGTCGGGGGCTCGTCGCGCGTCTTGCGCCATTTGACCAGCAGCCGATAGCTGATCATCCAGCCGAACAATCCGGCGGCGAAAGTCGGCACGGAGACGTCGGACTTGTTCTGCTGGAAGAAATGGATCAGCGCCAGACACGCGATCACATAAACCGCCTGATGCAGCAATTGCCAGCGTTTGACGCCGAGACGGCGCACCATGCCATCGGTCGAGGTTACTGCGAGCGCCGTAAGACCGAGCAAGGCCACAAAGCCGATGGTCAAATAGATACGAAAGATGATTTCGCTTGCCACTTTCGTGAGGTCGAACATCTGATCGGTCGTGAAGAGTAGAATATGCGCGACGGCATAAAAGAACGCACCAACGCCGATCATGCGGCGCACATCGACGAGCTGGTTGAAGCGCGCGATCCTGCGCAGCGGTGTTACTGCCAGCGCGACCAGCAGAAATATGATGGTCCAAAACCCGGCGCGATGGATCAGGTTATCGACGGGTCTCGCGCTGTGAATGATATCGTCGGCATCGATCAGCGCCTTGATAGTCGGTGCAGCCAGGCACGCCAGCGTCAAGATGCGCAGCGGAGAGAGGCGATCCGCAGTGTCGCGCCAGACTTTGAAGGGGTGTCTCATGCGGCCTTGCGCGTAGCATGCCTCTGGCCGGCGTGCCAATTACTACGCTGTGATACGCCTGGGCGCGCTTTTTGACGGCTCCGTGATCGAGGGAACGCTAGGTGCGGATCACGCCGTAAGCTTTTCGGCGAGATCGTTGAGATCCGCCGCTGCGACATCGACAGGCACCGTCGGCGCAGTTTCACCGCGCCCAGGACCGTGTTCGTTGGGCCGCGCAATGTGGACGGTGCGCAGGCCGCACTTGGCTGCGTGCGCGAGATCGTTGGAATGCGCCGCCACCATCATGCAATCACCGGGCGCAAGATCGAAGGCTTCGCAGGCCGCCAGGTAAACCCGCGGCTTGGGCTTGAAATCGCCGGCGACCTCAGAGCCGAGGATGGCATCCCAAGGAAAATCGTTCCGGCGCGCGAGGTCCACCATGAGGGAGATATTTCCGTTCGACACCGGCGCGAGCAAGCATTTTCGCTTGAGCTGCGCGAGCCCCGCGGCCGAGTCAGGCCAAGCATCGAGGCGATGCCAAGCGCGATTAAGGTTTGCGAGCGCGTCGTCGGACAATTCGGAGATCTTGAAACGCGGCAATATTTTTTCGAGATTGCGCCGGTGAAGTACATCGAGCTTGCAGAACGCCTGCCGGCCGGAACGGATTTCCTCCATGGCCGGCTGGTATTCGCCGCGCCACGCGTCGGCGAAGGCGAGCCAATCGAGTTTGTAGCCAAGCGGATCGAGTATCGTTCGGGCTTCGCGGGCGATGCTGCTCCGCCAGTTCACAAGCGTGCCGAACACGTCGAAGAACAGAGCGCTGGGAATATGCATGGTTGGACTTTCGATGATCGGCGTGCGTTACGCCGTGGCCAGAGATGCGGTCATTTCCGTCTGCAATGTCGCGGGCTGCGGCAATGGCTGACCCGGAGAGAGCTCGTAGCCAACGGCGCGCAGAATGCCGGTTGCCGGACACATTTCGACGGCAAGGCGTGTGAAGGGATTGAGCACGGGCGACGTGATCCAGGTAAAACTCTCGCGCGCAAAGCATCCCGGCCAGTGGCTGAGCGCCTCGCGGCGCGTACGGCTGTTGTCGGCGGCCTCGTCGAACGTGCTGGAGAGGATTTTTCCGCCGCCAATGCGGGCCTCCCATTGCGCCGTGCTGTTAAGCCAGTCATTCGCTGCCGCTGTTTCGCTCTCGCGCGTTTGTCCGTCGTGCTCGGTGCGTTCGATCACGCAGCGCTGTCCGAGAGCGCATCCGACCAACGTGAAGATCACTGGCCGTGCGACTGGCGTGGTCTCCAGCACGCGCCGCGCTTCGTCATAGTTGACGCAGGTTTCGAACACCTGACGCAACAGCTGATCGGGCGGGATATCGCGCACGTGCAGAAACGTATCGAGCGCGTTGACGGCCAAGTCGTAAAACCGCAAAAGCCGTCCGTGTGTGCGGCGGCGCATGGGCGCCTGATTGATCGCGGCCGCGAAGCGTCCGGGTGCAAGCGCTGTGAGCGCGCCGACATATCCCGGCCAAGTGACGTTGAAAAACTCTCCAGCCGGACCCCGCATGTGCGCAATCTCAACATAGCGGCCAAGGCCGGGAAACGGCCAATCGAGCGTGCGCACGAGCCAGGGCGCTGTGCCCTCATCGCGCGCGAGCGCCGTGCAGCACCATTGATACGAGCCGTTGAGAAACCAAATTCCCGGAAAGCCCAGCGTGGCGGCGATCGCGCGAATTTCCTCCACGTAGGGGGAGCGCGAGCGCATGAGCCATTGCTTGGCGTAATGGTCGAGGAATGGCAGCAGCGGCCGACATGCGCGCGGAAACCATTCCAGGCAGGCGTCGCGCAAGGCGCGGGCGCGCGCCTCACTCACACGCGCATGGCGCAACGTGCCGCCACTTCGGACATCGACGATGGGAATGGGCGTGAGGTCAATCATTGCTGGCCGGTTGGTTGTCAGCGGTATGCGAGGCGTACCGTCCATGATAGAATTATTTCAATTTACGAGGGATGAAACGCCAATGAAAAAACGAATGTTTCGATTGCTACTTGCAGCATCCGTTTTTGTCACGTTCGCGGCAAATGCGGCCACAGCGCAAGTGCCGGAAATCCGGCTCGCCCGACAATTCTCCATGGGTTATCTGCAATTCAATGTCATGGAGCATCAGCAGCTTATCGAGAAGCATGCGCGAGCGCTCGGTATTCCAGAGGTGAAGGTCTCCTGGCTTACGTTCAATGGTCCGGCGGCGGTGAACGACGCTCTGCTATCGGGGCAGATCGACATCGCGGCCGGAGGCACACCCGGGCTGCTGCTGTTGTGGTCGAAGACAAAGGGCACGCCGAATGAAGTGCGTGGGATTTCGGCGATGAGCTCACAGCCGTTCTTGTTGAACACCCGCAATCCAGCGATCAAGACGGTAACCGATCTGAAGGATACCGACCGGATCGCAGTGCCGGCAGTCAAGGTTTCGATCCAAGCAATCATGCTTCAGATGGCGGCGGTGAAGGCGTTCGGCCCCGCCAACTACGGCAAGCTCGATACGCTCACTGTTTCCATGCCGCCACCGGATGCGACCATTGCATTGCTCAGCGGCGCAAGCGAGGTCAATTGCGCGTTCAGTGTGCCGCCGTTCCAGAACCAGCAGCTCGAAAAGGCCGGCATTACGACCGTGCTCAATTCCTATGACGTGATGGAAGGCCCACACTCGTTCACCGTGGCCTGGACCTCGGCACGTTTTCGCAACTCCAATCCGGTGCTCTACAAGGCGCTGATGGCGGCGATGCAGGAAGCCACCGATATCGTGAACAAGGATAAGCGAGCTGCAGGTGCGCTTTGGATCAGTGATTCAAAATCCAAGCTTTCGCTCGATTTCGTCTTCAATGTGGTCGCCGGTCCGCAAGTGCGCTGGACCATGGCACCAGAGAACACCATGAAATTTGCGCGCTTCATGGTGACGAATGGGATGCTGAAGGAGCCGCCGGCGAGCTGGCGCGATTATTTCTTCCCGGAAATCCATAGCGCGGACGGCAGCTGAGGCTGCGGCCGGCCGTAGGCGTCAATCGCCACTCCTGAGCCCTGTTAGCCGACCGGGAACGAATATTTCAAAAATCGGGGTTTTGGGGAGCGATCTGCACTGCCGGGCGGTCGATTGACGACAGTTTGTTGTCAAAAGCTATGCAAATCGCACAATGCTGCAGCGCAGCAATAACTCTTTTGCATTACTCAGACCATCACTATGTTCCATTTCAAACCTGGGGATTCTCCCCATTAATCAAAGGGATGACTACAATGTTGCTCTCTCATATCACGCGCTTCCTCCGCCAGTGGCGGCGCTATAACGCGAGCCTACGGGAACTCAGCCAATTGGGCGACCGTGAACTGTCCGATATGGGCATCAGCCGCTCGGATATCCCGCGCAGCGCGTGGGAAGGCTCCAACAGCCGCTAAGCGGCCTCTAACGATGGACGCCCGACGATCATGCGCCGGGCGTCATGCCCTTGGATTTGAGCACCGGCTCGGCCGCAGGTCCTGATAGCTCCTTAATCAGCGCCTTGGCCGGTTCGCTCACCTTGGTGGCTGCGCCAAGGCCTGCGGTGTAAGTGGTGTAATTCTGGATCTCGGCCGGCAGAGGCCCAACCAAAGTGACACCTTTCACGGGCAGGATTTCGCTGATCTGGTGAATGCCGATCTCGGCCTCACCCTTGGCGATGTGCTCGGCCACATACCCGCCGTTGATCAGCTTGGCCTTCGGCTTGATCTGGTCGGAAATTCCCAACTTCGTGAACAGCCCGTCGAGATAAATTCCACTCGATCCTCCTGACGCGGGGTCGATATAGGCCACAGACTTGGCAGCCAGCAGCGACTTCTTGAAGGCATCGACCGAAGAGATGTCCGGGCGCGCGGCGCCTTCTTTCACCATGACGCCAACGCCGACACGCGCGAGCACAACGCGGCTGCCAGCGGCGATCTTACCCTTCTTGATGAGTTCGTCGATCGCACCCGGCGAGACCACCACTACATCAAACGCCTCGCCGTCATCGATGCGCTTGACCAACTGGCCGACTGTACCGTTGTCGACGATGAGCTTGTGGCCAGTCTGTTTTTCGAAGGCCGGCTGGAGCGCAAGCACAACTTGTTTATAGGCGCCGGCGGTGAGCACCTTGATTTCCGCGCAGACCGCGTTTCCGGTTGTTCCAATCGCAATTCCGATGACGCCTACAAGTGTAAGTAACTTCGCTCTCATTTCGCGCTCCCCGCTGGCCGGTAAATACTCAATCTCGCCGTCATATTAGCATTGCCGCTTGCGTGCCGGCGATCTAGTAATTGCCCATGACTGACATCAAGTTGCAACCGGTTCACATCATCGGAGGCGGGCTTGCGGGCTCGGAAGCGGCCTGGCAAATCGCCGCATGCGGTGTGCCGGTTGTATTGCACGAGATGCGGCCTGGGCGCACGACCGCGGTGCACAAGACCGATGGACTGGCCGAGCTCGTCTGCTCGAATTCATTTCGATCCGACGACAGCACGAGCAATGCCGTGGGCGTCCTGCACGAGGAAATGCGCCGGCTCGGCTCGCTGGTGATGCGCGCAGCCGACGGCCATCAAGTGCCGGCGGGCGGTGCGCTGGCAGTCGATCGCGATGGATTTTCCGCGGCCATTACGCGCGAACTCGCCGCGCACCCGCTGATCGAGATTCGTCGCGAGGAGGTGACGGCGCTGCCAGCGGAATGGGACAACGTCATCATCGCGACGGGGCCCCTCACCTCGCCTGCGCTCGCCGACACGATCCGCGCACTGACGGGCGCTGAGGCGCTGGCCTTCTTCGATGCGATCGCACCGATCGTGCATCGCGAGAGCATCGACTTCAACGTCGCCTGGTTCCAATCGCGCTACGACAAGGTTGGGCCGGGTGGCACGGGCGCCGATTACGTCAATTGTCCGCTCTCTCGCGAGCAATATGAAATGTTTGTCGGCGCATTGCTCGCCGGCGAAAAAATGTCGTTCCATGAATGGGAAGCGACAACGCCCTATTTCGACGGCTGCCTGCCGATCGAAGTGATGGCCGAGCGCGGGCCGGAGACTTTACGGCACGGACCGATGAAACCGATGGGACTGACCAATTCGCACACGCCGACGCAAAAACCTTACGCGGTGGTGCAGCTGCGGCAAGACAACAAGCTTGGCACGCTATTCAACATGGTCGGATTTCAGACCAAGCTTAAACACGGCGAGCAGTTGCGCATCTTCCACACCATTCCGGGGCTGGAGCGCGCCGAGTTCGCGCGGCTTGGCGGGTTGCATCGAAATACATTTTTGAATTCGCCAAAGTTGCTCGATGGATCGTTACGGCTCGCGGCCATGCCGCGGGTGCGTTTTGCCGGCCAGATCACCGGCTGNNTGCGAGGGCTATGTGGAGTCGGCCGCTATTGGCCTCCTGGCCGGACGCTGTGCTGCGGCCGAGCGCCGGGGCGAACAGATTTCATTGCCGCCGCCGACCACGGCGCACGGTGCACTGCTCGCGCATATCACGGGCGGTCATATTGAGCGAATCGACGCCGGACCTCCATCGTTCCAGCCGATGAACATCAATTTCGGGCTGTTTCCTCCGCTGGGACCTTCACCGGGAAATGAACCTGACCGCAAACGCGTTCCCGGAACCCCAAAAAACCTGCCGCGCAAAAACGCTCTTACAGCACGCGCCCTTGCAGACCTCGATGCATGGCGCGCGGGTGCCGTGCACATTGCGGCGGAGTGAATTACAGAGCGCGCGCAAGGCCGGAACGCGACGCACGCCAAAGAATCCATTGCCGGCGCCATTGCGCAAACTCCGATATCCGAAACAGACGATAACGCCGCCGTTCCATGCGCGCGAGCGATGGCCGCACCAGCGCCACCGGCAGCACGGCGGGCGCGACGGCAGCCGGCATTGCACCGAGCCGTTCGCGCGCCGCGGCAAGATGCCTGCGCGCATGCAAGCGCATTTCAGCGAGCGCCACGCGCAATTCAAGCGTCGGTTTTGCGCCAAATACGTCCTCGGTTTGGGCATGGTGGCGCTGCATCACTTCCAGCGGCACGTAAAGCTGGCGGCGCGCGGCGTGGATCGGGAAAGCGCGCAAGAGACCCGTGAAGGCATAGGCGATGCCTGCGTGATGGGCGAGTTCGCCGATCGCCGGATTGCGGCCATCGCTGAGAATGCGTGCGGCAAGATCGATCACGGCTGATGACGTCTTGGCCGCATAGAGTTCCAGCGCGGCGAGGCTCGGCATCGGCTCGTCGTAGAGATCGAAACGGCGCGCCTCAATCAGATCGGCGAGTATTTGTGGCGGCAGACGGTAGCGCACCACGACCTCGCGCAATGCCACCGCAACCGGATTGGCGGCAACCTCGCCACGTCCGGCGCCGGAGAGCACGTCGGCCCACCACTGCAACCTAACTTCGCCCGGCAGCGGTTCGCGTGCGATCTCGCGCACGCGCGCGACTTCAAGATTAAACGCATAGAGCGCGAACAAGGCACGGCGATATTTTTCCGGTGCAAACAAGGTGGCTAGGAAGCGATCCTTGTCTCCGGTCCGGACAAGCTGTTCGCAGTGGGTGAAGGCGTCTGGCATGATCGCAAACTTGAGGGCGTTTTCAGTCGACCGCGATTAAGGCTGAGGCAACGCGACGGCCTTCGCCGAGCAGAATGTTGTAGGTGCTGACTGCCGTGCCGGTGCGCATCACCTCGACGGAGATCTTGAGCGTGTGAAACCGCATCTGTAGCGGCGCGGGAAGATGCCAAGGCGTCTGACCGGTGCCGATCAGTAACAGCCCAATGTCGGCGGCGGCGTCAAATGCCTGCGTCAATGCGGCCTCATCGATGTCGGCGGCGCGTGCGACGGGCCATGCCCATATGCCGCTTGGCAGACACAGGAGCGAGCCGCGGTGCGATATTCCCGCAAAGCGGAAACCGCCCTTGCCGAAGCTATCGATGGGTACAAGACGCGGCAGATGCGGGGCAGTCGCGGCCAGCGCGGGCACGTCAAGAACCGCCGGTCGGCGCGTCCCGCCCAATCCCGACGCCCAGATAAATCAGGATCGGCGACGCGATGAACACCGATGTGTACGTGCCGACCAGCACCACGCCAAACATCATGGTCGCAGTAAAGCTATGGATGGCTTGACCGCCGAACAGCAGCAGCGCGAGCAAGGCGAGCGAAACCGTCACGTGGGTAATGATCGAGCGCGAGAGCGTTGCGTTGACCGAGGTGTTGAGCAGATCCGCCATTGGCAACTTTTTGTAGCGGCGCAGCATTTCCCGAATGCGATCGTAAATGACGACCGTATCATTGAGCGAATAGCCGAGGATGGTGAGGAGAGCAGCAATGCTGGTGAGATCAAAGTCGATCTGGGTGATCGACATGAACCCAATGGTGAGCACAATATCGTGCACGTTCGCGATCATGGNNACCAGCACCACGCCGAACATCATCACCGCGGTGAAGCTGTGGATGGCGTTGCCGCCGAACAGCAGCAGCGCCAGCAGCGCCAGCGTCACCGTGACGTGGGTGATGATCGAGCGCGACAGCGTCGAATTGATGGACTCGTTGAGCAGTTCCGGCATCGGCATTTTCTTGTAACGCCGCAGCATTTCCCTGATCCGGTCATAGATCACGACGGTGTCGTTGAGCGAGTAACCGAGAATCGTCAACAGCGCCGCGATGCTTGTGAGGTCGAAATCGACCTGCGTGATCGACATGAAGCCGATGGTCAGCACGATATCGTGGACGTTGGCGATCATGGCGCCGAGCGCGAACTGCCATTCGAACCGGAACCAGAGGTAAATCAGGATCGACAGGATCGCGAGCACCAAACCCATGGTGCCGTATGCGAGCAGTTCGGTCGAGACGCGCGGGCCGACCACTTCGACACGGCGGTAGTCGACTTCATCGCCGAGCGCTGCGCGCACCTTCGTCACCGCCTCTTGCTGCGCGAGCTCCCCGCCGGGTTGCTGCGCGATGCGGATGAGCACGTCGCTCGGCGTACCGAAGGTCTGCATCTGCACTTCGCCGAGGCCCAGGCCGTTGAGCGTCGTGCGCATCTTGGCGAGATCGGCGGGCCCCGACTTCGATTGCACTTCCATGAGCGTGCCGCCGACGAAGTCGATACCGAAATTGAGGCCATGAAAGAAAAACAACGCAAGCGCAATCATCGAGAGAAGCGCGGATACCGGAAAGCTCACGCGCCGGAAGCGCATGAAGTCGAATTTTGTGTCGTCCGGGACGATGCGGAGAAACGGATATACTAAGATCCCAAAGATGAAAATCCATCTTTGGCCGTTATCATCACGATCGTTGCGCAGCAACTGCATCTGATCCACCAATTTGCAAAGACCGCACGGCAAGCGGAACGGGCCGCAGAGCACGCGGCAGAAGATGCGACTTTTTGGCCTGAAACAATCGCCACCAATAGGCGACGATCAGCCGAGTGAGCATGAACGCAGTGAAAACCGTGGTGATGATTCCGAAGCCCAGCGTCACCGCAAAACCGCGCACGGGACCTGTCCCGATGAAATATAGCACGGCGGCAGCGATGAAAGTGGTGATGTTGGAGTCCAGAATAGTGGCAAGCGCGCGGTTGAAACCAGCATCAATGGCGTTGATCGGCGTGCGGCCGGCGCGCACCTCTTCGCGGATACGCTCGTAGATGAGCACGTTGGAATCGACCGCGATACCGACCGTCAGCACGATCCCGGCGATGCCGGGTAACGTAAGCGTCGCATTGAACAGCGAGAGGATGCCAAAGATCATCCCGACGTTGATCGCAACCGCAATATTGGCAAACACTCCGAAAATTCCGTAGGTCGCGATCATGAAGATCACGACCATGGCCGCGCCAACATAGGAGGCGAGTTTTCCTTTGTTGATCGAATCCTGTCCGAGGCCGGGGCCAACGACACGCTGTTCAATCGGCGTCAATTTCGCCGGCAGTGCGCCGGATCGAAGCAAGATGGCGAGAGTGTTGGCCGTCTCGACTGTAAAGTTTCCCGAAATCTGACCGCTTCCCTGCAGAATCGGCTCGCGGATCACGGGCGCCGAGATCACTTCATTGTCGAGGACGATCGCAAACGGCCGTCCCACTTTCTCCGTCGTCACGGTGGCAAATCGTCGGGCGCCGACCGTGTTAAAGCGGAAGCTTACGATTGGCTCGCCGCCACGTTGATCGAAGCCAGGCTGCGCATCGATCAAGTCCTCACCCGATACGATCACCCTCTTTTCAATGAGGTATGGCCGCTTGCCTTCGGCTTGAGAACCGTAGAGTACCTCAGATTCCGTAGACACGCTGCTTTGGAGCGCCTGCTCGGGTGTTATCGATTCGTCGACAAGGCGAAAGGTGAGCTTCGCGGTCCTGCCGACGTCACGAATTAACTGGGTCGGATCTCCAAGGCCGGGCACCTGGACCAGAATGCGATCAACACCCTGGCGTTGTATCGACGGTTCGACCAGACCCATTGCGTTGACACGGCGTTCGATGATCTGGATCGACTGCTCCACTGCCTGGCGAATGCGCTCGATGACGGCGGGCTCGGTGACGGTCAGCCGGATCAAGCCACCGCCGGCATCGACCACATCCAATGTACGTTGCCCGGTGGCGCTGAGAATTCCTCCCAGCGGCTGAGAGAGTTCGCGAAGTTTGGAAAGCGCCAATTGCTGGTCGGCACCTTCGCGCACGCGGAACTCAACCGAATTGCCGCGTATGATGACCGACTGCGGGCTGCCGAAGCGATTCTCGCGCACAATGCGACGGACGTCTTCCTGCAGCGATGCCACCTTGTCTTTGCGCACCGCATCGGTGTCGACTTGGAACAAGACGTGCGAGCCGCCCTGCAAGTCGAGGCCGAGCACGACATGGCGTTGTGCCCACGCCGGCCAGGACTTAACGATACGCTCGGGTATGAAATTTGGAAACGCGAAAAGGCACACGACAAAAGCCGCGACAAGGATCGACGTCGTCTTCCATCGGGAGAAATACATTGTGTCTTGATCGCCCGCTGACCGTACTGCCGATCAGCTCGACGCGCCCTCTTCCTTCACCGGCTCGCCCTTGGCCCGCACATCGGCCACCATCGAGCGCATCTGGCGCACCCGCACGTCATCGGCGATCTCGACTTCGATCTGATCGTCGTCAACGACCTTGGTGACCTTGCCGATAAGGCCGCCCGAAGTGATGACGGTATCGCCGCGGCGCAGGTTCTTGATCAATTCCTGGTGCTGTTTGGCGCGCTTTTGCTGCGGCCGCAACATGAGAAAGTAGAAAATAACGAAGACAAGGACCATCGGCACCATAAATGATGTCAGCGGGTTGTCGCCACCACCCAAAATCGAAGGCGTTTGCGCGAACGCGGGCGAAATCAGCATGAAACGGCCTCTTGTTGTATCCGGCGCTACAGATATGAAGCATACGGGACGGCCGCCAGGCCGCTCGAGCGCGCGAAATCGGCGGGACTATAGCGACCGGGGGATCAATTGCAACGCCGCGTGGTGCCGCGGAGAGCCGGCTAATGCCCTGCTCGGTCGCACTAAAACGCGTCCGGTGACTTGCGAGGCGGAAGCGGTCCCGGTAAGGAGCAGTTCAAACGAAGGCACACCATGCCAAAATCCAAATCAAGCGCGAAATCGACGTCCGGACGTAAATCGCCGTCCAACTCCCCATCGCGCGACCCGATCGAACGCATTGCCGCGGCGGTCGAACGACTGGCGCCGCTCCCGGCGGAGGCGCCCGATTTCCCCGCAGCGGACGCGTTCGTGTGGCACCCGCAAAGGGTGCGTCTTTCGCCCGTGACGAGGGTCAATCGCGTGGATTTAGCGCTGCTCAAGGGCATCGATCGCATGCGCGACACCTTGATAGAGAATACGGAGCGTTTTGCGCGCGCCCTGCCGGCCAACAACGCACTTCTGTGGGGCGCCCGCGGGATGGGTAAATCATCGCTGGTCAAGGCTGCGCATGCGGCGGTCAACGCCAGTCTCGCGCGCAAATCTCCACATGGTGCGCTCAAGCTCATCGAAATCCACCGCGAGGAAATCGAAAGCCTGCCCGATTTGATGACGCTGCTGCGCGGCGCGCCGTATCGTTTCATCGTGTTCTGCGACGATCTGTCGTTCGAGGGCGAGGACACCTCGTACAAATCACTCAAGGCCGTGCTCGAAGGCGGGATCGAGGGGCGGCCCGACAACGTGATCCTCTACGCCACGTCAAATCGCCGCCACCTCATGGCGCGCGACATGATGGAGAACGAGCGCTCCACCGCAATCAATCCAGGCGAAGCGGTCGAGGAAAAGGTTTCGCTCTCCGACCGTTTTGGATTGTGGCTTGGCTTCCACCGCTGCAGCCAGGACGAATACCTTGCGATGGTGGAAGCATACGTGGCGCACTTTCGCATTCCGATCAAACGCGATGCGTTGCGCCATGAAGCGCTGGAATGGGCTACGACGCGCGGCGCGCGCTCCGGCCGCGTGGCGTGGCAATACGTGCAGGATGTTGCCGGCCGGCTCGGAGTGCGGCTTTAAGGCGATCGGCTTTCAGGCTTGCGGGCCGCGGTCGAGATAAGTCATGGGATCGACCGGCAAGGAGCCCTTGCGTATCTCAAAGTGCAATTGCGGCGTCGATACGTTGCCGGTCTGGCCCGATTTGGCGATGACCTGGCCGCGCTTGATCACTTCGTCGCGCTTGACCAGGATTTCGCTGGCATGGGAGTAAGCGGTGACGAAGCCGTTGGCGTGCCGGATCAGCACAAGATTGCCATAAGACTTGAGCTCGTTGCCGGCATAGGCGACGACGCCCTCCTCCGCCGCTTTGATCGGCGTGCCTTCCGGGACAGCAAAGTTGATGCCGTGGTTTTCCTGCCCGCTTGGCGTGGGCCCGAAGCCGGCGATCACGCGGCCGCGCACCGGCCAGCGGAACGTGAGCGAGGTCGCCGCGGTGATGTCCTTCTTCTGCGCCGACATATCCGGGGTCGGCGTGATTTTATGTATCGTGCTCATTGGCGGGTTCGGCTTCGCGCTGGCCATTGTCTTGGGTGGCGCCAGCTGCGGTGTGCCTGTTGCCGGGATGAGGAGTTGGCTGCCCGGCTTGAGCTTGGTATGCGGCGCCAGGTCGTTGGCGGCCGTCAACTCCGACAACGATACCTGATACTGCCGCGCGATCTTGCTCAACGTATCGCCGGAGCCGACCACGTGCGTTTGTTTGGCGCTGGCGGCGGGCGGCGCTGGACTTGTCGCCTGCTTGAGCGGCGCACTCGCCGTCACGCGTGATACCGGTGGAGGTGGTGCGGGCGTATTCGAGGGTAAGTTATACGACGCAACGGGCGCGGGCTGAGACGACGGCGGCGGTGCAAGCGTGTTGGAACTAATCGCGCCGGTTGCGGGCTTGGGCTGCAGCGCGCCGGTGAGTTCGCCGCCAGGCCGCCCGCCGTTGGACGTGGGCGTATTTTCGCTGAGGCGGCTCATATCGGCGCTGCAGCCGGCGACGCCGAACGCCATTGCTGCGACAAGCGCAAGGCGAGAGCACGAGAGCAAGCGCAAAAGCTCGAGGACGCAACGCATAGGGTTACTCACTCATTCACGAATTTATGCAAACAGGTTAAACCGCGTTGGGGTAAACAAGACTTTAAGCCGCGAAAGCTGCACTTACGCGACGTACACCCTGCCAAAACTATAATTCACGGGCTTTTCCGGGCAGCAGCGGCACGAAACGCACGGGCAGCAAGTCTTCGCGCGCGATGCGATCCTTGTTTTTGGTTAATTTGACGAGAACCTGTGTGGCATCGTGCGAGCCGATCGGCAGCACCATCATGCCGCCCTCCACAAGCTGTTCAATCAACACCATTGGAACGTCTTCGGCCGCCGCAGTGACCATGATGCGATCGAACGGCGCGCGCTCCGGCACGCCGTTGAGGCCGTCGCCGACCACAAGCTCCACGTTGTCGTAGCCGAGAGTATTTATACGTATGCGCGCGGTGTCGGAGAGAGTGCGGTAGCGCTCGATAGTCACGACCTCGCGCGCGAGCCGCGAGAGCACAGCCGTCTGATAGCCCGAGCCGGTGCCGACTTCGAGCACGCGATGGCCGGGGTGGACGTCGAGCTTCTCGGTCATGTAGGCGACGACATAGGGCTGGCTGATGGTCTGACCGCAGGCGATGGGCAGCGCCTGGTCGGCATAGGCGGCGTCGACGGTTTCCGCGGAAACGAAATGTTCGCGCGGAACTTCGTCCATGGCGCGCAAAACGGACTGCTGGATGATGCCGCGCCGGCGCAGGCCCAGCATGAATTCCATACGCTGAATTTTTTCGTCACTTGGCGGTTGCGGCACTTTCGACCTCCCTCGCCAGTTCTAGCAATGGACGCCCGATTTAACGCAACAGTTGCGCAAGCTTGGTCATAAATGGCTCGTCGGTCATATCGAGCCGCAGCGGCGTAACCGCGATGCGGTTGTCGGCAATGGCGGATACGTCGGTGCCGTTCTTCGGCGGTGCGCCGCGCAGACGAACGTAGGCGATCCAGTAATAGGGGTTGCCGCGGCCGTCCTGCCGGGCGTCGATCTGCAGGCGTTCCGTGTTGTTGCGGCCCTGCGAGGACACCGCGATGCCTTTGACCTCGCCAGGTGTGCAATCGGGAAAATTGATATTGATGAGCACGTCGCGCGGGATGCCTTCGGTGAGCACGCGGCGGATGATATCCGGGCCAAATTTTATCGCCGTGCTCCAATGCGGTGGATGTCCGCTGCGCGATTTATAGGCCTGCGAGAGCGCAAGCGAAGGAATGCCGAGAATGGTCCCCTCTACCGCGCCCGCGACCGTGCCGGAATAGATCACGTCTTCGCCGGCATTGCGGCCGCGATTGACGCCGGAGAGCACGAGGTCTGGCCCCTTGCCGTTGAGGATGTGGCGCGCGCCCATGATGACGCAATCGGTTGGCGTGCCTTTGACGGCGAAGCGGCGCTCCTCGACCTGGCGCAGGCGCAGCGGATCGTTGAGCGAGAGCGAATGCGAGACACCGCTTTGATCGAACTCGGGCGCAACGATCCACACATCGTCGGAGAGCGCGCGGGCGATCTCGGCGCAGGCGTCGAGGCCTTCCGAGTGGATGCCGTCGTCGTTGGTGACGAGGATGCGCATCAGGTTCGCGTGATGACTTTAAGCCCGCCCATGTAGGGCGCAAGCGCCTCGGGCACCGCAATCGAGCCGTCGGCTTGCTGATAGGTCTCCATCACCGCGATCAGCGCGCGGCCCACGGCGACGCCGGAGCCGTTGAGGGTGTGGACGAATTGCGTGGATTTGCCGCCCTTGGGGCGAAAGCGCGCCATCATGCGGCGCGCCTGGAACTCACCGCAGACCGAGCAGGAGGAAATCTCGCGGTACATTTTTTGGCCCGGCAGCCAGACCTCGATGTCATAGGTTTTTTGCGAGGGAAAGCCCATGTCGCCGGTGCAGAGCGTGATCACGCGATAATGCAGGTCGAGCCGGCGCAGGATTTCCTCGGCGCAGGCGAGCATGCGCTCGTGTTCGTCTTTGCTTTGATCAGGTGTGGTGATGGAGACAAGCTCAACCTTGGTGAACTGATGCTGGCGGATCATGCCGCGCGTGTCCTTGCCGGCAGCGCCCGCTTCCGCGCGGAAGCACGGGGTGCAGGCGGTGAAGCGCAAGGGCAACGTGTCTTCGTCGAGGATGGATTCGCGTACGAGATTTGTCAGCGGCACTTCGGCGGTGGGGATTAACCAATGGCGTGTCGCCAACGCTTCCGCCATCTTGGCCTGTTCGCTCAGCGCGCCATAATAATTCTGAGTGTAACGAATTCTCAGGTCATTCTGCACATTCATGTAGCTCTGTAGAATCTCTAGATTCTTTGGACTTAGATTTGACGATTGAAATGACTGAACCAATGTCTCTTCGAGACTTTTGATTGAGTGCGTAACTTTATCTTCCTCCTGAAATTTTGATATCTTCTCCCGAACTGCTTGCACTTTATTTGCAATTTCCATTGGCACCAATGAGGAAAGTGCGTAAAATTGATCCTCTTCAAATTTCGGCAACTGCGCCGTACCAAACATCGTGTCGTCGCGCACAAGTAATGGCGGATCTACCTCGGTGTAGCCGTGCGCGCTGGTGTGCACATCGAGCATGAATTGCCCGAGCGCGCGTTCGAGCCGCGCGAGGCCAGCTTTCAATACGACAAAGCGCGAGCCAGAAAGCTTTGCCGCCAACTCGAAATCCATCTGACCGAGCGCTTCCCCCAACTCGAAATGCTGCTTCGGCTTAAATGCATATTCGCGCTTGGCGCCGAACTTGTGATGCTCGACGTTGCCCGTCTCGTCCTTGCCGTCCGGCACTTCAGGCGCGGGCAACGGCAGATTGGGGATTTGCGCCAGCACCTTGTTGAGTTCCGCACCCGCACTTTTCTCTTCGGTTTCGAGAGCCGGGATCGTGGTCTTCAATTCCGCCACTTCTGCCATCAGCTTTGCAGCGGCAACTTCGTCCTTCTTTTTCTTAGCTTCGCCGATTTCCTTGGAAGCTGCATTGCGGCGCGCCTGCGCCTGTTCGGCCTTGAGGATCGCGGCGCGGCGGCGCTCGTCGAGCGAAAGCAAAGCCGTTGAGGAAAACCGCTTTTGGTCTTCTTCGCTCAGCGGCCGCCGTCCAAGCGCGCGGTCGAAACTCTCTGCGTTCTCGCGAATCCATTTAATGTCGTGCATGATGACCGTCGGTTCGCAGGGAATCGGCGTAATGTTCCGTTGCGTTATAGCGTTTTCCCGCGAGCGTTGGGATTGCTATATTGGGCTGTGGCGGCGTGAAAACCGCGCTCGCGCGCGCAAGAGATGACCATGCGAATAGTGACCATAATCCTGAGCCTTCTCGACGCCATCGGCTGGGTCTTCATCGCCCGGAACACTTTATTTTCCGAATCCGATCCGGCCACCATGGGCCTCGACAAAGCCGCCGGCTGGATCGTGACGATCCTGCTGCTGCTGACCGCCGTTCCGGCGTTCGTGCTGGCGCTTAAGAATCTAAGGCCGAAAACCGCGCTCGCCCTTGCGCTGGTCTTTCCGGTTGGAATCGGCGCTCTCGTCACCGCCGCAACGCTTTATTTCACTTATCTTATGTGAACGCGTCGTTGGCGCGCCTCACTCCGCCGGCTTACTTTCTGTTGCGGCGCCGGTTTGACCGGCTTGCGCCTTCTTCTCGACGATCTTCACCGACCAGATTGCGCCTTCGTAGAGCACCAGGAGCGGCAGCGCGAGCGACATCTGCGAGAGAACATCGGGTGGTGTGAGTACGGCTGCGATGACGAAAGCAATCACGATGAAGTAACGCCGCTTCTCGCGCAGCATCTGCGAGGTGACGAGCCCGATGCGCCCCAGCAGCGTCAAGATCACCGGCAATTGGAATGCGATGCCGAAGGCCAGGATCAGCGACATCATCAGCGAAAGATACTCGCCGACTTTCGGCAGGAGCGAGATTTCCGGCTGATCTTCGCCATGTTGCTCCATGCCGAGCGAGAAACGCACGAGCATGGGCATGACGACAAAATAGACGACCGTCGAGCCGAGCGTAAAGAAAATCGGCGTGGCGACGAGATATGGCAGGAAGGCGTGGCGCTCATTGCGATAGAGACCAGGCGCCACGAATTTGTAAATCTGCGTGGCAACGATCGGAAAGGAAATGAAGGCCGCGCCGAACAGCGCGAGCTTGAGCTGGGTGACAAAATATTCCAGCAGCGCGGTATAGATGAACTTCGAGTTCGCGACGCCGGCCACCATGACATAAGGCCAGAGCAGTATGTTGTAGATCTGCTTGGCGAAGAAGAAGCAAGCGATGGTGGCGATGAAGAACGCGAGCAGCGCCTTGATCAGCCGCGAGCGCAATTCAATCAGATGTGACATCAGAGGCGCTTTGGATGCCTCGACCTCGTCCTCCTCGGGGGTCTGGCTGCTTTGATCGTTCATGCCCCCTCACCGGCTTTGCGCACCTCTTGCGGCGCGGGTTCGGACGCAGGTTGCGAGGCAGGCTCAGGCGCAAGTTGAGCCACGGGTGGCGCTTCGGTTGAGCTGGGTTCGGTTGCGCTGGGTTCGGCGGCCGGCTCGGGCGGTTTGCTATCGGACATCTTGCTATCGAACGATGGCGCATCGCCGACCGCGCTTTCGATGTCCTTGCGCACCGAACCGAGAGGATCGAAGTTGGTGAAATCGCCTGCGGTGTTCGTCATGTCGTCGACCTTTTTCTTGAGGTCGTCCAACTCGGCTTCGCGCATCGCTTCCTTGAATTGATCCTGGAACTCGTTCGCCATGCGGCGGATCTTGCCCATCCACTGGCCGGTCGCGCGCAGCACGGCTGGCAGCTCCTTCGGCCCAATCGCGATCAACGCGACGACGCCGATGACGACAAGCTCGCCCCAACCGATATCGAACATGGTGTGTCTAACTCCAAGGGGCGCGAGCCTCGCGGCAGGCGCCCCTCTTTTCTCAACGCGGACGCCTGGATACCGAAATCTTCAGGACGTCGAGCCCTCGAACTTACGTTCGGTCTGCGAGTGCTGCTTAACTGAATCGGGAGATTTCGCATCGCCGATCGTCTTCGGCTTCGTCTCGGAGGGTTCGGCGTCCACGGCCTTCTCCTCGTCGGCCATGCCCTTCTTGAAGGCTTTGATGCCTTGCGCGAAGTCGCCCATGATCTGGGAAATCTTGCCGCGCCCGCCAAACAGAAGGAGGGCAATTACGATGACGACCAGCCAGTGCACCCAACTTAAGCTACCCATCTTAATCCTCCACGCCCGCAGGCCTAGCGCCCGTCGCGTTTATCACTTTAAACTCAACCTAGGCCCCCGGCCGGGCAAAAACAAGGATACCGGTTGTCACGCCGGCACGCCTGATGTCAGAAGGTTAAATCGCTTAACCTGCGGGAGACGCAGCGGAAACCGGGCTATTCCTCGATCCGCTCCGGCGGCGGCGCCAATCCGAGGTCGAGATCGCCCGGCTCGAGCGGGTCCTCGTCGTCGCGCAGCGCCGGGTCGTCCGAGGGCGCCGGAATGTTAAAGCTTGGCGGCAGGCGGCCATCAAGCAGGCCGGAACCTTTGAGTTCCTCCAGACCAGGAAGGTCGCCCAGCGCCTCCAGGCCGAAATGGGAGAGGAAGGCTTCGGTGGTGCCATAGGTAATCGGCCGGCCCGGTGTCTTGCGGCGGCCGCGCGGGCGGATCCATCCGGTTTCCATGAGAACATCGAAGGTGCCCTTCGACATGACGACACCGCGGATTTCCTCGACTTCGACGCGTGTCACCGGCTGGTGATAGGCGATCACGGAGAGCGTCTCGATCGCCGCGCGCGAGAGCTTTTTCGGGACGATTGCTTCCTTGGTGAGCAGCCAGGAGAGATCGTTGGCCGTGCGGAATGTCCACTTGCCGGCGATGCGCACCAGATTCACGCCGCGCGCGGCGTATTCGATCTGCAGCGCGCGCAGGCTCGCGCGCACGTCGAACTCGGCGGGCAGCCGTGCGGCCAGCGTCTTTTCGTCGAGCGGCTCGGCGGCCGCAAACAGCAGCGCCTCAAGCAGCCGCAAGTCTTCCGGACGCGCCGCCGGCGCGACCGCCTCTTCGGACTCGGCGGCCCCTTCGGCTTTGCGTTTGGAACGCGATTTGAGTTCGTCGTGGGGAATGACCCGTCTCTCTGCCAAAGCCGCCATACCTCCGGTCTCCTTGAAGCTTTCAATCAATTCCGCTGGGCGTGCCGGTGCCCGCGGCTGCGGGCACTTCACCGGCTGCATGACGCTTGCGCACGAAAATCGGCGCGAACGCCGCGTGCTGGTGCATCTCCATCGCGCCTTCGCGCACCAATTCAAGCGTCGCCGCAAGACTTGATGCCAGCACGGTCGCGCGCATCGAAGGTTCGACCACGTACGCGATCAAAAATTCGTCGAGCCTGCTCCAGTCGTTGGCGTGGCCAATGAGGCGCTCCACCGCCGCGCGCGCTTCGGCCAGCGACCAGACGGTGCGCTGCGCAAAGCTCACGCGCGCGAGCGCGGTCTGCTGGCGCTGTTTCGCGTATGCGGAAAGCAGATCGTAGAGTGTCGCCGACCATTGCGGATGTTTGATGTCGGCGACCGGTTCCGGATCGCCGCGGCCAAACACATCGCGATCGAGCTGCGGGAGACCCATCAAGCGCGTCGACACTTCACGGAAGGCCTCAAGGCGTTTGAGCCGCCAGGCCAACGCGTTCGCCATATCTTCGGCGCTCGGGCCGTCGGGACCTTCGGCCTCGGGCAACAGCAAGCGCGATTTCAAATAGGCGAGCCACGCCGCCATCACCAGATAGTCGGCTGCAAGCTCAAGTCGCAGTTTCCTCGCCGCCTCGATGAAGGCAAGGTACTGGTCGGCGAGCGCGAGGATCGAAATCTTGGCCAGATCCACCTTCTGCTGGCGCGCCAGCATCAGGAGCAGATCGAGCGGCCCTTCAAAACCCTCGACGTCCACCATCATGGCCGGCTCGTCGCTGGCGCGCTCGGCGAATTCCGTCTCGAACGCCATGACTTCGGTGTTCATGAGACGATCTCCGCGCCGTCCGAAGCCAATAGCGCTGCGAATTCCTTCCGCGCACCGACTAGATCAATCGCGGTCGGCTTGCTGCGGGCTTTGAGTGCCGCATTCGCGCGCCGCTCCGCCGCACCTTCGAGCTTTGGCGTCGCGGCCGCAACCGCCTGCATCTCGTCGAGCTTGCCATTGCAATGAAGCACCATGTCGCAGCCGGCCGCGAAGGACGCGCGCGTGCGCTCGCCAATCGATCCGGACAGGGCATTCATGGAGACGTCGTCGCTCATCAGCAGGCCATCGAATCCAATAAAACCGCGAATCACATCGCGGATCATTGTGACCGAAGTTGTTGCCGGTGACACGGGGTCAATCGCGGTGAAAACGACATGCGCGGTCATGCCAAGCGGCAGTGCGGCCAGCGGCCGGAAGGCGGCAAAGTCGGAGGCTTCCAGGGCTGCGCGGTCGATGTCGACCACGGGCAGGCGCAGGTGGCTGTCTGCAGTGGCGCGGCCATGGCCGGGCAAATGCTTGAGCACAGGCAGCACGCCACCGTCATACAAGCCTCCCGCAATGGCGGCGGCGAGATCCGCGACCTTGGAGGGATTATTGCCGTAGGCGCGATCGCCAATCACCGGGTCGGCGTCGGACACCGGGACGTCGGCCAGCGGCAGGCAGTCGACCGTGATGCCTAGCGGGAGCAGATCGGCGGCGATCAGGCGCGCTCCCAGGCGCGCCGCAGCACGCCCTTTGGCCGGATCGCGATCGAAGATTCGGGCGTAGACCGCCCCGGCCGGATACTTTGGCCAGTTCGGCGGACCCAGGCGCTGGACCCGGCCGCCTTCCTGATCGACCAGGACCGGGACATCGGAACGACCGACAATTTCTCTGAAATTATCAATTAATCTAGTAACTTGTTCCTTATCATTTATATTTCGCTTGAAGACTATCAGGCCCCACGGCTTGGCCTCGCGCACGAATGCACGTTCGTCCGGCGTGATCGCCATCCCGGATAGACCTGTAATGAATGCTGCAATCGCCATCTGCGCCGATTAGCTTGCGCCGGCGGCGGGGGTCAAGCCGAGGCTTAGTTCGCTCGTCAGTTTCCCTGCACGATGCAGTCGCCACCGGCGGTTTTGAGGGTGCCGCAGAGCTGGGTCGCCTGATCGCGGCTGGCGAAGGGGCCGACCATTGCGCGGAAAAATACACCGCGTTCGCCGAGCTCAGCGCGCCGAATGGTCGCCTGCTGACCGCCGAGCACATTCGGGTATTTGGTTTGCAAGCCGCGTAGCGCAGCCTGCGCTTCGGCTTCGCTGCGTTGTGAAGATAACTGCACCAGATAACCGCCTGCTCTCGGCGCAGCGGTCGCGACCTGCGAGGGCGCCGGGGCGGCCTGGCGCGGAGCCGCCAACTGCTGCGGGGCGGGAGCCGGCCGTTGGGCGGAAAGCTGACGCGCCTGCGCAGCTGGCGGCGGTGTCACTGAGGTCCGGGGCATCGCAGGAGCGGCAATGTCATCGTTGAGCGCAAGCGGCGCATTTGCCGATTGGGGTGCCATCTGGTTCGAGGCCGTAGGTGCCCGCGACGGAGGCGGGGCAAACGTCGGCGCATTTGCCGAGGCGGGCGCGGATCGAGACCCCGGCATATTCGCGCCATAGGGTGACGAGCCGGCAGGTATCATCGGCGCCGGCGCCATATTTGAATCAGTGGGCTCGGGGCGGATCGGAACGGTGCGCACCTTTTTCGGTTCGCCGATCGACATCGACGACGGTCCAGCCGACGCGCTCGGTGAATTCGTCGGTAGGCTTGGCGCAACCGCTGCAGCCCATTGATTTGCGGATCCCGATGGCGGAGGCGAATTGCGGCTGACGTTTGGGCGGTTCAGATCTTTCGCATCGACAGGTGACTCCTCTCGAGAAACCACGCGTTCGCCCTGATTGCGATCGCCGACACGTTCATAAGTGAGTTTGCTCTGGGACGATTCACCGCTTGCGACCGGCGGCGGCACCTTGGTCGGGTCGGAGTTGGCGCGGATCACTGGCGGCGGCGCGCTCGAACCGGAGCCGCTGAAGATGAAACGATAGCCGAACGCACCCACCGTGCCGATAACGGCAAGCACAATCACGGCCACCACGGTGACAAAACCACGGCCACGGCCGCTCGGTTCGGCCTCATCGTAGAAGTCACTGCCGGGCGGTGTCTGCTGGGACTCGCGATAGGCGGAGTCGCGAAAGCTACCGATCTCCTGCGACGCTTGACCGAAGGGCTGTGAAATTTGCCCGGCTTGATAAGAACCGGGGACTTGTTGGCCACGCGCATCCGCATGGGGCTGGCCGACAAGCTGCTGCTCATTCTGCATCGGCCGCTGGGGCATGGGCGCCGGCGCTCGCGGGTCGCTCCCGAAATCCGAATACGGATCGTTTTGGCCAATCAACCGCGCAAGTTCCGCGAGTGGATCGGCGCCCTGCCCGCCCGGTGCGGCGGACGGATTGCTCGTCCGATTTTGATAGTTGTTGTCATCGGCCATGTCGTCATTCCGGTTCCGGTAGGAGCTCGGATGGCCATCAGCCATTCCCGCCGATGATGTTGGACGGTTTCGAACTCAGCTACCGCATTTCCCCAGGTGCCCCAACACCGAGCAGTGCAAGTCCCGATGCGAGAACGGTGACAACGCCCTGTATCAGAGCCAGGCGCGCCATAGTCATTTGTGGATCATCTTGGATAATGAAGCGTAAATGAGGCAAATCGGTGCCGCGGGTCCATTGGCTGTGGAATTCGCTTGCTAGCTCATAGAGATAGAAAGCAATCCGGTGAGGCTCATGAGCTGACGCCGCAGCTTCCACGAGCCTCGGGTACGAAGCAATCTTTCGCATGAGCGCAAGCTCCGCTGGATCATCGAGTTTTTTCAACGGCGCCTGCGCGAGCCAGGCCGCGCGCGCTGACGGCGACGACGGAAGACCGGACAACGCATCGCCCGCGTTGCGAAACACCGATTGGCCGCGCGCGTGGGCGTACTGAACGTAGAATACCGGATTGTCGCGCGACTGCTCGATCACCTTGGCGAGGTCGAAATCGAGCAACGCGTCATTCTTGCGGTAAAGCATCATGAAACGCACGGCATCGCGGCCGACTTCGTTGACCACGTCGCGCAACATGATGAAATCGCCGGCGCGCTTTGACATTTTCAGCGGCTCGCCCGCGCGCGTCAAGCGCACAAGCTGTACGATCTTGACGTCGAGCTCGGCCTTGCCACCGCTCACCGCCTTCACTGCGGCTTGCATGCGTTTGACATAACCGCCGTGGTCGGCGCCCCACACGTCGATCATCGTGCCAAAACCACGATCAAACTTGGATTTGTGGTAGGCGATATCAGAAGCAAAATAAGTATAGCTGCCGTCCGATTTCATCAGCGGCCGGTCGATGTCATCGCCGAAGTCGGTGGCGCGAAACAGCGTCTGCTCGCGATCTTCCCAATCCTCGATCACGCCGCTCTTGGGCGGCGGCAAACGTCCTTCAAAGATATGCCCTTGCGCGCGCAATTGCGCGATGGTTTCAGCCACCAGGTCTTTCGGCGCAGGCACGCTTGCGCTGGCGGAACCAACGGTGAGCGAACTCGCGGAGGCAAAGAGATCGTCGATCGAACCTTGGGTGAGCAAACCTTGGGTGAGCGAGCGTTCGGAAAAATAGACTTCGGGCACGACGTTGAGCGCCGCAAGATCGTTGCGGATCTCCGCCATCATCATGTCGATGGCCCGCTCGCGCACCACAGGCAGCCATTCCGAATCCGGCTGATTGTGCAGCGTCTTGCCGTAATCGCGGGCGAGTTCCTCGCCGCATTCCTTGAGATATTCGCCCGGATAAAGTCCCTCCGGGATTGCACCGATGTTCTCACCCAGCGCTTCGCGGTAGCGCAAATAAGCTGAGCGTGCCAGCACATCCACCTGCGCACCGGCGTCGTTGATGTAATATTCGCGCGTCACGGCGAAACCCGCAAAGAGCAGCAGATTCGAGAGTGCGTCGCCGAACACCGCGCCACGACCATGGCCGACGTGCAACGGACCGGTCGGATTGGCCGAGACATATTCGACGTTGACCTTTTCGGCCTTGCCGAGGTCGCTGCGGCCAAAATTGGCGCCCGTCTCGATCGCGGCTTTGAGTTCTGCGCACCAAACGGCCGGATCGAGGGACAGGTTGATGAACCCAGGCCCGGCGATCTCGACCTTGGTCACGTCGGGACGCATTTTGAGCTCAGCGGCAATCCGTTCGGCCAGATCGCGCGGCTTCCACCCGACTTCCTTGGCGAGCACCATTGCGGCATTGGTGGCCAATTCGCCATGGCCGGCATCGCGCGGCAGTTCGACCACGATCCGCGCAAGGCCTTGAGGAAGCGGGAAAGCGCCGGCTTTCGCCAGCGCTTCAACGGCGGAACAGACGTGGTCGGTCATCAAAGAAAAAACGCTCATGGCGACTTGATAGCAGATTGCCCGTGGAAATCATGCGGCAAATTGCTGGCGAAATTCCTCGCAGGCACGTCTTCGTGCCCGGCAAAAATCCAAAGCCTGAGTCAAAGCTAGGAATAATTGTGGAAAATAGACCCGCTGCCACGCGATGCTGAACTGGCGCGGCAGGTCGGCGTATTTGAAATATAATTCGAGATTTTACTTGGTTATTCTGAGGTTAAATATTAGGAGATGCCCGGTCTCCTCGGGTTCTTGAATAATCATGGTGAACGAGATTTAACGAAATCTTCCGATAACTGAAAATTCAGTCCGCACAGCTATCTAGTTACCCTCGAAAAACTGAAGCATCTTGACCCTGGGAAGATACGCCGTGCGTATCGACGAACTGTCTTGGAGCGAGACAAAGGGCTGGTCGCGACACAACGCGAGCGTTGTGCGCAATGGCCATGCGCACAATGGCGACGCGCGCAAAACCGATCTCGTCTTATATTTCGGCGCGCGGGAACCGCTGGCAAATGGAATGCGCTATCAGGAACTGCGCGCGATGTTCCCGGACGCGCACGTCGTCGGATGCAGTACGGGCGGGCAAATCCATAACGACGATATCAGCGACAACGAGATTTCCGTTGCCGCGCTCAGTTTTGAGGCCACCGAGATTCGTCTCTCGCGTGAGCCAGCGCACGCGCCGGAGCAGTCGCGAAAATGCGGCGAGGCGATCGGCAAGACATTGGCCGCGAGCGATCTTGCCGGCATTTTTGTTCTGTCGGACGGGTTGAACGTCAACGGCAGCGAACTGGTCGCCGGTATCATGAGCGTTGTCGGCCAGAGTGTACCGGTGACCGGCGGGCTTGCAGGCGATGGTGCGCAATTCAAGGAAACCTTGGTGGGCGCCGATTGCGTGCCACGCAATCATCTTGTCGCCGCTGTCGGCTTTTACGGGCCTGCAATCCGCATCGGTCACGGCAGTGCCGGCGGCTGGGACGAGTTCGGTCCGCGACGCAGTATCACGCGCTCGTCCGGTCATGTGCTCCACGAGCTCGACGGCAGCCCGGCGCTCGATCTCTACGAACGCTATCTGGGCGAAGAGGAAGTAAAGGGCCTGCCAGGCAGTGCACTCCTCTTCCCGCTCCGCATCTACGATCCGCAGCGGCCAAAACACGATCTTGTGCGTACCGTGCTGGCCGTGGACCGGGATGCGAGGTCGATGACGTTCGCAGGCGATATGCCCGCGGGTTGGGTTGCGCAGCTCATGCGCGGCAATTTCGATCGCCTGGCGGCGGGAGCCGCAGACGCAGCACGGCAAGCATCCCGCACGATCGCAAAAAATTTCGAAGGTGACGGCCTTGCGGTTCTGGTGAGCTGCATCGGCCGTCGGCTGTTGATGGGCCAGCATACGACCGGCGAAGTCGAAGCTGTCGGCGCGGAGTTCGGGCCGCGCATGACGCGCCTTGGTTTTTATTCTTACGGCGAGATTTCACCGCATGCTGTCTCCGGTGTCTGCGAGCTTCACAATCAGACCATGACGGTCACGGCGATCACGGAAGCCATCGGATAGGTTTTGTGCACAAACTTTTTGCCAGACAGATTGCAAAAACTACCAAACCTACGGGCGAGGTCGACATCGCTGCGCTCGGCGAATTGGTGATAGAGGCCTACACTCAGGCCGATCGCGACCGCCGGCGCACCGATCGTTCTATTGGGCTGATGATCGAGGAACTCGACCAGCTCAATCGCGGACTTGAGCAACTGGTGGAGGAGCGCACGACCGCTCTGCGCGAGCGCGAGAACGAACTGCAGGAACAAAATTTGCGGTTCAACGCGGCGCTGCAAAATATGTCGCAAGCCTTGTTGCTGTTCGACGGCGCGCACAAACTTTCGATCTGCAATCAACGCTATATCGAGATGTACGGACTCTCAACCGAGGTCGTTAAGCCAGGCTGCACGTTTCGCACATTGCTCGAGCACCGAAAAGAACGCGGAAATTTCCCGGACGATGTTGAGCAGTACCTGACAAATCATCGCGCCGCGATGGCACGGGGACAAATTTACAGCAGGATCGTCGAGTTATCCGACGGCCGCACCATCGTCGTCGTCAATCATCCCATGGCCACCGGCGGCTGGGTGTCGACGCACGAGGACATTACCGAGCGGCGGCGCGCGGAAAAGCAGATTGCGCATATGGCGCGCCACGACGCGTTGACCAATCTGGCCAATCGCGTGCAGTTCCAGGAGCGGCTTGCGCAAGCGCTTGCGGAAATCCCGCGTGGTGAACGTCTGGCGGTGCTTTACCTTGGACTTGACCAGTTCAAAAGCGTCAACGACACGCTCGGGCACAATATGGGTGACGAGTTGCTAAAAATCGTCGCCGGGCGGCTGCGCAACACGGTGCGCGACATCGACACGGTCGCTCGACTGGCCGGAGACGAATTCGCCATCATCCAGGTCAATCTCGAACGGCCGACGGATACCGCCAATTTGGCACGCCGGATCGGCGAAGCCATCCGGGCGCCGGTCGACCTCGCCGGCCAAACGATCGTAACCGACGCCAGCATCGGCATTGCGATTGCGCCCGCCGACGGCACCGCAACCAGTGACATCATGAAGAATGCCGACATGGCCCTGCACGGCGCCAAAGCGGAGGGGCGCGGCAGCTATCGCTTCTTCGAGCCTGAGATGGATGCACGCATGAAGCGCCGGCGCGAACTCGAGCAGGCATTGCGCCGGGCACTCGCGGTCGGCGAGTTCGAGCTGCATTTTCAGCCGATCGTCAACGTCGCCGACAACCACATCACCAGCTGCGAGGCGCTGATCCGCTGGAACCACCCGGAACGCGGCATGATACCGCCCGCCGAATTCATTCCGATCGCGGAAGAAATCGGCCTCATCGTTCAGCTTGGGGAATGGGTGCTGCGCACTGCCTGCGCCGATGCCGTGCACTGGCCCGATGACACAAAGGTCGCGGTGAACCTTTCGCCAATCCAGGTGATGAACAAGAGCTTGGTGCCCATGGTGGTGAGCGCGCTTGCGGCCACCGGATTGCCGGCCACGCGGCTTGATATCGAAATTACCGAATCCGTGCTGATGCAGAACACCGATACGACGATTAACGCGCTACATCAATTGCGCGAGCTCGGCGTGAGCATTTCGATGGATGATTTCGGCACCGGATATTCGTCGCTGAGCTGTCTGCACAAATTCCCGTTCGACAAAATTAAGATCGATCGCTCCTTCATCAGCGGGTTACCCGAGAGTGCGGACTCGATCGCGATCGTGCGTGCGGTCGCAGGCCTGGCGAAAAATCTCAATATGATCACGACGGCCGAAGGCGTCGAAACCCAGCAGCAGCTAGACCAGATCCGGATGCTGGGGTGCACCGAGATGCAGGGCTATTTGTTCAGCCGGCCGTGCCGCGCCGAGGATTTGCTCAAGCTGTTTCCCTCGCGTTACGAAATGCGCGCGTTGTCGGCTTAGAGCGCGAACCTGATTCGCGGAATCAAGCGCTAACGCAACTCCGGCGTCGCTTCGAAGAAGCGCGCATGTTCGACCAGCGCGTAACGATCGGTCATGCCGGCAATGAAATCGGCTATGCAGCGCGTTCGCGCGGCGGGATCGCTCGCTTGGACGGCCTCATCTCTCCATTCCGGCGGCAGATCGGCGGGATACGCAATAAAGTGCGCGAAGAGATCCTGGACCACCTTTTCGGCCTCGCCCATGATGCGCATGATCCGCTGGTGGCGATACATGCGCGGGTATAGGAATTCCTTGATCGCACGATCCATCTCGGCCATCTGCGTGGAAAACCCCACCACTGGCGAATTGGCGTGCCGGACATCTTCGACTGAATGGGGCGCCAGCGCTTGCAGTTTGCGCGCGGATTGAGCGACCACATCTTCGATCATGCGCGCGATCAGGCGGCGCACAAGCTCGGGTACGCGACGCGCGGGCTCGATGCGCGAGTGCTTCGCGGCAATTTCTCGAAGCGCTTCGTCGACCAGCGGGACTTGCGCAATCTCTTCCAGGCGGAACAATTCGGCGCGCAATCCGTCGTCAATGTCGTGGGCGTCATAGGCGATGTCATCGGCAATGGCGCCGATCTGGCCTTCCGCGCTGGTGTGGCTCCACAATTCGAGATCGTGCAATTTCGAATATTCGATGATGGCGCGGGGCACGCCACGTTCCGCATAGCGCGAAATCGGCCGGCCATCCTGGTCGGTGAGCGGGCCATTGTGCTTGACCAGACCTTCGAGCGTTTCCCAGGTAAGATTAAGCCCATCGAAGTCGGCGTAGCGCCGCTCTAACGACGTCACAACACGCAGCGTCTGCGCATTGTGGTCGAAGCCACCGCATTCGGTCAGACATTGGTCGAGCGCACGTTCGCCGGCATGGCCAAAAGGAGGATGGCCAAGATCGTGGGCGAGCGCGCAGCCTTCGGCCAAGTCCTCGTCGAGGCCGAGCGCACGAGCAAGCGCGCGGGCGATCTGGGTGACCTCAAGCGTGTGGGTTAGCCGCGTGCGAAAATGATCGCCCTCGTGAAAGACAAAGACTTGCGTCTTGTGCGCGAGTCGCCGGAAGGCCGTGGCGTGAATGATGCGGTCGCAATCGCGGCGGAACGCGCTACGCGCGGGGTTAGCCGGCTTGGTATAGCGCCGCCCGCGGCTTTTGCCAGGATCGGACGCATAGGGCGCACGTGCCGCCGCCTCGACCGCCATGTGATAAGCTCGATTGGGATATGCCCGATTGACCTGCGCCTAGGTCGTACTTAACTATCCAGGTAGTACACTTGCAACCTGTGCAAAGAGCGGATTGATGACAACCGACGTTACCATGACCGAGCGGGCGGCACTGCGGATCGGCGAAATCCTTAAGGCCGAGCCGACGGGCAGCGCGTTGCGCGTCAGCGTCGAGGGTGGCGGCTGTTCCGGATTTCAGTACAAGTTCGACGTCGATCGGTCGAAAACGGCCGACGATCTTGCCATCGAGCGCGAGGGCGCCACTGTTGTGATCGATGCTACGTCGCTGCAGTACATGGCAGGCGCGGAGATCGACTTCGTCGACGATCTGATCGGCGCGGCGTTCCGGATCAACAATCCGAAGGCCAAGGCATCCTGCGGATGCGGGACAAGCTTTTCACTCTGACAACCAACAAAATTGCATCGCTTATTCCGCAGCGACCGCGGGTTTGCCGCGAGGCTCGGAGACCTCTTCAAGCTGCGGATCGAGCCGGCGCTTGAGCTGGCGATCGATGCGGTCGAGATAGATGTAAACGACGGGAGTGATGAACAGCGTCAGCAGCTGCGACAGCATCAAGCCGCCGACAACCGCGACGCCGAGGGGCTGGCGTAGTTCCGAACCCTCACCGCCGCCCAGCGCAATCGGCAGCGCACCGAAGATCGCGGCAAACGTGGTCATCATGATCGGCCGGAACCGCAGCAGACAGGCTTCGCGGATGGCTGCTTCCGCGCTCATTCCGACGCGCCGGCGTTCGAGCGCGAAGTCGACCATCATGATGGCGTTCTTTTTCACGATACCGACCAGCATGACGATGCCGATCATTGCGATCACCGACAGATCCATGCGGAACAGCAGCAGCGTCAGCAACGCGCCGATGCCCGCCGACGGCAAGCCGGAAATGATCGTGATGGGATGGATGAAGCTCTCATAAAGGATGCCGAGAACCACAAAGGCTGCAAAGATCGCTGCCAGGATGAGGATGCCCTGACCCTTCAGAGATTCTTGAAAGACTTGGGCGGTGCCCTGGAACCCGGTTGTAATCGTCGCCGGCAGATTGAATTCCCGCTCGATATTTTGAATCGCCGACACCGCGTCGCCGAGCGAAAACCCGGGTGCGAGGTTGAATGAGATCGTGACCGAAGGCTGCTGGCCCTGATGGTTGACGAGCAGTGGCCCAACCATTGGCACTGGTTTGGTTACCGCAGAGAGCGGGATCGATTGTCCCGACGGAATTCCATTTCCGGTGACACCGGAACCCGGGCCGCCCACCCCGACAGCGCTATTACCGGTACCGTTCGTCTTCACAAATATTTTCGACAGGCTCGATGGGTCAGTCCGAAATTCGGGTGCCGCCTCGAGAATGACCTGATAGTCGTTCGTGGCTGTGTAGATCGTTGCCACTTGGCGCGTGCCGAAAGCGTTGAACAACTCCTGCCGCACTTGGTCGATGGTGATGCCGTAGACCGCGGCTTTTTCGCGATCGACTTCGATCATGACCTGCGGGTTGGTGACATACAGATCGGTCGTGACGTCAAGCAGACCATCGGTCTTAGCAATCTTGTCGCGCAACTCCGGAGCAAGTTTATACAGCGTATCGGTGTCGCTGGATTGCAGAGTATACTGGTATTGGCTCTTGTTGATTTTTCCGCCTACGTTGATGTTTTGAATCATCTGGAAGAAAATCGCCATGCCGGTGACGCTGCTCGCGTTGCGGCGCATCCGTTGCGTAATCTGATTGACCGGTCCACGTTCCGACTTGGGCTTGAGAGCAACGAGCATGCGGCCCTGGTTGGCGGTCGGGTTTGGCCCACCCACACCCACCGTCGAATTAACGTACAGCACTGCGGGATCGGCCCGGATGATTTCAGCCATCTTGCGCTGGCGTTGGACCATCGCTTCGAACGAAATGTCTGACTGCGCCTCGGTAATTGCCAATAAGTAGCCGGTATCCTCGGCCGGGAAGAACCCCTTGGGGACAATGATGTAGAGCCAGACGGTACCGACGATCGTGGCCAGCGTTATCATCAATACGATCGGTTTATGCGCGATCACCTTGTCGAGCGCCAATTCATAGGCCCTGAGGCAGCTATTGAAGAGCCGTTCGAACAATCGCAGGACGATGTTCTGCTTTTGCTCGCCTTCGTGATGGCCGCGCAGCACGCGCGCGCAGAGCATCGGCGTTAGTGTCAGCGACACGAAGCCCGACAATATGATGGCGACAGCAATCGTAACGGCAAACTCGCGGAACACGCGCCCAACGATGCCACCCATCAAAAGTACCGGGATGAAGACCGCGATCAGCGAGAAGGTGATCGAAACGATGGTGAAACCGATCTCGCGGGAACCTTTAAGAGCGGCTTCGAACGGGCGCATGCCGCCTTCGATGTGGCGAACGATGTTTTCCAGCATGACGATCGCGTCGTC
>PNAI01000009.1 GCA_003169835.1 Hyphomicrobiales bacterium | reverse complement strand
TCTACTCCTACGACGTCGATTTCTACTACAAGACCCAGCCCGGCGACTCCTTCGACGTGCTCTATGCCGGCGACGATGAAAATCCCGGCGCCGACAACAAGAACGACATCATGTTCGCCTCGCTGACCGTCGGCGGCGACTCCAAAAAATTCTATCGCTTCCAGACCCCCGACGACGGAATCGTCGACTACTACGACGAGACCGGCAAGAGCGTGAAAAAATTTCTGGTGCGCAAACCGGTCGCGACCGGCATTCTGCGCTCCGGTTTCGGCGACCGAAATCACCCGCTCCTTGGCGTCATGAAATTTCATACCGGCGTTGATTGGGCTGCGCCGCTGGGAACGTCGATCTATGCGTCCGGCAACGGCGTCATCGACAAGGTCGGCTGGGAATCGGGTTACGGCAAATACGTCAAGATCCGACACGCCAACGGCTACGAAACCGCATACGGCCACATGACCGCTTTCGCACGTTCCATCGTACCGGGCGCGCGCGTTCGCCAGGGACAAGTGATCGGCTATATCGGATCGACCGGCCTGTCCACCGGGCCTCACCTGCACTATGAGATCATCGTCAATGGCCACTGGGTTGATCCGATGCGGCTCAAGCTACCGCGCGGCCGCGTGCTCGAAGGCCCGGTGCTCGCGAGCTTCGAGCAGGAGCGCAATCGCCTTGACCGCCTGGTTACGCGCGCCGGCTCGCGCCTGGCCCAAACCAGCCAATTCTCTCAGTAAATTAATCCGGTGAGTTGATCACGCCGCCGCCGCGACCACCTGGCCGTTGAAGGTCAGGCCCTGCCGCCCGGCCGAAACCGTCACCTTCTCGCCGTCCTTGATTTTTCCGGACAGGATCAATTCGGCCAGCGGATCCTGCAAAGATTTCTGGATCGCGCGCTTGAGCGGTCTTGCGCCATAGGCCGGCTCGTAGCCCTTCTCGGCCAGCCATTCTCGCGCCTTGGGCTCGAGCGCGATGGTCATCTTGCGATCCTCGAGCAGCTTGGAGAGCCGCGCGATCTGGATGTCGACGATCCGCCCCATGTGCTCGCGCCGCAACCGATGGAACAGGATGATCTCGTCCACGCGGTTGAGAAATTCCGGCCGGAAGCTCGCGCGCACCACCGCCATCACCTGCTCGCGCACCGTGTCAGTATCCTGACCCTCGGGCTGGTTCACCAGATAATCGGCGCCCAGATTCGACGTCATCACGATCAAGGTGTTGCGGAAATCGACAATATGGCCTTGGCCGTCGGTCAAGCGCCCATCGTCGAGCACTTGCAGCAGCACGTTGAACACGTCCGGATGCGCCTTCTCGATCTCGTCGAACAGGATGACTTGATACGGCCTTCGCCGCACGGCTTCGGTCAACGCTCCGCCCTCGTCATATCCCACATAGCCGGGCGGCGCGCCGATCAGCCGCGCGACCGAATGCTTCTCCATATATTCCGACATATCCATGCGGATCAGCGCGCTTTCGTCATCGAATAAAAACGCCGCAAGCGCCTTGGTGAGCTCGGTCTTGCCGACGCCGGTCGGTCCAAGGAACATGAACGAACCGATCGGACGATGCGGATCCTGCAGGCCCGCGCGCGCGCGGCGAACAGCCGTCGCGACCGCCTTGACCGCTTCCGGCTGCCCCACCACGCGCTCGGTGAGTTTCTCCTCCATACGCAGCAGCTTTTCTTTCTCGCCTTCGAGCATGCGATCGACCGGCACGCCGGTCCAGCGCGAGACCACTTGCGCGACGTGATCGGCGGTCACGGCCTCTTCGACCACGGCCCCTTTGCCGGCCTTGGCTTCCAGGTCCTTCAGCTTCTTCTCGATCTCAGGGATGCGGCCGTAGGCCAGTTCGCCCGCGCGCTGATATTCGCCCTTACGTTGCGCGTTGGCGAGTTCGACGCGCAACGCATCGAGCTCGGTCTTGAGCTTCTGAGCGTTCGAGAGCTTGTCCTTCTCCGCCTTCCAGCGCGCGGTGAGATCGGCAGACTGCATTTCCAGCGTCTTGAGTTCGCCTTCAAGCCGTTTGAGACGGTCCTTCGAGCCCGGATCGCTCTCTTTCTTGAGCGCCTCCTGCTCGATCCGCAAACGCACGATTTCGCGGTCGATGGAATCCAGTTCATCCGGCTTGGAATCGACCTGCATCTTGAGCCGCGCAGCCGCCTCGTCCATCAGATCGATCGCTTTGTCAGGCAGAAATCGATCGGAGATGTAGCGGTGCGACAATGTCGCCGCCGCGACCAAGGCGGAATCGGTGATACGCACGCCGTGGTGCTGTTCGTACTTGTCCTTCAAGCCCCGCAAAATCGAAATCGTGTCCTCGACACTCGGTTCGCTCACGAACACCGGCTGAAACCGCCGTGCCAGCGCTGCGTCTTTCTCGACATGTTTCTTGTATTCATCGAGCGTGGTCGCGCCGATGCAATGCAGCTCGCCGCGCGCAAGCGCCGGCTTGAGCAGATTGGAGGCGTCCATCGCGCCATCGGCCTTGCCCGCGCCGATCAGCGTATGCATCTCGTCGATGAACAAGATGATGCCGCCATCGGAAGACGTCACCTCGCCCAGCACGGCCTTGAGCCGCTCTTCGAACTCGCCGCGATATTTCGCGCCCGCAATCAGCGCGCCCAGGTCGAGCACCAGCAGCTTCTTGTTCTGAAGGCTTTCCGGCACATCGCCATCGACGATACGCCGCGCGAGTCCCTCGACGATGGCGGTCTTGCCCAAGCCCGGCTCGCCGATCAGCACCGGATTATTCTTGGTACGCCGCGAGAGCACTTG
>PNAI01000027.1 GCA_003169835.1 Hyphomicrobiales bacterium | reverse complement strand
GGGTGCTGCTGTATTCGCCGGCAGCCGCTAGATCTCGGAGCAGATTGATACCGCTATCCAGCGCGGCGAAATCAGGCCCTTGCAAACCCGGTGCAGAAACACTCCGCATCATCGCGCGATATTTGGAAGCGATAACATTCAAAACAAGGGCGGAAAGCAATGGCTTCGCATATGCCTGAACGCACGATCTCGACAAAATTTCCGCCTGATTGGGATGAAAGTCAGCACCATACGAGATTTCGAGAATCGTCCGTTGTCCGGCGCTCAGACTTTGCTCTGCAAAGATGTGAGCTGGCGGGTCGTCATTCCACGGCCACGCCGTCAATTGCCGCCCACCTTGAAAGATCGCCTGAATGTTTGGATCTTGCGCAGACATGCCAATCATCAACGTTCTACGCTGAGCAGACACTCCAACAAGCGCATGCTTCATGGCAGCGAACATATTGTTCTCGGCCCAGCCCACGATTTGCGACCATCGCGCGATAAGTAACGGACGGTAGACCGCCTCATTCTCAATTGCTCGGACCGCGCAACCGTGGAACTTTAATAACTTTGACGCCGTTGCCAGACCACGAAAATCGGTCCCGGTTACGCATGTTCTAAAAACATCGAGAGTATGCCCCAGCTCGATAATTGCAGCCTCTATCAGCCCGTCCCAGTTCGCTGAGATAATCTCAGACGCAACGCCCTCTAAAGCGAGTATGCAAATGCACAGATGCTCGGCATCCGGCTCTTCGTTGGCGAAGGTGTGAACGAAGTCGGCACTTTCCCACAACAAATAATCTGCATCAGGATGACCATCGACACTGACTGCCAACACAGTTGAATATCTTTCCGCCAACCGACGCAGGAGAATTTTCAGATCCGGCCAGTTCGCGCTATCCTGTGCGAAATTTATTCTGCTCCGTTCGTGATCCGAAGGGTTTGCAATATCCAACACCTGAATTAAGGCTCGTCGATAAGGGCAAGTTTCAGCTGCGGTCGCACGCGTTCGCAGAAATTCGATTAACTTGCTGAGCACGCCGTTGAGCGCAGCAACGCGTTGCATAGAAATTCCGGAACCAATCCAAAGTGCGTATTCACCGCGATTAAATGCCGCGCTCAATCCAGAAAAATTGCCGTCCAGCAATTCAAGCGTTTGCCGAATTGTGATGGTGGAAGCGGTTGGGGCGGCCGGCGGCAATTCTTGATCTGTCTAAAGGGGTTAAGCCAATTGTAAGCCAGATGTGCGTGCGGAGTGCAATTTTTCAATTATTACGAGCGTATTCCGTAACTTAGCCTGGCGCGTGAAGGGTCGATTACGCGCTCGCTCAGCGCAAAGGTAGTAGTGTTGCGAGTCGACATTGGAATTCTTCCGACAACAGCTTCACTATGTGATAATGCACGAACTTGTGCATGCCGTGCACCAAAATCACGGTGCGACGTTTTACGAGCTACTCGAAATGTTAATGCCTGACTGGAACGCTCGGAAGTCTCGACTAGAAAAGGTTCTTTCTTAGTCGAACTTTCCAAGGGGTTTGTCCACCGGACCCGACCAGCCGTGACTCATGAAGAACTTACACTTTCTTCATGAGTTGGCGACTGAGCCCTGCCGCTAGCCACAGCGCCGTTCCGCTGAATAACCTGCCTTGAGTACTCTGAATGCGATGACGGTTGCGAGCTGGCGTAACAGCAAAATTTCAACTAATTTGTCGCCTCCACCATTTAATTAAGGCTGGTAAGTGGAGAGCCTTTGATGCAACGACGCGCAATGAGGGTTCTCGTCACGCTACTGGTATTTGTCTTACTCAAGATACCGTTTGTCGTCGCTCAGCCCAAATTGGCAGTGGATTTTCCGAATCATACGATCAAGATCATTGTTTCCGCGCCACCCGGCGGTGGGCCCGACATCGCGTCACGCATCATCGGCGAGAAGCTACGGCAGATGTGGAACCAGCCAGTTGTCGTCGAGAATCGGCCGGGCAACGCAGGAAATGTCGGTGCCGAAGCCGTCGCCTTGGCCGAGCCAGATGGGTACACGCTGCTCGCAGCACAACCGTCTCCGCTAACCATCAACGCGGCTCTGTACAAAAAACTTGCCTTTGATCCGGCGGCATTTGAGCCGATCGTAGTTATGACTTCGCTTCCTAATCTGCTGGTAGTGCGCCCAGATTTTCCAGCGAACTCGGTACAGGAATTGATTGCCTTTTCCAAGGCCAATCCCGGCAAACTAAATTTTGCTTCGCAGGGGATCGGCACGACGCCACATTTGACCGGCGAGCAGTTCGCGCGTGCGACTGGCACGCAGCTGGTGCACGTGCCGTATCGCGGCACGGCACAGGCGGTCAACGACATCGTGGCAGGTCACGTTGACATGATGTTTCTAGAGCTGTCAGCAGCTTTTGAACTGTACAAAGGCGGTCGCGCCAAGATCCTTGCCGCCGCGACCAAGGAGCGTGTGACGGCCTTGCCGAGCGTTCCAACTTTGCAGGAGTTGGGCCTGGCGGACTTCCAATCGCTTACTTGGAACGCCTTAGCCGCACCGCCGAAGACGCCTTCTTCCATCGTCGATAAGCTCAATGCGGCCATCAACGAAATTTTCAAGATGTCAGAGATTACTGCGCGTTTTGCTGCGCTAAATATGCAGATTGTGGGCGGCACACCTAAACAGATGACAGAATTCCTGAAAGTGGAGACAGAGCGTTGGGGCGAAGTCATCCGCGCTGCCCGTATCACGGTGAATTAGAAGTTGAATAAAATTTGTGACGCCAACGCAAGTTTGCGCATTGTGATGCATAATTCGTAGGAAAATTAGAAGCAGAGATTGCTGCTGAAATTGTTTTTGTTGGCAAATGGGGTGGTCGCTGAATACGACTTCGATCTAACAGCACGAAATTGGAGGCATGCATGATAAAAGTGACTCGCATTGGCCATGCGACATTTGAGACGCCAGATCTCCAACGTGCAATCGATTATTACACGCAGGTCACCGGTCTCGTGCTGGCGCAAAGAGAGAAAAATCGTGCATTTCTCGCAACTAAGCTTGGCGACTTGGTGGTTCAACTTGAACAGGGCAGTCAATCGCGGTGTGCCAGGATATCGTTCCAGGTGGCGCCGGAGACTGAGTTTGATAGCATTCGTCGTGGACTGGAACGCCAGGGCGTGCATGGTCAAACGCGCAACGATCCATGCCCTGGTATTTCCAGGATGATGACTTTCGAAGATCCGAAGGGAACGCTACTTGAGTTATTCACGACGGCAGAGCCCGTCGGCAAGAATTTACCGGCCGTTGGAATTGGACCGCTTAAGCTTGGCCATCTTGCATTTTGCGTCGACGATCCCAAAAGTTTTGCCGATTTTTATGGCCGTGTCCTCGGCTTCCGCGTTTCTGACTGGATTGAAGACTGGTTTGTATTCATGAGGTGTGGACCAGATCATCACACAGTGAATTTTGTCCGTGGAAAAAGCACCAAAATACATCACATTGCTTTTGAGCTAAAGGATTGGGCGCAGGTGCAAGTCGCCTGTGATTTTCTCGGACAGAAAAACATCTCGATCATTTGGGGACCTGGACGACACGGGCCGGGCCACAATATCTTTACCTATCACCGCAATCCTGACGATCATATCGTCGAGCTCTTCACCGAACTTGATAAGATGATGGATGAGTCGCTCGGCTATTTCGATCCTCGGCCATGGCATCGGGATCGTCCGCAGGTGCCAAAGGTGTGGGATAGCAAAAGTCCGCGTGACATCTGGGGACTTCCTCCGTCGCGCGACTACCTGAGGCAACGTGATTAATCATTGCAAGACGTCATTTTTCTGCAAAAGTGTCCAAAATAAACTTCGGTGATCCATTTATGATCACCTTGAAGGGATCGACGCTGATTGACGAGTTTACACGGGAATGCCAGTTGATCCGGCGGGCGACATCCCCCGTACTCAAAGTGCTCAATCCAGTTCCAAAAATGCCAGGTCTGGTCACTTGCCACTGCAACTGCAGCCAGTCAGAATTAGCATTGGGTTCGGCTGTCAGAGGTGTTGCGTCATGTTCGTAGTTTCCCATCGCATTCTGCTATCCCTTGTACTGTGTATGTTGACGCTGTTCGCCGCGCCAACGTTCGCTGCTAGCGAAGTAGTTGCCTATTCCGGCGAAGGAAAGCCGGGCACGATCGTCGTGCAAACCGAAGAGCGAAGACTTTACTACATTAGTTGGTGCTCGAATGAGAACAATAACTCGGTGATGGAGAAATCATATGGGACACCGGTTCAAAAATATTCTCGAAACGGTGGGCAACACACCGGTTGTCAAGATAAACAGGCTGGCCCCGCCCAATGTAAACCTCTTTGTCAAGATCGAAGCATTCAACCCCTTGGGCTCGGTCAAGGATCGACTCGCGCTAGGCGTGATCGAGGCTGCCGAACGGTCAGGACAGTTGAAGCCCGGACAAACGGTTATTGAGGCCACCAGCGGCAATACCGGCATCGGTCTCGCGATGGTGTGCGCCCAAAAGGGTTATCCGCTAGTCGTGACGATGGCCGAGACCTTCAGCATCGAGCGACGGAAGCTGATGCGTTTCCTGGGCGCTAAAGTGGTGCTAACTCCGGCAGGTCTGCGCGGCATGGGGATGGTGACAAAGGCTGTCGAACTTGCGAAAGCGCGGGGCTGGTTCCTAACACGCCAGTTCGAGAACGAAGCCAATCCCGATATGCATTCGCGGACAACCGCGCGAGAAATCCTCGAAGATTTCAAAGGCGAGCCACTCGACTTCTGGGTTACCGGATATGGAACCGGCGGCACGCTCAAGGGTGTTTCACGAGTCTTGGCGAAAGAGCGGCCTGATACAAAGATCGTCGTCTGCGAACCTGAGGAAGCTCAGCTCTTGGGTAGTGGGGTCGCACAGCAGCGCAATCCGGACGGCTCCGCCTCGGCAGCCCACCCTTCATTCAAGCCTCATGCGATGCAGGGTTGGACTCCTGATTTCATTCCGAAACTTACCGCAGACGCGGTCGATATGGGTGTCATACATCGCATCATTCCAATCTCGAACGCGGACGGCTTGCGGTACAGTCGAGAGTTAGCTCAGAAGGAAGGTATATTCGTTGGAATTACAGCAGGCGCCACCTTTGCCGGTGCCCTTCGCGTCTGCGCAGATGCGCCGAAAGGCGCTACTCTCCTCTGCATGCTGCCAGACACGGGTGAGCGCTATCTGAGCACAGCGCTTTTTGCTGAAGTCCCCGTTGACATGACGGAAGAAGAACTGGCTATTTCGCGCTCAACACCGTCCGCGCAGTCGGGCGTTTGAAGAGTTTCGGTCACGATGAGCCAGATATCCTCCGTTACTCAAGCCACTAATTCGCTCTCACAGGTGCTGATGTCGGACAGTGAGCTTTGGGATTTTCAACCTTGTCCTTTGCCTTCAAACTATCAGCCATTGGATACTTCCTTCGCATGAGCAGGAAGCGCTGAAAGACAACGCTTTGACCAGGTCTACTAACGTCTCCCCCAATTTCCTCTCCAATTTCCTCGCCATCCACCTCCGCCACGAACGAGCTTGATGATCAGCAACAGTATTAGCGCGCCAATAGTGGCGTTGATGATCGCCGCAATAATTCCCACGCCGAGATGGATCCCGAGTCGAGGAAGCACCCAAGTACCGATGAAGGCGCCGACGATTCCAATGACGAGATCGCCGAGAATCCCGAACCCGGTGCCTTGCACGATTTGACCGGCCAGCCAGCCGGCAACGACACCAACCAATAATACGATCAGAAGACTTTCGCCCGACATATACATCTTTGTATCCTCCAGATTCATCAGATAGCTGAACAAATCACTAGCGGATCAAAGACCAACGGAAGTCCACCAACAAAGACGGCCTGGCCGCAAGTGAACATTTTCGTTGCGAGTGTCCGCTCGTTTGCGCTGGGTGTCTGTGCAATAATGATCACTATTCGCCGTTCAGCTCAGGTGGGCTTTCTGCGAGAGCAATGGAGAAGCCGCTATGCGCCGCCATACGTTCCATCTGCTTGCTGTCAGCGTCGAAATTAACCCCAAGAAGCCTCGCGACGTTCGTGTGGATTTTGTTTGTCAGGAGGATAGCTTCCACTTCCGCGAGTGACGCTTGAAACACTTCAAGGGCACATCACTGATGCGCTCGCGAAAGCACCTCTTCACCGTGCGCGTCGCCCATCAACATCTTCGGCGACTTCCGCTTTGTAAGGTGAAGCAGACTTAACGCGGACATTGCGGCACGTCGGAGAATGGCCCCGAGCGAACATTCGGCGCAACACATACGCCTTGTGCGCCTGGTTGCAAGATCGCCGGTTAGGACCGCCGAACCGTAGGTCGGGGATCACCCAGTATCATCAAGCAGCTCTGGCTCGCACTGCGAGATAAACCATCGTCTCGTATGAATAGTCGCAGGCGTCACAATTCCATAAATGGCGGACGCGGTTCTCGCTGAGATGCTCTGACCACACTGGAGCGATTAGTAGATTTCCGCATTGAGCGCACTCATTCGAAATTCTTTCAGCTTGCGTCGCATTCCGTTGGTTTGGCTCCATGACGAAACCTCCTTATCATGTTTTTTACGTGCTGATGATGCAGTAGTTTGCGGTAGTGACAATAGAGCGCAATATTCCAAAGCAAAATTGGCAAAGACCACCATGCTAAACAAGTTATTGCGAGCCGCCAGATGGCAATTGCTTGGTCACTTTTCGCAGATGTAAAATAAATCTTGGAATCTGGTGGGGCACATTGGTCAACACCATTGTCCGAATTTGCACCTGAAAAGTCTGGCAAATATGCGGGCAGCATGGACTTCTTTCGCAATCAGCGCCTCACGACAGTTCGCAGCGGCGCTGCCAAACCAAATCGAACGCACGGGGAAACAGCGGCGTTGGGCGCTCGTTCGGGATCAGCGTGGCGGGTGATATGGACTTGGCGGAAATTCAGCTCGGGATCGGTGGCGCGGGCCGGGCGTAGTGAGCGCGGTGCATTGTCAGGAGCTAAGTTGGTGACTGCTTATATAAACAACCCACACGGTGGAGGCGCTGCGAGCGCCAGCGCGAGCCCGAGCACCATAACTAGAACAATGACCACCACCGCCGGTGGCTTCATTCCGCTGGTCTTACCTTGAGCCAGTCGCGGACGCGGGCGACGGTGCCATTTCCTACGCCAAGTGCTTCGACATGGTTGGCAACAGTGCGCGTCACTTTCCCACCTTTTCCAGGGACCCCCCACGCGAACGAAAGTCGTTTTCGATGTTGTCAGCGCATCGCTTAAGCTCATCTGCTATGATTAGCCAAGGATTGCCTACCGTTGCGGCTTTATAATCTGTGTTGTGGCCTCCCTTATGTTTATATTGGGCGGCGGCTGATTTCAGGGTGCTGATAGCGGCGATTGGCTCCCCGCATTTGTAGGGGTCTAGGTCAGTCGTCGATTGTTTCCTTAAAAACTAAGACATGTGGTTGAATGCTCATCGTCGTATTTGGCTATCAAATTAATCTGAAAAGTCGATTGAACCTGCCGAGTCATTTTTCTGCATTTTGTCTCTAATCCTGGTCACGGTATCGGTGCCGAGGCGATCCTCGTGTCGTCGCGAAGGCAAACTACAGCCGCCTCAAGCTCTCGCCACGAGTACATTCGTGTGAAACGTCCGCACATGCCGCAAGTCTAAGCCAGCGAATGGTCTGCTGGAAACGGCTGGAATCCCACTTGGGTATCGACTGCACTGGGATGTTGCAGTCTCGCACCCTTCGATCCGCATGCGGTACAGCGGGCACAGCTCCACAGTTTGTCGCTAGATGTGTCCGGCCCCCACCGAACAATCAATGTAGCGAACGCCATCGGAGTTTGGTGCATGCACTTGGGGCAGGAGACCCAAATCCACGATGTGCTGCCCCGTAGCTCAGTCAATGTTGGGATTGGCGGCAATGGTTTGCGCATCCGGCAATCCGACCGCGATTCTCAGCGCTAGACCAGCCGCTAGAGCTAGTGGCGCTATCGAGCTAGGTCGGCTTTCAGGGCATTGCAGACTTGGCAATCCGCTGGCCGAACGCCAAACACGGCGCACCAAACGGGTCTACAGTGGCCCATGGCTCCGATCCTATTCCGTTGTCCGAATACTGGCCGCCAGGTGCAAGGGTGGATCGCGGAGGATGTATCTGAGAACGGCAGCGAGACCTATTTGTCGCTTGCATGTTTGGCCTGTAACCAAACACATTTGATCAATCCGAAAACCGGCAGAGCATTGGGAACTGAGAAAGAATAGGCCGCTTCAGTTGACGGCTTAGTCGCACCCCTGTGTGTGCCGAAAACCTTATCTGGATTGATTAGCGCCCAACAGAATCGGCCTCATGCCTTTTGGTTTTCAATGCTGACATGCCGTAGGCGCTCGATTTCATCCTTTAGCTGTAGTTTTTGACGCTTCAGCTCCACGATCTTCAAGTCCTCCGAAGAACTATGCGCCAACGCACTGGAAATTTGATCTTCCAGGGCATGGTGCCTCCGCTCAAGTTCTGCAAGATGTGCTTGGATCGTCATATTGTTCTTATCCTCCGTTGATCGATAAAGGGAAACTTCACCAGGGAGCGGAACAGGGTAAGTCATCGCCAGATTCAACTCAACAACTTCCAGTTTTTTTCTGAATGCTACGATGATCGTCCTATCGCATCGACCTTACAGACCCGCACGAAAGCGAGCCATGACAACAACGATCGTTACCTGCATCACGCCCTGAGCGGCGACTGCATAGAAATACCACCGCATCAAACTGCTGATACTCACGATATCCGGTTTAACTTTCTGCAACTCGAGACAAACAAACACATTCACCGGAGTGAGGAATCCCAAGCCCAGGATCGTCATCAACGTAACGAGCACGAGCGCTGCCGCAACCCAGCCGTATTCCGGCCAGCCGAGTGCGGTGTAACCGAGTTGCACCGCGAGGAACCAGCCAGTGGTTCCGGCAATTATGGAAACCGTCGGCATGAGGAACAGAGTGCGCGGCGTAAGCTGACGCATGATCTCCCGCCGCAAGGAGATATCGACTCGTCGTAGAATCGGGCCGAGCACAAAGCCCATGAATAGGTCAATCCCAGTCCACAACAGACTGGAAAAGACATGGACAAAATTCAACAGCCAAAGATCGCGGATCACAATCGCCGTAACCATTATTGCAAGCGCGACGATGGCGCACCAGAGATAGTAGCAGCGGATCAGGGGTCCCGAAGTCACATTGCTGACTTCCGCCATCGCTCATCCGCCGCAGTACGCAATGGAAGACTTATTCGCTGATGAGGTTGCCAACTGAGGCGGTCTCCATCGTTACTGCACAGGTACTCGTAGATCACGCTTTCACAGGTAGGGGTTCGACCTGTGAGCTTCATTTTCTTGCCGCAGCTCGGGCAAGCAGGAGAAATGGTCGTGACGTTTTCTACATGCATGAATCTGCTCCTTACGTGATGCTGCCTAGTCCCAAACAAAAAGGCTAATTTCCTCGTCTGATTTTCTTTCCATGTTACCTCCTGCGCTGGCGATGGTCCCGTCTTTGACCGCTGCTCGGGCACCTCCCTCACAGCGAATTGGTTGGAAAATTGAGGAGACGCCCTCGGGGAGATTCAAAATGCCGTCTCACGCAATGCCGGAAGCGCCCCTCAATGTACGTACCAAAGAACCTCACGGACGGAGAAGAGCCTCTCCAGCAAGTATCGCACGCAGATCAGAAAACCGTTGAACCGTCATTGACCTAGATCAGACAGTGCCGCTGCCCTTTCTCGTCCACTGGCCAGTCTGCGTTCATCGAACTCAGTCTGCGTTCATCGAACGAGGCAGAGCATAGAGATCGTGGGGCAAGTCGCGGCCTTTGGAGAAAGAATCGCCAGCACCAATCGCAGCCATCATCGCGCTGGAGATGATCGGCCCGATGCCGGACACGCTCAAGCTCATTGCACGCGGCGCGCGGACGCCAGTGTCGTCATATTGTCCGCCTTGCGAAACAGTGATTTTTGACGCTCAGAGCGCGTCGCTGTCGGTCTCGCCGGTGCGAATACGCACGACATGATTGAGGTCAAAGACGAAAATCTTGCCGTCGCCGATCCGGCCGGTCTTGGCGGCCGAAGTCAGGGTCTGCACCGCCTTGTCGGCGACGAAATTATCGACCGCAACCTCGACTTTCACCTTGGGCAAAAAATTCACGACGTATTCGGCCCCACGATAAATCTCGGTATGGCCCTTCTGACGGCCATAGCCTTTGACCTCGGTGACGGTCATGCCGTTGACGCCCATCGCGCTGAGAGCGTCGCGGACCTCATCGAGCTTGAAGGGATTGATGATTGCGCTAATGAGTTTCATGGCGGTCGCCCCCGGAGCGAAATTCGATCCCGACCGCAATAATCCACGTAAAGACGCCTCTGCTGAAGTTGAGGTGCGCCGATATGCACAAACAATTGACAATACGAATATTGCATATGCAAACGATGATAAACACCGCCCACCTTACAGGAAAGGAATTCAGAATGGCAAGGAAAGCGAAGCATGAATGGACCAAAGAAAATGTCCGCGAACTTAAGCAGCACTCGCGTGCGAAGACACCTGTTGCAAATATCTCGAAACTTACAAAGCGGACGGTAGGCGCATTGCACCAAAAAGCTCTTCGACTCGGTATGTCACTTGGACATCAGCGGTGATGCTTGGGTTTGTTACCCTCGATCACGTAGATGGTTTTGACGAAGCGCCAGAAAACTCATTAGGATACTGCCTGAATTGTCTGAGCTGACGATAACACTCTGCCTTGTCCCTGGTGGCGGGATACGGCGCTGTCGAAATAGCATGTCAGGATTTTGTTCGAGCTACGCCACTTTCTCCGTCAAATGACGGAACATAGCGTGGCGCGCCTCGTCATCCATCTCAGTCTTGAACTTACAAAGCACGACGGATGACGTATCAACGTCGAATATCGCGAAATGGGCGAAGGCCGTGCAGCCGAGTGCTCGACGGTCTGATCGGCATTGACTGCAGGCTAGATGCGCATCTGCTCTCGAGCGCCCTTCAGTGCGATCATCGGCAATCTGATGATGCCGGCATTGGTAACGATGACGATTTGTTTCGAAGCCACCAGCGAGTCGATGAATTGGTTGTAGATCCGCGTCAGGTTGTTGAATTCAGGCTTTGGCCGGGATAGGCCCATGTCCCATTGCAGAAAATACGTCGCGTGCTCATCGTCGCGATTGAAGTCGTGATTGTTGGTCAAATCTCCCTTGACCGTCCAAATCCTGGACGACGTCTTGATGGTGATCTTTGCTTTGTCATCCGGTTGCGGCGGCCCAGGGTAGGCAATCCACAGGCCGATGGCCCTCCCAACTCCGAGGTAGAATAGAACCTTGCTTCCTTGTCGATATTCCAATTGTGGGTGATCCCGGTCGTCGCGCTCAAAATGCCAGTATCCTTTCTGTGCCGCCGCGGCTGATCCGATCATTCCCAACGACAGCATGAGCATACCGAGGCCGACCAACAGATGAAGCGTCTTGAGTGGGTGCTGCATTTGTGGCGCTCATCTCAAAGAAGGTTTGGGCGTCCATTCTGAAACGTATTGAATAACAGTGATGCCTCGCTCGCCCAAACCTTTTGATAAGCCATTGAATTCGCATGCATCACGCGGTTCTCTCGGGACTGCCAACGGATATTCGTCGCAAGGAAATTTCCCGCACAGTAAATTTAGTCCGCAATTTTGAATCATTTCTTGGGCGTTATCTTGGGCGCGTGTCTATGTCGTTGATTCAGACGAAGCAAAATTTATTTGTGTTTGCAGGGCGTTGATAATGGTGGGCGCTGTAGGGATTGAACCTACGACCTCTCCCGTGTGAAGGAAACGCTCTCTATGGCGTTTCAAGGGGCACGGGGCGCTCTCGGGCATGTTTCAGTGTTGCCGTTCGCTGTCATCCCGCCGGCGTAGGCATTACGGAAGTAGTTTTTTGGTTGGAACGGCGAGAGAACAAAGTCCCCGGATTTTCCCCGAATTCAGGACGGATCTTCGCGTTTCGTTCTGCCGATTGTTGGTGGTGTCTCAGTTTGAATAAGGCAATCCCCAGGGGCGTCTAGGCATCTCGACGTCGTCAGCCCATATTCCCGACCATGCCGATTCCCGCGCTTGATGATTTTGAAGTCGTCATGAAGCAGATTGTCGAGCAATTGAACGGCAACAGCGCTAAGCCATGGCCCGCTAAGGAACAGCCCAAATGCCCCGAGGCCCCAAAGGCGAGCGCAGACCCGCAGACGTGATCGGCGCGGCCGTTATGGTCGGACGAATCGCGACAGGCGAGATTGAGGATACGCGCGGACAGGCCCCCAATCGGGCAAAGGGTGGTAGGGCTGGAGGTAATGCAAGGGCAAAATCACTAAGTCCCTCTAAACTCAGGGAAATTGCCAAAAAAGCTGCCGCAGTTCGCTGGCAAAAGGAAGATTGAGTTATGATGGGATTGCTTTAGTACTCCAAAACGTGTAGTGATGGGGTGAAAGGAATCGCCCCGTGCTAACCGAAGAAGATAAAGCGGTACTTATGGCGCTAGTGACGCGCTATGTGCGCCTCTACGATGAAAATTCGGCTGAGAAAAAGCTCAAAGACGAGATTAATGCACGCATAGCAGCAAACACTGCTCAATTTACTAAATTGAATTCGGCTCTTTCTATTTTCGATTTTGATCCCCTTCTAGATGGATTTAAAAGGCTAAGAGCCGAAGTCGGCAATGAGCGATATGATGAAGCCGTTAGAAAAGCGCGCACTGCCTACGTGGGCGTTTCCAAACCAGCGCTTGAGAGAAAAAATAATAGTAGTGACGTTGTAGATGAACCAACTCTCCCGCAAGGGGTAGAAGGATCGACCGTCCGCGAGCTGGTATTAGATCGATTGAAAGCCGCAGGAGACGAGGGTTCTAAAGCAAAACTCATCCGCGCTTACATCGAAACAGCACGCTCAATAAAGCTGCACGAAAAAACAGTTGGTATGACTCTCTATCGCCTTGGACTTGACGGTCTTGCCCGTCGAGATGGGCGCACCTGGTTCTTTGTCCCGCCGGTAGCGGAAACGAAGAACCCCGGCGGTGAGACGCCGGGGCGTGAAACTTCGCAGTGATTAGAAAGGAGACCAGCACCATGCAGCACATGGTCCGTAGCAGCTAAGAGGCCGGGTCGGACTGAGTGTGGGGCACTTGAACCCCATCCAGTCCGGTTCGGTATTGGCCCCTGGCCACGTAGCTCAACAGGAAAGAGCAGGGTCCTACTAAGTCCGAGATGCCCGTTCGAGTCGGGCCGTGGCCACTTTTCTAAGTGCATATTTTTATTGCCGCGTCAAGTCATTCTTGAACGGAATCAATGGCTTGTGCCTAATGGAATCTAACTGAATATTATGCTTGACAAATGAAATCACATAGCTTATTCATTGCGGTATGAACAAACTCTCCCTAGAAACCCGCACAAAAATCCTAGCCATGCTTTGCGAGGGTTCGTCCATGCGCTCGATCTCGCGCGTGTGCGACGTTTCGATCAACACCGTGAACAAGTTGCTGATCGACGGCGGCAATGCGTGCGCTGCATTTCATTTTGAAAAAGTGCGCGGTGTAAAATCGAAGCGCGTTCAATGCGACGAAATTTGGAGTTTTTGTTATTCGAAAGAAAGTAACACTCCGAGCGAACAAAAAAATATCGGGCGCGGCGATGTTTGGACATGGACCGCGATTGACGCGGACTCAAAACTAATTCTCTCTTGGATGGTTGGCAGTCGCGATGCGGACACCGCTAGTTTGTTCGTCAACGATCTGCGTGACCGGCTCGCAAATCGCGTTCAACTGACAACAGATGCTTGGCATGTTTATCTGAACGCCGTCGATGATGCGTTCAAAGGTGATGTCGATTACGCTATGCTTATTAAATTGTACGGCTCTCCCGCTGGTTCAACGCGCTCGCCAGAGCGGCGGTTTAGTTCGGGCAACGTCATTGGTACGAAGCTAAAAACGATCTCTGGCAATCCAGATTTGGACCATACAAGTACGTCTTATGTTGAGCGGCACAATCTCACGATGCGCATGTCGATGAAACGCTTTGGTCGATTGACCAATGCATTTTCAAAAAAGATCGACAACCACAGTCATGCGCTAGCGCTGTATTTCGTTTGGTACAATTGGATGAAGCTACACAAGGCACACAGGACAACTCCAGCGATGGCTGCTAATCTCACTGACAAATTGCTGGATTGGAAAGACGTCATTGAAATGATTGATGTGCGAGAGCGAGAGGACTTATTGTTAAGGCGTCAAGTAGTCCGTGCGGCTGAATAAAAATATTATTTGATGATTTCTTTTAGTTCAGCAATCACTATCGACGTTTCATCCTGAATGAGTTTTATACGGAGCTTTTGTAACTCTTCAACCTGTTGCTGCGCGAGATCTTTGAGATCCTTTGAAGAAAGGGGATCAACATGAATCTCGTCTCGCATCGCTCGTGTATTTAAGATCGCGGCATCTAATTGTCTGATTGCAATTTGTTTTCGCACATAATATTTGATAAAAATCCATGCAAGTGCAATGACAACAGAGGCGCCCGGAGCCGCGTAAATCAGAGCGTTTTTGATTAATGGGTAAGTGTCAGGAATTAAACCGGCAAATCCAACGAAGCTTGTCCCACCTGCTACACCGGCCGCACCTGCAGCACCTTCAATCTTTTTCCCCCCGCTCGGCACCAACCCCCCGTCTCTATTTCCAGTTTAAGCGGCCTCGGCATAGACTTCAGTCTGTGCCGCTGCCCGATCAATGGCTTGCGTGGCAGCTACAATATTGACGATCTGTTGCTCATCAACACGATCTGTATCGATGATAAAACGCTCTCCATTTATTCGGAGTTCCAAACGTTTCTTGTCCGCCGGATTCAGAAGAATGATGACCAGACGCCCAAGCGTCACCGCGGCCCTACCGGCAAGTAGAGCAAACAAGATCAATCCCGCGCCAAACATCACTTTGGCAATTAGAAGATTCGCCCACATTTGGTCGATCCGTTTAGTAGACGGACTCCCCCACGACCATAACTACAACGTGGGCGAGACTGTCAGGTTGCTTACAATCTTACAATGAGAAAAATCCTACGCCTTTCAGGCCCCTGTGGGCGGCTGTGGGCAAAATAGGGTTAAATTTCCCGTTCCGCTATATCGAACGCAGATTATGGCTAGGTCACGACACCGCGCAATATTATTACTCGGTTTTTTGGTCACAATTGAACTGAGACACCACCCGATTGTTGCCGAACGAAAAATCAATCGACCAGCAAGCTGCTTTGATTTTTCAAGATTTTCTGGTGCTGCCAGTAAGGATTGAACTTACGACCTCCCCCTTACCAAGGGGGTGCTCTACCACTGAGCTACGGCAGCTCGCGCGTCCGAATATCGGAAAACCACTAGGGAACTATGAAGGCCGGAACGCTCGGTTCATTGCCACATGGGGGGTGTCCAGGCAAGCGCGCGGCGGGCGGCGATGTGACGGCGGGCCACCCATTGCGGGCTAGAGCATGATCCCGAAAAGNNAAAAGTGGGAACCGGTTTCCCGCCTTCGCGAAGCCCGCTTTGGCGGGCGAAGGAAGGTCGGATAAGATCATGCTCAAACAAAGAGCTAGAGCCCGGCTCTGATTCCATCAAGGTTGATAAGGCTCTAGCGAACGGCCCAAGTCCCGGATAAATCTTGCTCTATATGACCGAGCGCAAACAATCCGAACGCAATCTGTCCGAAAGGCCCGCCTGGCGCAAAAAGCAACTGAGCGCGGCGCTAAGGGAAAACCTCAAGCGCCGCAAGGCTCAAGCGCGCGCCCGTGCGGCCTCATCGGAGCGGCCGGAGGGCACATCGGCGTCCGCCAAAAACACCAATAAGGACGGCGATGAGGACAATGCGTTACGATGACGGCGATCCCGGCCGACTTTCGCCGTAATCGGCGCTTTCTCTCTGGCCTCATTGAGGGGTTTTGAGTAACCCTGCGCAGCGTTACACTTTGCCGGCCAGCCACGGCCGGTCTATTGCGATCCGGCGGCTCGCAGACATATGCAAGGGCGAGGGCAAGTAAATGGATCGCATTCGTATTTCGGGCGGACGCAAGCTCTCGGGCACGATTCCGATTTCGGGCGCCAAGAATGCCGCTTTGCCCTTGATGATCGCTAGCCTGCTCACCGACCAGACACTCATCCTCGAAAACGTCCCAGCTCTCGCCGACGTCCGCCAGCTGCGCCGCATCCTCGGCAATCATGGCGTCGATGTCATGTACGCGGGAAAGCGCCCGGGCGAGACGCCGCATGACGGCCAGACGCTGCACATTTCGGCAGCCCAGATCGTCGACACCACCGCGCCTTACGAGATGGTGTCGAAGATGCGCGCGAGTTTTTGGGTCATCGCGCCGCTCCTCGCGCGCATGGGCGAGGCGCGCGTCTCGATGCCGGGCGGCTGCTCCATCGGCACGCGGCCGGTGGATCTACTCATCATGGCGATGGAGCGGCTGGGCGCCGAGATCGAGATTGAAAGCGGCTATGTGATCGCCCGCGCCAAGAACGGCCTCAAAGGCGGCGAGATCGTATTTCCGAAAGTGACCGTCGGTGGCACTCACACCGCGCTCATGGCCGCAACGCTCGCCCAAGGCACGACCGTGATTGAGAACGCCGCGCGCGAGCCGGAAATCGGCGATGTCGCGGACTGCCTCAACAAAATGGGCGCGCGCATCACCGGCGCCAGCACCTCGCGTATCGTGATCGAAGGCGTGGCGAAACTTTCCGGCGCGCGCCACAGCGTGCTGCCCGACCGCATCGAGACCGGCACCTATGCCATGGCGGTGGCCATGACCGGCGGTGACGTGCTGCTCGAAGGCGCGCGGCCGGAGCTATTGCAGTCGGCGCTCGATCTGCTGCAACAGGCCGGCGTCGAGATCACCACGACCAATCACGGCATTCGCGTTGCGCGCAACGGCGCGGGGTTGGAGCCGGTTGCGGTCACCACCGCGCCGTTCCCGGGCTTCCCCACCGATCTGCAGGCACAGCTTATGGCATTGATGACCCGCGCCAACGGCACCTCGCGCATTACCGAAACGATTTTTGAGAATCGCTTCATGCATGTGCAGGAGTTGGCGCGGCTCGGCGCGCGCATTCATCTCGACGGCGAGACCGCGACCATCGAAGGCGTGCCGCGGCTCAAAGGTGCGCAAGTAATGGCGACCGATCTGCGCGCCTCGGTCTCGCTGGTGATCGCGGCGCTCGCGGCCGAAGGCGAAACGATTGTGAACCGCGTCTATCACCTCGATCGCGGCTTCGAGCGGCTGGAATCGAAGCTCGCCAATTGCGGCGCCGCGATCGAGCGGCTGAGCGCTTAAACGATCTTGCGGGGGCAAGTCGTGCGTGTCCTTTCAGCAATCCTGCTGTTGATCTGCGTCGTCGGCCTCGCGCACGCGCAGCCATTCCAATGCCCCGGCGAGCAGCGTCAGGTGGCCGAATTGATGTTCGGCCGAAAAATTGGTGACCGCATTGCGGTCACCGAGACGAAATGGTCGCGTTTTGTCGATCGCGAGATCACGCCGCGCTTTCCTGACGGCCTCTCCGTCGTCGATGCGCGCGGCCAATGGCGCGATGCCATGCGTAAGACCATCGTGCGCGAGCCGAGCAAGCTCGACACCATCGTGTTGACCGGCAAGCCAAGTGATGGTGGCAGCGAGAACGAACGGCTCGCACAAATCATCGAGGCCTGTAAACGCCTGTTCCGCCAGCAATCGGTAGGCTTGGTGGTGCGCCCGGCGTGTGTGGCGTTCTGATGTATTTTCCAATGAGGATGAGTTGCAAAGCGCCGACTCCTTCACCTCTCCCCGTTGGGGAGAGGTCGACCGCCGGAGCGAAGCGCAGGCGGTCGGGTGAGGGGGGACCGTCCCATCGAGAGTCCTAAGCCCCCTCACCCCGACCCTCTCCCCGTCGGGGAGAGGGAGTCGGCAGCATTCGCGTCAACTTCTGCAGAAACTATTCTAGCCTTGCGCCTCACGCGTGCCGTCCCTACCTTGTCCGGCGGCACGTCCACGAGGCCCGTCCGCATGAATGACCTAAAACTCGTCGCTCTCGACAAGGACGATTTGGAAATCGTGTCCGCGCATTTGCAGGATGCGGTGATCAAGACCACGGACATCCGCTGGCGCCCATCCGAACAGCGGCTGGTCGTTGGGCTTTGCCGCTTCGATTGGGAAGCGGCGCATGCCGACGTGCCGAAATATCGCCGTCGCTCTGCCGCGCTGCGCTTCGAGCGCGCGCGCGCCTGCAAAGCCTTGCACGTCGATATGTCGGACAAGAACGCGGTCTTGAACTTACTCACGGTGTCGTTCACCGAGAGAGATGCACCCTCCGGTGTGGTGACGCTGACGTTTTCCGGGGGTGGCGTATTGCGCCTCGATGTCGAATGCCTGGAAGCCGAACTCGTCGACCTCGGCGAAGCCTGGGCAACGGTAGCCTGTCCCGATCACTCCAAGGTCGCCATGACTTAAGGGTTACAATCGGGGTTGACGCGCCCGCGCCCGCGGGCCATTGACCGGTGAAACCGGGCCCAAGACCGCGCCACGCCCCGGCCGGACAGTGCAATGCCGATCCACCTTGAAAGCAAATCCGCCGACTTCCCAGCGCGGTTTGCCGCCTTTCTTGACGCCAAGCGGGAGGTGGCCGACGACGTCGCGCAAAGCGTGCGCGCGATCATCGCCGATGTTCGCGCGCGCGGCAACCTTGCATTGTTCGAGCTGACGAAAAAATTCGACCGCGTCGATCTCGAAAAAATTGGCTTGCGCGTGTCGGCTAATGAGATTGCGTCGGCTGCCGCGGCCTGCGATCGCAAGGCGCTCGATGCGCTCAAATTCGCGCACGAGCGGATCGTTGCCTATCACCGGCGGCAGAAACCTTCCGACGAACGTTTTGTCGATGCGCTCGGCGTCGAGCTCGGTCACCGCTGGACTGCGATCGAAGCCGTCGGCCTCTACGTGCCCGGCGGCACCGCCGCCTATCCCTCGTCCGTGCTGATGAACGCGGTGCCCGCGAAGGTGGCGGGTGTGCCGCGGCTCGTGATGGTGGTTCCGGCGCCCGACGGAAAACTTTCGCCGCTAGTGCTCGCCGCGGCCGGCCTCGCGGGCGTCGATGAAGTCTATCGCATCGGCGGGGCGCAGGCGGTGGCCGCGCTCGCCTATGGCACAAAGACGATTGCAGCGGTTGCGAAGATCGTCGGGCCCGGCAATGCCTATGTCGCCGCCGCCAAGCGCGAGGTGTTCGGCACCGTTGGCATCGACATGATCGCCGGCCCCTCCGAAGTGCTCATCCTCGCCGACAAGAACGCAAATCCGGATTGGGTCGCGGCCGACTTGCTGGCGCAGGCCGAGCATGATGCCGCGGCGCAATCCATTCTGATTACCGATGATCGCGGGCTTGCGGCGGCGGTTGAGCAGGCTGTTGAAAAACAGCTCGCGACGCTGCCGCGTAGCGCCGTCGCGGGCGCGTCGTGGCGCGACCATGGCGCGATCATTCTGGTGCCGGCGCTCGACGACGCGATTGCACTGGTGGATGCGATCGCGCCCGAACACCTTGAGATCGCAACCAGTGATCCCGAGCGGCTTGCGGGAAAAATCCGCAATGCCGGCGCTATTTTTCTTGGGCCCCATACGCCCGAAGCCATCGGCGATTATGTTGCCGGTTCCAACCATGTGTTGCCGACCGCGCGTTCGGCGCGTTTCTCGTCCGGGCTCGGCGTGCTAGACTTCATGAAACGGACTTCGATCCTCAAATGCGGACCAGACCAACTCGGCGCACTGGCGGAAGCGGCGATGGCGCTCGGCGAGGCGGAGGGGCTCGACGCCCACGCCCGGTCGATCGCGATCCGCCTCAACCGGCGTTGACCCGCGCGCCAACAACCGATTCCAATCGCGTCATCGCGGTGACGATCGATAAGGAATCGATTGGGCGCTCTGGTCTCGACATCGAGTACGAGCGCGCGGTCGCCATCGACGATCTGATCGAGGAGAATTCCTTCGCGCCGGTTGGCCACGACGGCGGGCCGTATGCGCTGCACCTTCGCATGGCCGACAATCGCCTGGTCTTCGACATAAGGCTCGCCGACGACACGCCCGTCGTCATGCACATTCTGTCGCTCAGTCCGTTCAAGCGCGTGGTGAAGGATTATTTCATGGTCTGCGACAGCTATTACGCGGCGATCAAATCCGCGACGCCCGACCGCATCGAAGCGCTCGACATGGGCCGGCGCGGGTTGCACGACGAGGGTTCACTTCTGTTGCAGGAGCGCATCAAGCATCGCCTGGTGGTGGATTTCAACACCGCGCGGCGCCTGTTCACCCTGGTCTGCGCGCTGCATTGGAAGGGCTAATCTGGTTGCCTGCGCCCGCTTCGGCCGGGGAAGAAATCAAGTCGCCAGTTGTGGAAATTCGCCAATTCCGTTAAATCTCACACCAAGTCACGTCGGCTTTGGAGCGCCCGCGTGAACGGCGATCACTGGACGATCGAATGCCGAAGGAAGAATTGCTGGAATTTCCGGGTGTCGTATCGGAACTGCTGCCGAATGCCATTTTTCGCGTCAAGCTCGACAACGAGCACGAAATCATCGCTCATACCGCGGGCCGCATGCGCAAGAACCGTACAAGAATCGTATCCGTGGACTTGCCGGCGACAAGGTTCTGGTCGAGAAGACGCCATACGATTTGACCAGAGGTCGTATCACCTATCGGTTCAAATGATCTTCGAAGCCGAATCTCTCGCCAATTCGGTTGGATCGGCCCCTTAACATGATTGCGCAATAACGATGATCGGTCGCCCCAATCTCGTGCTCGCTTCAGGCTCGCCGCGTCGGCTGAACCTGATCAATCAGGTCGGCATTACGCCCGATTCATTGCGGCCCTCCGACATCGACGAAACCCCCAAACGGGGCGAACTGCCGCGTTCACTTGCCACCCGGCTGGCAAAGGAAAAGGCCACCGTCGCGCTCGCAGCGGTCCAGCGCGATCAGGAATTGATCGGCGCTTACATCCTCGCCGCCGACACCGTGGTCGCGGTCGGCCGGCGCATCCTGCCCAAGGCCGAGCTGCTCGACGACGCGCACCAATGTTTGCGGCTATTGTCAGGGCGCAACCATCATGTCTACACCGGAGTCTGCCTGGTGACGCCCAAGGGTGTGTTCCGCCAGCGCCTGGTCGAAACGCGCGTGCGCTTGAAGCGGCTCTCCAACGACGACATCGAGGCCTATCTCGCGGCCGGCGAATGGCAAGGCAAGGCCGGCGGCTACGCCGTGCAGGGTCTCGCCAGCGCCTTCATCGTGAAAATCTCCGGCTCCTATAGCAACATCGTGGGTCTTCCTCTCTATGAGACCGTGTCGATGCTCGCGGGCGAAGGCTATCCGGTGCATATTGGCTGGGCCGACGTAAGCTGACACGCGCAACGTAAAATGCGCTAACTTCGTACGAGCAATTCTTCGTATCAAAATTTTGCGTATTCACATGCCCGAACCCGCAGCCGCTCCTCGCTTAAAACCTTGCCCGGTCTGCGGGAAGCTTTCGGTTGAGAAATTCCGGCCGTTTTGCTCCCAGCGCTGCACGGACGTCGATCTCAATCGCTGGCTTTCCGGCGTCTATACCGTGCCGGAGGTGGAGAACGACGAGCGCGACAGCGACGCACCGCCGGATCAGCCACCCGAGCAGCGCAAGTGAGCGAGCAAGTGATATGACAACTGCCGTTGCCGGATCGCACCCGGCGCTCTAAGCTCCCATCGCTGGCAAATTTTCGAAGCCGCTATGAATCCGAGGCTGATCATGCTTGATCGCCGCCGTTTTATCGCATGCGCTGCCGCGCCGCTGTTGTCCGCGTTCTTGCAGCGAGCCGCGCACGCGCAGGCTTCTGTCTGGCCCAACCGTTTTGTTCGCCTCGTGGTGCCGTTCCCGCCCGGCGGCGGAACTGACGCGATCGCGCGCGTTGTCGCCGGCCGTCTGTCCGAGCTGTGGAGCCAGCAGATGGTGGTCGAGAACAAAGGCGGCGCCGCCACCAACATCGGCACCGAGTATGTCGCGCGCTCCGATCCCGACGGCTACACGATGTTGCTCACCTCGATGCCGCTTGCGGTCAATCGCTTCTTGTTTCCGACGCTGCCCTACGATGCGATCGCCGATTTCGCGCCCGTGAGTCTGATCTGCGATTATCCCAACGTGATGGCAGTACCTGTCAGCTCACCCGCCAAGTCGGTGAAGGAATTCATCGACTACGCCAACGCCAACAAGGGAAAAGTGACGTTCGCGTCCTCCGGACATGGCACGTCGGTCCATCTTTCCGGCGAGCTGTTCAAGCGCATGGCCAATGTTGAAATGACTCACATTCCCTATCGCGGTGCCGGCCCCGCGCTCAACGATCTGATCCCCGGCCGCGTGGATGTGATGTTCAACAACATTGGTGCGGTGCTTCCCTTGATTCAGGGCGGCAAATTGCGCGCACTTGCCGTCACCACCGCCAAGCGCTCGGCGGCCGTACCGGAATTGCCGACCATCGCAGAATCGGGAGTGCCCGGCTTCGATGTGTCCTCATGGTACGCGTTCTTCATGCCGGTGAAGACGCCGCGCGACATCGTTCGCAAGGCCTATGCCGATACGGTGACCGCGCTTGCCGATCCCGTGATCAAGGATCGGCTCGAGAAACTTGGCGTGGTCGTGGCGGGCTCGACTCCTGAGGGCCTTGCAGCACACCTCAAGAGTGAAATGGACAAATGGGGTCCGGTCATCAAGGCAGCCGGCATTAAGGGAGATGAATAGAGCATGATCCCGAAAAGTGGGAACCGGTTTTCGGATAAGATCATGCTCGAAGAAAAGCCCTTTTGGCCACTCGCACCGCGCCATCCGCGCCGTGCCTGGACAGGACGGGGTACGAGCCTCTATAACCGCGGCGCTTTATGAGTCCGCTTCTGGCGGATTTTTATGCCCAGGTAGCTCAGATGGTAGAGCACAGCATTGAAAATGCTGGTGTCGGCTGTTCGATCCAGCCCCTGGGCACCATCCCCCTTTTTAGCTATCCCGTTATGTTCAAGATTGATTGAGCGCATACGTTTGCGCGCAAAAATTTTCGGAAACCATGGAGCCGAGCCGACACATGACTCCCGGACGCTTCAATCAAGGGAATGGAAAATGACCGCAGCGGTCGCCCAAGGTCTGGCCGCGACGACGGCGCAACCGGCGGGCTCGCCGGCAAGCATCCGTGTCCGCGGACTCAGCAAGCGTTTCGGCACACTCGAAGTCTTTCGCGGTGTCGATTTTGATCTCGGAGAGCGCGAGATCGTGACCATCGTTGGTCCGTCCGGCTGCGGCAAGACCACACTGCTTCGCTGCATCGATGGCCTGCTTTCGGTCGACGAGGGAGAGATCTGGTGCGGCCGCGAGCGGGTCACCGAGCCGATCGCCGGAATGGCGATGGTGTTCCAAAATTTCGGCCTGTTCCCATGGAAGACGGTGTACGACAACGTCGCCTATGGACTGCGCATGGCAGGCGCCACGGCTGCGCAGATTGCCGAGCAAGTGCCGCGTTTCATCAAGCTTGTGGGTCTTGGCGGCTTCGAACAAGCCTATCCCTACCAGATGTCCGGCGGCATGCAGCAGCGCTGCGGCCTCGCGCGCGCGCTCGCGGTCCAACCGAACGTGCTATTGATGGACGAACCGTTCGCATCCGTCGACGCCCAGACCCGGGAAATCCTGCAGTTCGAACTGCTGCGCATCTGGGAGGCGCGGCCGACCAGTATGATTTTCGTGACACATTCGATCGAGGAGGCGGTGCTGATGGGCGATCGCGTCTTCGTGCTCAAGGGCCGCCCAAGCAATATTCAGAATGTTATCACGGTCGACTTACCGCACCCGCGCACCCGCGAAACGTTGCGGGAAGCCCGCTTTGCGGAGTTGCGTGAGCTGGTTTGGAGCACCTTGATGATTGAGGCGCGCGAGGCCGAGTTTCATCTTGGCAGCTAGCACGCCCGCAGATCGCAACGGAATGCCGCCGCTTTCACCGTTCAATCTTTGATCGGCTGCGTTTGACTGCTGCCGCCGGTGCGCCTGTGACCTCGCGGATCGGTGCGTTCAACGGGGGATTCCGATGAAACTTTCACGCCGTCGATTTCTGTCTGTGGCGTCGGGCGCGCTCGCGCTCCCGGCCGTCTCGCGCAATGCCATGGCGCAAGTTTGGCCGAACCGCATCGTGCGGCTCGTCGTTGGATTTCCGCCCGGAGGCGGCGCGGACGCGGTCTCCCGCATCATCGCCGCCCGGCTGTCGGAACTTTGGGGCCAGCAGGTCATCGTCGAGAACAAGCCGGGAGCGGGCAGCAATCTCGCCATCGATACGGTCGCCCATGCTGATCCGGACGGTTACACCATGCTCATGACGGTACGCGCACCGGGCATCAGCCGCTTTCTTTTTTCCTCACTGACTTACGATCCCGATGCCGACTTGACGGCGGTGTGTCAGCTCGGCACCTACGTCCATCTGTTGGTTGTGCCGGCCGTTTCGTCGGCCAAAACGCTGCAGGAATTCATCGCCAACGCCAAAGCCAATCCCGGCAAAGTCACCTACGCTTCGCCCGGTGTCAGCACGCCTTCACATCTGACCGCCGAACTGCTCAAGCGCACCGCCGGATTTGAGATGACACACGTGCCCTATCGCGGCGTCGCTGCGGGCGCCATGAACGACCTCATCGCCGGCCGCATCGATGCCATGATGAACACGACAGGCTCGCTGCTGCAGGCGGCGCGCGGAGGACAGGTGCGCGGACTTGTGGTGTCCTCGGCCAAACGCAGCGCGCTCGCGCAGGAGTTCCCGAGCATGGCGGAATCCGGTGTGTCCGGTTTTGACGTTTCGTCATGGTACGCGTTGTTTGCGCCCGCCAAGATCCCGCAGGAAATTTTGAAACGGATGAATACCGACACCGCCGCGATTCTCAACGAGCCGGCCATGAAAGCAAAACTTGCCCCACTCGGTCTCGAGGCGGCAGGCTCGACGACTGCCGAACTCAATGCCAAGGCGCGCGCCGACACCGAGCTATGGGGCGGGATCATCAAGTCCGCGAACATAAAGGGCGAGTAGCGGTATCCCGGCACTGCGCCCCTACTGAAATTTGCGACGCCAGAACAGTTTGGCGTCCCACTTTGCCTCCCAGTCCGCGCAATCTCCTGCTCGGGCGATCTCTAATTTGCGGGCATTTTTAGGGAATATCTGCGCCAGGCGATTGTTGAACTGTGCTAGTCATCTTAGAATTGCTCCAATCGGTCTTGGACGACCGCAATCGGCCTGACCCGGCCGCACATAATAGACAAGGGGACGAAGCATGCCGCGCCTGAACATCAACGGAAAAAATTACGACGTGGACGCCGAGCCGGAGATACCGTTGCTCTGGGCGATCCGCGAATTGGTTGGCCTCACCGGCACCAAGTACGGCTGCGGCATCGCGCAATGCGGCGCCTGCACCGTTCACGTGAACGGCGTCGCGACGCGCTCGTGTTCGTTTCCGGTGAGCGCCGCAGCCGGCAAGAACATTACGACCATCGAAGGGCTCGCCCCCAATGGCACCCTGACCAAAGTGCAAAAGGCCTGGCTCGAACATGATGTGCCGCAGTGCGGCTTTTGCCAGAGCGGCATGATCATGGCCGTCAGTGCGCTGCTTAAAACCAAGCCGAAGCCGACGGACGCCGACATCGACGCCGCCATCACCAATATTTGCCGATGCGGCACCTTCCAGCAGGTGCGCGCGGCCATTCACGCCGCCGCGAACGCGTAAGGGAGGACAACATGAATTACGTTCCGAAAATCAATCGCCGCTCCTTTGTTGCAGGTACCGCCGCTGTCGGTGGCGGTCTCGCGCTCGGTCTCGACTTCCTCCCGAGCGGGCCAAAAGTTGTCCGCGCTGCGGACGGCTCGCCCGAAATCGGCGTCTGGGTCGTGATCCGTCCCGACGATGTCGTGGTCGTCCGCGTCGCGCGCTCGGAAATGGGCCAGGGCTCGCTCACTGGATTGGCACAGCTTGTCGCAGAAGAACTCGAGTGCGACTGGTCGAAAGTCACCACCGAATATCCCACGCCCGGCCAGAGCCTGGCGCGCAAACGCGCCTGGGGCGACTTCTCGACCGGCGGCAGCCGCGGCATCCGCGAGTCGCATCAATATGTGCGTGAAGGCGGCGCCGCCGCTCGCATGATGCTGATCCAGGCCGCGGCCGACATGTGGAAGGTCCCGGCAGCCGAAGTCACCGCAGCGAAGAGCGTGCTCACGCACGCCAAGTCCAGCCGCAAGACGACCTACGGCAAGGTCGCGGAAGCCGCCGCGAAACTCGAAGTGCCGAAAAATGTCGCGCTCAAGGACCCGAAGGACTGGAAGATCGCCGGCAAGCCGCTCAAGCGGCTCGACACGGCGGAAAAAGTCAACGGCAAGATGATCTACGGCATGGACGTGAAGCTTCCCGGCATGCTCAACGCCGCGGTCAAGGCTTCTCCCGTGCACGGCGGCAAGGTGAAAAGCTTCGACGCTGCAAAAGTCGCCAACATGAAAGGCGTCGTAAAAGTGGTGCAGGTCGCCGATAACGCGGTCGCCGTCATCGCCGACACATGGTGGCACGCCAAGTCAGCGCTCGACGATCTCAAGATCGAATGGGATCCGGGTGAGGGCGGCAAGGTTTCAAGCGCCACCATCGCCGACATACTCAAGGAAGGCCTCACCGCCGAGAAGGCCTTCATCGGCAACCAGAATGGCGACATCAAAGCCGCCATCGCGGGCGCTGCGAAGAAGGTCGAGGCCGTCTACGCGTATCCGTACCAGAACCACGCGTGCATGGAGCCGATGAACGCGACCGTGCTCTGGACGCCCGACAAGTGCGAAGTCTGGACCGGAACGCAAAACGGCGAAGCCGCTTTCGCGGCAACCATTGCCGCATCTGGCCTGCCGGCCAACAAGTGCGACGTCCACAAAATAATGCTGGGCGGCGGTTTCGGCCGACGCGGCCGGGCCGATTACGTGGCGCAGGCCGTGCTCATCGCAAAGCAGATGCCCGGCACGCCGATCAAAATGATCTGGTCACGTGAAGAGGACATGGCGCAGGGCTCGTTCCATCCCATCACGCAATGCAAGATGGTGGGCACGTTCGACGACAAGAACAATCTCACCGGCCTGCACATGCGCATTTCGGGTCAGTCGATCCTTGCAGGCATTGCTCCGCAACGCCTCAATCCCGATGGCAGCGACGGGGCCACTTTCCAGGGCCTCAACCCGAATGGCGAGACGGCATTCGGATATACGGTGCCGAACCTGCTGATCGACCACGCAATGCGCAACACCCACGTCACGCCTGGCTTCTGGCGCGGCGTCAACGTCAACCACAACGCCATCTATCTCGAGACCTTCATGGATGAGTTGGCCGCAGCGGCAGGGCAGGATCCGCTCGAGTTCCGCCGCAAGCTGATGGCCAACCATCCCAAGCATCTCGGCGTGCTCAACGCCGTGGCCGACCGTATCGGCTGGAAGAAGCCCGCGCCGAAAGGCGTCTATCGCGGGCTGTCGCAGATGATGGCCTTCGGCAGCTACGTGGCGGGGGCGGCCGAAGTCTCCGTCACCGGCAACAAGATCAAGATCCACCGCATCGTCGCTGCGACCGATCCGGGCCATGCAGTCAATCCCGCCCAGATCGAGCGGCAAGTTGCTGGCTCGTTCGTCTACGGTCTGTCGGCATTGTTCTATGGCGAATGCACGGTCAAGAACGGCGCCATCGAACAGACGAACTTCCACGACTACAACTCGTTGCGCATCGCAGAGATGCCGAAGGTGGAAGCCATCGTCATGCCGAGCGGCGGGTTCTGGGGAGGCGTTGGCGAGCCGACGATTTTGGTCGCGGCACCCGCGGTTCTCAATGCCTACGCGGCGGCAACCGGCAAACGCGTTCGCTCGTTCCCGCTCAAGAACCACAATCTTGCGATGGCTTAATGCTCAACCGGAGCGGCGGCCCACCCGGGCCGCCGTTTCGCATTTCAAAGACCTGGTTTTGAAAGCGATGCGACTGCTCGCCGCTGCATTTCTTCTTCTATCCACCGGTGCCATGGCCGCCTCGCCTGAGCCGCCGCCGGGCGCTGCGTCTTGCAGCGGATGCCACGCCGTCAGTGCCGGCACGAAAACCACCGTACCGCGCATCCAGGGGCGCATAGCTGCTGACATTGTTGCGGCGATGGCGGCGTTCCGTTCGGGCGCGCGCACAGCGACCGTCATGGATCGCGTCGCCAAGGGTTTCACCGACGACGAGACGCAGGCGATCGCGGCTTGGTTCGCGGCGCAAAAATAGGAACGGCCGTGATGACGAAAACTCGCAGCACGCGGCGCGCATTTCTCCGCAGCGGAGCTGCGGCCGCAACAGCAACGCTTTTGCCGATGCCCGCCATCGCGCAGGCAGCACCACGCGTGCTCGTGATCGGCGGCGGCTTTGCGGGTGCTACCTGCGCGCGCGCGCTCAAGCTGCTCGTGCCAAGGACACATGTGACGCTGGTCGAGCCCAACAGTATTTTCACCGCTTGCCCGTTCAGCAATGACGTCATCGCGGGTCTGCGCGATATCAAGGTGCAGCAATTCACCTACGACAAGATCAGGCGCGAAGTCACATTCATCCGTCAGGCGGCGACGAAGGTCGACCCGCAGAAGCGCACCGTCGACCTTGGTGACGGCGCCTCGCACGGATACGATCGCCTCATCCTTGCGCCCGGCATCGACCTGCGCTGGGATGGCGTTCCCGGTTACGACGAAGCCGCCGCGAAAAAAATGCCGCATGCCTGGAAGGCGGGCGAGCAGACGCAGTTGCTGCGCCGCCAGCTTGAAGCGATGAAGGATGGCGGGCTTGTCGTCATCTCGGCGCCGGCCAATCCCTATCGCTGCCCGCCCGGCCCCTACGAGCGCGCAAGCCTGATCGCGCATTATCTCAAGACCAAGAAGCCGAAATCGAAGCTCATCATCCTCGACGCCAAGGATGCATTTTCCAAGCAGCGTTTGTTCCAGAACGCCTGGAAGGAGCTTTATCCCGACATCATCGAATGGGTGTCGCTGTCGAAAGGCGGCAAGGTCGCCTCGGTCGATCCCGCGACCAACACTTTCGTCACCGACTTCGGCAAGCACACCGCAAACGTCGGCAATGTCATCCCGCCGCAAAAGGCCGGCCGCATCGCCGAGCTCGCCGGCGTCACCGATCGCACCGGCTGGTGCCCGATCGATCCATCGACGTTCGAATCCAAGCAACAGCCCGGCATCCATGTCATTGGCGACGCCACCATCGCTGGCGGCATGCCGAAGTCGGCATTCACCGCCAATGCGCAAGCCAAGGTCTGCGCCGCCGCAGTGGCGAAACTGCTGGCGGGCGAAGTCCCTGTGCAGCCCAAGCTGATCAACACCTGCTACAGCCTGGTCGCGCCCGACTACGGCATCAACGTTGCGGGCGTTTACCGGCCAGTCAACGGCGTGCTGACAGAGGTCGAAGGCTCCGGCGGCGTGAGTCCCATCGATGCGCCGCGCGAAATCAGAAAGCTTGAGGCGGCCTATGCCGAAAGCTGGTTCCGCACCATCACCGCAGAGGTCTTCGGTTGAACCGCGCTCTTTGCGCCGCGCTGTTGATGCTTGGATCAAGCATTGCCACATCCGGCGACGTTCAAGCGCAAGAACAGCGTCCTTATACGATTGTCGGCGACTCCATCCCGAATTCGCTGACGGGTGCGCCCGGCGATCCGGCCCGCGGCCGCGCCATCGTGACCAATCGCCAGAACACCTGTCTGCTCTGCCACGCCGGTCCGTTTCCGGAAGAAAAATTTCAGGGCAATCTTTCGCCCGATTTGCGCGGCACTGGCGCGCGCTGGTCGGCGGGCCAGCTCAGATTGCGCCTGGTCGATGCGCGCAGGCTCAACCCGGCCACGATCATGCCGTCGTTTCATGCGACGGACGGCCTAACAAGGGTCGGGGCCGCCTGGCGCGGCAAGCCGATTCTCTCGGCCGAACAAATTGAGGATGTGGTAGCTTATCTTGCAACGCTGCGTGATTAGATAAGACCCGACATGGAACGCAAAGCTCACATGAAGTGCGAAGCACGCAATGCAACCACGCGCCGCCGGTTTCTGGCGCTTGCGGGCGGCGCTATGGGCGCGTTCGGCGCAGCATCCCTGCTCACGGTGCGGCCGGCGGTGGCGACGCCCGCGTCCATGGCCGCAGCCATCCGCGAGGTCGTCGGCGAAGCTCCGGTGCGGCCGGGCAAGATCAAACTCGATTTGCCGCCGCTGGTTGAGAATGGCAATACCGTGCCGCTCACCGTCACCGTCGATAGCCCGATGACAGCGGCCAGTTACGTCAAGCGCCTGCACATCTTCAACGAAAAAAACCCCGAACCCAACATCGTGACGTTCCATCTCGGCCCGCGCGCCGGCCGCGCCAACATTTCGACCCGCATCCGGCTCGCCGATACTCAGAGCGTGATCGCGATTGCAGAGCTTTCCGACGGCTCGTTCTGGTCCGAAAGTGTCGACGTCATCGTCACCATCGCTGCCTGCACCGAGGAGAGCAAGTGATGGCACGCGCGCTCATCAATGTTCCGGCGAAGGCCACGCGCGGCCAGGTGATCGAGATCAAGACGCTGATCTCGCATCCGATGGAAACCGGCTATCGCCCTGACTATAACGGCAAACTCGTGCCGCGCGATATCATCAACAAGTTCGTGTGCACCTATAACGGCACGGAAGTCTTCCGTGCCGATCTGCATCCCGCGATCGCGGCCAACCCGTTCATCTCGTTTTACACCGTCGCGACCGAGAGTGGTGTGCTGACGTTCACCTGGACCGGCGACGACGGCAAAAGCTTCGTCGAAAAAGCCAGCATCACGGTCGCATGAGCATTGCCGCCCTCCGGTTTGCGCGCCGGGCCTGCGCGGCTCTCCTTCTCTTCGGAATATCGATGGCCGCGGCGTATGCCGGCGAAATCCCGCTGTCCGAGCGCAAGTCCGGCTACGCGCTGATGAGCCGCGACACTCAAAAGATGCAGGACGACCGCACCGCCAATCCCGGCACGTTGTGGGTGCTCGAAGGCGAAACTCTATGGAGCCAAAAGGCCGGCTCTGCGGCAAAGTCTTGTGCCGGGTGCCATGGCAATTCCGGCTCCAGCATGACGGGCGTTGCCGCGCGCTATCCCGCGTACAACACCACACTCCGCCGGCCGATTAATCTCGAGCAGCGCATCAACATCTGCCGCACCGAGCGTCAGCACGCGACCGCATTCGCATATGAAAGCAAGGAGGTGCTTGCGCTTTCGGCCTTCGTTGGCTCGCAGTCGCTCGGCCGCAAGATCGCGCCGCCGGCCGACAAGCGGCTCACGCCATTTCGCAATACCGGCCGCGATCTATTCGATCTACGCCAGGGCCAGCTCAACCTCTCCTGCGCGCAATGCCACAACGACAATTGGAGCCGCAGGCTTTCCGGCGCCATCATTCCGCAGGCGCATCCCACGGGCTACCCGCTCTATCGCCTGGAATGGCAGAGCCTCGGCTCGCTGCAGCGCCGCTTGCGCAACTGCCTGATCGGCATGCGCGCCGAACCCTTTGAATACGGCGCGCCGGAATATGTCGCGCTCGAACTTTATTTGATGTCGCGTGCCCGCGGCATGCGGATCGAAACGCCCGCGGTGCGGCCCTGAAACGGATGGCCGGTCCGGCCGCAGTGCAACATACCAACAATGCGGCGTTGCAGGCCTTCGGTGAGAATCCTATCCTGGACGCGAACCGACGGAGGACGTCATGGGCCGGCTGAAACTTGCGGCATTAGTTGTTGTCGCTCTCGCAATTGTTGTTGGCGTAACCCAATACAGCACCATCCAGGCCCAGGTGCCCTCCGCCCTCACCGGTCAGGTGAGCTCCGCCGCCGAAGGCGCGATGGAAGGCGTGCTGGTCAGCGCCAAAAAGGCCGGATCGAACATCACCATCACCGTGGTGAGCGACAAGAGCGGGCGCTACACATTTCCAGCGAACAGATTGGACGCGGGTCAATATTCGTTGCGCGTAAGAGCGGTTGGATATGACCTCGATGGTGCCGCCACGGTTGAGGTCGCTGCGCGCAAATCCACCACACGCGATCTTCGGCTGCAAAAGACTGAGGATCTTGCGGGGCAAATGTCGAACGCGGAGTGGATGGCGAGCATCCCCGGCACCGATCAGCAAAAAATTCTGCTTTTGAACTGCGTGGGTTGCCACACGCTCGAGCGCCTGATGCGCTCTCCGCACGACTCCAATGCCTTCATGCAGGTGGTCCTGCCGCGCATGCAGGCCTATGTGAATCAGAGCATTCCAGCGCATCCGCAATTGCGCAAGGCCGAGCGGCTCATGGAAGAGCGCGGCGACCAGCGCGTCCAGGTCTATCGCGCTGTTGCGGAATATCTCGCCACCATCAATCTCAAAGGCGCCTCACAGTGGAACTATGCGCTCAAGACGCTGCCCCGCCCCACCGGTAAGGCGACGCGCGTCATTTATACGGAATACGATCTGCCGCGTGAGACGATCGAACCGCACGACGTGCTCGTCGATAGCGACGGCATCGCCTGGTACTCGAGCTTTGGCGAGCAGTTTCTTGGCAGGCTCGACCCGAAAACCGGCAAGGCCACAGAGTACGCGATCCCCGAACACAAGCCCGGCTTCCCCACCGGTTTACTCGGCCTGCGCGCCGACCGTGACGGCAACCTGTGGCTCGGCAACATGTATCAGGCCGCGATCGTCAAATTTGATCGCAAAACGGAAAAATTCCAGTACTGGACGCTGCCGCCCGAGCGCAACATTGATGCCGCGCAGATCAACATGGTCAGCCCACAATCCTCGCACGTCGACGGCAAGGTGTGGAGCCAGAACAACGGCTTTGCGGGCGTGCACCGTCTCGATCTTGCCTCCGGCAAGATCGAGACCTGGGAGCCGTTCAAGGACGCGCCGAAAGGCGAGCCGCATAATATTTACGACGTCATCCCGGATGCGCAGAACAACGTCTATTTCACCGACTTCCGGCACCGCCACATCGGGCGCATCGACGCCAAGACTGGGGAGATAAAGCTGTTCGCAATCCCGACATCCGGCTCGTCACCCCGCCGCGGCCAGATGGACGCTCAGGGACGGCTGTGGTTCGGCGAATATCGCGCCGACCGCATTGGAATGTTCGACACCAAGAGCGAGCAGTTCAAGGAATGGCAGCTCACGACCAGATGGGCCTCGCCTTACGACGTGACCATCGACAAAAACGAGGATGCATGGACCGGTTCAATGGTGAGCGATCAGGTCACGCGGCTCAATACCAAGACCGGCAACGCCACCGACTACCTGCTGCCGCGCTCGACCAATATTCGGCGCGTGTTCGTGGACAATACGACCAACCCGGTCACCTTCTGGGTCGGCTCCAATCACGGGCATTCTATCATCAAGCTCGAACCGCTGGACTGATACTCAGCACCTATCGCGCGGCGCCTTTGCGCATCGGCTCAAGCGCGATCCGCGCAAATGTTGTGATGATTCTGAATCCGGCAACGATCGTCCCGCGCAAACTGCCGGCGACTTTCGATTCGCCGCCGATACGACGCCGATACGCAACCGGCACTTCCAGCACGCGCAAGCCTGCGCGCGCGGCCCGCATTTGCATTTCGAGATTCCACCCGTAGGTAAGTTCGCGCATGCCGAGCGCCAGCAAAGTATCGCGGCGGATGGCGCGAAACGCGCACATGTCGGTATAGCGCACGCCATACAGCAGCTGGATCAGCCAGCCCGCAACCTGGCCGGCCAGAATTTGGTGGGCGGAAATGCTGCCCAATTCGCGCCGCCCCCGCGCCCGCGAGCCGATGACGAAATCACGCTCTCCCGCCTGGATCGGCGCGACGATGCTCGCGATGGCCGCCGGGTCGTCGGCGCCGTCGCCGTCTATGAATACGATAATGTCTGCGGTCTCGGCCGCTTGCGCACCCATAAGGCACGCGCGTCCATAACCTTTGCCGGCCGCGACAACGAAAGCGCCCGCCTGGCGAGCCCGTTCGGCCGTGCCGTCAACGCTGCCGCCGTCCGCCACGATCACTTGCGCAACGATATCGCGCGGCAGCGAGGCAACGACAGCACCGATGGAATCTTCTTCGTTCAAAGTGGGAATGACCACCGCCACGGCGCTCGCGCGCGGCGCCTGCATCTGCGCATCCGCCGCCATCGCTAGAGGCTCCAGCGCAATCCGCAGTTCGCGCAAGCCGCTGGTGGTTTGTTTGACAGCAAAGCTTGGCGGAAATCTTGGTAGGCAGGACCATTCCAGATTTCGCGCAGCATCTGCTGAGTTGCGTCGCCGAGCGTATAATTATCATAGCCGCGTTGCGAGAACGGCGCGATGCAGCAGGGCAGGGCCCGCCCATTAGCGGTGACGTACATGAGAGTCCATGGCCTACGGCACAGCGACCAGGGCGATCCGTTGTCGTTGCGCTTGAGGCTCAATCCTGGCTCAGAAGCCGCCCCCGACGCGCTGAATTTCACGCCCAACGATTTGGCGACGGCTTTGGCGCGATCGATGTGGACCGTTTCGTCGCGCGAAAGCTGTTCATAGAGCGCCTGATCCGGCCGCGCCTTGCCAATCGCGTCCTTCTCGAAAAACACCAGGCGCTGGAGATAAACTTCTTTCACGCCTGTTTCCGCCGCGACGCGCACAAAGTCCGGCAATTCTTCGATGGTTTCGCGCATGCCCGTCAGCCAGGCCGACACGCGCGGCTTTGCATGGCCCTCACGCTCCTGCAGATCGCGAAACGCCTTTACGTTCTTCAGGATGCGGTTGAAATAGTTTTTGCCGCGAATGGCGAGATAGGATTTTGGATTAGACGCATCGAACGACACGCGCAGTTCATCCAGTTCGGCATTGATGAGCGCGCGGCCGTTGCGCTCGTTGAGCACGGTGCCGTTGGTATTGAATAGGACGTAGGTGCCGCGATCTTTCAAATACCGCACCATGCGCGGCAATTCCTTCACCAGCATCGGCTCGCCGACCCCGTGCAGCACCGCACGCTGAAGTTTTGGAATCTGATCGACGATCGAGGTGAACAGCTCCCAGCTCATGTCCGCCGGCGGCTCGAGCTCGGCGTATGTGCGCGGACAGGTCGTGCACAGCAGATTGCAGCGGTTGGTCGTCTCGAGATAAAGACAGACCGGCTCGTGCTCGGGAATCTCGCTACGCGCCTGCACGCCTTCGAAATAGCGCTGCGGGTCGATCGCGCGGTTGGACGTTGCCTCTTCCATGAAATCTATCTCTTGAACGGTTGCTGTGGAAAAGGTCGCGCACTCATGCGCGCAACTCCTCGAGCTGCATAAGCCCGCCAATGCGGCGCGCAAAGTCCACCTCCCGGCAAAGCCGGTCCATCAATGCGGCGGTGTGCCGGGCATCGTAATGGCCGAACCGTGAATTGAACCGGCCAGGCGCGCCAAGCTCGGCTCGCAGTGTTCGCAAGCTCTCGACATCGTCGACGTCGTACCAAACCGGCAGCATATGAACGTCGAGATTAATGTCCCTGGCGCGCTCGAGTGTCTGTTCCGCAACCCGCTCCGTACTCCAGGCGATGTCTTCGAACATCCGCCGATGGGCGGTTTTCAAACCCAGCAAATAATATCCGCCGTCGCTGGAGGGGCCAAGCACGGCGCGATCGCCCGGACGCGCAAGCACTTCGGCGGTCTCTACCAGCAACGATGTCGGCAATGTGGGGCTGTCGGAATTGAGCACGACGGCCGCGCTGTGTCCGCGTGCCAGAATTTCCTGGATCGTGAATAACAGGCAATCGCCGAAATTCGGCAGCCATGCGTCGATCAGGCCGATCCCCGCGGGCAACATGCGGCGAAAAAACGCCTCCGAGCCCGGCGGGCCGAAGGCCGCGTAGCCCGTGATGCCGGTGTGACGGCCCGCGAGCAGTAGATTGTCTGTCACGTCTTGCAGGAAGGCCGTATTGAACGCCGCCGCTTCATCGAACGTGAGTGGCGGCACCAAACGCGTCTTGGCGCGTCCCGGCACCGAAGCCTTTGCCATGACCGCGATGCCGCAACCCGGTGTTGCTGAATCCGAAAGTGCATCGCGACGAGCATTCGCGCTGACACCTTCGTATTTTTTTATTCCGGCGGAATCATTCATGCGTCGCTCCACTTGGGACGATCTACAATGATACCGTCAAAAGTGGGGCGCGGGAGATTCCTTGGGCGTATGATTGGCAAACGGTCAATCAACTCCGCCTGACTCTTCGTAAGTCCGAAAACAACAAAGCGTTACAGGCTTCACTATGTTGTGAACGTTCAGCCTGCATTCAGCGCCGGCCAAGCGCGATTTGAATGGTCTCGTCATGCGGCAGGACCTGCGCGCCCGTCCCCTGCCAGGTCGGCGCAGCCGCGAATTCGCGCGGCGGCATATCGAGCGCGGCGATCTGCCGCGCCAGGATCGCGACAACTTCGATCGGGACAGCAACCGGCCGCGACCCCCAGCCGAACCAGCCGCCATAGGAAACGATGAGCGAGATTTTTCCTTCCGGCGTGCGCACCACCTGCCGGACATGGCCGAGCGTGCTGTCGTCATCGTCAAGCACGGGCAGGCCAATGAGGTCTCCGACCCGCACCGGCTGCGGCCACCGCCGGCGCATTTTTTCTTCCGGCGTGGCTGGCTGTTCCGTGGCTTCGCTTTTGGGGGCCTCGATTTGCGCGACGAGCGTGGGCGCGGCCGGACTGCGTGCGCCCGGCGCGGCCCCGCTCACCAGAGCGCCTAAGCCGATGGCGATGACTTGCATCAGCATTGCGTGATTCCCCCGTGTACGTTTCTCACGCGAATATGTGGTGAAGTCCTTCTTGCGAAGCGTTCTGAGCAAACGTACTGTTCGGCCTTCGCGTGAGCGCGTGATTCCAACATTTGCGGAATACTCTAGATGTCAAACTCAGACGTCAATTCAAATGCTCGCCATCCGCGCCGCCTTCATCCGCTGCCTGTGCGCATCATGCATTGGACCAACGCGGTTGCGGTGCTCATCATGATCACCAGCGGCTGGAAGATTTACAACGACGAAGTGATCTTCGGCTGGCTACATTTTCCGGAAGCGATCACGCTCGGAAAATGGGCGCAGCACGGCCTGCAATGGCATTTCCTCGGCATGTGGATTTTCGCGCTCAACGGGATTGCCTATCTGACCTACGGCATTTTCTCCGGGCGGTTTAAGCAAAAACTTTTCCCCCTTTCGGTGCGCGACATCATCGCGACCGTCGGCGACGCTCTGACATTTCGTCTCAAGCACGACGATCTCACGCATTACAACGCCGTGCAGAAAATGCTCTATCTCGGCATCATTCTGGTCGGCATCCTCACCGTGCTGTCCGGCCTTACCATCTGGAAGCCGGTGCAGTTCTCCGAACTGACCGCATTGTTCTACGATTTTCAGACCGCACGCCTCGTGCATTTCCTGTGCATGACGGCGTTCGTGTTGTTTCTGGTTGTGCATGTAGCGCTGGCACTGCTGGTGCCGCAGTCGCTGCTCGCCATGCTGACTGGTGGACCGAAGCTCGAGGACGGACCATCTATCGCAACCGATGCGACCGAAATCAAAGCGACCAACTAGGCAGCCATAATATGTCGATCAGAACGCCCACCTCGTCCATTTTCCGCCCCGCGAAAGGGGTCGACCAGGGCGCGCTCAAAGCCAATCAGTCGCTGGTTGACGACATCAACCGCCGCAACGTGCTGCGCGGCGCGGTGAGCCTCGGCGCTCTCTCCATGCTGACCGGCTGCGACGTCAGCGAGGCCGATTCCGTGCAGAGTGTGTTGCGGGCGGTGTCGTATTGGAACGACCGCGTGCAAGCGGCGATATTCCGGCCCGGCCATCTCGCGCCGACCTATTCGGAAGCGCAGGTCGTAAAGCCCCCGCGTTTCAACGCTTATTACGATGTCGAGGACGTCAAACCGCTCGACGGCGCAACCTGGAAACTGGAATTGGCCGGCCTCATCGCGGACAAGCGCGCTTGGACGGCGCAACAGATCTACGAATTGCCCGAACAGGAGTTGATCGTCAAACACATCTGCGTGGAAGGCTGGGATTACATCGGACAATGGTCCGGCGTGAGCCTGCGCAAATTCCTCGAGCGCATCGGCGCCGATCTGACGGCCAAATACATCGCATTCAAATGCGCCGACGACTACACCGAAAGCATCGACATGGCGACCGCGCTGCATCCGCAGACGATCCTGGCGACCAAATACGCCAAGCAGACCATCGCCGATCCGTTCGGATTTCCGCTGCGCCTGCGCATGGGCACCAAGCTCGGGTTCAAGAACGCGAAATGGATCACGGCGATCGAGGTGACCAACACCTTCCCCGACACGTTCTGGCACAAGCAGGGCTTCAATTGGTTCGCCGGCATCTGACGCCGCGCTGATGCGTCACCGCTTGACGCCCGGCGCCAGCGTATAGATCCGCCACTGGTCCTTGCGCTCTTCCACCAGACGATAATTCGCATTCGACCCGAACGGCTCTTTGTCCCAGGCCTTGTCCTGGGTCGTGATGACGACAACATCGCAGCCGTATTTCGTCGCCATCTCGTCGATGTCTTCCGGCGTGCCTTGGCCGTCGAATACGCGAATAAACTGCGCATTGATCGCCTCGCGCCGTGCGCGTATGAGCGGCGCATAGGCGATAGCGAGTTCTAGGCCGGCGAAACACGAATTGCGATTGGCCAGCAACGCCCAGGTAATATTGACCGGCCACGGCGTCATCGCGTTGAGGAAAAGCGGGTTGTTGCCGACACGGGCATCCGGTGGTGCGTGCCGGCGCACTGCGGCCCACAGCTCTGGCGTCTGCGCGAACACTTGTCCCGCCGGCGTCGAATTTCCCGCGAAGTTGTACCAAATCGTGTGTGTCAGATCGGGCACGCTGAGCACGAGCCCGGCGATGGCAATGACCGCAATGGTCACGCGTCCGCGCTGCAGCATCATTCCCGCCGCGGTAGCGGCTATCAGGATCATCGCAGCCGGAAGCACGGCGCGCAGCCCCAGATCGTTGTTGTTCCCGAGCGTGCTGACCAGCAGCCACGAGATGACCAGCCCGGTCGTGGCAGCCAACGCCAGCGCGGTCACGGCAAATCTCTCCGGCCCAGTTTTGAAAATGAAGAGCATGATTGCAAGCGCGATCGCACCCGCAAAATAGGTCGCCGGAAATTCAATCGGCAGCAGAACGAGCCAGTAGGCCGGCAAATCCAGCATGCGGCGAAATGATAACGGAAATTGTTCGCCGAGCACTTCGAAATGATGAATGACAACCGGCGCACCCGCGCCCACGGTTGCAAATTGATCGAGCAGGAAAGGTGCGGCAAGCGCAATGGCCAGCACGGCTGCCGCAGCCAGTCCGAGCACGAAGCGCAGGCGCCGCGCGCGATCGATTTTGAGCAGCAGGATCGGGACCGCGGCGAGCGCGGCGATGGCGAAAGTAACACCGCCCACATACGTCGAGCTTTCAAATCCGGCGACCACCACCAGGGTCAGTGTCGCGAGCAACGCTCCGCTCGGCAGGTAGGCGTATTGGCTCAGCAGCAGCATCGCCACCATCACGCACGATGCCGACGCCAGATGCTGGGGGACCCACGCCGCCTGGAACAGCCAGCCGGAGAAGCCCGTGGAAGACGCCAGCAACGGATCAATGTTGCCGAACGCCAGCACGAGCGTCGCGCGCACCGACGTCCCGCACGCCAGGATGACGACCCAGATTGCGGCAAAGGATCGCTGGCTGAGCCAGACCGCGAGACCCATCGTTAGGCTCAGCGACGCAAAAGCCGAATACCACGTCATCGCGATGTCGGCTTCCCAGCCGCTCACCTTGAGCGACAGCGCAAGCTGCGCCGCGCTGAAGTAATACAGGTAGTAGTAGGCAAGTCGGCTCGGCCCGCCGATTTCCCCGAAGATGGGATTGACCGGCGGCAGCCCGAGCCGCGTCATCGCGTCGATCATCGCCACTTTCGAATGATCGAAAATCGGATCGGCAAGCTGCACGGCATCTGCCGCAAATTTCGGTGCGATGGCGGCAGCCGGCACCAGCGCAAGAACGGCCGCCGCCACATAGGCCCAGGCTGGGATCGTCGCGCCGTGTTCCGAGCCGGTTTTTCGATAGAACGTGAAGATCGAAGCGCAACTCATAATCGCGACGATCAGCGCAGTCGTTGTCACTACCGTCGGGGAAAATCCCACCTGTATGAAGATCGGCAGCGTGGCGGCATTGTACACCGCCCAACCGAGGATCGGCGCCGAGCCGACCGCCAGTGCGCGCGGGAACAGGTGGCGGGCGAGGGCGTATCCCAGCAACGGCCAAAATGCGCATGCCACAGTCGCGCAGAAAGCGGCGTTGACGGACGATGCCATTGAGATTGGATCCCGTGCCTCTTCGGAAGACGTGTCAATTCCTATATCCCGCCAAGTCTCCTATATCCCGCAAAGTCGCGCGATGTCTCGGAAATTTCGGCGATTTGCGGCTTGAATTGCAGCACATGAAAAAAGCGGCCGGCCCGAGGGCCGACCGCTTGTTGATGTGGTCGAAGTGCTTTTCGTGTTTCGCAAACCGGCCGCATTCTCTCCAGGTCCAGAAGTGTCTCAGACCTTTTTGGCATGCTTGTTGATCGGCACGGCCATCACGTGACCATTGGATACGCTCTTTGCCGCGTAGGTCTGCTCGAGGAACGGAAACCGGTCCCCAATTTTGTTCTCGGGCGCCTCGTAGCCGTACATTGCCTGGCGGTGCATCACTTTGCGGACCGCCACTTTGGCCGCCGCGACCGGCTGGTAGGCTTGCTCGAGGGCCGGGAAGCGGTCGCCGATCTTGTTCTCGGGGGCTTCGGCCGTCGTGGTCTGGCTGTGCCAGACGCGCGGCATCACAGTACCACCAACGGTCCGCGCCGTGGTCGGCGTGTAGGTCTGCTCGAGGGCCGGATAACGATCGCCGATCTTGTTCTCGGGGACTTCGTAGGCCAGGGAGGCCGAAACGGAGCCGAAGAGGGCGGCGGCGGACAGTGCGATAAGGGTCTTGTTCATGGCAAATCTCCTGTTTCATGGTGAGCTTGTTTGCTCGCCACGGGTTCTATTTACTTTGATGGCGGGTTTGAAATACCGGTTGGCTATAGAGTCGATAGAGGCGCGCTATGGAGATGCATCAGGTCCGCTACTTCCTGGCCGTGGGGGATGAATTGAACTTCACCAAGGCCGCCGAGAAGTGCAACGTCGCTCAGCCATCGCTGACGCGCGCCATCAAGATGCTCGAGGCCGAGCTTGGCGGGCCTCTGTTTCACCGCGAGCGGGCGAATACGCATCTTTCCGAACTCGGCCGCATCGTGCGGCCGCACCTTCAGCAGGTCTACGATGAATCGCAGGCCGTGAAACGCCTCGCGCAGGAGCTCGCCAAGCCGAAGACGATGTCGCTCAATCTCGGGGTGATGTGCACGATCGCGCCCATCCATCTGACCGAGCTCATGGCCTCGATCCAGACGCGCTATCCAAACGTCGAACTGGAACTGACCGATTCCAGCGCAGCAGAACTGCAACGGCGCTTGCTCGAGGGCGAAATCGAGGTCGCGATCTATGCGCTGCCGGGCGAAGCCAACGACCGCCTGCATGTGCTGCCGTTGTACCGGGAGCAGATGATGATCGTGTTATCGGTCAAGCATCGCCTCGCGGGCAAAAACGCGATCATGTCCAAGGATCTCAACGGCGAGAAATACATCAACCGGATCAATTGTGAATTCAACGGTCACGTCATGCCACAGCTCGATGACGTCGAATTCAAAACCGTGTTCCGGAGCGAGCGCGACGATTGGATCTTGGCGATGATCGCTGCGGGCGCGGGTTTCGGCTTTATGGCCGAGAGCAGCGTGAATTACTCAGGCGTGGTCGCAAGACCGCTGATCGAGCCGGAACTCTGGCGCGATGTGAATCTGGTCACGGTACGCGGCCGGCCGCATTCGCCGGCCGTCGGGGCCCTCGTGCGCGAAGCGATGCGAATTAAATGGCACGGCGCGTCGCCGATTGCCGTCAGCAATGCCATGGCCCAATTGAGCGCCGAAGATGGGGCGGCATTGAACTAGCCCGCGTCCGGCTTCGCTCGAGCTTTATCGCCGCCAAGCATATTCCTGCGCGCGGTCTTGTGCTTGGCCCCAATATGAAAGTTTTATGACGGCGCGTGGACGCGGCGCGCGCGTACACATCGCGCTATTTTTTGCACAAGAAATTTTTAGTTAATTCCGCCGTTCACTTTCACTGTCATGTGCCTGTCATTTACCGGTCATAGAACGATGACATGGCGAGTGTAGAGATCACGGCGGCTCCGGCATGGTGCGGTGATAAAAGTTGGCCGGCCGAGCCACAATACGAGCCAGAGTATCTGCGTAACCGGTATTTCGAACAAATCTTGAGGATGCCGCTGCCGGTCCCGCATCTGCGGCGGCGTAGCGTTTCACGATAACAATAACAGGAGCGAACAAATGAAACACATGAAGACCTTTGTTGCTGTCGGCATCCTTGCCGCCGCAACGCTGCTTCCAGCCGCCGCTGCCGATATTTCCGGTGCCGGTGCCACGTTCCCCTACCCGATCTACGCCAAATGGGGCGACGCGTATAAGAAAGAGACCGGCATCGGCATCAACTATCAGTCGATTGGCTCCGGCGGCGGCATCAAGCAGATTCAAAATAAGACAGTGACCTTCGGCGCATCCGATATGCCGCTCACGCCTGCAAATCTTACAAAGGACGGTATGATCCAATTTCCGACCGTGATTGGCGGCGACATCCCGGTCGTGAACATTGAGGGTATCAAGTCCGGCGACCTCAAGTTTGATGGCCCAACCCTTGCGAAGATTTATTTGGGAGAGATCAAAAGCTGGGACGACGCGGCAATCAAGAAGCTGAACCCGGACGCGAAACTGCCGGGTCAACCGATTGTCGTCGTCCATCGTTCGGACGGTTCGGGCACGACCTTCATCTGGGCCGACTACCTGTCGAAAGTCAGCGCCGATTGGAAGAGCAAGGTGGGTGCTAATACGTCGGTCGAGTGGCCAGTTGGTATCGGCGCCAAGGGTAATGAGGGTGTGGCTCAAAATGTCGCCAACACCAAAGGTGCGATTGGCTACGTCGAATATGCGTATGCGAAGCAGAACAACCTTACAGTAGTCAATATGATCAACAAGGACGGCAAGACTGTCGCACCCAACGCCGCATCGTTCCAAGCTGCCGCTGCAAATGCGGACTGGGAAAAGGCGGAAAACTTTTACGTGATTCTCACCGATCAGCCAGGTGCGGCAACATGGCCAATCGCGGGTGCGACCTTCATCCTGATGTACAAACAGCCGCAAGATGCGGCGGCGGCCAGTGAGGCGCTGAAGTATTTCGCCTGGGCCTACGCCAAAGGCAGCAAGATGGCCGAAGACCTCGACTATGTTCCCCTGCCCAAGAATGTTGTCAGCGCGATTCAAAACGTGTGGACGGCACAGATCAAGGATGCCAGCGGTAAGGCAATCTTCACGCTCTCCAACTGACGATGTTGCGTTCGGAAAAGGCGCCAGATATTGGCGCCTTTTCTTTTTCCACGCGGCAAAGATGACTTCTGCGGCCGCGCTCCGGTTCTATCCGGCCCCGGTCGGCTTGCTAATGTACCGAAGGGATGATTCTCAGCGCCGGAAACACCTGGCCGATCAATGACTGCGGCCAGGGCACCGCCATGAAATAGTCGAAGGCGATGTAGATTCCGACCACCAGGCACGCCGCATAGGGAATGACCAACGACCAGCGTTCGTTTCCTTCGAGCCGCATGAAGACGATGACGAGCACCACGACCGTCGGAATCAGCCCGATCACCACCATCGTAGCCATGAACGCCAGCAGATAGCCGAAGAATATCGCGGCCCGCTGCACGATGGTACGCACCGGCAGATGCCCGGTGTCGGAGGTCAAATCCATGTGGATCTTCTCGCCGACTTCTTGCTGCGCCTTGTCGCCAAGGCTCTCATTCACGACGGCCGAAGGCTTGCGGCACATGTCGTTGAACAGGCTCGATACAGCGACGAATATCCCAATGCCGCCCACCACCAGCGGAACGATCTTGGCGCTGAAGTGCCAGGGCAGCGCCGCAATCACCAAGGCTCCCATCACCACGATGAAGAACATCGTGAACAATTGCGCCGGATGAAACGTCGGCATCTGAAAGCTTGTCAGCAACTTACTGATGCCGCCCTGCCGTTTGATGTCGGCGAGGAAAGGCCGAAGCAAACCGACGACGGCCATGATCAAAATAATTTTCATTACCGGATGGTAGATCTGCGCCTCAGACGTAAACCATCGCCATGGTGATAGATGAAACGTGAAGGAGTCCCAAGACGCAAGCCATCGCCAGGGCAAGAATAGATCGGGGCCGTACCGTTCAAGTGAAATGAACAGGTAACGTTCAATCGTGTCACCCAGCACCAGCCCGAGCACGAGCGGCGGCCGCGGCCATTTAAATTGCTTCATCAGCCATCCGACCACGCCAAAGAACAGCAGCGCGTACAGATCGCCCCATTGCCGCGAGGCCTCAAACGCGCCGATGTAAACGATGCCAAGAACCGCCGGAAGGATCAGCGTGTAGCGCAGTGTCGCGAGCTTGGCGAATTGCGGGCTGAATGCGTAGCACAGGCCGGCGCCCAGGATGTTGGCGAGCGCGATCGACCAGACCATGGCGTAGGTGATGTCGAGATTCTTGTGCAGCATGTCCGGGCCAGGCACCAGCCCGTGGATCAGGAACGCACCGAGCAGGATCGCCATGGTCGCGCTGCCGGGAACGCCGAAGGCAATCGTCGGCACCAGCGCGCCGCCTTCCTTGGCATTGTTGGAACTCTCCGATGCGATCACGCCGCGCACATCGCCCTTGCCGAACGTCAGGTGTGCGCCCTTCTCGGTCTTGAGCGCATGACCGTAGGCAAGCCAGTCGACGACCGACGCGCTAATTCCAGGGATCGAGCCGATGCCCCCGCCGATCCACGAGCAGCGCAAAATCAGCCACCAGTTATCGAAGCAATCCTTCACGCCTTGCCATTGACCTTTGTAGATGTCGGCCTTCTCGAAGCCCGCGGCGATCGCAACGCGCGCGATCAGCAGGTCGCACAGCTCCGGCAGCGCGAACAGACCGAGCAGAATCGGCGTAAGCGGCAATCCATCCCAAAGATAGAGACTGTCGAAGGTCCAGCGCAGCGTTCCGGTCTGCGGGTCCGATCCGATCATCGCGATCATGATGCCAAGGCAACCTGCGGCAACGCCGCGCAATGGTGCGCTCCCCGACAACACCGCCACCATTGAAATGCCGAGCACCGAGAACGCGAGCAGCTCCGGGGATCCGAGATAGAGCATCACCGGGCGCAGGATCGGAATCGAGATCGCGAGCAGCATCGCGCCGAATACGCCGCCCATGAGCGATGACATATAGGCGGCGCTCAGCGCCCGCCCAGCCTCGCCCTTCTTGGCCATGGGGAAGCCGTCAAGCACAGTGGCTGCGGAGGCGGCACCTCCGGGCACGCCGAATAGGATCGCCGGGATCGGATCACCGGTCGAGGTCGTTGCGCCAAGCCCGAGCAGCAGCGCAAACGCGGAATAGGGGTCCATGGCGAAGGTGAACGGCAGCAGCATGGCCGTGCCAGTGAGGCCGCCGATCCCCGGAACGATCCCAAGCACCAGGCCCATGATGCAGCCGAGCATAAGGAACATCAGGCGGTGCGGTTCGATCAACGCCAGAAAAGCTTTGCTCGCGGCCGCGGCCATGAACGCAGCGTCTGCGCCGATCCCCTCCATTCCCCACTCACTTTCCCAAGAAATTGAACATGACCCTGAGGGTCGATGGCGCACCGGATGTGGCTAGATCGATTATCATCGCTGTGGCTTGGCGGCTAGCGCTTGACGGGCCCGTTCGACAATATGCACGGGTGTTGCGTACAAGCGTCGCACCAGCGTTTGCAGGTCTTCACCGGAAAGCGGCTCGATATCGAGCTTCATTTTTTCACCTTCGGCCAGAAGGCTCTTGTCCTGCAAGGCCGCCAGGAAGGCCTTGCGCAGAGCCGCGACACGCTCCGCCGGCACACCGGGCGGGATCACGAACGGCCGGCCGAAACTCGACTGGCTCATGACCAGTTCGAGCACCGCCCGATCGTCTGCGCTCCTGGCAAAATCGATAGCCAGCGGAACCTTCATCCGGTCGAGGTCAGGGTGGCCTTTGATGCCCAATTGCACCAGCACCTTGACGGTTCCGCGTTCGAACCATTCGGGATGGATGGTGACAATGCCCGTCCAGCCGACGCCGCAGGTGCCCTGCACCTCATTGCGCTCGATTGCGAGCGTGATCTCGCGGCTGCCGGCGTAGCCCGTCACAATGCGGAACTTGGTTCCCAGCACGTTGTTCAACACGGTTGGCAGGTCGCGCGTCGTCGCACCCTCGTTGCTGGCGCCGACGATCAGCTCCTGGCTCAGAACGTCCTGGAATGTCTTGACCGGCGCATCGGTGCGCACGAAGCAGACGTATTGGTCGCTGTTGGCGCTTCCCAGATAGATGAGCTTGCTTGGATCGTGTGCACCCGTGGCATCGCCGAGCAGCGGCTGCAGAACGGCGCCCGGAAAAATAGCGCCGATGACGGTGCCATCCTTCGGCGCCACGCCATAGACATAACCCGCCGCGCGGTTGCTTCCAGCTCCGCTCATATTCTGTACGATGATCGCCGGATTGCCGGGAATGAAATTGCCCATGTGGCGCGCCAGCAGACGCGCATAGGCGTCATAGCCGCCACCGGCCGAGGAGCCAACGACGACGTTGATCTGCTTGCCCTTATAGAAGGCCTCGACAGAATCTTGCGCGCCAGCGCTACCGCAGATCAAACCTGCGCACAGGACCGCAACAGAGAGCACCGCAAAGAGAACGCGTGAGCATGCATGCCTCATGCCCTTACCTCCGCGACCCTCCGGCGGCGGCGCCGTCGTCTCGCGCTCCGCCTCAAAATCCCGTCCGCGGGCGCGAGGTTTTCAGGCCACGCCTTGCCTGTCAACAGTGACGGCTGGCGCCCATGCGACAAAGCCGATGGCGAAAGCACGCGGGACACGCTAGGAATCCAGCCGCCGTTTGCGTTTCCGCGACCGGTCGACGAAGGTCGCGGAGCATGACGCCAACGGATGACAAATTGAAAGCGCAGTGGAGAGCCCGATGATCGACTTCTATGGATTGACCAGCCCGAACGTGCAGAAAATCTTCATCATGCTGGAAGAGTGCGGGCTGCCCTACACCTTCAAGCCGGTGGACGTCTGGGCCAGCGCGCAGCATTCGTCCGAATTCGCCAAGCTAAATCCGAACAAGAAGATTCCGGTGATCGTCGATCATGAGGGCCCGGGCGGAAAGCCTTACACCGTGTTCGAGTCCGGCGCGATCCTGATGTACCTCGCCGACAAGACCGGCAAGTTCATGCCCAAGGACATGGCGAAGAAGTACGACGTGATCCAATGGCTCATGGTCCAGGTCACCGGCGTCGGCCCGTCGTTTGGTAATTTCACGCACTTCAATATGTTCGCACCCAAGCCCGGCAACGAATATTCGTTCAGCCGCTACAAGACCGAGGTGCTGCGGCTCTATGAGCTGATCGAGCAGCGGCTCGGGCAGACAAAGTATCTCGGCGGCAACGAATATTCGATTGCCGACATGGCGACATTTCCCTGGACGCGCCAGCACACGGCGCATGGCGCCAAGATCGACCAGATGCCGAACTTCAAGCGCTGGTTCGAGGAGTTGTCCGCGCGTGCGGCGGTGAAAGCGATGATCGCCAAGCAGGCCGACATCAAATCCAGCCGCGAGAGCGCCACGGATGACAACAAGGATCGCTTCTTCGGCCGCGGCAAGTACGCGCGCGCTTAAATCCCTGCACCGCCAATGAATCCGCGCGAGACATCGGTAGAGGTCGAAACCCGCTCCGCTCTGCATTACGTCACCCATGACGGCGTTGCGCTGCAAGGCGATCTGTACCAGCCGAAGGGGGCAGGGCCGTTTCCGGTACTGGTCGGCGTGCACGGCGGCGGCTGGGTGCAGGGCGCGCGCAGCGCATTTCAATATTGGGGTCCGTATCTCGCCGCCCGCGGTTATGCGGTGTTCGCAATCAGCTACCGTTTCGCCAAGACCGGGCAGAAGACTTTTCCGCATGCCGTCCAGGACGTGCTGGCTGGCGTTCAATATGTGCGCGGCAATGCCAAAGAGCTCAAGCTCGATGCGGAGCGCGTAGGCCTGATCGGCGCCTCGGCCGGTGCCCATCTTGCTTCGCTTGCGGCGCTTGGCGGCGGCATGCCGCCCTTCGCCGGCTGCTACCCGCAGGATGCCCATGCCGCGGCGAGCACCAAGGTCAAGGTGCTGGTCGGGGTCTATGGCATCTACGACATGCTGGAGATGTGGCAGAAATATAGTCTGCAGAACCCGCGCGAGAACAACATCGAGAAGTTCATCGGCGTCTCCCTTCTGGACGACCGGCGGCTCTATTTCGAGGCCTCGCCCATAAGCTATGCCACGACCGCCAACAACAAGACCGCCGTGCTGCTCGCGTGCGGAACCGAGGACGATCTGGTCAATCGCGCCGCGCAGACCGACGCGTTTCTGTTAGCGCTCAAGCAGGCGGGTTTCTTTGTCCGCCCCTGCATCCTCCAGGGCGCGCCGCATTATTGGATGAACGATCCTATCGAGGAACCTGGAAGCTTTACCGGCTTCCTCGCGCCGCGGCTGGTGCGCTTCCTTGCAGAAAAGCTTTGACGCGCGTGCGGAACACCTAAAATCTGCAACAAAACGCCAGTACCATCGTCCGCCGCTAACGTGACCGTGAAGGCAGGCCGCAGCAAAATCGCTGGCTTCCTTCTGGCAAAGTTCGGTCGGCGGCTGATATAAATCAACGGACCCGGTGCCATTGAAGGTTGAGGGCGGCATCAATCTCGAGACAACTGGGCCGGGGACGTCAAGGAGTACCGACAATGATCAAGCCGATGATCATGACCGGCGTCATAGCCCTGTTTGGGGTTGCTGGCGCGCTTGCGCCAGTCGGGATTTCCGCTCAGGCAGCCGGCTCTCACATGTCCACGCGCTCACCAAGCCACGCGGCTCCTGTGTTTCACCACCGCAAGAACAATCGCTTATTTTGGGGCTCGGGATACTACCCGTATGGTCCCTACGGGGATGCCGGTGATGTCGCTCCACCGCCGAGCGAAAAGCCGGTCGCCGAAACGCGCGGCGAATGCGAACCGAAATCCTATTCGGTACCTTCGGCCTCCGGGGGCGAAAGCCAAGTGACCATCATCCGGTGCTAGGTCCGCAATTTTCAATCGGATGGGACAAACTTTGACGGTTGCGACGGAAACGCTTGAGTTTCTTGCAAGCCACATTGCGGATGCCGGGACGCAGTGGAGTCTTGGGACGTTCGGCGCGATCGCCGAGTTCATGCGCGATGCCGGCGAGCCGGCCACTTTTTCGCGCGACCAATCCGGCCTCGCAGTTGTGACGGCACGCGGCGGGATGCGAATAGAATCGGCGGCCGGGATGCGGCCGTTCGCATTCGAGACCACCACCAAGGAAAGCTGGAGCAGCCGCGTCGCACTGTGCCTGCCGGCCGAGCACTGCGCGATGAACCGGCGCGCCATTTTGACCGAAGTCGGTCCCGACACCGATGCGCTGCGTGAGCAAGACAAGACGGCGATCCTGTTCGATCTCGGTATTGGCGCCACACAAGCCGACTTTCATGTTCGTATTTCCGATCCCGGCGCGGCCGCGCAATTGCGCATGCACACGGGAAAGCCCGCGCTCGAACCCGGCAGCCCGGCCATGCAGGTGATCTTTGCCGCCAATCCCCATCGTGTCTTTGTGAGCCGCCTCGGACGAGTTGAAGTGTTTCAGCCCATCCCGCCGGCGCATGGCAAAAGTCCGGACGGCCCGCACACGCACGTCCTTCCCAATCTGCTCCGCCACAAGCGAACCCACTCCGCCACCGAACCGATCCCTGGCGGCTGGATACCTTGCGCTCATCTTTATCCCGCGCATCCCAGCAAGGACCCGGCGGGAAACGTCCAGCCATTCAATCAAGCGCGTCACGAAGCGTTTGAAGATATCTTGCGCGCATTCGGCGATCCGAAGTTCCTTGCGCTGAAGGAACGCGTGGTGGCTGCCGTGGTCTCCGGCGATGAACCGTCCGCGGTCAAAATCACCAGTGGCCGCTTTTTACGAACACATGTCCGGGTGGCGCTACGCCAGCTCAAAGCCGCGCATGGGGATTTTCCCATGCTCGCCGCATGGAGGGCGGCGCACGACCGCTCGACTGGCAATGAGACGGAAGACCACCACGCCCGGCATCACCGCTAGGCGGGCGCACAACTACATATCGCGTCCGCGGATGAAATCGGGCGTCATCGGCGGCCCCCACACCAACCCTGCGGCCGCCGGATCCCACACCTTGGGTCGCTGCGGGCGGTCCACATGCCACGGCCGAGGATCGAAATATCCCAGCTCCTCGTCGGTCATGCGATCGAGTTCGGTATAGAACTCGACTATCTGGTCGTCCGTGTCGCGATGATAGATGAAAACGTTGTGGCCGGCGCCATGGCGTCCCGGACCCCAGATGATTGCGATTTTTTTTCGTCCAAGCACATCGCAGGCCGACTGCAGATGCGACATGTCCTTGCATTCGAAAGCGATGTGATGCATGCGCACGATCTTGCCACGAATAAAATTCACCGAATGATGGTCTGGGCCGCAGCGCAGGAACGAAAAGAAATCCTGGATCCAATCGGAGACGCGAAAGCCCAGCACATCGCAATAGAATTTTGTAATCGCCTGCGGGTCCGGTACCTGGAATGCAATGTGGCCGAGCTTGAGTGGGCCGACGCCGTCGACCGGATAATCGCGCCCGGGGAAGCTCCATTCCGAATAGAGCTCAAGGGTGGTCCCTTTCGGGTCCTTGAATGAAAGCACCTTAGGAAGACCTGGGATGGCGTCGCTGCGCACCTCGCTCTTGATTCCTACGGCGGTGAGCCGCCGCGCCATGTCGGCGAAATCTTCGTTCGGCGCGACCTCGAAGGAAATTTTCGCGCAGCTTGGCTTATCGGCGCGCTCGAGTTGCACCACGAGCTGGCCGGTTTTGGTCGCAAGGAACGCGCGGCTTTTCTCGCGCGCGATGAGCGCCAGCCCATTCACATGCGTGTAATAGTCGATCTGCTTATCGAGGTCCGGCGTCTCGAAAGTCGCGTGCCCGATGCGGCGCACCTTGATCATGGCTCTCTCCCTTTCTGTGTTTTCACTTGCGACCGACGAGATCAATCAGTGCAGACATGCCTTTGTGTCCAGCGCCTTCGTCGACAACGCTGTCGTATTCCTTGATCTCCAGCGAAACAAAATCCTTGAACTCGTCTTCCAGCAGCTTGCGGGTGTAGAGGTTCTCCACCTGCGATGGCCCGCCGGTCTTGTAGCCGATCTGCTCCGGCCGGTAACCTTCGATGAGGAGAAGCCCGCCCCCTTTGAGCGTCTTCTTGATGTTGGAAAAGATCTGCTGGCGGAACGGCGGGTCGGCAAATTGGAAGAATATCGCAACGACCACATCGAAGCTCGCGGTTGGCCAGTTCCAGGTTGCAAGGTCGGCCAGTTCCGTGTGCAGCTTTACGCCGCGCTCGCGCGCGAGCGCCTGGGCCTTGGCTACTGCTTTCGGGGAAAAGTCGAACGTATGGACGTCGAGGCCTTGCTCGGCAAGATATACCCCGTTGCGGCCTTCGCCATCGGCGATCGCGAGCGCCTTCTGGCCGCGTTTGAGCAGATGCGCGTGACTTTTGAGGAACGCATTCGGAGCCTTTCCGAACACATAGTCCGGGGCGGAAAACCGAGCTTCCCAGCGTTCAAATTCCGACATCGTTTTTCTCGTGTTCGTCGCGGCACACAAAGCGTGGTCCACGTCGTACCGGCAGACAAGGGCTAAAATCAATTGCTTTTGTTGTATGGCCAGTTATGGCGTGTCGCATGTTCGCGCTCGGAACGGCGCAGTTCCGCGAGTACGTATTCGCTATTGAGCGCAAAGTTTGAGAGGAAGCGCGAGACGGTCGCGAAGTCCTCGCGCGCCACGTTTTGAAAAAGCCGGTCGTTCACGCGACGGAGCAGGGGATTAACCGCAAGAACCGCGGCTTCTCCTTTCGGCGTCAGCCGCACGAGCACGCCGCGCCGGTCACGCGCATTGGCCGTCTTGTTCAGCAGGCCCTTTGCGGTCAACCGGCCGACTTCGGTCGTCACATGCGTCGCGGCAAGCTGGGTGTGGTCGGATAGCGTGCGGATCGACACGCCGTCGCTGCCCTGCCGGTAGGCGGTACCGATCAGCACGATGAATTGCGAGGCGGTCAGCGACAGCTCCTTGCCGAACGATTCGCGGAACGATGACAGCCGGCCGAACGCCTGGAACATCATGTAAAGCGTTTCGCGAAACGCCAGGTCATTTCCCGACAGCAGCATCTGCGGCAGCGTGATCGTCGCCGGTGGCATAAAGGTTTTGCCGCGCCGCGGCCGCGCGGGGGGCGTTTTGGCGGTTTTTTTCTTCGCTGCAGCCATGCTGACCTATGTCGCTGGCGTATCGCATTGATTTCCGTTTGACAACAATAATTATATACATAGTGTAGCTAATTATTGAAGCTACAGAGGGGATTGGCCATGGCGACATCGTCACAAAACCCATTGCTGGCGGGCCGTGCTCCCGCGTCGGCGCTCCGCTCCGGTGCGGAATACCTCAAATCGCTGCGCGACGGCCGCCGCGTGTATCTCGACGGCGAGCTGGTCAAGGACGTCACCGAGCATCCGGCCTTGCGCGAGGCGGCGCGCTCGATTGCGCGGCTCTACGACATTGCGGCGGCGCCCGAGAACCGCGAGGTAATGACGTTCACCTCGCCTAAAACCGGCGCGCCGGTGCATCGCGGCTACCAGATCCCCAAGACGCATGCCGATTTGAAAGCCCGCCGCCTGTTCTCGGAAAAATGGGCGGAGGCGACCTTCGGATTGATGGGCCGCACGCCCGATCACGTTGCCGGTTTTTTCTGTGGATACGCCACCAAGCCTTCGCTGTTCGCAGCAGGTGGCAAGCAGTTCGGCGAAAATGTCGTGCGGCTTTATGAAGAGGCGCGCGACAACCACCTCTACATGTCTTACGCAATTGTCCCGCCGCAGATCGACCGCTCGAAGCCCGCGCACAAGCAGACCGATCCCACGCTTCATGCCGGCGTGGTCAAGGAGCGCGACGACGGCATCGTGATCTCAGGCGCCCAGCAGCTCGCGACCGGCGGTATCTATTCGGACTGGCTGCATCTCTCCTGCATCCAGCCGCTGCAACCTGGCGACGAGAATTACGCCAACGGCCTGGTGGTGCCGATCAACGCGCCTGGTCTCAAACTTTATCCCCGCCGCGCCTTCGCGCGCGCAGACATGAACAGCGTCGATTATCCGCTCTCCAGCCGCTTCGACGAAACCGATTCCTACGTCATCTTCGACAACGTGTTCGTGCCCTGGGAGAACGTCTACTGCTATCGTAACATCGATCTCTGCCGCAACCAGTGGCACCTGACACCAGCGCACGCCTACGGCAATTTACAAGCGCAGGTGCGCTACGGCGCCAAATTGCGATTCATGATCGGACTTGCCAAACGCATGAACGAGAACACCGGTCACGACAACAATCCGCCGGTGCAGATGGCGATGGGCGAGCTGGCGGCGCTTGTGTCCATCGTCGAATCCATGGCGATCGCGCAGGAAGTGGTCGCGACCACTGACGCCGACGGTGTGCTCTGGCCCTCGCGCACGACGCTCTATGCGGTGATGGCCATGCAGTCTGAGTTCAACGGCCGCATGCTCGAAATAATCCGCGAGCTGTCCGGCTCGGCCATGATCACATTGCCGTCCTCGGCGGGCGACTTTGACAATCCAGAAATGGCGCATGATCTTGAGAAATACATGTGCTCGGCGTCGTCGGACGCGAAAACCCGCATGGCGATCATGCGGCTGTTGTGGGATTTCATCGGCAGCGAATTCGGCAGCCGCCACCAGCAGTATGAGAAGTTCTACGGCGGCGGCACCTACGTCGTGAAGCAGAGCATCAACAGGCTTTACGATTATAAGCGCGCTACCGCCCTCGTCGACGCTGCGCTGGCTTTGCCGCCGGTCGGCGCGAAGCACTGACGCGACGCTTCTTGCTCTTGTCGAGGCCGAGTTCCGCCCAGCGCGCCTGCGCCGCAGCGACATCCTTGTCGGCTGGCCAGACCTTGGGCGGAAAACGCGCGCCGCCCAAGTCAGGGTCGGGGTCGTAGTCGAGGTTCATGGTGGCGTCGATCAGCACGCGGTTCCATTTGCCGGTACCGAACAGGGCAGGGTTGCGGTCGCGCTTGCGGGTCGAGGGATCGAGCCCGGCGCCGAACGTCGATGGCATGATGATGACGTCGTCTTCGCCAGCATTTACGCGATAGGCGATGGCCCAATCCACCGCCGCGTAATCGTGGATGTCGATGTCGTCATCCACCACGGTAATATGCTTGTACCGCACGTGCGCCGCGGATGAACCCCAAACGGCGTTGGCGGCTTGCTTGGCCTGATTGCGATAGCTCTGCTTCATTTGAATGAGCAGGTTGATGCCCGCCTGCACCGGCATGCACCAAACGTCCGTGATGCCCGGCACGCCTGCGCGATCCAGCACGTTCCACGCTGTTGCCGCTCGCTGGATCGATGATCCCACGGTATTTTCGGAATAGCTTCCCGGCAACGCGCCTTCGATCGCACCACGCAGAATTGGCTTATTGCGATGCGTGATGGCGGTGACATGGATGGCCGGCTTCGGCGATGAGTCGCCAGCGACATAGCCGGTGAATTCGGCGAAGGGGCCTTCCTTCACGTAGGTTTTTGGATCGATGTCGAGATAGCCCTCGATCACGATTTCGGCCGAAGCCGGCACGTAAAGATCGACTGTCTCGCATTTGACCAGATCGACCGGAGCGCCGCGGATCGCACCGACGACGTCATATTCGCAAGTGCCCTTCGGCACAGGCGCGCCGCCGACAAAATCGAGTGAGGGTTCCCAGCCAATGGCCACGGCAATTGGCATCCGGCTCTTGCCGGTATTTTGCCAGGCCGTGACGTGATGGCCGATATGCTGTGCGCGCCACATCAGGATTGGAATTTTGTTTTTGCTTGCGACCATGCCGCGATAGACGCCGACATTCATCACGTCGGTCTCGGGGTCTTTCGTGACAACGCCGCCATAGGTGAGCAGGTAACGGCCGCCGTCGAGCCGGTTCCAGTAGGGCGTGGGAAACTTGTAGAGATCGACGTCCTTGCCCTTGATGATGTTCTCTTTCACCGGGCCGGTGCCGACAATGCGCGGCGGAATTTTTTCACTGAGAATGTTGCGAACAAGTTTGACGAGTTCGCGCGGATGCGTGTCGGGCGGCAAACCCATCATCATCGCGATGCGCCGGTAGCTTGAAAGCCCGCCTACGAACACACGCCGGCAGAGGCTATTCGGCTTGTTGTAATCCTTGATGTTGTTGAACACGATCGCCGGGCCGGTGCCGGGGCCCTGGGCCAGCCGCGTGATGGTGCCGAGTTCGATGTTCCAGTCGACCTGGGCGTCGATCTCGTGCAGTTCGCCCTTGGCTTCGAGCGCCTTCATCCAGCCGCGCATGTCGCCATAGGCCACCGGTTTACGTTCGATCGTCATTCTGATCCCCTTGCCGCGCGGGAGAAAGTCGCACTGGCGAGCGAAAGGCGCAAGCAGGGGCGAGTATGAGCAGGCATTACTTGCGCGCAAGGGGCCAGCGTTCGCCCGGCGGCGCGATCTCTGTAACGAGGTCGCGCACCAGTTGCTTGTTGGACAGCGGGCTTAAGCTCATGACGCGTGGCTCCAGCCGTGCCGTGCACGCGTAGATGGTGGTGCCGTCGAGCTCCATCATGCATTCCTTGCAGGCATTGGCGTTGATGCAGGAGAAGCGGATCGCCAGTGATGGGTCGCGGTTGGCGCGGATCCAGCGCAGGCCATCGAGCACCGACTGGCCGCGCTCGAACGGCACCTCATGGGTTTCCCAAAGGCCGGCTTTTTTGTCGTCGCCGCGCCAGATTTTGAGTGTGGCGATCTCGCTCATTGCGCGGCCACCTGCGCGATGTCCAATTTGCCACCCTTTAGACGCACGATCTGGTTTGCCTGCCAGCTCGGGAGCATCCCGGGAAAATCCTCGCGCTGATGCGCGCCGCGGCTCTCCGGCCGCGCCAGCGCACTTTGCGCAACCGTACGCGCCACCAGCAGCATGTTGCGCAGGTCGAACCATTCCAGCCGTGAGAGATCGAACGTGCGATGGCCGCCGAACGGACAATCGCCGAGCATGGTGTCGAGTGCGTCAATACGGGCGAGGGCGCGTTCGAGTTTCGCTTTGGTCCGCAGCGGGCCGACGTCGTCCGCCATCGTGGCTTGCAGCTCCTGCAACATTGCCGCGCTGTTGGGCGCATTTTGGGGTGCGTCGCGCGTGAGCAGATCGAGAACCTCGCGCGCCGACCCATCGTTTGAATTCTGCGTGTGAACTTCTTTGACGCGCTCCGCAGCGCTTCGCCCGGCACGCCGCCCGAACACCAGCGCTTCCGTGATCGCATTCCCGGAAAGCCGGTTCGCGCCGTTCGCGCCGCCCACCGCTTCGCCCGCGACCAGCAGCCCCGGCACTTGTGTTTGCATGCGCGCGTCAGCCACGATACCGCCCATGTGATAATGCGCGATCGGCGCGACCTCGACCGGCATCTTAGTCAGATCGATGTTGTTTTTCGCGAGCCGGTCGATCACCGGGCCGAACGCCGCACGCAGTTCGGCCTCCGGACAATGCTGAAAACTTAAATACACGCCGCCATGCGGCGATCCGCGTCCGGCCTCGACTTCCTTTAAGATAGCGTGGGTGCCGACATCGCGCGTCACGACGTATTTGCCGTCTTCCGGCACGCCATAACTCTGCGTGAATTCCTCGCCGCGATTGTTCAGCAGTTTGCCGCCCAGCTTGTAGCGGAACGGGTCCCACATGATCGGGTCCATGCCGATCAATCTTGGCGCGAGATGCCCGATCGGAAAGAACTGCACGAACTCCATGTCGATCAGCGGCGCACCCGCGCGCAACGCCAGCGCGTAGCCGTCGCCACCCATGTTGGCCGACGCGCTGTTGCGCCGGTAAAGCCGTGTGAGGCCGCCGGTCGCGACGATTGTCGCCTTGGCGGAGATAACGACAGGCGCACCTGAGCCGACATGCCACGCCACAGCGCCCGTGACCTCGCCATCGACTTTGAGCAGATCGATGACGCACAGATCGCCTGCGCGGCGAACACCGGCATGCTTATGTAGCGCAGTGCGCAGCGTCTTCGACACCGCAGGCCCGGTGCTGAGAAAATCCACATAGACACATCTTGGACGATCATGGCCGGGCGCCATGGCTTGCGTAATGCGGCCATCCTTGCGCGCCCAGCCGACGCCCCAGTCTTCCATTTCCAAAATGCATTCCACGCCTTCCTCGCACAGTAATTGCGCAAGCGGCGCGTTGCATAAGCTCCGCCCGGCGGCGAGCGTGTCGTTGAAATGATGTGTCCAGTGATCGGGCGTTTCCGCGCCGAGCGCCACGGCGACCGTCATCTGCGCCATCACGGTTGCCCCACCGCGCCCGATCAGGCTGCGGTCGAGCAGCAGCACGCTTGCACCTCCGCGCGCAGCCTCGATCGCGGCATACATGCCGGCCGCGCCGGAGCCGATCACCAGCACGTCGGTTTCGGCTTGCATGATCTCAGGCTTGGGCTCGATAACCATCGATCCTCTGCGCCTCTAATCGCGAGGCCGGCATCGTTTCATGCGGCGATGGTCTTGCGCTTCTTCGCCGCGAGCTTTACAGCATCGATGATCTGCGGGTACGCCGCACAGCGGCATAGATTGCCGGACAGATAGTGCCGGATCTGATCGTCGTCCGGATCGGGATGCGCGTCGAGCAGCTGGTTCGCCATCAGGATGAATCCCGGCGTGCAATAGCCGCACTGGAACGCGCCGGTCTCCACGAATGCTTCCTGCATCGGATTGAGCTTGCCGCCCGCGTCCAGCCCTTCGATCGTCACGACCTCTGTGCCGTCGATGCGCACGGCAAGAAACAGACAGCCCGACACCGCGCGTCCATCGACCAGCACCGTGCAACACCCGCACAGGCCCTGGCCGCAGCTTTCGCGCGCGCCTGTGAGCCCAAAATGCGTCTGCAGCAGCTCAACCAGATTGTGATGCGGCTTGATATCGGCGGTTACCGGCGCGCCGTTGAGCGTGAAATGGATGGTGCGTGCGGTCATGTCACTCATCCCCCAGCGGCTTGCCGGCTTTGACGCGCAGCGCGCGCAATACCGACTCGGGATTAAGCGGCAATTCCATCAGCCGCACACCGACCGCGTCGTCGATAGCATTGGCGATCGCGGGCGAGACGCAGAACGTCGAGACCTCGCCCACGCCCTTGGCGCCAAACGGGCCGTTGGATTGCGTCACATCGACGGTGAGGTTTTCCATCGCGGTAGGCACGTCATGGAAGCCGGGAATCTTGTAATCGGCGAGCGAGGCGTTGGTGACCTGTCCGCCGTCGAGATGCATCTTCTCGAACATGGTGAAGCCGAGCTGCATCAGCGCTGCGCCGGAAATCTGCGTCTCCACGATCTTCGGATTGATCGACTTGCCGATATCCAGCACGCTGATGAGTTTGGCGATCTTTATGTGTCCGGTCTCGGTATCGACCTCGACCTCAGCGCCCGCGCCGGAAATCATCCAGAACGGCGTCACGTTGCTAGATAAGCCCGTTCCGGGCGCAGGCGGCACATAATCCGGCTTGTAGATGCCGGTGCCGATGACGTTGCCCGCCTGCATGCCGTATTTCTTCACGAACAGCGCCGGGATTGGAATGTTCGAGCCCTCAGGCTCGCCGACCTCGCACGCGAGCGCTTTGAGTTTCTCCTGCGCGTCCTCGGCGGCGCGCCGCACCGCGTGGCCCATGTGGAACAGCGAGCGCGAACCGAGCGTGCCCATGTCGTAGGGCGTCACGTCAGTATCGCGCTGCACCACGCGTACGGACTCGGCCGGCATGTTGAGCACCTCGCCGACCATCTGCGCCATCGCGGTGTCGGAGCCTTGCCCCATGTCGATGGTACCGCAGTAGAGCGCGACCGAGCCGTCGGCGCTGACATTGACGATGGCAACCGATGTGGTCGGCGAGATCACGGCCTTAATGGCGATGCCTAAGCCCCGCCCGCGCCGCACCACACCCGTGCCGCGATCCATCGGCTGCTTCCAGTTGATGCGCTCGACCAGCCGGTCGAGCACCTTCTCGATCGCTGCGTCCTTGAGTACCGTTCCGGTGGGATGCGGCCGCCCCTCGCGCAGCAGATTTTTCCGCCGGAACTCGACCGCATCGATTTTGAGCGCGCGCGCGATCATGTCGGTGTGGCTCTCGTAGGCCCACACCAGTTGCGGCACTCCGAAGCCACGCAGCGCACCGGCCGGCGTCATGTTGGTGTAGAGCGCGTAGGAGTCGATCCACACGTTGTCGATGTCGTAGGGGCCTGACGCGGTGAGCCCTGACTTCTGCGTCACGCGCGGGCCGATGTCGGCGTACGCGCCGCCGTTCCAATACACTTCGCACTTGCGCGCGATGATCTTACCGTCCTTGTCCACGCCGCTTTTGATGCGGAATGTGCTCGGGTGCTTGGTGATCTGGTAGAACATTTCTTCCATGGTGAGCGCGACCTTCACCGGCAGCCGCGCGATCATGGAGAGCGCGAGCGCCAGCGCCTCGAGCTTGATGTAGAGCTTCGAGCCATAGCCCGAGCCGAGATACGGCACCTTGATGCGTACCTTGTTTTCCGGCCAGCCGAGCAGCCGGGCGATCTCGGTGCGCACGAACGAGGGCCCCTGTGAGGCGGTGTGGAGCGTGACGCCGCTGTCTTTGTAGTCGGCGATCGTGGCGTGCGGCTCGAATGACAGGTGCAGCACCTTTTGCGTGCGGAACTCGTGCTCGAACACATGCGCGGCGGAAGCGAAGGCTTTATCCACGTCGCCGCGACGCAGCCGATAGTCGAGCGCGAGGTTGGTGCCTTTGGCATCCTTGAGGTGCTTGAGGTCAGCGAAGGTACCCGCCGGCTTGAGCACATCGTGCACGTGGACCTTCGAGGTCAGCGCCTCGACCTCGTCATAGACCGCCGGCAGTTCTTCGTATTCGGCAACGATGAGCTGGGCCGCCTGCTCGGCCACATGCGGATCGGCGGCGAGTACCGCGGCGACCGGCTCGCCGACAAAACGCACTTTGCCGTCCGCCAATATCGGTTGATCGTGGAACGCCGGCCCGTAGTACGGGTCGGGGATGACCTTGCGTACGTCCTCGATAGTGACGACGTGGGCAACGCCCGGCAGCTTCTTTGCCGCGCTGGTGTCGACTGATTTGATCCGGCCGTGTGCGACCGTGCTGCGGAACAGCTTGACGTGGAGCATCCCCGACAGGCGCATCGTGTGGGTGTACTCGGCGCGGCCGGTGACCTTGTCGCGCCCTTCAAGCCGCGGAACGGAACGGCCGACTTGCGCGCCCACTTTGGCGGTGCCTTGATCCGTGATCGTAGCCATCAGTGCGCTCCGCTTTCCAATGCGGCTCGCACCGCACGCCCGATATAGACCCGCAACAATTCGCGCTTGTACGACACCGAGCCGCGTACGTCGGCGATAAAGTCGGCCTCATTCGCCGCGGCTTCCCCCGCGCGCGCGAGAATTTTGTCGTCGATGCGCTGGCCCGCGAGCGCGGCTTCCGCGCCCGGCAGCCGCATGGCTTTCGACGTCGCGGCGCTCACCACCACGCGCGCGCTTTTCACCGCATTGCCGTCGCTTTGCAGCGCCACGGCGACTCCGAGCGCTGGCCAGTCGTCGGCCGAGCCGGTGGTGACCTTCATATACGCCGCGCGCGTGCCGTCCTGCGAAGGTACTCGGACCTCGGCGATTAATTCGTTTTTCTGCAGCACCGTTTCATAGTAGCCGGTAAACAGATCCTCGACCGCAAGCTCGCGTTCCCCGGACGGCCCGGCAATCGACATGCTGGCGCCGAGCGCGATCAGCACCGGCGGCAGGTCCATGTGCGGATCGGCATGCGCGAGCGCGCCGCCGACGGTCGCGACATTGCGCACGCGCACATTGGAGAGTGTGCGCAGCGTGCGCGTGATGACTGGTGCCAGCTTCTTCATGTCAAGCGATTGTTCAAGCGCGGAAAGCGTGGTCATGGCGCCGATTCGTAGGCCGTCTTTGCCAGCGGCGATACCGGAATATTTCTTCTCGATCTTCCCCAAGCTCACGAGGCGCGTCGGATGAAACACACCCGCTTTCATCATCAGCATCAGTGCCGTGCCGCCCGCGATCGGGCGCACCATCGCATCGTCCGGAGCGAGCAGTTTGATCGCTTCAGTGAGCGATTTCGGTTCAGCGAGTTCGAAGGGGATCATCGCATCGTCTCCGGCGTGGCTGGCGCAAACGCCGCGCGCAGTTTGTTGGCGAATTGCTTTTCCATGTCCTTGGCTTTCGATCGCAGCACCGGTTGCCCGATACTGCCGAGCTTGCCGGCAAGCGTGGCATCGACCGAATAATCGACCAAAGTTTCGTTGCCGGCTTCGCTCAAGGTCGTGCGCGTTGTCGCGGTGAGCCGGCCGACGATGCCAAGCGGCGTGCCTTCGATCTTGGCCTCGATCTCGCCCGGCGCCTCCATGCGCATGACCTCGACCGTGACGTTGAACTTGAATTTCATGTACGCGACCTTGGTCTCGAACACGGCGGTAAAGTGGGTCGGGTCGATTTCCTTCAGCTCGCTCACGCCTTCGACGAAGCCGACAAACGTGCGCGGATCGCGGATAGTGTTGAACACAACCTCGCGTGGCGCTTGCACGGTGAATTGGCCGGATACGTTCATGGATTACGCGAGGCCTAAATTGTAACCGGAGAAAAGCGCATACGGCGCGCCCCGTCAAAGCCTTTGCGGCGATTTGGGCGGCGTTCAATGCATGGGACTTAAGCGCGCCCCCGCATCGCCAGCACGCGATCGACCATCTCGCCGGCTTGTCCCAGGTAATTTGCCGGATCGCACAGCTTGGCCAACTCCGCGCGGCTCATATGCTTTGAGATTTCCGGGTCTTCCGCCAGCAGATCGGCGAGCGGCCGGCCGGTGGCCACCACCTTGCGGCAGATGTCATAGACCAGATCATGCGCGCGCTGGCGGCCGAGGCTTGGCCCGAGCCCCATCATCACTGCTTCGGAGACAATCAGCCCCTTGGTGATGTCGAGATTGGCGCGCATCTTTTTCTCGTCCACCTGCAGGCCGCCGACCAGAAAGCGTGTCTGCGCCAGACAACCCGCCGAAAGCACGAAGATTTCCGGCAGCACGATCCATTCGATCTCCCATTGTCCGGTGGCGCGCTCGTGGTCCTGCTCCATGGCATTGAGCAGCGCCGCGACTTGCGTGCGTATCACTGCGGTCTGCGCCGTGATGTAGACGCACGAAATCGGATTGCGCTTCTGCGGCATGGTGCTCGACGAGCCGCGGCCCTCGTGGAATGGCTCGTACACTTCCTCCACCTCGGTCTGCATCATCAGCTTCACGTCGAACGCGATCTTGCCGCAGATGCCGGTGACCAGGCCGAGGAAGCATCCGACCTCGGCGATACGGTCGTGCACGGTGTGCCAGGCGATTTCCGGCTGCGCGAGGTTGAGTTCCTTCGCGAGCTCGACTTGCGTGCGCAGTCCATCCTTGCCGAGTGAGGACAGCGTGCCCGCTGCGCCGCCGAATTCGAACACGAAGACGCGCTCTTTAAGTTGCTTCAATCGCTGCTTATGCCGCTCGAAGGCGGCGAGATAAGTTGCGACCTTGTAACCGAACGTGATCGGCACGGCTTGCTGCAGGTTGCTGCGGCCCGCCATCGGCGTGTCGCGGTATTTCTTCGCGAGCGCCGCGAGCGAGTCCGAGATCGCGTTGATGTCAGCCTCGATGATCGCGAGTGACTCGCGGATTTGCATGATTGTCGCTGTATCGGTGATGTCCTGCGTGGTCGCGCCCCAATGGCACCATTCGCCCAAGCCGTCCTTGCACAAGCCGACGAGCTGCGCGACCACCGGCAGTACCGGATAGCCGATGCGTTCGGTTTCCTTCTTGAGCTTCTCGATATCGAACTGGTCGAACGTGACGTGCTTGAGGATTTCGTCGCAGGCCTCCTGCGGGATAATTTTCAACTTGGCTTGCGCGCGCGCGAGCCCGGCCTCGAAGTCGAGATATTTCTGGATACGATTTCCATCGGACCACACCTGCCGCATAGCTTCGGTGCCGAAAATGTCGCGAAAGATAGCGGAGTCGATCGTGGATGTGGGCATGGAGGGGTCTTTCCAGAGGTTGGACGGCGTTTCTTAGCAAGCCCGCGCGCGCCATGCACACGGCCGGACGCGTTTTGATGGCGAAAATTTTACCTGCACCGCGACGCCTTGGCCTTTGACAAGGCAGGAAAATTGCCGTTTTATGCCCATACAAGCAAAAGAATTCAAAAATCCAGGAGGAACGCGATGAGGAAGATTTTCACGATTTTGGCTGCTTTAGCAGCCGCGATTGTGCTGACGGCGTCAGCTCATGCCCAGGTCGTGCTCAAGGCCTCGCACCAATTCCCGGGTGGCAAGGGCGACATACGCGACGACATGATTCAGATCATCGCCAAGGAGATGAAAGCTGCCAACGTCGGTGTCGAGGTGCAGGTTTATCCCGGCGCATCGTTGTTCAAGCCAAACGACCAGTGGAACGCCATGGTCAACGGCCAGCTCGACCTCACACTGTTTCCGCTCGACTACGCCAGCGGCAAAGTGCCGGCCTTCAGCGCGACACTGATGCCGGGCCTGATCCGCAGTCAGGAACGTTCGAAGCGGATCAACACCTCGCAATTCATGAAAGACGTCCGCGCGGAAATCGAGACGAATGGCGTGATGGTGCTGTCCGACGCCTGGTTTGCTGGCGGCATGGCATCCAAGTCCGGCTGCATACAGAAGCCTTCTGACCTGAAGGGTGCGAAATTCCGCGCGGCGGGACCGACCTTCGCCGCGATGTGGGAAGCGGCCGGCGCGAGCATCGTCAGTCCGCCGTCGAACGAAATCTACAACGCGTTCCAGAGCGGCGTCGTGGGCGCCACTGACACCAGTCTCGGAACTTTCGCGTCCATGCGTCTCTATGAAGTGACCGGATGCCTCACGGCTCCCGGCGAAAACGCGCTGTGGTTCATGTACCAGCCGGCGCTAATGTCGAAGAAGAGCTTCGACAAGCTCAACAAGCAGCAGCAGGATGCCATCATCAAGGCAGGCAAGACGGCTCAAGACTATTTCGAGGGCAAGATTGACGCGGTGAACAAGGAAGCGATCAAGGCCTTCGAGGACCACAAGGTGAAGGTGGTCACTTTAAGCGATGCCGATTACAACGAGTGGCTCGAAGTCGCGAAAAAGAGTTCCTATCCTCGGTTTGCCAAGGATGTGCCGAACGGTCAGAAGCTGATCGACGAAGCGCTCGCGGTGAAGTAACTAAATATTGCCGGCGACCGGCGGGCAGATAGCTCGCCGGCAGCGCCATTCTTGGGTGAGCACCGCTACATCGAAATAAGCCGGAAAAATCGGTCCTCCATGGACGCTTACATTCGAGCGGTCACTTTCCTGTCGCGCATCGCTGGCGTGTTCGCGGCATTTCTCATCGGTTTCGGCGTGCTCGTGATCTGCGACATTGTGGTCGAACGCTACATGTTAGGCCTCACTACGATCTGGCAAATCGACGTGGTGACCTACAGTATCGTCTCCGCAACCTTTATCGGTAGCGCCTATGTTCTGATGACCAGAGGCCACGTGAATGTGGAGATTCTTCCGCTCTATCTCGCGCCACGCGCCCGATTTTGGCTCGCACTGTTCACATCGCTGTTGGCGCTAAGTTTCTGCATCGTGCTTTGGATACTCTGCACGCAATTTTGGCATGAGGCCTGGACCAAAAACTGGCGTTCGAACACGGTCTGGCGCTCGCGGTTGTGGATCCCGTATTTGGCGATGCCAGTCGGGCTCGGGCTTCTGGTCCTTCAATACATCGCGGACATCCTTTGTTTGGTGACAGGACGCGCGCAACCATTTGGATTGAAGCCGAAAGAGGACGCCGCGGAATTTGCGCGAGCCCAGGCCAAGCAGGCATTGGGAGATGTCCCGTGAGCCCGACCATGCAAGGCACGTTCGTGCTCGTCGCAACCCTGCTGATGTTGATGTCGGGAATCCCCGTGGCGTTCGGTCTCGGCGCGGTTTCGATCATCTTTCTCTTGTTCTTTCATGGTTTCGACAGCATGCGTGTCGTTGCCGAGACATTCTGGTCCGGCCTCGACGAATTCACCCTGGTCGCAATTCCGATGTTCGTGATGATGGGTTCGGCGATCGGCTCGTCGCCGGCCGGCAAGGATCTTTACGAAGCGCTCGACCGTTGGCTTTATCGCGTGCCCGGCGGATTGGTGATTTCCAATCTCGGCGCTTGCGCCATTTTTGCCGCGCTCACCGGCTCGTCGCCTGCTTGCTGCGCCGCCATCGGCAAGATGGGCATTCCTGAGATGCGGCGGCGCGGCTATCCCGACGACGTCGCCTGTGGCTCGATCTGCGCCGGCGGCACGCTCGGCATTCTGATTCCGCCGTCGATCACCTTCATCCTCTACGGCATTGCCACCGAAACCTCGATCGGCCGCCTGTTCCTCGCCGGTGTGATGCCGGGCCTGATGCTCACCGGCCTGTTCATGGCGTGGACCATCTTCATCATCTGGAAGCGCGGCTTCCGCTCCCATGCGATCGATTTTCGTTATTCGTGGAAGGAAAAATTTCATTCAATCCCGAAGATTGCGCCGTTCCTCCTGATTATTTTTGGCGTCATGTACTCACTGTATGGCGGTGTGGCGACGCCGTCGGAGGCGGCCGGCGTCGGCGCTGCGCTGTGCCTCATCATGGCGATCCTGATCTACCGGCTTTGGAAGGTGGATCAGATCTGGCACATCCTGCGCGATACCATGCGCGAGTCGGTGATGATCCTGACCATCATCGCCGCAGCCGTGCTGTTCGGCTACATGCTCACGTCGCTCTACCTCACCCAGATGTTGGCGCAGGCGATCGCCGATGCGCATTTCAATCGCTGGGTGCTGATGGGGATGATCAACCTCTTCCTGCTGGTCTGCGGCTTCTTCATCCCGCCGGCCGCCATCATCCTGATGACCAGCCCGATCTTGCTGCCGATCATCGTCGCGGCCGGATTCGACCCCGTTTGGTTCGGCGTGATCCTTACCATCAACATGGAAATCGGCCTGATCCATCCCCCGGTCGGACTCAATATTTACATCGTCAATGCGATCGCACCCGATGTGCCGCTCGTGCAAGTGATGTGGGGCACGCTGCCCTATGTCATCTGCATGATGCTGGCGATCTTGATTCTTTGCGTCTTCCCGGAGATCGCAACCTGGCTGCCTGATTATCTGATGGGCGTGGCCAAGAAATAATTTTAGTCTTCGCCAATTTCGCGCAAAATCTCCGCCGTATGCTCGCCCAGCCGTGGCGAGGGGCGGGGCGACGCCATCGGCTCTCCATCCATGACAATGGGTGTGCGCACGCCCGGGATCTTGCCGCCTTTGGCGGCGGGGCACGGCAGATCGAGCCGCATGCCGCGGTGCTTCACTTGCGGATCGTCGAACACCTGCTGGAGATTGTTGATGGGGCCTGCCGGCACCTGTACCGCCTCGAGTTTTTCCAAAAGTTCGTCGCGCTTTAATTTGCTCGTCAGCGCCGAAAGTTTCCCGATCAATTCATCGCGCTTGGCCAGCCGGTCGGTGTTGGTGCGATAGACCGGGTCCTCGCCGATCTGCGGAGCACCCAGCGCCGTGCAGAGTTTCTGGAACTGCCGGTCGTTGCCGGTCGCGACGATGACATTGCCATCGGCGGCCGAGAACATCTGATAGGGCACGATGTTGGGGTGGGTGTTGCCCGCGCGTTTGGGCACCTTGCCGGAGATCAGATAATTCAGCGCCTGATTGGACAGCACGCCAACCTGGGTATCGACCAGCGCCGTGTCGATATACGCGCCCTTGCCGGTCTGCTCGCGTTGGCGCAACGCCGCGAGAATCCCGACCACTGAATAGATGCCCGTGACCATGTCAGCGACCGGAACGCCCACGCGCTGCGGCTCGCCGTCCGGCGCGCCGGTGAGGTCCATGATCCCGCCCATGCCCTGCGCCATGAGATCGTAACCCGCGCGCGCGGCATACGGGCCGTCCTGGCCGAAGCCGGTAACGGAGCAATAGACCAGGCGAGGATTTTCCTTGCGCAGACTTGCGGCATCGAGCCCGAACTTGGCGAGCCCGCCCACTTTGAAATTCTCGATCAGCACATCGGAGCGCGCGGCGAGCTTTTTCACGATGCGCCGGCCCTCTTCGCTCTCGAAATCGAGTTCGATTGAGCGCTTGCCGCGGTTGGCGGCATGGAAATAGGCAGCTCCGAGATGGTCGCCGCTCTCCGCCTCGACGAACGGCGGCCCCCAGCCGCGGGTATCGTCGCCCGCACCCTTGCGTTCCACCTTAATCACGTCGGCGCCTAGGTCGGCCAGCAGCTGGCCGGCCCAGGGCCCCGCAAGGATGCGGGCAAGTTCGAGCACACGAAGACCTGCCAACGGACGCGACATGACGGCTCCTTACAAGGCAGCACGCGAGAGGCGCGGCGCCGGGAACCTGTGGCGCGCTCACGCGGTTTTGTCTAGGCCTTCTAAGGCATCGAAGGCAGGTTGCGCTTGCTTGTAGCTTTCCGTCAAAATTGCCATCTACCATAGCGCCAAGGGAGCGGTCCGCAGGGACGCTAGAGGGCGATAGGGGACGGGCAGGGGGCGGCAGAAATAAGATGAACACCTCGTTTTTTGGCGAGCTTTTGCAGACCATTGTCGAGCGCGGCCGTGTGCTGATCGCGCGTGACCGGCGCGAGGCCCCGCTCACGCGCTCGGAAAATCTGGCCGATCACTGCGAAACGCTGCTTTCGGTCCGCGGCGAGGCCTCAGGCGCCGCACGCGCCAGCGAAATTCTGGCCCGTTATGAGGAACTCACCATCGGCCCGCGCATCGCGTTCTTTGAGGCGCTCTCCGAACGCTTCGGCCCCAACCGCGCCCGCCTCGATGCCGCCATTGCCGCGTGGCGCGCCAAGCCCGACGACGCGACCGCCGCCGAAGTCCATCTTGCGGCTGAGCCGCGCCGCCAGGAGCTGTTCCGCCGCCTCAATCTCGCGCCCGGCGGCACCGCGGCGCTGGTGCGCATGCGCGAGCAATTGCTCGACGCGCTCGATCGCCGTCCCGACCTCGCCGCGGTCAATTCCGATTTCGTTCACCTGTTTTCGTCCTGGTTCAATCGCGGCTTTCTGGTGCTGCGCCGTATCGATTGGTCGACGCCGGCGGTGATCCTGGAAAAAATCATCCGCTACGAAGCGGTGCACAAGATCGACAGTTGGGAAGATCTTCGCAGCCGCATCGACCCCCCCGATCGTGTCTGCTACGCCTTCTTTCATCCTGCGCTGATCGACGAGCCGCTGATTTTCGTCGAGGTCGCACTGACGCGTGAAATCCCCGGCGCGATTGCTCCGATTCTCAGCCCCGACCGCGACCCGCTCGAGCCGGAGAAAGCGACCACGGCGGCGTTCTATTCGATCTCCAACTGTCAGCGCGGGCTGGCGGGTGTGTCGTTCGGAAACTTTCTTATCAAGCAGGTGGTGGAGGAGATTTCCCGCGAGCACAAAAAGCTCTCCACCTTTGTCACGCTCTCACCGGTTCCCGATTTCACGGCCTGGCTCAACCGCGAGCGCAAGACGGAAAATTCCCGCGTGCTCACCGAAGCCGACCGCGAGGCGCTTGCCAATCTCGATCGGCCGCAGTGGTGGCAATCGCCGCAGGCGCGCGAGGCTGTGCAGGAGCCGCTCGTGCGCGCGGCGGCCTGGTATTTTCTGCAGGCGCGCAATTCGCGTGGCTCGCCGGCCGATTCCGTCGCGCGCTTTCACCTGGGCAATGGCGCGCGACTGGAGCGGATTAATTATCTCGCCGACACCGGCGAGAAAGGCATCAGCCAAGCTTGCGGCCTGATGGTGAATTACCGCTACGACATCGACGACATCGAGAAGAACCACGAAGCCTACGCCGAGAGCCGCACCGTTGCAGCTTCGAGTGTCGTCAAGCGCCTCGTTTCCAAAACCGGCACCGAGCTCGTCAAGGCCGGCTGAGAAAACTGCAACGGCCTAAAAGGAAGTAGCGATGAGCGACCTCGGTAAAGTCAAGCCGCTCCTGACCGAACAGGCGCTCGATGTGCTGCTGCGCAAGGCGCGCAGCCACGATGTCTACCGGCCGGAGCCTGTCAGCGATGCCGAGCTGCGCGCGATTTATGAGCTGGCGAAATGGGGGCCGACCACGGCCAATTCTCAGCCGCAGCGCATCTTGTTCCTGCGCAGCGAGGAAGCGAAGGCGCGGTTGTATCCTGCGCTTTCGTCAAGCAACGTGAAGAAATCGAAGAGCGCGCCGGTGGTCGCGTTGTTTGCCTACGATCTGCGTTTCTTCGAGCATCTGCCGCGCATGTTCGCCGATCAGCGCGCGCGCAGCTGGTATGAGACTACGCCGGATCACATTTTTACGACCGCGCTGCGCAACGCCACGCTGCAGGCGGCATATTTCATGCTCGCGGCGCGTGCCAGTGGGCTGGATTGTGGGCCGATGTCGGGCTTCAACAGCGGCAAGGTCGACGCGGAGTTTTTCCCCGACGGGCAATGGAAATCGAACTTCCTGTGTTGCCTTGGCCGTGGCGATCCGTCGCATCTGTCTCCGCGCGAGGGTCGCTTCGCATTCGACGAGGTATGCCGAATTTTATGACTTCCGCGGCGTTGCCATGCCGAGGATCGGCTTATCAAAATCGCCCAAACGCAGTATCGTCGGCTCACAAAAATGAACCGCAGTCACAGTTCTAGGAGGATGTAGTGCTCACGATAAAGAACCTCGCGTGCGTCGCCGCCGCCGCAATTTCCCTATGCACGCTCGCAGCACCTGCACAGGCGCAAAGCTGGCCGACACGCACGGTCAAATTCATTGTGCCGCTCGGACCTGGTTCAGGCGTGGATATTGGCGCGCGGCTGTTCGCGGATCGCCTTTCCAAGAAATGGGGCCAGTCCGTGGTGGTCGAAAATCAACCCGGCGGCGACGGCATTGTTGCAATCACCACTTTCCTTAACACCAACGACAACCACGTCCTGCTGATGGCGCCGGCTTCGTCATTCACCGCCCATCCGTATCAACACGACAAGCTGCCCTACAATCCGAACGACATGATTCCTGTTGCGCGCGTGTCGAACACCATCGTGGCGTATTCCGTGCCGGTATCCTTCGGCGTCAACACGCTGCCTGAGCTGCTGGCGAAAGCCAAAGCGGAACCCGGCACGATCAATTGGGCCGGCGCCACCGGAATGCTTGACTTTGTGCTCTTGGCCCATCTCAAGACCGCCGGCGTCGAATTCACGCGCGTGCCGTATCGCAATCCCGTGCAGGCAGCCACCGATCTCGCCGAGGGCCGCATTCAATTTTATATCGGAGCGATCGCGATTGTGCGGCCGCATGTGGAAGCAGGCAAGATCAAGATGATCGCCGTCACTAACAAGAAGCGCGCGCCGACCGCGCCGAACGTGCCGACCACCACGGAGGCGGGCTTTCCTCAGCTTGCGACCGATGGCCTCGTCGGACTTTTCAGCACAAAAGAACTACCGGCTGATGTGCGCAATCGCATCGCCGCTGATGTCAAGGAAGTGGCGACGGATCCGCTGATTGGCGAACGGCTTGGATTAACCGGCCAGGTACTCAATACGGGCACGTCGGCTGAATTTGGCGCTGCGATCGACGAACAGAAAACGCAAGCCGCAGCGGTGGCGAAAATTCTCGGCCTCAAGGCCGCACAGTGAACCGGAAAACCGCTGCTTAGCGCGACGCAGCTTTTCGTTACCCGCGTCCGCGCTTGACGCGGGTCGGGAGCACTTGAAACTCGACCCAATTTGCGATCTCGCAACAACGTAAGCGTTTGTCGAGCACGTTACGATTGATGCCGTGACGCCAAGCGAGCCGTTTGTCGTCGGGGTCTTGATCAAGCGTATTCAAGTCGCTGGCAAATGTATCAATGTCGGCTTCGTTGAGGAAAAATCCCTCGCCGATCAGCCGCGGTCCGATCCGGCGCACGATCGCAGCGATTTCCCGCAAGGGATATTCCGGATGATATTGCACACCCCAGGCGGTGGCGCCGTTGCTTCGAATTTCTGCGCTTTGCACGTCGGAGACGGCGTTGGTCGCCAGCACCGTCATGCCCGGCGCGACCGTCTCGACCTCGTCGAGATGCACCGTCGGCGCATTGAACACATCGGGCTTGCCGGCATACATCGGATGCTTGCGGCCCGCTTCGGTGAGTTTGATGCTGCGGCCAAAACCAAGCTCGCGGCCCTTCGGATTGCGCCGCACGCTACCTCCGGCGGCAACGGTGAGAATTTGCAGCCCCCAACAACTTCCGAAAATCGGTGTGCCGGCCGCGAGCACCGCGCGCGTCAGCTCGATTTGCCGGGTAATCTCAATGCCGCCATTGTAGATGTGCAACGACGAACCGGTGATGGCGACGCCGTCATAACCTTCCAGCGTCGTGCCATGGGGCAGTTCCACGCTTGGATCGCCCGGGAAACACACATCGACCACCACGTTCGGCAGCAATTCCTGCAACAGCTTGGCATAGCCCGCGCTCGCCACCACACCGCCCGCAGCCTCGTGCTCGGCGCGAGTTTCAGGCGAGTTGCCTTCCATCACCAGCAGCCGAGGCACGGGCATTTTGTTTCTCAGGGGTTGCAGGCGCAGTTACGTGAATCGACCTTCTACATTGATTTTGGGGCAAAAATAAAGTCACGGCAGGGGCCAGCGATCTCAAAGCACCGTGATATATTGCGAGCTTGAGATTCTGATGCCGTCCCGCTGAGGGCCTGGAAATGCGCAATCCCCCCCGTTCGAACGCGAACGTGACCGCTTCGGTCATTGCCGCTTCGGTCATGCGGATGTTGGCCGTGCTGTTCGCCGTGATCGGGGGGGCCTGCACGGCAGCGGCCCAAAGCCCTTCGCTCGATGAGCTCATCTCGGGCGTCGTGCGAATCAAAACCTTCATCAACCCGGACGGCCGCACGCTGCAAAACCTTGGCCGCGAGCGTGAAGGTTCGGGCATCGTAATCGACGGTGCCGGTCTGGTACTGACCATCGGCTACATCATGGTGGAGGCGCACGCGGCCGAAGTGACCAGCAACGACGGCCGCACCGTACCGGCGGAAATTCTTGGCTACGATCACGAAACCGGTTTCGGCCTGTTGCGCACGCTTGCTCCGCTGAAAGTACGGCCCATGGCGATGGGAAAATCGGCCGATTTGAAGGAACTCGATCCCGTGTTGATCGCGAGCTTCGGCGGTCGCGACATGGTTTTGCCGGTCGACGTCATGGCCAGGCGCGAGTTCGTCGGCAGTTGGGAATACATGCTCGCCGACGCAATCTTCACCTCGCCGCCTCACCCGGCCTGGAGCGGCGCGGCGCTGATCAATCACAAAGGCGAACTTGTCGGCGTTGGCTCGCTCGTCGTCGGCGATACATCCGGCAAGGGCGATGGCCGCGTCGGCAACATGTTCGTGCCGATCGACGCGTTGCCGCCGATTCTCGCGGATCTGATCGCGAATGGCCGCATCTCCGGACCCGGGCGGCCATGGCTTGGGCTCACCACCGAGGAGACGCGCGGGCGTCTGTTTGTCAGCCGCGTCACCCCCGACAGTCCGGCCGAGAAATCCGGATTGCGCCGCGGCGACGTCATTGTCGGCGTCGCGGGGGCCGCGCCAAAAAACCTCGCCGATTTCTATCGCAAGGTATGGGCGGTCGGCAGCGCCGGTGTGACCGTTCCGCTCGATGTGATGCAGGATCAGGAGAAGCGGCACGTTGACGTCAAATCGATCGACCGCCTCGACCACCTCAAGCTCAAATCGACGTTTTGAAATTCTCCGTTCCGCCGGGACGGCAAAGCAGCTCTCACCTGTTGGGGATCAGTCATGTCCTTTACGCTTTACAATGCACCGCAATCGACCTGCAGCCAGCGCGTGCGCTTCGTGCTCAACGCCAAGTCGCTGCCCTTTTCGGAAGTGAAGCTCAACCTACTCGCGGGCGACCAGCTGAAGCCCGACTACTTGAAGCTCAATCCCAACGGGGTCGTGCCCACCCTCGACCACGACGGCAAGATCGTGATCGATTCCTCCGTCATCATGGAATATCTCGACGAGATCATGCGGGAGGGAGAGAACTTCACGCCGCACGATCCCGTGGCGCGGGCCCGGATGCGCTCGCTCATGCATTTCATCGACGAAATGCCGGCGGCCGCAATCCGCGTGCCAACCTTCAATCTCGCGTTCCTGCCGCACTTCGCCAAAATGAGCGAAGAGGAATTTAACGCCTTCGCCGAAAGCAAACCCTTGCGCAAGGAATTCATGCTGGCGATGGGTCGCAAGGGCTTTCCGGTTTCTGAAATGAAGGCTGCGCTCGATCGGCTGCAGCGCACGATCGACCGCATGGATACCGAAATTGCGAAAAGCGGCGGGCCGTGGCTGCTGGGCAAGAAGCCGACGCTCGCCGACGTAGCGGTGATGCCGACGATCGTGCGTCTGGCCGATCTTGACCTCGATGCGATGTGGGCGAAGAATCCCGCCATCGCGCGCTGGCTTGAACTTATTCGCGCGCACAAGGCTTATGTGCCGACCTATTACTTTGGCTCGCTGCTCACCGAGCGCTTTCCGCATCTGAAGGATCGCAAGCTAAGTGCTTGAAAAATAAGTAGAAACGAAGCATTTACGGCTTTGTCCTAGGTTAAGGTTAGGCGCGTCTGGCATGAGGCGGGACGCCAAACGCGCCATCCTGATTTCGATCCGCAAACCTGGGCGGCATGGCTGACTTCGACATCGCCATCATCGGCGGCGGCATCAATGGCGCCGGCATCGCGCGCGATGCCGCAGGCCGCGGCTTGCGCGTGTTGCTGGTGGAGCAGAACGATCTCTCCTCCGGCACGTCGTCGCATTCGACCAAGCTCATCCACGGCGGCCTGCGCTATCTCGAGCGCGCCGCATTTGGACTCGTGCGCAAGGCGCTTGCCGAGCGCGAGGTGCTGTTGCGCATGGCGCCGCACCTCATCCGGCAGATGCGTTTTGTGCTGCCGGTCAACCCCGCGCTGCGCTCCGAACTAAAGCTCCAGCTCGGCCTCTTCATCTACGACCGCATCGGCGGACGCAAAGTCCTGCCGCCATCGCGCAAGTTCGATCTTGCCAACGATCCCACCGGCGCGCCGCTGCGGCCCGAATTTCAACGCGCCTTCGAATATTCCGACTGCTGGGTAGACGACTCGCGGCTTGTCGTCCTCAACGTGGTTGACGCCGCCGAACGTGGCGCGACCATTCGCACCCGCATGCGCATCAGTGGCGTCGAACGCAGCGATATCTGGCGCTTCACGCTTCAAAATGGCGGCGGCCGCGCGGCCATGACCGCGCGCAGTCTGGTCAACGCCGCCGGCCCCTGGGTTGGGCAGGTCGCCGAGCATCTGCTGCAGATGCCGGGCCGCCCGCCGTTGCGGCTGGTCAAGGGCAGCCACATCATCGTGCGTAAATTGTTCGACCACGACCGCGGTTATATTTTCCAGAATGCCGACCGTCGTATCGTTTTCGCGCTGCCGTTCGAGCAAGAGTTCACATTGATCGGAACAACCGATCTGGACTTTACCGGCGAGCCTTCGGGCGCAACCCCGAGCGGCGATGAAATCGTCTATCTTTGCAACGCGGTGAATCAATATTTTCGGGCGCAGATCGAACCGAAACAGGTGGTCGGCTTGTACGCCGGCGTGCGCGCGCTCTATGACGACGGTTCCGGCAAGCCCGAGGACATCACGCGCGACTATCACTTGACACTCGACGAGCACGCGCGCACGGCGCCGCTGCTGACCGTATACGGCGGCAAGATCACGACCTATCGGCGGCTGGCCGAAGAGGCTATCGATCGACTTAGCCGTGTCCTGCCCGATACGCCGCACTGGACGGAGCATTCGACGCTGCCCGGTGGCGATTTTTCCCATGACAGCGTTGAGGCGATGGTGGCCCATGCACGCGCCACTTGGCCGTTTCTGAGCGAGCTGACTGCTCTTCGCCTGGTGCGCGCCTACGGCACGCGCATCGATCGCGTTCTTGGCGCAGCTAAAAGCGTCGAACAGCTCGGGCCGCGTTTCGGCGCCGATCTGACTGCGGCGGAAGTGCGCTATCTGATGCGCTACGAATATGCGCGGACCATCGAAGACGTGCTCTGGCGGCGGACCAAGATCGGAATGTGGCTCTCCAAGGCCCAACGCGACGCGCTTGCGGCCTTCATGGCGGGTGAAGTCGCCGGCGCAATAGCCTGCTGATTTTCGGGCGCCTCGTCTAAACTGGCGAAGCCTGCCGAATCGCGGACCACGATGACCCATCTCATCGCCATCGATCAGGGGACGACCTCGACCCGCACCATCGTATTCGATGCGGCGCTGGCGCCAGTGGCGAGTGCGCAGCAGGAGATCAGGCAAATCTACCCGGCGCCCGGGCTGGTCGAACACGACCCTGAGGAAATCTGGACCACGGTGCTCGCAACCGTGCGCGCGGCGCTAGCGAAGGCCAAACTCTCCGCCAAGGACATCGCCGCGATCGGCATCACCAACCAGCGCGAAACCACATTGATCTGGGAGCGATCGACCGGAAAACCCATACACAACGCGATTGTCTGGCAGGACCGGCGCACGGCCGACATCTGCGCGGCTTTGCGGCGCGCCGGCCACGAGGACGCAATCTCGGCCAAAACCGGGCTTCTGCTCGATCCCTATTTCTCCGCGACAAAAATTTCTTGGATGCTCGATCGCGTTCCCGGCGCGCGTACGGCGGCCGAAGCGGGAAACCTTGCCTTCGGCACCATCGACAGCTTTCTGCTGTGGCGGCTCACTGGCGGAAGGGTGCACGCAACCGACGCGACCAATGCCTCGCGCACATTACTGCTCGATATCGCCACCGGGAAATGGGATCCGCAGCTGGCGCAGCTGTTCAATGTGCCGCTTGCGCTCCTGCCGGAGGTGCGCGATTGCGCGGCGGATTTCGGCAGCACATTGCCGGATTTATTCGGTGCGCCGATCGCGATCAGAGGCATCGCCGGCGACCAGCAGGCGGCGACCATCGGTCAGGGCTGCTTCAAGCCGGGCATGATGAAGTCGACCTACGGCACCGGATGCTTTGCGCTGCTCAATATCGGCACTACGCCCGTGCGCTCGCACAACAAGCTCTTGACCACGATCGCCTATCAGCTTGCCGGCAAGCGCACCTACGCCCTGGAAGGCGCCATTTTCATTGCCGGTGCCGCGGTGCAATGGCTGCGCGACGGACTCAAGCTCATTCCGCGAGCGGCGGACGTCAACGATCTCGCGCGCAACGCAAATCCGGCGGAGCAAGTCTATGTGGTGCCCGCCTTCGTAGGTCTGGGCGCGCCCTATTGGGATGCCGACGCGCGCGGCGCGATCTATGGCCTCACGCGCAATTCCGGTGCGGCCGAGATCGCATGCGCCGTCATCGAATCGGTGGGCTATCAGACCCGCGATCTGCTCGAAGCCATGCACGCCGATTGGCCGGTGGCGGCAAGCTCCGGTACGGTGCTGCGTGTGGATGGCGGCATGACCGCGAGCGACCTTACGATGCAATTTCTCGCCGATATTCTTGCCGCCCCGGTCGATCGGCCGGTGGTGATGGAAACGACGGCGTTCGGCGCGGCCTATCTGGCCGGTCATGCGGCGGGTGTTTGCCCCGATCCGCAAACCTTCGCCGCGAGCTGGCGCCTCGATCGCCGCTTCGAGCCGCGGCTCGATGCCGCAACCCGCGCGCGCAAATGGGCGGGCTGGCGAGACGCCATACGGCGCACGCGTACGTCCTCGACGTAACACGGTTTACGCAGGGTAAACGGAAAGCCCACATGTTGAACGACCGGTTTCAGTCAGCCGACATACAACAATGGTCTAATGAATCGACAAATTGGCCACAAATTGGCCCCACAAATTGGCCGATGGATTTTTCATCGCCCGGGATGCATCGGTTCGAAACATGTCGTCACATTCTCAGTTGCTGACGCAATCGCCGGCGCAATCGCTTGTGCCCAAGCACTTGGAAGATTTGATCCGCTCGATCAAGATTCTGATCGTCGATGACGATTATCATATGCGCAAGGTCGTGCGCACGATGCTCTCGGCCATCGGCGTGCGCGAGATCCATGACGCCGCCGACGGCATGGCCGGTTTGCAGGCCATCTGCGCCATCACCCCCGACATCGTGATCCTCGACTGGGAAATGCCGCAGGTCGGCGGCGCGGAATTCATGCGCTCGGTGCGTTCGCCGGGTTCATTTCCGGTTCCCAATGTTCCGATCATCGTTTTGACCGGACACGGCGAGCGATCTTGCGTGTTGGAGGCAACCCAACTCGGCGCCAACGAGTACCTGCTCAAGCCGGTCTCGACCAAGGCGCTGTTCGACCGCGTGGTATCGGTGCTCGCGCGACCCCGCCCGATGGTGAAGATCGGCGACTACTACGGCCCCAAGCCGCGCAAGAATGCCGCCAGCTTCGATTATGCGTTCTCGCTCCCCAGCGAGCAATACGCCGAGCGGCCTCGCACCGAGGTCCCGCCCTTAGCGCCGCCGCAGGCCAATCGGCAAGAGCAACCGGAACCAGATACTCGCGAAAACCGCGACGATATCGTCCTGATCTGACCGGCCCCGATCTCCACGATTGAACCGCAGGCCGGCTTTCACAGAATTCCTGTGTTGAGCCGCCCGCCCGCTGCGTTTAGCCTCACGTCATGGCGACGGAGGCAAACCGGATGTTGGACGGCGCGCGCCGGGGCTTTGCGCCGTGGACCGATCCCGCCATCCGGCCGCTCTTGCGAATCGAGGCGGTGAGCAAGCGGTTTGACGACGCCACCGCCGTCGATCGGCTTTCCCTCGATATCTATGAGCGCGAGTTTTTCGCGCTGCTCGGCCCCTCCGGCTGCGGCAAGACCACGCTTCTGCGCATGCTGGCCGGATTCGAGCGCCCGAGCGAAGGGCGCATCTTGCTCGACGGCGAGGACATCGCCGATGTGCCGCCGCATCGCCGGCCGGTCAACATGATGTTCCAGAGCTACGCGTTGTTCCCGCACTTGACGGTCGCGGGCAATGTCGCTTTCGGGCTCAAGCAGGAAGGCTTGCCGAAACCCGAGATCGACGCGCGCGTCCACGAGATGCTCGCGCTGGTGAAGCTCGAATCCTTCGGCGCGCGCAAGCCGCATCAGCTTTCCGGCGGGCAGCGCCAGCGCGTAGCTCTCGCGCGCGCATTGGTTAAGCGCCCGCGCGTGTTCCTGCTCGACGAGCCGCTGGCCGCGCTCGACCGCAAGCTGCGCGAGGAGACCCGCTTCGAACTCATGGAATTGCAACTCAAGCTCGGAGTCACCTTCATCATCGTCACCCATGATCGCGAGGAGGCCATGATGGTGGCCGATCGTATTGGAGTCATGGACCGCGGCCAGCTCGCGCAGGTCGCGACACCGTCCGAAATCTACGAGCAGCCCAACTCGCGCTGGGTCGCCGACTTCATTGGCGACGTCAATCTGCTCGAGGGTCGCATTGCTGCGACGGGGTCGGAAATGCTGATCGACAGCCCGCTCGGCGGCCGGCTGCGCGTGGCGCAAAGCCTCGATACTGCAGTTGGCGCGACAGCATGGGTCGCGGTCCGCCCCGAGAAAATGAAAATATCGACCGTCGAGCCCACAGCGGCTCAAGAAAACTGCTTTGCCGGTAAGGTGCTGGACATCGGTTATTTCGGCGATATGTCGGTTTACAAGGTCAAGCTCGACAATGGCTTCGTCATGCGGGCGGCGGCGGTAAATCAAAACCGGCTCCGCGCGCGGCCGGTCGGCTGGGACGAGCGCGTCTGGCTGAGCTTTTCGCCCGATGCGGGAATGATGCTGACCCGATGAGCGAGAACGCACCGCAACGGCGCTCCTTGGGCGCATGGCTCGTCGTCGTTATTCCCGCGCTCTGGCTTGTAGCGCTTTTTCTCGTTCCCTTCCTGATCGTACTCAAGCTCAGCCTGTCCGAAACCGTGATCGCGCAGCCGCCCTATGTGCCGGTGTTCGATTTCTCAGCCGGTTGGCAGGGCATGAAGGATTTTTTCGCCACGCTGTCGTTTGCAAACTATGCCACGCTGTTTTCGGATACGCTCTATCTCGCAACGTATCTGCGCAGCCTGCAAATCGCGACGGTCTCGACGTTGCTGCTGCTGTTGATCGGCTATCCGATCGCTTACGGCATCGCGCGTGCGCCACACCGCGCACAGTCGATCCTGGCCATGATGGTGGTGCTGCCGTTTCTCACCGCATTTTTGATCCGCATCTATGCCTGGATCAACCTGCTGCAGCCCGAAGGCCTCGTGAATAATGTGCTCATCGCGCTTGGCATCGTACGCGCACCGGTCGAATGGCTGGCTTCCGATACCGCAATCTATATCGGCATCGTCTATTCCTATTTGCCGTTCATGGTCCTTCCCCTCTATGCCGTGATCGAGAAGATGGACGAGACGCTGCTCGAAGCCGCAGCCGATCTCGGCTGCCCGTGGTGGAAGGCATTCTGGCTCGTGACGCTTCCGCTCTCGCTGCGCGGCGTGGTAGCGGGCGCGGTGCTGTGTTTCATTCCGATTGCCGGCGAATTTGTCATCCCCGATCTGCTCGGCGGCTCGGAATCCATGATGATCGGCCAGACGCTGTGGAACGAATTCTTCGTCAATCGCGACTGGCCGGTCGCGTCCGCGGTGGCCGTCGTGCTGCTATGTCCGCTGCTGGCGCCGATCCTGTATCATCAGCATGTGCAGATGCGCGAACTCGAAAAGAGGCGCTAAGCCATGCGCCGGGGTCTTTCGGTTTTCAATATGACGTCGATCGCGCTGGGCTTGGCGTTCCTCTACCTGCCGATTGTTATTCTGGTGATCTATTCTTTCAACGCTTCGCGGCTTATCACGGTCTGGGGCGGCTGGTCGACCCACTGGTACGCCGAACTCCTGCACGACGAGGGCATGCGCGATGCCGCCTGGGCGACGCTGCGCATCGGCTTTGTCTCCGCGACTTTTGCCACCGTGCTGGGCACGCTCGCGGCAGTGGTGCTGGTGCGGCTTGGACGGTTCAAGGGCCGCATGCTATTCTCCGCTTTGGTTTATGCGCCGCTGGTCATGCCGGAGGTTATTGTCGGGCTGTCGCTGCTGCTCTTGTTCGTGGCCGTCGGCATCGATCGCGGATTCTGGACCATCGTGATCGCGCACACCACCGTGACCATGTGCTTCGTCACCGTCGTGGTGCAGGCCCGCCTGCTCGATTTCGATATTACCCTGGAGGAAGCGGCGATGGATCTCGGCTGTCCTCCGTTGAAGGCTTTCCTTACCATCACATTGCCGCTGATCTTTCCGGCCATCGCCGCCGGCTGGATGCTGGCATTCACGCTCTCGCTCGACGATCTGGTGATTGCGAGCTTCACGACCGGCCCGGGCGCGACCACGCTGCCGCTGCGCATCTATTCGGAGGTGCGATTGGGCGTGAAGCCGGAAATCAACGCGATCTGCACCATCATGATCGCCGTCGTCGCCATCGGCGTCGTCACCGCGGCATTGATCTCAAAACGCGGTGAATTAATGCGCGCGCGGGCGCGGAACGCCGCAACGCATTAGATCGCAATTATTTTGCAGCCGGCTCGGTCGCAGGCGGCGCGGCCGCTGGCGCCGCCGCGTTGGCCCCGCCGGTAATCCGGTCGATCACCTCGGGCACCGTTTCGCGCGCTTTGCGTTCCTTGAGCGCATTGAGCAATGGAACGGCTGACGGCGAGCGTTCGATCAGGCTCTGGGTATCCAATAGCGGGAGCGGATCGTCCCACGACCCCGTCACCGCAAAACGAAGGTCGAATGCGGGCGCCGCGTCATTGGCCCTTGTCACGAACAGGCTGGCGGTCCCGCGCAGATCGAGATCGCGCGTCGGGATCACCGAGGAGCCGTCCAGCACGATGCGGATCTTTGGACCTTCGAGGCGCGCTTCCTCGATGCTTGCCTTGCCTTGCACGATTTTCAGATTGCAGATCAGCTTGTCGAACGGGGTGCGGCCATTGCGGACATCGCCGGCACCGGACAGCGGCCGCCGCATCAGGCGCGCGAGCATCTGCTCGGCATTGATCCGCAGCAGCGCGCCTTCCCGCCCGTTCAGACTGGCCGAACCGTTCATGCTTTGCGTGATCGCGAGAATGTTGCCGCCCGAGGCTTCGATGGCGAGCGCCAGATTGCCTCTGCCTTCGACCCGGTGGATGTTGAAAATCTCGCCGAGCGCGCCTTCCAGATCGACATCGGTGAATTGCAGATTGGATTTGAAATCGGCTCCGAGGTCGGTCGCGCCAAGCGCCAGCGATCCCCTGATGATGCCGCCGAAGGCTTGCGACTCGCCGACCCCCACAGATAGTTTGCCGCTGCGCAGATTCACGGTGACCGCGGTCTTGCCAAGCTTCGCCCGCGCGATCGCGATTTTGGCGGCGGAGAGGCGCAGATCGAGATCAAAGCCTGCCAATCCGTCAAGGACGATGGGAAGTTCGCTCCAGTCGCGATCATTGGCGGTGACCAGGCGGACCGTCGAGACGTAAGGCGTCAAGTCGAGATCGTCGGCAGCGAGCGTACCCTGCAATGTCTTGCGTCCGTCGGTGGCGAACGTGAGCGCGCCTTCGGCCGCATTGCCGTCGAGCTCGATATTGACGCTTGAAAGCGCAATCGTGCCGCTGGCGACGCTGGTCTTGGCCTTGAGTGCGAAACGTCCAAATCCACCGCCCGGGAGCGGCTTTTGACCAGCCCAGCGCAGCGTATCGCGCAGCGACGTCGAGTCGGCGGTCAGCGTCCCGTCGATTTTCAACGTGGGCCGCAGGCTCATCGCGCCCTCGAACGCGAACTTCAGCAGGTTGCCATTGAGTCTGACCTTCAATCCCGAGCGCTCGCCCGCAAGCGCGGATGGAAAGTCGCTGAGACTGATGCTCGCATCGACCGGCTCGCCGTGCCACACGACCCGGCCGGTCGCGGCAAAGCTCTTGGAGATCGACGGCCACGCAAGCGCGAGGTCCGCGCCGGTCAGTGTTTCGCTCACGCCATGGACGGTATCGCTCAGCGTGATGGTGCCTCCGCGTACGCGGATTTCGGAAAACGACGCTTCTTGAGCGGCGCGATTGGCTTTCGGTCCCAACGCGCGCGCGAGCGAGGCGATCATGCCCGACCAGTTCGAGCGCCCGTCGGGTCCGAATGTCATGTTGATCCGCGGCTGTTCCAGCGCAACGTCGGCAATCTCAATGCGGCCGATGAACAGCGGCAATAGCCGCAGACGTACGGTCAGCCGATCAGCCGAAAGTGCAGGCTCGCGCGTTCTGTCTTCGCCGAGCACCACGTCGGAGAAACTCACCGAACCGGTGGGAAACAACGAGACGGTGGAGTCGCCGCGTAAGGTCAGGTCGAGGCCGGTGACATTGCGGATCTCGGCCTTCGCCGATTCACGCACCCGCTCATTGGAAATCAACAGCGACATCGCGGCGAGCGCCGCGGTGCCGAACACGATCACCGCAGCGACGGCGTATCCCAATCGTTTGAAGCCAGTGGCCGCAGTCACAGATCGATCCAATATATGGGGCCAACAACAGGTTGCAGACTATAGCTGGTTAGATTGAAGGTGCAACCGTACGATGCGTCTGTGACCCTTTCATGGCCGCAAGGACAGGCCACCGCGGCCCCCCGACCCGACGGCACAGCCATTCGAACAAGTCAAAAAATCCGGCGGCTAATTTGACCGCCGCACCCGCAGGTGGCACGCTTAAAGCTCAGTGAATGTTCGCCGCCACCTGGTAGCTGCCCTCGGTCTTGGCCTTGATCTCGTCGAGCGTCACGCCTGGGGCAAGCTCGGTGAGCGTCATTGCGCCACCGCCCTTCTTGTCGATGCTGAACACGCCCAGGTCCGTGATCACCATAGCGACGACGCCTGCGCCGGTGAGCGGCAGCGAGCAGCGCTTGAGCAGTTTCTTCTCGTCCTTGGCGGTGTGTTCCATCACCACGACAACCTTCTTGACGCCTGCGACCAGATCCATGGCGCCGCCCATGCCTTTGACCATCTTGCCCGGGATCATCCAGTTGGCGAGGTCGCCGTTTTCGGCCACCTGCATCGCGCCGAGGATGGAGAGGTCGATGTGGCCGCCGCGGATCATGGCGAATGAATCGGCCGACGAGAAATAGCTCGTGGTCGGCAATTCCGTGACGGTCTGCTTGCCGGCGTTGATCAGGTCGGCATCTTCCTCGCCCTCGAACGGGAACGGCCCGGTGCCGAGCATGCCGTTCTCGCTTTGCAGTTGCACGCTCATGCCGTTCGGTATGTAGTTCGACACCAGTGTCGGAATGCCGATGCCGAGATTGACGTAAAAACCGTCGCGCAATTCCTTCGCCGCGCGTTCCGCCATCTGTTCACGGGTCCAGGGCATGGGAGTCTCCTAAACAGTCATTTTCTTGCGCATGATCTTTTCCGAAAACCGGTTCCCACCCCCGGATCAAGTCCGGGGGCAGGCATTTTCGGGATCATGCGCGTTTGCGCACGGTGCGTTGCTCGATGTGCTTTTTCGCGTTCGGCACCGCCACGATGCGCTTCACGTAGACACCCGGCGTGATGATGTGGTCGGGATTGAGCGTTCCGGGCTCGACCATGTTCTCGACTTCGGCCACGGTGACGCGGCCGGCCGTGGCCATCATCGGATTGAAATTGCGCGCGGTCTTCCGGTAAACGAGATTGCCTTCGGTATCGCCCTTCCAGGCATGCACGATCGACAGGTCAGCAACGATACCGCGCTCCATCACATAGCGTTCGCCCTCGAACTCGCGCTCTTCCTTGCCCTTGGCGATCGCGGTGCCGGCGCCGGTCTTGGTGAAGAACGCCGGAATGCCCGCGCCGCCGGCGCGGATGCGCTCGGCCAGAGTGCCTTGCGGGTTGAATTCGATCTCCAATTCGCCGGCCAGGTATTGTTGTGCGAATGTCTTGTTCTCGCCCACGTAGGACGAGATCATTTTCTTGATTTGCTTGGTGTCGAGCAGCAGGCCGAGCCCCACGCCGTCGATCCCCGCATTGTTGGAAACGACGGTCAAGTTTTTGACGCCTGAGTCGCGGATTGCCAGGATCAGGGTTTCCGGGATGCCGCACAGCCCGAAGCCGCCGGCCATGATCAGCATGCCGTCCTTGAGCACTCCGGCGAGCGCCGCCTTGGCGTCGGTATAGACCTTCTTCATCGGCTCCACCTCTGAACTGCAACAAGAGTTCTGTAGCCGAGGTGTCGCGACGCGATCAAGCGCCCCGGCGCGAAACCGGGGCGCTTAAAGTTTCGGCAGGGAAGGGTCAGCGCGGCTCCAGCCCCTTGGCCTTGATCACCGCGGCCGCTGCCGTTGTGGTCATGAACTTGACCAGCTCTGCGGCGGGCTTCGAATCCTTGCTGTGGATGCCAAACGCGAAATTGGTGGTGGACTGGATGTCGGGCGGCAGCATGCCGCCGACCTCCGCGCCGGCGTAGGGCAGGACTTCGCTGACTTGCGTGAACCCGATCTCGGCCTCTCCGTTGGCGACCGCTTCACCGGCGGCTTTGACGGACTTCAGCTTGCCTTTGATCTGCTCTGCAACGCCGAGCTTTTCGAACAGGCCCTTCAGATAAATGCCGCTCGCGCCTTGTTCGACATAGGCAATTGATTTTGCCGAAAGCAGCATCTTCTTGAAGGCCTCCGTCGAACTGAGATCGGGCTTCGGCGCACCCTTTTTGATCGCCACGGCTATCCCTGATCGCGCAAGTGCCACCTTTGACGCAAGTTTGCCCTGCTTGATCAGGTCATCGACGCCGCCGTCGGTAAGGACCGCAACGTCGACCACAGCGCCCTTCTCGATCGCGACCTTCAACTCGGCGGCGGTGCCGAAGGTGATTGCGAGCTTGTTTTCAGTCGCCTTCTCGAATTTCGGACCCAAATCTTCGAGTACGGTCTTCAACGCGTTAGAGCTGAGAACCTTGATCTCGCTCGCCTTCGCGGGCGCACTGAGCGCGAGCGCGGCAGCCGTTGCCGCCAGCGTAAGAAGTCGCATGGTCATGGAATCCTCCCTGGTACCCTTGTTGATTGCAGGCGCCATGATCCTCCTCCCGCGCTGCCTTTGGCAAGGCGGATTTGGCGTCTACCGGAGGTCACCGGATCTGGGTTCAGCCGCGCGGTGTGCGGGTATTGATCTCTGGCCGCGGTGCGAGCGCTATCTCCGCGATCAGTTTCTTGATGATCGCCTGTCCGAAGGAATTGAAATCCTCCGCCACGATCACGAACGCGCCCGGCCCGCCGACCACGTTGTCGCGGTAGTATTTCTCGAGCCCGCCCGGCGGATTGGTGTGTTCGGGGTTCCACGCCATCGGCCGCTCGCTCAAGATGACGAGGCCGTTAATCGTGATGCCTTTGGCGAGTGCTGCATCGCGCGCGCCCGTCACTTCCCGGCCCGAATTGTTGGTGCCGTCGCCGGATACGTCGATGGTGTGCCGCTCGGATTTATACGGCGCCTGGTCGAACAGGTTCACGGCGTAGTCTATGGCGCCGCTGATCGATGTGCGCTCGGCGAACGAGCGCGGCAATTCCAGCAGATTGTCGCCGAACTTGCGTGCCGATTCCGCGCCGTTGATCACCATCCAATCGATCAACAGTTTCTGCGCACTCACGCCCGACCATTCGACGAAGCAAACGGCGATGCGCTGGTGGCGTCCCGAACCGATGGCCTCCAGCACGCGCTTGTCCGCCAAGGCGGCGGCATATCCGTCGCGCTGCAGTTTGAATTTCGGCTGATCGACGCTGCGTGACACGTCGGACGCAAGCACGAGAAGCAGATCCACTTGCTCCACCGCGCGCGCAAGCGGCGCTGCCAATGTCACGGCGGCCAGCACGAGAACCAATCGGATCGTTCTGATCATGGGCATACCTTAACTGGACCCAGCCATCTGCATGTTAGCTCATTTCGCAATACCGCGTAATGCCGCAACCGGCGAAATAAGGCACATCCTTGTGATAATTGATTGAACGAAACCGCAGTTCCCGCCAGACCAAGCAAGAGCGACCGATTTTATCGCAACGGAAATTTCTTTTCGGCCAGCCGCGGGATCGTCTCGATCAGCCCGCCGAGGTTGCCTGAGGTCAGCAGCAGGATCACGTTGTTTTTGTCCAGGCTGCGGTCGATATGCGCCAACCCCGCCTCAGGCTCGGAAATGGCCACCGCGTCGAACCCGGCCTTCTTCACCCGCGCGACGATTTCGTCCTGCGAGAGCTGCTCATGCGTGCCCGCGCCTTGCGCGGCCGGCTCGTAAATGAACACCTTCGACGCGCCCTTGAACACGTCGTCGTACCAAAGCAGCGCGTTACGATTACGCCACGAAAACGTATGCGGCTCGAACACCACCATCAGCCGTTGGCGCGGAAAGTGTTTCTGGATCGCCGAAATGGCGCTCCTCGCCTTTTCATACGACGAGCCGAAACCCTCAAAGATAGGAATCGATGTCTTGTCGGACTTGCGGTCCAGCCTGCGCTTGACGCCTTGAAACGACGCGATGCCGCCCGCCAATTCGTGCGGTGTCAGCAAGTTCTTTTCCAGCAGCATGGCGCTCACGCCCACGATGTTCTCGATGTTGTGCGCGCCGAGCAGAGCCGTGGCGAGCGTCACAATTTTTTGCGTCCCCAACATCAAATCGAACGTGGTCCTGTCGCCATAGACGATGCTTTGAGCGTGCCAAATCTTGTCGTGTGAAGTCGCGCCTTCCACCGCATAGAAAATTGTCTTACCTCCACGGTGCTCGGCAAGACCGCGCGCGAATTGTTCGCTTTGGTTAGCGATCAGTAGGCCGTCGGACGGGAGTAGTTTGAGCAGTGTGCGAAACGGCGCGAGATATTCCGCGTGCGTCGGAAAAACGTTGACGTGGTCGTGGGTGGCCGATGTGAGCAGGATGTTCTTCGGCCGGTAGTGCAGAAATTTCGAGCGGTCGTCCCAGTTGGCGGATGGATATTCATCGCCTTCGAGCACGAACACGCCGCCCTTGCCGAGATGCGCATAAACGTCAAATCCGTTCGTCACCTCGCCGATGAAATAGCTCGGGTCCTTGCCCGCATGGGTGAGGCACCAGGCCAGCAGCGCGGTGCAGGTCGACTTGCCATAGCTGCCGGCGACGACGATTGTATCGATGCCTTCGACCAGTTCTTCCAGGATGTCGGGAAACGAGCGCACCGGCTTGCCGCTCGCGAAGGCCGCGCGCACCTCCTCGTTTTCTTTCGGCGTCAATTTGGCGTTCTTGCCGACCACAATGATATCGGCATCCGGCGGGATGTGCTCTTTCTTGTAGCCCTTCGAAAATGGAATCTTCGCGCGCACAAGATAGTCGCTCACCGGCGGATAAAATCCGTCGTCCGATCCGCTGATCTCGCAGCCCAGTTGCCGCAACAGCAGCGCGGTCGCGCTCATGCCCTTGCCGGCGATCCCGATGAAGTGAACTTTTTTGACGTTGCCGAAAGCCATCAGCAGTCCTTAGCCGGTGCGGCGCATTGCGATGCCGCGCATGAAATCGACGAACACGCGCGCGATCTCGTCTTCATAGGGCGCCCATTGATCGAATGGGATGAGATCGACATCTTGATCGGCGATGGACAGCTCATGCAGTTGGCTGCCCGGAATCAGCTTGGCTGCGGTGCGGCCGCTCGCCGACGCGTGCGTCTTGTCGTTGCCCGGGATGACGACGGCGGGCACCTTGATCGAGCGCAGCTCGGCTTCGGTCACACCCATCACAGGCAAATGACCACCGGCGGAAAACTGCTCGCGCCAACGCGCCATCACGTCGATGTAGTGCTCTGGCTTCATGGCCATCAGCCGCGCGCGGTTTTTCGGATTGGCCTTGATGCGCTCCTGGTATTGTTCGGTCGCGCACACGGCTTCCATGCCGCCCTGTTCGGCGGCACGGATGAATTGGCCATAGTAATTTTCCGGCAAACGCCCGGCCGCGAACGCGCCACCGGTCACGCGAAACAGCAGCAACCCACGCACGTCTTGCCGCACGTCTTGCCCATGCCGCAGATAGTAGCGGATTGACATCCGCGCCCCCGCCGAAGATCCGCCGATGAACGCGGGCAGGGCATTTTGCTGCTTCAGCAGCTCGTGCAGATCGTCGATCCAGAGCGACTCTTCGCCCTCATCCCCCTCGATCAGGATATCGGACGCGCCGGTGTTGCGCCGGTCGTGCAGAAACACGCGAAATCCTGCGGCCGCGATCCTTCGGCTCAACGGCAGGAATTCGTGATGCGAGCGCCGCCCGCCCGGCGTCAGCGCGACCCAGGGGCCGTCATTGCCGATGATCTCGTAGGCGATATTGATTCCGCGAACCAAGGCGATCGACATTTGATTCTCCCATCCTGCCGCTGCGTTGTGCAGCAAGCTTAACCCGAATGCAGAACTCGCCAGGCACGCGCGATACGCGTGCCCGGCCCAGTCTGCACGTCTTTAATAATCTGTTAACGAATTCCAGCCTAATTCAGTAGCGGAATCAAAGTGGTCCCGTTCTTGCATTTGGAGGGTCGTAACCGCGTTGAAGCGTCAGGTCTTGCAATGGAGCTTGGCGAATGCGCAACCCTAAAACCACGTTTGTTTTCGCTTGCGTCGCTATTATAGTCGCCCTGGCCGCGGCACTGGCCGGCAAGGTTGTTGCCATGGACAGGGAAGAGCTGAGGAACGTCCCGCCTCAAATCCGGTTTTGGTTCGAATCGATGAAGTCTCCCACCGGGAAACTTTGTTGTTCGTACGCGGATGGTCACCGCACCGAATATGACATGCGGGAAAACAGCTACTGGGTTCCGATCAACCAGGTCTGGACTCCGATCCCGCCCGAGGTGGTTATCCACGACCAGGGCAATCCATTCTCGGAAGCGGTGGTCTGGTACAACCCGATCATCGAAAACGGGCAACCGACGGGCCAGCACAAAATTCTGTGCTTCGTGCCCGGCGGCGGATCGTGACGTAAGCGGACTACGGCCTAAGTTCGGGCCGCTCGCTCCGCCAACGCAAATGCGTTGGCGGGTGTGCCGAGTTTTTTATTTCTTTGCGCGGTATTGCTCATGGCACGAGCCACAGGCTTGTGACACAGCACGCACTTGCGTGCTGAGCGCCCCGAAGTCATCGGAACTCATCTTGGCAAGCTTGCCGCTTTCGATTTCGAGCACACGCGCTTTGCTCTCGAAATCTGCCCAATTCTGCCAGATTGACGCTTTTGCTTGCGTCGGGTGCTGGGTGCTGCCCGGCGGGAATTGGTGAGTGATGTGCGGCGCAAGCGCTGCAATGGCTTCCGCATCCATTTTAATCGCAGCAAGGTCGCGTTTATTTTTAATCCGCTCGGACACGGCCTTCATGTGCTTGGCCATGCTCTCCATCGCGTCCATGCGCTCTTTCACAATGCCGGTCGCATGATCGTGAGCGAAGCCCGGCGAAACTGCAGCGAATGCCATGGCGAACACAGCGCTGCCGATTGCGCGAAACATCTTATTCATCACATCACCTTCAGACGAGCGAACAGCATGTAGCTTGTCGGATCGCTGCCGTAGAGCGGCTTGAGATCGCCCGGAAGCATATGTTTGCTAACCAAGCCGCCGATACCTAACTTGACCTGATCCGTTATTCGGAAATCGTAGATGCCGCCGACCGAAATCTTGTTGACGGTGAAAACGCGCCCATCCAAAGCGAAAATACCTTCGGTCAACTCGTTCTCAGCGACCCGCTCGGCACGAACGAATATCGTATAGGTCTTCTTGAAATTGACGGTGCTCTCGAAAAGAAAGCCATCAAGCGTGTCGCCCGGCCGCTGTATCTTGCGGCCCCAAGCGAAGGTGTTGCTCCACAGATTGTCGCGCCCGAAAGGCTGAGTGTAGATCGCCGAAGCCGTAACGCGATCCTCGTCGATATTTGGTGCGAGCTGCTCTGGCGAATGCAACCGGCCCCATGACACCTGCATGGATAACTCGCGGAGCGGATTCCAGGTCAGCCGCGCGGAGTAGCTGTCAAGCTTAGGCGATTCGATATCGTAGCGAAACTGGTCCGGTTCACGCCCGCGAAAGGCGGAAGCCTCGAATTTCCATGTATTCAAGACAACACCGGCCGTCACCACGCCAAACGTGATATGCGTAGAGTCGAGCCAATGGTGACTGATTGGCGCTTCGGGAATATCCATGCCGCTTGTGCGATGCATGAACGCCGGCGGTCCGAGCGCGGGCTCGCCGGGAAGACCGGCATAGAGAAATACGCTGCTGTTGGCGGATAGCTTGCGGCTGTAGATCGCTGCAAGCTCCATGAATAGTTCATGAGGATGCTGGCGATCGACCAGACCATTCCTGCCATCGGCGGTTTCTCCAGTTGCGAGCAGCAACGGATAGCCGTTCGCACCCATGAATGGTTCCGGCGACAGCATCGCACGCAGACCGAACGTGTGATCGTCGACCTGTCGTTGCGCCATTCCCATGACCATGCCGCTCAGAAAAGTTTTGTTTCCACCGCGCGATCCGCCCTGTTGATCGTAGGTAAAATTTAAAAGCGCGTGCGACATCGTGGACCACTCGCCGTACTGGCGGTGAATCCCACCATGCGGTGTGGCATCTGGGACCCAGCTTGTGCCCGAAGCTTCGCGTGTGATGGCGTAAGGGCCTAGAAATCCTCTCATCGCGCCGCCGGTATGATCCGGCGTGCCATGGTCCGTGTGGTCCACGCTGGGTTTCGCTTCGTCTTGCGCCGTTGGTTGCGCGGGGTGTTGGACTGAAGGTTTGGATTTTCGGTCTGATGCCTTCGGCCATTTCTTCTCGGCGGCGATCGACTGCGGTGTGACTTGCTGATGTTGAGAATGGTCAAGCGGGGGCATGACGTGTTGACTATGGTCAACTTGCGCGACGGCTTCTTGCGCTGATATTGGCGAGTTAACGAAACCAAAAATCGTGACGATCCACGCACCTGACGCACAGGCGCGCAGCATCGAACTCATCGAGATGGACATTGTTACACTCTAAATCCGAAACGAACTGAGATGCACGACCGTTAGATCGAGCGTGTGCATCAACCCGCGTCGTCCTCACGACGCGGGCGGATTCAGACGATGCGTTTGGGTATTCCAGGATCTATTCGTATTGTTCGGCCGAAGAAATTCTTTTTTTCAAAATTGAAAATCATGGATGAAGCAATGAACACGACGCTTTCATTCACGTTGGTTGGTGCAACCGCCGACGCGATACAGAGACTGCAGCATTTCATGCACGAATGGTCATCGGACGATTGTTGATCGGTGTGTCCGGCAGGCCGCTTCTCATCCGTCTGATGATGATGGTGCTTACCGCTCTCTGCATGATGTTGCGGCAAATCCGCATGACGATGTTGCGCAAAAATATCCGATGCCGGTGTTGGCTGCAGGGTCAAGCACGATTGCCACGCCATCCCGCTGGCCGCAAAGGCGACCGCGAGAAAGACAACAAAAAGACGCGAAATGCGCGTGCGCATTCATCCATATTAATTCGGTTGAATGAGTTGCGCCAGCCACAACCTGCGAACGTTTTCTGCATATGTGCCAGTCCCGAGCACAAGTGTGCTGGGGAATGAAATCTCGATCGGCGTACCGGCATCGAGCCGGCTCGTGGTGGAGAATGGTCTGCCGCGTGCCGAAAGCATTTCCCAATCAAGCCGATCGCTGATTCGGCCGCCGCATCAAATGGGGATGAAATCGGCAGTCTTGATTCGCCCGTCCATCGATAAAGCCAAGAAAAATTTACCCAATTGCCACAAATCGCGGTGATTAGCGTGGATAGATTTGGGCGAATGCTCGTTTCAACCCGAAGCCTCTTGTTTTGATCAAGTAATGAGGCAACTTTTCGGCAGTATCGGGGCAGTTATTGTTGAACTGGCGAAGAATTTGACGGCGCGAAAATCAAAACATAGTGCCGAGTTGAGCGTCGGGAGAGTAATTCGGTGAAAGTGGGCTGGCTATTGTTGGGACTCGGATTCGGCGTGCTGGCTCTCCCAGTTTTCCTGGGTGAGGTGCAGACGGCGCCCGATGCTTTGGCCTATTCGCCGCTGTTGCCGAACGATGACCAGATATTGGAATCCACGGCGCGGGAAAGATGCGAAGCGGCACTCAGCGGCGGTGCGCCCGGCGGCATCGTCCCCGAATTTACGGCGCTCGCCGCCAGATCGCGGCCGCTCAACGGCGGCAGAGCTGTGAAAGTGACATTCTCCGCGAAAAATTCCCGCAATATTCAACTCGATTTCTGCGGGTGGTGCGAGGTCTGGGCCGACGGCAGGACTGAAGTCGTGAGCGTCACCGAAATAGCAGGCAGAGATTTTTTAGCGTCAAGCCAGCCGCCGACCATCCGAAGCGTTTACCTGCAGAATGTGAAGACTTCAAAGTCGCAGGCCGACGCCCGGCGCTTTTACACCGTAGTGACAAATCGCAATGATTTTTCGATCAAGGACGCGGAAATTACGTGTCGCATTAGTTACACCGACGCGGTGCGCTATGACGATAAGACGGTAAAGATGGACCGTGTCGTTCCGGCCGGCGGCTCGACGACATTTCAACTTACTCGCCCCTCCGACGCGCAAACCATGACGTGCCGGGTCGCCGACTTCCTCAAGGTTGGCTCCGGCGAACAACGGCTGATCGATGCCTTCGGTCCGGCCGGCGGCCAATCCAGCTATTCAAGACTTCGGCAAGATGCCATCCGGGTCGGCGTCCCCGTGGATATTCTGGTCGCGCCATATATCACGATTGCCAAAAACCTCGCGTCCAATCAGCGCTGAAGCGCTACGCGCCAAGCTCCCTTCGATCGCGAGCCGGTATTGAGCCGGCTTGCGATGGAAAAACACACGGTGTTAGCCTCGGTTATTTCGTTCTCAGCCGCCGGAGGCGCGGCGCTGTGGCACCCACCGCCGCGTCAATTCATTCCGATCGTCGAAGGTTGCCTCGAATATCGGCGCAGCCAGTGTGGCCCGGACGTGGAGTGTCGAAGCGCCGGTATTTCTGAAACCGTGCCGGCGTCCGGCAGGAACGACCACAGACTGACGAGCCGACATCGCCGCACGTTCCTCTTCGATCCAGATTTCGGCCTGTCCTTCTAACACGGTCAGTACCTCTTCGACGGCGTGAAGGTGGGTCGGTGCACCTTTGTCGGGCTCACACCATTGTTCAAAGACGCAGAGCTGCGCAGCGCCAGTGATCGCCGACACGTACATGCGGGTCAACACGCCGGCACGCCATTCTTCGTTCGGCTGGCTCTCGTGATCAACAATGCGCATCGCCGTCACCTTCGCATCTTCGTTTGGAAGAACGCCGCCGTCCTTTCACTCCGCGAGCACGCGCGTGCTGGGGAATGAAATCTCCACCAGCGTGCCGGAATTAGGTCGGCTCGTGATGGAAAAATTCGCCCGGTTGGCCTCCGCCAGCGCCTTGGTCAGCGGAAGCCCGAGACCCGTGCCGCTCGATCCCCAGCGCGTGGATGTCGCCAATTGCCGGAACGGCTCGAGCGCGACTAGGATATCCTGCTCGCTCATGCCCACGCCGGTGTCACGCACGCGCAGCACCACTTCGCCGTTGTCGTTGAGCGTCGTCGAGACGATCACCTGGCCGCCCGCGCCGGTGAACTTGACCGAATTCGAAAGCAGATTGATCACGATCTGACGCACCGAGCGCGCGTCGGCCACCACCGGCGGCAGCGTCGGCGCGAGCGACGTGCGGATAATGATGCGTTCGCGGTTGGCTTGCGGCTGCATCAGCGCGACGCACTGCTGCACCTGCATGTTGAGGTCGACGCGTGCAAAGGTGAGTTCGAGCTTGCCGGCCTCGATCTTCGACAGATCAAGCAGGTCGTTGAGCAGAGAGACCACGTGGCCGCCGGACGAGTGGATATCCTTGATGTATTGCCGGTAGCGCTCGTTGCCGATCGGTCCGAAGCGCTCCTCCATCATCACCTCGGAGAAACCGATGATGGAATTGAGGGGTGTGCGGATCTCATGGCTGATCTTGGCCAGGAATTCGGATTTGGCGGACGAGGTCTTTTCCGCCTCCCGCTTGGAACTGAGCAGTTCCTCCTCCGCTTTTTTCCACTGGCTGATGTCGCGGAACACCGCGCAGAACTTCTCGTCGCCATCGCCGATCCGGCCCATGGTCATGAACAGCGGGATCAAGCCGCCTTGTCGCACGCGGCCGATCACCTCGCGGCCGTCGTTGAGCACGCTCGCGACACCCGCGCGCAACAGCCCGTCGAGATAATCGAGCGCCACGCGCTGGCTTTCGGGCGCGAACAGGTCGTCGAACGTCAGGGCGGTGATCTCGTGCGATTCGTATCCGAACAGCGCCTCCGCGCTGCGGTTGCCCGCCAGCACATGGCCCTCGCGGTCGAGCACGATGACGCCATCGGTTGCGGTATCGAGGATCGATCGCAATTCGCGCGCCTCCGCTTCGGCGTGGCGCAGCGCCATCTCGGCCGCCTTCTGGCGATCGCTGGCCGGGGCGGTCGCGAGCATGAGCACGAGCGCGAGCACGGATTCACGCTCCCACGGAACGGAAAACAGCCGGCCCTCGACCGGCAATTGCTCGCCGCTTGAGGTGGTGATCGCGAGCGATTTCGCGCCTGTCTCCGGCATCAGATCGAGACCGGGTTCGGAAAACAGCTGATCGAGACCGCCGGCTTGCGCCAACGCATCGATGTTTTGATAGCCGGTCCACTCGAGCAACGTGCGGTTGGCATAGATCAGCTGATTGTGCCGGTAGAGCAGCACGCCGACCGGCAGCCGATCGAGGATCGTGGATTCGCCCGCCGCGGCGCCGCGCTTAGCCTCGCCGGTTGAAGAACTCTCCGGCGTGGGCTCGACGGTCCAATCGGCGGCGGACGGTCCGGGCGTTGGAGCGGTCGGAGCGCCTTCGGTATTCGTGAACGGTGGCGACTCGACACCGGTAATGCCCAGCCGCGACGAGAGCTGACGGGCGATCTCGTGAAACGCCTTGCGCTCGACGGCGCTCAGGCCCGGCGCTTTCTCGGGCGGGGCGGAGGGGCGAAACGGCACCACGTTCTTTGATGGCGGCACGACGGTGAGCACCGGGCGGTCTTCCCGCGCTGGCGGCACAATGTCGGCGGGCGGAGGAGCTTGCGGCTCAACCGGTGCGGTGGTTTTCGGCGCTTCGGGTAGTTTTGGCGGCACGATAGGTGCGCGCGTGGTGCTCGTAGCGGCACTGCGGCGCGTGCTCAACAGCTCCGCCAGCCGCGCGACGTCGCGACAAACCCCGAAGCCGCGATAGCCGCGGAATTCGCCCTCGCGGTCGAATACCGGAAATCCGGAGAATTCCACCGCCAGATAATCATTCGCCTCGTCGATCGGCCAATCGATGGTGATGGCGCTCCAGGTCTCGCGCGTCTCGATAGCGCGCGCGATCTTAGCCATAGGATCGATGCCGAGTGCGGCCACGATCTCGTGCCACTGCCGGCCAAGCGCACGCGCGGTCCGCGAACCGATCGCATTACTAAACTCGTCGGAACCGAGCGTGAAATGCGTCGCGGCGTCCATCTGCCACAGGAACCGCAGCGGCTGCTGGCGCACCGTCGGGGCAGGAGAGGTTGCTGGAGTGGGCCGCTGTTCTGGCGCGGCGAAGCCGGCGATTATTTGTGCCGGCTGTATGCTCGGCGCCTTGGGCATGGCGGCCGGCCTTGATCCGAAGATCGTCATCAGCACGGTCGCTTCACCTGCGCCGATGCGCTCGATCGTGACGTCGGCGACACTTGCTTGTCCATTCTCCAACGCATGCGCGGCAAGTTCTTCCGCGCCCAAAGCAGCAAGCGTCGTCGCGCCGCCGAGCCGCGTTTGTGCCGGCGCCGTCTTATGCAGGAGTTTCCCGTCCGCAGAAAAAAACGCAACCTGCGCGGCGCTTCCCATCGCCAGCCGGCAGAGTTGTTCGCTAAGCGAAAGACGCGGACCCGCTTGCTCGATCGATGCGACGAGGATCGCGCTCGAACGTTCGGCAAACTGCAGGCGCGAGCACAGGCAAGTCAGCGCGCGTCCGAAACCGACGGCCAAGCCGCGCAGGCGCGCCAGTCGCGCCGGTGCGCCGGCCGGCATCGTCGTCGCCAGATTTGCAATCTGAATGGCGATCGTTTCATCGACGCGAAGCCCGGCGACCTCGGCCGGCGACGCTGCACCTAAGATTGCGGCCGCTGTCGGATTGGCCCACAGGATTTTGCTGCCGTCCGCGCTCGACAGCCACACTGGCATTGCGCTCGTGGCATGCAACGAGAGCCGCGGGTCGCGCAGATAATCGAGGGCGGACAAATGTTCACTCATCGGCGATCGCCCCCCAAGGGCGCCGCAAGCGTTAACGACCGCAGTTGATGGAAATTCTACTGGTCCCGGACCCATACCGTCCACTTTAATCCGGCTACAAACCGTTTATACGCATGGACTTCCCCAAACTTTACATCGCATGCGAGTGAATTGCGGGCCGTTTCGCGATGGCCGCATCATGTGTGAAAAAGCCGATGCCGCGCAAGCGCTTCACACTGCTCAATGAAGACGGCCTGCGTTGTGCGGTTAACCTTTTGCACTGCGTCAGACGGCGGCACGACCATGGCGCGCAGCAAATAGGCAACAGCTCGCCGCAAAATTTCTTGAACGCGTCACGTGCACGGTTTTGAGCGTTACCGGAAGTCTGCGGGGAGACAATTGTCGAAAGCCACCAGCGATCAGACGCCCTGGATGCAGCTTGCCAATGCGGACCTTTGCCCATAGGTTTCGGCGCATTCATCTGCAGGTGTAGCTCAGTTGGTTAGAGCGCTGGTCTGTGGAACCAGAGGTCGGTGGTTCAAGTCCACCCACCTGTACCAGATATCCCGCACATCGCAGCTCATTCCGGCTTGATGCCGGCCTTTGCCACGAGCTCGCGCACGCTCGGCACTTCGGCTGCGACGCGCGCGGCGAGCTGCTCCGGCGTGCCGGCGACGATCTCGAAGCCTGCGCGCCGCGCCTGCTCGCGCGCGGTCGGGCGCTGCATCGCCGCCCGGCTTTCCTTGACCAGCACGGCCACAATCTCCGGCGGCGTGCCCGTGAGCGCAAACAACGCGTTAAACGTGTCGGAAACGAAATTCGGAAAGCCCGACTCGATCATGGTCGGCACCTCGGGTAGTGAGAACCACCGCTCCGCCCCGGTGACCGCGAGCGCGCGCAGCTCTCCGCCTTTGATCAAGCCCTCCGCCGCCGCCAGCGCGACCGACGCGACTTGTACGATGCCCGCGAGCACGGCTTGCGCCGCTGGTCCTGCACCGCGGAACGGCACGTGTTGCATCTCGATACCGGCGCGCAGTTTGAGCAATTCGCCCGTCAGATGCGATTTGGTTCCCGCCCCCGGGCTTGCGTAGTTGAACGTGCCCGGCGCGGCCTTCGCGCGCGCGATCAGATCGGCGAGCGTTTTCATTCCAGAGTCGGGACGCACGACCAGCACGTTGGGCGCGTTCACGAGTTCGGTGATCGGGATTAAATCCTTGAACGGGTCGTAGGGCAGGTTCTTGAACAGCGCGGGATTGACGGCGATCGCGGTCGAGGTCAGCAGCAGCGTGTAACCGTCGGGCACCGCGCGCGCAGCTTGCCCCATGCCGATGTTTCCGGCGGCTCCCGCGCGATTGTCGACGATCACCTGTTGGCCGAGCGATTGGGAGAGCGAGAGCGCGAGAATGCGCGCGATGATGTCCGCGGGCCCCCCGGGCGCGAACGGAACGATGAGCGTGATGGGCCGGTCGGGATAGGCTGCGGCCTGGGCGTTTTGCGCAAGACACAGGCTCGCCGGCACGAGCGCAGCCGCCAGTACAGCGTGGCTCATCGCACGGCGAAGATGCCTGCCCGATTTTGCGCCAGAGAAACTTGAGAAGAACATGCCTTGCTCCTGTTTTTGTCGCCAATTCTAGAGGCTATTCGCACCAGGGCAACGGCGTTGGAAAGCGGGGATGGCCAGATCGCCAGCCCACATTAGGCCGCAATGTGCCGGGAGCGTCGGCTTCACGCGTGTGTGTTGCGTTTGAGCAAGACAATCCGGAACCATTTGTGCCCCTGGCAGGTTGATGTTCCGAAAGCAAACTCGTGAGTGATGTTTGCAGGGTGCGGCGATGAAGCGACTGGGAATAGCTGCTTTTTGTTGTGTTGGGATTCTCGCTGGGCTGACCGCGGTGAACGCCGCAGCAAGCTCCGGAAAACGAGATAACCTCGGCTCCCGTCAGGCTCTTTCGACCGATTCCGCCAAACACGTTCGCCACGCGCGGGTACAGCACACTGGCGCGCAACACGTCAAATCCAAGCGGTTGGCCCGCAAGATCACCGGATCGCACCGCAAGGCCAATGCGCGGCTATCGAGGCTACGCGTCTTCGAGGCCGGCAAGCCGGTGCAAAAGGGCGGCGGCATCTATCGCGTCGGCAGTCCCTATATGATTGGCGGGCGCACTTACACACCGCAAATCGACCCGACCTATCGCGCCGAAGGCAAGGCCTCCTGGTATGGCGACTCCTTCCATGGCCGGCTCACCGCCAACGGTGAAAAATTCGACATGCGCGCGCTTTCGGCCGCGCACCCCACGTTGCCGCTGCCGAGTTATGTGCGCGTCACCAACCTTGAAAACCAAAAGTCCCTGATCGTGCGAGTGAACGATCGCGGGCCCTATCACGGCAATCGCTTGATCGACGTGTCGGTGCGCACCGCGGAACTTCTTGGTTTCCACGACCAAGGCGTCGCAAAGGTGCGGGTGGAGTTTATCGGCCCGGCAGAGCTTGCAGGCTCCGACGATGCCAAGCTCGTGGCGACGCTGCAGCAATAGCGTCTGCCGGCGCGAAACGGCAAAAAGCGGCTCAACCCCGCCAACTTCTTTTTCGGTCGTTCAAACGACCTTCACGTCTTTCCAGAATCCGAAGCGCTGCGCGATCTGCTGCTTCGCCGACTGCGGCGCTTCATAGACCCAGGACGCGCGTTGGTGCCGCGTGCCGTCAATCACCACATCGTAAAACTGCACGCCGTGCGGACATTCGAGATCGGAGGCCGTCTTCGCAGTTTTCTGCAGCCAGTTTAGGCGCACCGCGGAGGCGGAAAAATATTGGTAGCCGCTGTTCTCGACGATGTCGGCGCTTTCGGCGACCACGTGTCCGTCCACGACGGCTTTCATTACGCCACCTTGGCCAGCTTCTGTCCGCCCAGACCGAGCTTGAACAGCTTGCACGCGTTGCCGCCGAGGATGTCGCGCTTGGCCTTGTCTTTGAGAAACGGCAGATCGTAGATCGTGCTCGGCAGATCGAAGTCCCAGTGCGGATAGTCGGATGAGTAGAGCAGCTGGCTCTCCGCCTTGATGCACTTGAACGTGGACTCCAGCAGGCTCATGTCGCGCGGCATCTCCATCGGCTGCGACGTGTAGAACATCTCGGTAATGTACTCGCCGGGAAGTTTCTTCAGCGCCGGGCACTCCGACGAGCGCATCATGTATTCGTTGTCGAGCCGTTGAATCATAAAGGGTAGCCACGCCAGCCCGCTCTCGATCCAGATCACCTTGAGTTTTGGAAAACGCTCGGGGATGCCGTTGAGCACCCAGTTGGTCATGTGGACCATGTTGTGGAACACGAAACCGATCGCATGCACTGAGATGAATTTGTTCATCAAGGCCATCGACTGTTCGTTCCAGTTGTAGCCGGCGTGGAACGCGAGCGGCAGGCCGAGCTCTTCGATCGCCGCATAGACCTTCATGTAGGAATTGTGATGCACCGGCCGGTGGCGCGCCGACGTCACCATGAACCCGACCACGCCCTTTTTCCCGGCGAACTCCTTGACCATGCGGAAGCTCGCTTCCGGATCGTTGAACGGCAGGTACAGCATCGAGCGGATGCGCGGCTCTTCCGCCAGCACGCGCTCGCAAAGCCAGCGATTGTACGCCCAGGCCAGCGCGACTTCGGCCTCGACTTGCGGATGAAGCCCCAGTTGCAGCATGGGCGAGGGGAACATCACCGCCACATCCACGCCCATGGCGTCCATCCAGCGCCGCGTGAGCGAGACATCGCGATGCGCCCCCGGTTCCGGCTTCTCGATGCGGCGCAGCGGATAGCGCGTGACGCGCCCGCCCATGTCCTGGTAGCCGACGCCGCCGGGCATCACGCCGACGCCCTTGGAGTTGCCGGCGTTGGCGCTCTGCGCGAGCTGCCGCATCACCGGGTCGGTCATGTATTCGAGGATCTCGTTGAACGACTCCAATTCATAATGGTGCGAGTCGACATCGACGATCGGAAAGTCTTTGTAGTTGCGATCCTTGGCTTGCCGCGCCGCGTGCGTGAGCATTTTGCCCGAGTCGAATTCATCGACCTTCATGCGGCGGTTTTCGCTCAGCGGAAGTTCCATGGTCTTGCCTTCCTGGTGTCGCGCGCGAGCTTACACCGAAACGTAGATCTCTTCGCCGCGGCGCACCACGTTGTATTTCTTCAGCCGCAGCCGCTTGTCGGCCGCGCATTCGCCGGTCTTGATGTCGTATTCGTAGCCATGCCACGGACAGACGAAATGCACGCGCTCGTCGGAGAATTTTTGCCCGACCCAGGTGCGGTCGGGTCCGATCACATCCTCGACCTTGTGCATGATGACGCCTTCGCAGGCCGGGCCGCCCTGATGCAGGCACATGTTGGCGTAGGCGTAAAATTGACCCTGCCAGTGGAACACGCCGATCTCGTGGGTGCCGCTGCTGACGATGCGGCGTTCGCCGTCGGGAAACTCGTCAACCTTGGCGACGAAAACTTCGGCCATGAACACTTCTCCCTACAGCACGCGCGGGACCGGCAGCGGCGTGATCAGCATGCCCTTGTAGCCCTTCGCCCGCAACTTCGGCGCAAGCTCGTCAGCTATGTGCCAGGAGAAGATGATCGCGCACTCCGGCTGATCCTTGAAGAGCCGGCTTTCCTCGACCACCGGGACAAGCATACCGGGCATGCACTTGCCGATCTTGAGCGAGCCGTCGATTTCGCAGACGTAGTCGATGATCGATTCATCGAGCCCGACGTAATTGACCAGCGTCGAAGCGCGCGACGGCGCACTGATTCCGACGATGCGTCCGCCCTTTTCCTTGACGTCGCGAACCAACGCGAGCAGACGCAGCTTGGACAGCATGACATCGTTGCGGAACGTTGCGAGCCGCTTGCGCATGGCATCGCCGCGTGGCTCGGCATCGATCATTTGTTTGACGCTCGCCTGCACCGGCCGCGTGCCTTTGCGCGCGGCATAAACGCGGATCGAGCCGCCATGCGTTGGAATCGGACGTGCGTGAAACACTTCGAGGCCATGCATCGAAAGTAGATGCGCAAGGCTGCCGATCGAGTAGTAGCGCAAGTGCTCGTGATAAATCGTGTCGTACTGCAGCCGGTCGAGCAGGCCGATGAGATAATGCGATTCCGAAATGAACACGCCGTCGGGCGCAAGCATCTCCAGAATACCGTCGACGATCGGGTGGATGTCCTCGATATGCGCAAAGCAATTCGCCGCCGTGATGACCTTCGCCGGCCCGTGCTTTGCCTTCACTTCACGTGCGACATCCTTGGAGAAATAGCGCTGCAGCGTCGGGATGCCGCGCTCGTTCGCGATCTTGGAAACGTCGGTCGGCTCAATGCCCAGGATGCGATGGCCGCCTTTCTGGTAATTCGAGATCAGCGTGCCGTCGTTCGAGCCGATGTCGATCACGAGATCATCCTTGCAGAGCCCGAGCATCTTCGAGGACTCGGCGTAAAGCTCCGCGAAATTGTCGCGCAGCACCTTGGTCATGCCGCTGGTGTACGGATACTCGGGCGGAAAAATGATCACCGGATCGACGGCGAGACCAAGCTGCACCAGCTCGCATTTGCCGCAGTAGAGCAAAGTTGTCGGGAACCACGGCTGCTGCCGCGGCACTTGACCGACCGGAACCATCTGGTTCACCGGCGGCATGTAGCCGAGCGACAACATGGTTTCGAGTTGGCCGTTCCCGCAAACTTGGCAGTACTCGACCGGAACGCTTGCTCCACTACCGGCGGCGCGGGCGACTTTTGAAAGGGTCACGCGGTGATCTCCATGATCGCGATGGTGATGCAATGAATCACGCCGGCGGCGCAAGGCTTTCGTTCGCCCAGTACCAGTCGACGGTTGGCGGCAGGCCGGTGGCGAGCGGAACTTGCGGCGCATAACCGAGCTTCGAAAGCTTCGTGATATCCGGGCATCGCCGCGAGGTACCGCCGGCCGGGGCGGGGCTAAATTTAAGCGCAATCTCGCGTTTGACGTGCGCCGCCACCCGCCGCGCCAGCTCCGCGATACTGATCTCCTCGGTCGTGCCGACGTGATAGATGCCGAGATGCTCGCCCTTTGCCCGCATCGCCATCACGCCGCGCACCAGATCGTCGACATGACAAAAGCTGCGGGTCTGCCGGCCGTCGCCTTGAATCTCGAATGGCAGCGGCCCGCCGGGCTGTTGCGCCGCGGCTTTTTTAAGGCGCCGGGCAAACTGCGGGATGACGTGCTCCCATCCCATGTCCGGTCCATAGACATTATGCGGGCGGAAGATCAGCACGCGGTCGAAAAATTTGCGGCCGTAGTTGATCGCGATCAACTCGCTGATGATTTTTCCGCCACCGTAGGAATAACGCGCGTTGGTCGGGTCGGGTACAATCAGCGGCGCGCTCTCATCGGTCGGGGTTTTCGGCGGCGTCTGATAGACCTCCGAGCTCGAAGCCAGCACCAGCGAGCGCACATTTGCATTTCGGCACGCATCGACCACATTGAGCATGCCCTTGACGCCGACGTCGAGCACAAGCTCTGGCGCGCTGTAGAAGAATTCCGTTCCGTTGACATAGGCGAGATGGTGCACTTCATCCATTCCGCGGACCGCGGCTTCCACCGCCTTGGCATCACGAATGTCGCCTGCAATGAACTCGATGTCTTTCTCGACTGTTTTGAGCCGTCGCGGTGCACCGCGCGAATTGTCGTCGAGCACGCGCACGCGATTGCCGTCCCGCACCAGCGCCTGCACCAGCGCAGAACCGATGAATCCGCTGCCACCCGTGACGAGAATTCGTTTCACCTAAATCTGCTCCATTTTTGCAGGCTCGCTGGTATTTACCGAGCTACCGAGCGCGTGCGAACGGCGCGCCGCATCGAGCAGCATCTGGACACGATAGCCCTCGACGAAACCAGGCTGCACGGACTTTCTCTGTTCGATCGCATCGAGGAAACGGCTCGCAAGCCGCGAGACCGGAGCAATGCGGCCGTCGAGCGCGACTTTGTCGAGCGGATCGAGATCGACCGCGACCAGTTCGAGGGCTGCGGCCGGACGTCGCGCGTGGTGCAACGTAAATCCGCGCATATAGTCGGAGGTCGTATTGGCCAGCACCAGCGTGCCGTCTTCGCCGTAAAACTCCAACCGGTGACCCGAACCAAGATAAGCGGCGCTGCTCACGGCCAGGCTTCCGCTCGCACCCGAATTAAAGCCGAGCGAGAGGGTGACCGTGGTTTCCAGCGCCGGATCGTCCGGCAGGCTCGCCAGGCGTGCGGAAAGTTCGCTGATCGGCCCGCAAAGCCATTCGAAATAATGCAGCGAGTGACTTGCGAAATTGCCCAGCGTGCCGCCGCCAGAATCGCCGCTCGTCTTCCAGTTCTTGAGCCGCAATTTTGTCGATTGATTTTCGACGTTCCAAGTGACGACGACATGCCGCAACCGGCCGATCGCGCCCGCGTCGATCAGCGCCTTTGTCTTGCGCCATGCCGGCAGTTCGGTGAAATTGAAGTCGATCATCGCGGTTTTGCCGCCCTTCGCGGCTGCCGCCAGCATGGCGGCTGCGCCTTCAAGGTTGGCGGCCATCGGCTTTTCAACGAACACCGCCTTGCCGCGTTCGAGCGCGCGCGTGGCGATCTGCGGCTGGAACTGCGGAGGCGTTGCGATGACCACCGCATCGATGTCCGCCTTCTCGATCAGCTCCTTCCAGTCGCCGAAAGCCATTGCGATCCCGGATTGGCGCGCAAGCTCCGCCGTCCGCGCCGCATCGGTCCCGGCAAGCGCGAGCACGATGCAACGCGGGTCGTTGCGAAACGCCGGCAGCTGGACCGTGCGTCCGTAGTTGCAGCCCACGATGCCGAGTCGAATCAAAGCGACGCCCTGCTGGTTGTTCGCTAAATTATCGGCAATCTGGTCGGCAACTGCACGCCGGTCAAGAGTTCACATCGACAAGGCTTTGACCGGACGCTACCGTCCAGTCAACCATTGCGGGCTTGTTCAATTGAATCCGTCATCTCAGGCCAGTGGCACGTCCGGCGCTTGGCGCAAGTTTGCGGCGCTCCTGCTCGTCATGGCCGCGCTTGGGCTCCCGATCAACGATCTGTTCCGCTACGCCCTTCTTCTTATCGCAGCGGTGGCGATCTTTGCTGGCGCGATTTCGCCGCGGCCCATGGCCTGGCTTGCAGCCTTCGCCGTCGTGATGACCGTGGTGTTTGGCAAGACTTTATTCCCCGCGCCGCGGATCGACGAAGGCCACAACGTCTTCATTGTCGATGGCCGCGGCGGCGCGCTCGAGCAGGGGCTGCCTTCGGAAGCTTTCGCCTTCATGCAGGCGGCATTCGATGCGCAGTATCCGCCCGAACGCCGCTGCGATCGTACGGTAGCGGGATGCTGGCGCGCCCAGGGGTTCCCCGACCGCGCCTATGCGTTTTCCGCCGACGGCATCTACGACCGGCCCGCCTATTCGCGGCGCGTGACCGGTATCGATTTCGAGGACGCCACCTGGCAACGGCTCGGTTTCGTGAACGAAAGTAAATACAACTGGAATTCGACCCAAAGCGATTTGACCCGCGCATCGCGCTTACGTGGTGCCGAGGCGTTCCGTCGCCCGTGGCAGGCGGTTTTCCACCAATGGCATCTGACCATGCCGTGGTTCGCGATGTACCGGTTTCCGGCGGATTTCGTCGGCAGCCGCCTGTGCTGGACCGGCTATGTGCTGTGGGAAGAACCGGTCGAGAAATTCACCGCGCAGCGGCACGCCACGATGGAATGCCGGACCATCGAAGCGGCCGACGTCGGACGGAAAATCTTTGGTGTTGCGATTGCGCAAGACGCACCTTTGGCAATGCACTTGCAGCCCTCGGCGGCGATCCGGCTGCGTCCATTGATTGAGCCGATGCTCGCGCTCATCGGCACCTGCGCTGTGCTGGGCTTCTTACTGCGCTGGCGCTCATACCGGCCGGTGCTTCCGTTCGCTTTGGTCGGTGCGGCGCTGGTCGTCGTTGTGCTCAACGACGCGAACTTCATCGGAGGCTGGCGGCCGCACGAAGGCGGCGATGATAGTCTGTTCTACGAGGGTGTCGCGCGCAGGATCGCACAACACTTGCTGGCCGGTGATTTCGCAGCCGCACTGCGCGGCGAGGAAAGCATCTTCTACTATGGCGGTCCAGGGCTGCGATATTTGCGCGCCTTGGAGCGTTTCGTCTTCGGCGATACCAATCTCGGCTATCTTTCGCTCATGCTTGCGCTGCCGGCGCTGGCGTTTGACGTGTTTCGCCGCTTCGTGCCGCCGAACTGGGCGCTCGGGATGATCATTATTTTTGTGGCGATACCGATCGGCGCATTATTCGGCACGAGCTATTTTCTCTACGTGAAATGGGCGGCGCGGGGTTTTGCCGATCCTGCCGCCGCAACGTTTCTGCTCGCGGGCCTCTTGCTCCTCATTGGCCGCACGCAGAGCGGCCCCGATGATCGTTTTACGACGGCGCTGGGAGCGGGATTGCTATTTTTCCTCGCGCTGTTCGTGCGCCCAAATTTGGCGCCGATCGCGGGCGTACTGCTAGGCGGCGCCGGCGTCGCAGCACTCTGGCAGGTGCAGTATCGGCGGCTCGCCGGCATGTGCCTCGGATTCCTGCCAGTGCTGAGCATGGCGCTGCACAACTGGTACTTCGGCGGCGTATTCGTGTTGTTCAGCAGCAATGTCACCGAACCGGCGAATTTCCCGACACCGCCGGCGGTCTATCTCGCTGCGCTCCGCGACCTCGTTCACCTCGATCTCTTTGGCGGGGATCTAACGCATGTGACGGTGCAGATCGGCGGTTGGCTCAGTGGCCCATCCGAGATGCTGCTGACGTTGCCGATCAACGCGATCGCCGTGATGGTGTTGCTGCGGGTGCTGATTCGGGGACGATCTTTCGGTCCCTGGCTGCGGTTGGTCGCGACCGCGGCGCTCGCGGGACACGTTGTCGCGCTCTTCTATCCACCCTCCGGGCGTTACTACTACGTCACATGGTTTTTGACGCTCGTCGTATGCGCGGTGTGGATGCGGATGGAAGGACTCGATTTGTCGCGGCGCCGGTTTCCGAAATTCGTGGAATGGTTCGCTGGGCATCCGGTCACAGTGGCGCTCGCGCGTGGCCTCGAATGGTGCATGCGCGTTGCGGGAATGACGAAAGCTATGCGCGCCTGAAAAAATCAGCGCGATAGCTTGAGAAAGGAATGCAGTTCCGCGAGCATGAGCGCGCCGAGATGCAATTGCTGCACGAACTCGCCCGCTCGGATCATCCGCAGCAACTCGGCCGGCGTCATCAATGTGACCGAAAGCCCGGGCTCCGGCTTGAACGCTGCTTCGCGTTCGCCGGTTTCCACAAAGAAGGAATAGACGCGGTTGCTCAATCGGCCCGTGCACGCGGCCGCCATTCCGAGCGGATGGATGACCCGCGCCGGATAGCCGGTTTCCTCCATCAACTCCCGCCGCGCGCTGTCGATCGGCTGCTCGCCGGGATCGACCAGACCCGCGGGCAACTCCCAGGAAAACGCTTCGATCGCGGGCCGGTATTGCCGCACGATCGGAATGCGGCCGTCCGGCGTGCGCGCAACGATCGCGAGGTAATCCGCCTGACCAACCGCGTGATAAGTTTCCAGCGGTGCGCTTGGTGTGAATTCGACTTCGCGCGCGATGATATCCATCCAGGGCGACACCTTGGTGACCCTGCGCGAGCGAATTTTTGGCCATTCCTCGGTCATTGGCGCCAGTTAGGTTTGTGCCGGTTTCATCGCAACAGTGCTTGGCGGCCGGCGCAGATAAGTGGTGGCGAAGGCGTAGAGATACCAGCGCAGATAAGCCGGCAGCCATTTCAACACGCGAAAACGGCTTTGCCCGTGCTTGCGCTCGAACCAGAGCGCCGGAACTTCGCCGATGCGCCAGCCCAGCCTGTGTACCTTCACCAGAAGTTCTATGCTGTAGCAGAATCCCTGATCGGACTCGACCACGATCTCGTGCACGACACGGCGCGAAAACAATCGAAAGCCGCTGCTGGCGTCCTGCGTCGGCAACCGCGCGAGGTAATAAAGCGTAAATGCCCCCGCGCGCACCAGCGCGTCCTTGAGCAGCGGCGCGCCTTTCATCTTCCCACCCGGCATGAAACGGCTCGCGCACACGATATCGCAGCCTTGTTGTGCCAGCGCGACCATTTTATCGAGGATACCGGCGTTGAAATCGTCATCGGCGGGAAGCATCACGATGTACGGCGCGGTGCTCGCCGCAAACCCGGTCATCACTGCCTTATGCGCACCGCGGCCGGGATTGCGCACGAATTCGACCGCGATGCCGGCGTGCGCTTGCGGATTGTTGCGGATCACCGGCAGTGTGTCGTCGTCGGCAAGGTCATAGACAATCAGGATCCGCGCGGGCGTCTTGACCTCGCGCACGAGCGCGCTGAGCGTGGCAAGGATATTTTGGCCTTCGTTGTAGACGGGAATGACGATGTCGAGTTGCGGCGCCATCGCTCAGTAAACGACGTTGGCTTTCTCGAGAAAACCCCAGACATCTGCCACCGGTTTTCCCTTCAGATCCGCGCTCTTGTAACACTGATGCGGTGTGCACAGGATCAGCAGGTCGGCGCGCGCGATCACCTCGTCGAGCGGCAGCAGTTCGGGGTCGGTGGTGACGAACGGATCTGTGGTCAGCACCTCGCGCGCCTGACCCGCCAGCGACTTTTTGAATTTGTAGCTCAGTGAGGAGCGTACGTCGTCGATCTCGGGCTTAAAGGCCATCCCCAGCAATCCGATCGACATCTTGGTCAAATCGTAGTCGCGCTTCAGCGCATTGATCACGTGCAGGGGCAGGCCCTCATTGACGAGGATGGCCGTGTTGCCAAGGCCGAACTCGTTGCTCGCGAACGCCAACAGCTGCATCGTGTCCTTGACAAGGCACGGACCCGCGGCGAATCCGGGCCGCGGGATATTCTTGGCGCGCGGATAATTGTGCTTCATCGCGCCCAGGATGCGGTGGTAATCGAGCCCCGCCGACTTTGCGATGAGATAGAACTGATTGGTCACGGCGAATTCGATATAGCGATACGCGTTGTTGAACAGTTTCGCGAACTCAGCTTCGATCGGTGCAAGCGTCACGAGTTCCGGCGCGACCTGCTTGAACAGATTGGCGGCTTCTTCTTCGGCTTCGCGAGTAGTGCCGCTGATGATTTGCGGCATCCGGCCCAGTTCTTCGATCCCGAACCCCTGCACAATCCGCTCCGGACAGAACGCGACCTTCAGTTTGCGTCCATTCGATTTGATATGGCCATCGATCCAGTCCGTGGTGCCTGGGTAGAGCGTGGAGCGCAGAACGAGAAGCTGGCCGTCGTGCAAGTGCGGCAGCAGCGCATCGATGCAGTCTTGAATGACTTTCCGTTCCGGATTGAGGAACTTATCGACCGGCGTTCCAATCGTGATGATCACCGGGCCCTTGGTGGAAATCTCGCTCGGCTTGCTTGTGAAGAAGAGACGCTTGTCTTTGAGCGCTTTGGTCAGCAGCTCGTCAGCGCCGTGTTCGATAAATGGAAGACGGCCGCCTTTGAGCGTCGTAAGCGTGTCCTCATTGAGATCGTTGACGTTGACGCTCGACCCCTTGGACGCGAACGCCAGCACGAGCGGAACCCCGACGTGCCCGGCTCCGCCGACAACGGTCAAGTCCGCGGTCTGCGCCGCCGAAGGCGCTGTCCGGGACCGGCCCCGAATGTCGGTGACGTTCAATTCTTCTCTCCGTAGGTGAGTACGAACGCGCGGAACGGCTTGGCGAAGGGCAGCCTGGCCAATATGCCATCGATGGCGTTATAGATCGGCAGCAGCCAGCGTACCTTCGCCGAAGCGACGTAGCGATAGCGCAAGTTCGATAAATATTCAGTACCGACCGTAAAGCCGGCCTGGCGAAAGACGTCGGCCCTCTCACGGGCGAGGATCGGACGCTCGTTTTCCGTTACTCCCACCGAGCTATAAAATGGCGACGACCGGTCGCGATAAAGCCACATGAAGGGGTTCATCCGGTTCGGGTCGAAGGCGACGAAACGTCCACCCGGGCGCAACACGCGAAAGACCTCGGCCGCGCAGCGCGAAGATTCGGGAAGGTGATGAATCAGACCACTCAGCAACACCGCGTCAATACTCGCATCTGGAAATGGCAGGTGCTCGACGTCACCCTCGACGAATTCGATATTTGGATATTTGCGGCGTCCGATCGCGATCAATTTCGGGCTGATGTCGAGACCGATGCACGGGTAGCCGGCACTCTGCAAGAGATCGCTGAACACGCCCGACCCGCAACCGAGATCGACCACGCGGGCACCGCGCTCGGGTTTCATCAGCCGAATGCAGGCATTGATCAAGCGCAAGTTGCTTTCCGGCGTGAACACGTCGTAGGCGCTCTCCGCAGCGTGGCTGTCGAAGAACGCTATTTCTTTGTGTTTGTCCTGCGATGAAATGACACTCATTGGCACCGTGACCTAACATGAAATTTGGACTTCCGGCAACGGCGAGGCGGAAGTCGTGGTTGAATCTGGACGTTGATATGGCACCGATTCATGCGCTACGGGAATGGGTTCCTATGTCTCGAACAATCGGCGGAATCTCCCATGCTCATCGACATTTACACCCATATCTTCCCAGATCTTTATTTCCAGGAACTTGAGCGCGGCTCGCCCAAGCTTGGAAACATGGGAAAACGGCTGCGCACGGTTAAAAAACTGTTCGATCTCGACGCGCGCTTTCGCGAGATGGACGAATTCGGCGACTACCGGCAGATCATCTCGCTGCCCAATCCGCCGATCGAGGATATTGCCCAGGGCGAGGTCGCACTGAAGCTCGCGCAGGTCGCAAACGATTCCATGGCCGAATTGTGCGCGCGCCACCCGGATCGTTTCCCGGCCTTCGTTGCGGCGGTTTCATTGGACGACGTCGATGCCGCGATCAAGGAAGCCGACCGCGCGATTAGGACGCTCGGCGCGCGTGGCATTCAAATATTTACCAACATCGCCGGGCGCCCGCTCGACGAGCCGCGATTTGCCCCAATATTTGCAGCACTCGCCGCCCACGATCTGCCGATCTGGCTGCACCCGGCGCGCACTGCCAGCATGCCGGACTACACCGCCGAACAAAAATCGCGCTTTGAGATGTGGTGGTGTTTTGGCTGGCCTTACGAGACCACGGTCGCGATGGCGCGGCTGGTTTTCTCCGGCCTGTTCGACCGCCATCCCAAGCTGAAAATCGTCACCCACCATCTTGGCGGCGGAATGATTCCGTATTTCGACGGCCGGATTGGACCCGGCATGGACGTGCTCGGCAGCCGCACCATCGACGAGGATTATTCCAAGGTTCTTTCCTCACTTAAACGGCCGCACCTCGATTACTTCCGCGATTTTTACGCCGACACCGCCATGTTTGGCGGCAAAAATGGCTTGCCCTGCGGCCTGGAATTCTTCGGCGCCGATCACGTGGTGTTTGCCACCGATGCGCCGCTCGGTCCCATCGCCAAAACGCTTGCCGCCATCGACGAACTCGGCCTTGATGCTGACACACGGCGTAAGATCATGGTCGGCAATGCCGAGCGGCTCATGAAAATGAAACTGCAGTAGGTGCCGAAGTTTACTGTTTGACAGGGGTTGGCGAATACTCCGTGTCTTGGCCATTCGGAGTCTTGGATGCGGCATTGTTCGACCATTGAGAGGGTTGCCCGGATGCTTGCTGCTTTTTTGCTCGGAATTGGATTGGCCGCTTGCGCTGCAGAACCGCAGACGACCGACGAAATACCGAGCTTCTATGTCAGCCTTGCCGCGGCTCATACCGAACTCGACGCCAAGGCAGCAGCGTCCATGATTTCCGGCTTTCGCCGCAACAATGGCCTCGGTCCGGTGACTATCGATCGCGAGCTGATGCGGCTTGCACAGGAACAGGCACGCACCATGGCAGCACGCAATGAGGTCGGGCACAACGTTGGAGTCTCTTTTTCAGAGCGGATCAGGAAATCGACGGTCAGGGCCAGGGCGGTGGTGGAGAACGTTGCGGCCGGCTACCACACGCTGGCGGAGGCTTTCTCCGGCTGGCGTGATTCGCCGGGCCACCGGGCCAATATGCTGAGCCTGGAGGTGACCCGGATCGGCATTGCAGCGGTCTATGCACCGGGTTCGAAATATAAGGTTTTCTGGGCGTTAATCCTGGCCTCGCCCAATGAGAGGGCGGATTGATGAGCAAAAACGGGCACTTTTGACAATCCCCCCATTCGCCCGCGATGAAAATCATCCACCGCAAGCCAATGTTTATGGGCGTATCCTGCGTTATCCGATTGCGGACAACACAATTCTGTGTTTTCAGAAAGCACTATTTTCAAGGGGAGTCGCGACACCATGGCCATGCAGCCCGCTTCAACTAAGCCCGTTTCTATTAAGCCCAAAGTAAATACCGTCAGCCTTAAGCACCTCGCCGCGAGTCTCGCCGCCGATCACGAGATGCCCAAGAAGCAGGCGGAAGCCATCCTCAACGACCTGGTCGGCCTGGTCTCCAAACACCTCAAGAAGGGCGACCGCATCCGTCTCGCGGGTCTGGGGATCTTGGTGGTGCGGCGCCGCGCGGCGCGCATGGGACGCAATCCCGCCACCGGCGAGCCCATCCAGATCAAGGCGAGCAAGAAGGTCGCGTTCCGCGCGGCCAAAGAACTCAAAGAATCGATCTAGTCAGTTCCTGCGGACGGAATGAGCTCGGATGCCCAGCCAGCGACGGCTGGGCGTCTGCGTTTCTGCTTTGCAAAGGTATTGTTTTGCAGAAGTGTGAAGTTTTCAGTGAAGCTCGACCGGCTTCTCGTCGATCAGATTGAGAACGATAAACTGATCGTCGCGAACCTTTACGACGGCGGCGATGGCTTCGTCCGGATCTTCCGTGAGCTGCGCATCGGCGTCGTACATCTCAAAAAATATTCTTGTGACGCCGTCCGAGCAATAGGCGGTACGGTCTTCAATATTCACCAGCACGACATCAATATCGATCACAGCACTCAACTCAAACACGACGCCGATCTTACACACGACTTAATTCGCTTCGTCCGCGCGCCCTGATTTCTACGACACTAAGGTGCGAACGTCGCGCAACCCCTTGCGGGATTGTTAATATGAAAATTACCCCGTTTCGCCCGCGCGAACAATAACGGGTGGCGCGCAATTCCAGGCCAGTGCGGCGTTGTTGCAACAGCGCTTAAAAACCCAGGGTTTATTTGGGGAGTCGCGGCCTCCACGTGGCGGTTAATAAGGATTCGCCGGATGACTCGCGCATGACGCACTAAAGAATGCAGTTAATACCTGCGGACTCTGGCCGCTAAACCTACGCCCGCGCCGCAGCACAGTGTTTCAAAAGGGGACGCTGCGATTGCGCCTGGACCGCTTGGCGCTGCCCAACTAACTTACCGCCTGATGCTTCCGCCGGCCCGCGATTACGACGAACTCTATCGCCAATTTCGCTGGCAGGTGCCGGCGCGCTTCAACATCGGCGTGGATGCTTGCGATCGCTGGGCGGCGATTGACGCCCGTCGGCTTGCCATCCTTGCGGTGCAAAGCGACGGTCACACGCAAGAAATCAGTTATGGCTGGTTGAAAGAAACCTCCAACCGCCTCGCCAACGCGCTGCGTGCGCACGGCATCGGCCGCGGCGATCGCGTGGCCATCCTGTTGCCGCAAGCGCCCGAGGTCGCCGCCATTCACATCGCGGTCTACAAGCTGGCGGCCATCGCGTTGCCACTCGCCATGTTGTTCGGTGCCGATGCGATTTCCTATCGCTTGCAGAACTCCGGCGCCAAGGCGCTCATCACCAACGCACAAGGTCTCGCCAAGCTCGCGCCGATCCGCGTTGAGGCCCCCGGCATCGAGCTGATCCTTTCGATTGATGGGCCGGAAACGGGCACGCTCGGCTTTCACGAAACGCTTGCGCGCGCATCGGCCGACTTCACGCCCGAGCCAACGACGCCAGACGACCCCGCGATGATGGTCTACACGTCGGGTACGACTGGCCAGCCCAAGGGCGCGCTGCATGGTCACCGCGTGCTGCTCGGCCATCTGCCAGGCATCGAAACGCATCACGAGTTTTTTCCGCAACCTGGTGACCGCATCTGGACACCGGCGGACTGGGCATGGGCCGGCGGCCTGCTCAACGTGCTGCTGCCGGGTCTCTATTGTGGTGTCCCGGTGGTGGCGCGCCGCTTCGACCGTTTCGACCCGGAGGAGGCCTTCGCACTCATGGCCCGCCAGGGCGTGCGCAATGCGTTCATTCCGCCGACTGCGCTTCGGATGTTGCGCTCGGCTCTCAAACCGCAAGGGCGCCACGATATCCGGTTGCGCACGGTCGGCTCGGGCGGGGAGGCGTTGGGTGCGGAGACCTACGAATGGGGCAAATCAGCCCTTGGGCTCACCATCAACGAATTCTACGGCCAGACCGAATGCAATCTGGTTCTCTCCGGTTGCGGTGCGATTGGCGTGTCGCGGCCCGGTGCCATCGGCAAACCGGTGCCCGGCCACACGGTCGCGGTGATCCGTCCCGATGGTGAGCGTGCAGCCGTAGGCGAGGTGGGTCAGATCGCCATGCGGCGGCCCGATCCGGTGATGTTCCTCGAATATTGGGATCGGCCGGAAGCGACGCGCGAGAAGTTCATCGGCGACTGGATGACGACCGGCGATCAGGGCCTGGTCGACGACGATGGCTATTTTCACTTCGTCGGTCGCGACGACGACGTGATCACATCCTCCGGCTACCGCATCGGACCGACCGAGATCGAGGATTGCCTGATCAAACATCCCGCGGTCGCGCTCGCAGCCGTCGTCGGCAAGCCCGATCCGGTGCGCACCGAGATCGTCAAAGCCTTCATTGTGCTCAAACCCACCCACGCGCCGTCCGACGCGCTCGCCGCCGACATCCAGGCCTTCGTCAAGACAAGGCTCTCGGGGCATGAGTATCCGCGCGAAGTGGCCTTCATCGACGAGTTACCCATGACCACGACCGGCAAGGTGATACGCCGGCTGTTGCGCACGCGTGGTTGAACTCAGCGCCGCTTGCCGATGTCCGCGAGGATGGCTTTGACGATTTTTCGTTCTTCGGCGCTGAGCGCGGCCTGCGGCGGCACCGGATCGCCCACATCGTATCCTTGAATCTGCAAGGCTGCCTTGATGCAGGCCGCAAGATTGAAACACGCAAAAACTTCGTTGATGCGCCATAGGCCGCGCTGCAACGCCATCGCCTCTTTCCACTTGCCGGCGCGGCAAAGCTCATAGAGCCGCACGCTTTGCTTGGGAATGATGCACGCCGGTCCCGCCATCCAGCCGACGCCGCCGATCAACATCACAGCGGCGGGAATATGCGCGGAGGCAGAGAAGACCTTGAGGTCCGGGCAGCGGTTCATGATCGAAAGCAGCCGCCCGGTATTGGTCGACGCGTCCTTGATGTAGCGGATACGCTTATGCTCAGAGAGTCGAGCGATCACATCGAGCGAGAGATCGCTGCGCTGGAACTGCGGATTGGTGTAGAGCACCACCGGAATGCCCACCGCGTCGGCAATCGCGCGAAAATAGGATTCGGTCTGCGCATCCTTCAGAGGGAAGTATGCCTCAAGGATCGCAAGAATGCCGTCCGCGCCAAGCCGCTCATAATTCTTTGCCTGCGCCACCGCGTCGGCCGTTGACGTGGATGCAACGCCAGCGACCACCGGCACGCGGCCGCCGGCGGCCTCGATGGTTGCCTTCACGACCGCGGTGCGCTGCTCGCTGTTGAGATAGGCGAATTCGCCAGTCGAGCCGAGCGGCGTCAACCCATGCACACCGGCCTTGACGAGGTCGGAAGCCAATCGTCCGAGCACTTCGGTCTTTACGCGGCCGGCCGCGTCGATTGGCGAAACCAGATAGGGGAAAACGCCGTGAAATTCTTTCATGCGATATTCGTAGCACGCGTTCCCTAAAACACCCACAACGCTTCGGCGGGGAATTCGACGTAATGCTCGCCCGGCTTGAGCGGCGACGAGGCATAGGCGCGCACGGTGAGGTGCTCGCGTGCGAACACCAGCTCCCAGCGCTCGCCGAGATACATCGGCGCCTTGAGCTCCATCTTCAGCCGGTTCGGGCCGGCACTCGACGCGCAGCGCACGCGTTCGATCCGGATGATGCCGGTCGCATTGCTGCCGGCCGCGGCTTTCGTGCGCGCCATTCCGGTGATGCGCTCTCCGAACACCTCCATGCTCGCGCGCCCGCCGGATATCTCCACTAGCTTGCCGTCAAGCCGGTTGTTGCTGCCCATGAATTCCGCCGTGAACAACGTCCCGGGCTCGTTGTAGAGCGCCGTCGGCGCGCCTTCCTGCGTGACCACGCCGGCGTCGAGCAGGATAATGCGGTCGGCGATGGCCATTGCCTCCACCTGGTCATGCGTCACATGGATCGCCGACAGGCCGAGCGTCACGATCAGCGTACGCAGCCAGGCGCGCGCTTCCTCGCGCAGCTTGGCATCGAGGTTCGACAGCGGCTCGTCGAGCAGGAGCACCGGCGGCTCGTAGACCAGCGCGCGGGCGATGGCGACGCGCTGCTGCTGGCCGCCGGAAAGCTGGTGCGGATACCGCGCGGCGAGATGGCCAAGGCCGATCTGCGCCAGCGTCTTCTCGACCCGCGTTTTGATTTCGGCTGCGGGCGTCTTGCGCAACTTGAGACCATAGGCGACGTTGTCGAATACGGTACGGTGCGGCCACAGTGCATAGGATTGGAACACCAAGCCGAGCCCGCGCTGCTCGGCCGGCAGTTCGATGCCGCGCGCGGCGTCGAAGAACACGCTCTCGCCGATCGAAATCGAACCGCCGTGCGGCACCTCCAGGCCGGCGATCGCGCGCAGCAGCGTGGTCTTGCCGCTCCCCGAGGGTCCGAGCAACGCCACGACCTGGCCGGGCGTGACACTGAGCGAAACACTTTTAAGAATCTCATTGTCGCCGAGCCGCAACTTGAGATCCTTCACCAAGAGATCAGCCATGCAGGCGCACTCCGAGCCGGACCGCGACGGCAAGACCGGCGCCGATCATCACCACGTTGACGACGGAAAGGGCAGACACCAGATCAATCGCGCCGGTACCCCACAGCGACACCAGCAGCGAGCCGATCACTTCGGTGCCGGGTCCGAGTAGATATATGCCGGTGGAATATTCGCGCACGAAGATCAGGAAGATCAGCAGCCAGCTTGCCAGCATGCCGTATTTGATCAACGGAATGGTGACGTCGCGCTTCACACGCAGATCGTTGGCGCCGGAAACGCGCGCGGCTTCCTCCAGCTCGGGCGCGACTTGCAGCAGCGTGCCGGATATCAGCCGCATGCCATAGGCGAGCCAGACGATCGAATAAGCGAGCCAGATCGAGAACATGGTCGAGCGCAGCGGAGACATAAACGGCACGAACAGGAACACCCATAACAGCGCGAGGCCGGCGACCAGGCCCGGCATGGCGCGCGGCACCATCACCATGTAGTCGACGAGACGCGTCCAGCCCGAATTCCAGCGATGCACCGCGAGCGCGATCGCGGTGTAGCAGGCGACCGCCGCGGCGCCGCCGATCACGCCGATGCCGAGCGTGTTGAGGATGCCGCGCACGACGTTGGGGTAGTCGATCAGTTCGCGATAATGGTCGAGCGTGAGAACCTCGGAAAGCTTCACGCCTTCGCCCCAGGTCACCACGAACGAGCGCAACGTGATGCCGAACAGCGGCACCGCCACAGTGACGAACAGCCAGAATACAATTGCCGCGAAGGCAAACCAGCGCCAGCCATGAAGCCTGAGCGGTTGCGTCTTCAGGCCCTTGCCGCGCACCGAGACGTAGCGCTGTGCCTGGCGCAGCAACAGGCGCTGCAAGAACACCAGCGGCGCGGTGACCGCGATGATGACGACCACGACGACGGCCATCAATTGATAGGACGGCACGCCAAGTTTGTTGGTGAGCTTGAACAGGTAGGTCGAGAGCACCAGCACGTCTTGCGGGTCACCCAGCACCAGGGGAAGACCGAACAGTTCGAAGCCGAGGAAGAACACCAGCACGCCGGCAAACAAGATCGCCGGCATGATCATCGGCAGGCTGACATTGATCGCAACCCGAAATGGATTGGCGCCGGAAACCCGCGCCGCTTCCTCCAGGTCCGTGCTCAATCCGCGCAGCGCCGCCGCGCTGTAGAGATAGACATGCGGGACATGGGTGAGGCCGGCGATCGCGATCAGCGAGGCCAGCGAATACAGATTCCACGGTACGAAACCGAGCACGTCCTTGGCGAGCGTAGAAAATATCCCGACCGGTCCGACCGCCACAACATAGCCGAAGGCGATCACCACTGCCGACACGAAGATCGGGATGAGAATCAACGGCTCGAGGTAGCGTCTGCCGGGGACGTCTGTGCGCACCATCAGAAAGGCGAGCAACGCGCCGAGCGGTACGGCGATCGCCGTCATGCCGATGCAGATCGCAAGAGTGGTCCAGAAGGCCTGCCAGAAATCGGACTCGGCGAAGACGAAGGAATAGGCGCTAAGGCTAAGCCGCGCCGAATGGTCGAAGAACGGCGCAGTGAGGAAGCTCTGGTAGACGACCAGCGACAGCGGCGCCACCACGGCAAGCGTGGTAATGCCGAGCACGACGAAGCGGTAGATCGCGATGGGCATGGAGTTCTTTCAAGTTCTCGTCATTCCGGGGCGCGAGCAAAGCGAGCGAACCCGGAATCCAGAAACTTGCTCCGAATTTTCAGCTGGATTCCGGGTCCGGCGCTTTCGCACGGTCCCGGAATGACGCGATCAATTTACTGACCCTTTTTCGCCGCCTGCCACTTGGCGAGGAAGGCGAGCCGCTTGGTCTGGTCGAGATTTTCCAGCAGCGTCGCATCGATCGGCACCGGACGCGCCTTGTCGCCGATCAGCTCGGTGACACGCTTGAGCGTTGCTTCGCCATCCACGTCGGAGCGAAGCGAATAGAGGTCGGCCTTGTTGGCGACGATCTCCTGGCCACGCTTGGACAGAAGATAATCGAGGAACAACTTGCCGGTGTTCGGGTTCTTGGCGCTCTTGGAGATGAAGGCAACGCGCGAGGTCACCATTGTGTAGTCCGTCGGCAGGACGATGCCGAGGTTGGGGTCCTTCTTCGAGCGGCCGAGCGCATAGGAGCCGAAGATGCCATAGGCGATCAGGTGCTCGCCGGAGGTGACGCGCTCCATCATGGCGCCGGCGCTGGTGTAGAGCTTGGCTTGCGCTTTACCGAAGTTCTTGAACAGGTCCCAGGCGGCCGGGAAATTCTTCACGTCCTCATTGACGAACAGATAGCCGACGCCGGAACGTTCCGGATCGTAAGCCGTGATTTTGCCCTTGTAGAAGTCGGGCTTGGCCTCGAGCAGCTTCAACAGGTCGGTGTGGTTCTTCGGTACGTCGGCGGCCGGCACCAGGCGTTTGTTGTAGACGAAGGCGATCGGCTCATATGTCGTGCCATAGGCGGCATCTTTCCACACCGCCCATTTCGGCAGCGCCTTGATTTCCGGCGAGGCGTAAGCCGCGGCCTGGCCGTCGGCGACCAGTTTGACCTGCAGGTCCATGGCGGACGACCATAGCACGTCGGCGGTACCGTTGTTGGCTGCGGCTTCGGCGATGAAGCGGTTGTACAGCTCGGTGGAATTGAGGTCGGAATATTCGACTTTGATGCCGGGATAGAGCGCTTCGAAATCCTTGATCAGCGGATTGGCCGCCACCGAGTCGGTGGTGGAGTAAATGACCAACTTACCTTCCTTCTTCGCGGCATCGATCAGCTTGCCGTAATCGGCCGGATAGCCTTGCGGCGCCTGAGCGCGGGTGTCGGTGCCGAAGCACAGCACGATTGCGATTAACGCGGCGGACAGCACCTGTCGCATGACAACTCCTCAAGTCAACTTGTGGCGGCGGTTGAGCGACATGCTACTCCAGTGCTTCCGGGCCCGCCTAGGGGGAATGCGAGGGGCTCAGCCGGCAAAGCCGCCGCCGTCAAGGAACACCTGTTCAACCGCGGTGGTCGTGCGTTTAAGGGCGAGGTTGCGATGCGGGAAGCGGCCAAACCGCCTGATAATATCGGCGTGGAGTTCGGCCCATTTGAGGGCATCGGCGTCACCCAATGCGCGCGTCAGTGCAATGCAACGCTCTTGGTCGGCGAGTTCCTCCGAGTGTTCGAATGGCAGGTAAAAGAAGTTTCGTTCCGCCTTTTCGATTTCCTGATCGAATCCGCGTGCGATGGCGCGGTCTGCAACCGCGCGCGCGAGCGTATCGGCAGCGAAGGCGCGCGCGCTCTCGCGGAACATGTTGCGCGGAAACTGATCGAGCACGATGATGAGCGCCAGCGCGCCATCTGCTCTCGCCTCCCAGTCGTCGAGTTGATTCGCCGCGGCAGCCACATAAGTCGGTAGAAACCGCGTGGCGATCTCGGTATCGAATGCGGCGTCTTTTTTGAACCACTTTTTCGGGCCGGCCGCGCGCCAGAACGCAAGCACGTCATCGGCAGACTTGACGGGGCTCAAGCGTAAAACTCCTTATGGCTTTTTTTGGTGTCGTCACACCCGCACTTGTCCGCTCGTGATGCGTTGATAGAGCATCGGATCGAGTCGCACAAAGGCGCGCGATTGCTGGTCGCTGAAATAGATCGGATCGCTGCTTGCCGCCGGGTCGAAACCCTCGCGCACCAGATCGACCTTCTTCTGCTTGAACGTGCTGGTCACCTCGATGTCATTTTGAATGCGTACAAACAGGGGGCGCGCGTATTCCGGTAGATGCGCATTGAGATGAGCATAGAGACCCGCCAAGTCGCATATGTTGTTGTTATCGCATACGAGCGCCACCATGCCGGCGCGGCCCTCACGGCCTGGAATTTGCACGCCATAGACGTTCGCGTCCTTCACACCGGGGAAGACATTGATCGCCTCAGCCACTTCGGAGGTCGACACGTTCTCGCCTTTCCAGCGGAATGTATCGCCGATGCGATCGACGAAATAGAAATATCCGTGCTCGTCCTTGCGCATGAGATCGCCGGTGCGGAACCAGGCGTCGCCCTTCTTGAACACGTCGCGCAAAATCTTGTTCTCATTCTCGCCGGTGGCGGCGTAGCCCTCGAAGCGGTTTCCCGGCTTCGACGCCTTGTTGACGATCTTGCCGATGACCTCGCCGGGTTCGTCTGGCGCGCAGCGAATGCAGAGTCCGTTGGTATCGCGCACCGGCTGCTGTCGCTCCACGTCGAATCTCACAACAGCGGTCGGAAACCGGTTTGCGACGAACCACGGAATGCGGCCGACAGCGCCCGGCTTACCCTCGAAATTGAAGATATTCACGTTGCCTTCGGTCGCTCCGTAGAATTCCAGGATATGCGGAAGACGGAAACGGCGCTTGAACTCCTCCCACAAGTCCGGCCGCAGCCCGTTCCCGCACACAAGCCGGATGCGATGGCGCGTTTCATTTGGGTTTGGCGGAGATTGCGCGAGATAGCGGCATAGCTCGCCGATATACTGGAACATCGTGCAGTCATACCGCTCGATGTCATCCCAGAACTCGCGCACGGAGAATTTCTCGCGGATCACCACCGAGCCGCCGTTCATCAGCAGCGCGCCGATCGCAACGATTCCACCCGCGGTGTGATACATCGGCAGACAGTCGTACATGCGATCCGACGCCTTGGTGTCCATCACGCCTGCGAACGCGCAGCACGCGAGCATCACCCGGTAGTGGTTGATGTTCGCGGCCTTGGGCATACCGGTGGTCCCCGACGTGTAGACGAAAAGCGCGCGGTCATTAATGGTGAGCGGGCGCCGCTCCGAAGCATCCAGCGGCGCGTCGGAAGTGGTCTCGATAGCACTGTCGATGCGGGGAAAAGTTCCGCTCTCGCCATGCGACCACACCTGCGCCTTGGATTTCAGATTCGGCTGCGCGCTCGCGAGCACCGGCGCCAGTTCGGAAGCGATGATGATGAGTTTCGGCTGCACGATATCGATGCAATGGGCGAGCGAAGGTCCGACGAGATTGGTATTGAGCAACGCCACCACGCCGCCGACGCGGGTGATGCCGATCCATATCGCCATGTATTCCGGCCGGTTCGGCATGAGCAGGCACACCGTGTCGCCCTTCGCCAAGCCTTGCGCCAGCGCCCAGCGGGCGTAGCGGTTGGACCGCGCGGCCAAGACGCGATAGCTCAGCCGCTCCCGCTCGGAAATGAGCGCCGGGGCGTCGCCGAATTTTTCAGCGAGCTCTTCGATTACGTTAGGAAAAACGCGCGTAGGATTTTTTGCGATCGGCGTGGTCATTTTGAGCGCGCGCAACGCGCCGCGCAAAAAGACGATGTCGTTCTTCAATTGCTCGATGAAGCTCATCCGCTCGGACCCCGAAGCGTACCATCCAAGAGTCGCGAGCCGGTGACAAGCGCCGCTTCAGCCTATCGGTCGATTCCACCGAAAGGCATGAGCGGGTTGTTCGTGAGTGCGGCGCGGTCGGGTCGATCGGGGGCGGCCTGGTTGAGAAAGGCTGCGAACAGCTCGCGGATCGTGCGTTCCTCGATATCGCGGGTGATGAACACTAGCCGGGTGCTGTGGTCGCCGTCGGGCCAGTGCGGCAGCCGCGTTGGCGGGTGCAGGATATGTTGTACGCCGTGCACCACCAGCGGCGCATCCGGGGTCTCGGCCAGCCTTACCACGCCCTTGAAACGCAGCAGGTTGGGCCCGTGCATCGCGCGCACGAGTTCAAGGAACAACTCGAACGATGCCGCCGGGATGGCCGCTTCACTCACCAGCGAAAACGCCCGGATGCGGTCATCGTGGCGGCTCACGTCGTGCGAATGATCGTGAGGATGGCGCTCCGCCTGCGCGTAGGCCTCGGTGGCCAGCCAGCGCCGCACGTCCGGCGTCTTGCTTTGCGGGTTATAAAGACCGCAATCGAGCAAGCGAGCGGGGCTCGCTTCGCCGGCCGCCGCATCCAGCACCGGCGCTGCCGGATTGAGTTTTGCAAGCCGCATCCGAAGCACGTCTGCCGCGGCGCGGCGCGCGGGCGTGTCGAGCAGGTCGGTCTTGGTCAGCACGATGCGGTCCGCAACCGCGGCCTGTTTGACCGATTCCATATGTTCATCGAGTGTCGATAGACCGTTGACCGCATCGACCAGGGTTACCACGCCATCGAGCCGGAATCGCAGCACCAGATAGGGATGCGCCATGGTGGTTTGCAGCACGGGCGCCGGGTCTGCCAATCCCGTCGTCTCGATCACGACGCGGCGAAAGCGAGCGCGGCCATTGTCGAGATCGCGCAGCAGTTTCTCGAGCGCGCCAACTAGGTCACCGCGCATGGTGCAGCACAGGCAACCGCTCTGCAGCAGCACCAAGTTGTCATCGATCTGCTCGACAAGCAGATGATCGAGCCCGATTTCGCCGAATTCGTTGATGATGACGGCGGTTTCGGCGAGCGCGGGATCTTTGATGAGCCGGTTGAGGAGGGTGGTCTTTCCGGCACCGAGGAATCCCGTCACCACCGTCAGCGGCATGGGAGCCACCGGCGGGCGTGCAGGCTCGCTGCGTGGAATCATTGTCCGTTGAGCTTGGGTTTTGGCCGTGGCCGCGGTACCGGCATGGTCGCCGAACCGGGGACGAATTCCGTCGCTGAAGCTAAAGGCGTGTTGGCCGGCGCAAAACTCATCCAGGGCTGCGGCGCATCGGTGCCCGCGGCGTTTTGTGCCGGAGCGGTTTGCGGCGGCGGAGCCGCGGCGATCTGATTGGTCTCCACCGAGGTCGCCTTGCCGGGCTTGGCCGCGGCGGGCTTTTTGCCGCCGTTGAGCTTTGCTCGCGTTGCGATGAATTGGCTTTCCGCAGGCTTGCGCGCGGGGCCGACGTAAACCTCGATTGGATTCGCCGCTTCGACCTTCGGGCCGAGCAATGCCGAAGCCTTGGCCGAAGGACCGAGATTTGACAACTTGAAGTGTTGCGGTGCGTTCGGATCGTCCGGATTGGCCGCTTCGACCGCGTCGTCTTCTTCGCTTTCCGACGCCGGCTTCTTGCGGTTCGCTGACGCTCCGCAGATCGTCTCGCGCATATCCGGCGGCGCTGCGTCAATCGCGGGGAGTGCTTCCACCGTTCCAAGCGACGGCGCGAGCCAAGCCAGACCCGCGCCATTGAATCCGCGCTCAAGCATCTGCGCGGCCTTGGCGGTGCGTGCGCCGCCTGACGGTGAACCCAGAACCACCGCGATCAGCCGCCGGCCCTTGCGCGTCGCCGCGGCCACGAGGTTGAACCCCGAGGCGCAGATAAATCCAGTCTTCATGCCGTCGGCGCCGGGATAGCGCCCGATCAGCTTGTTGTAATTTTGCGTCGTCTTGGCGCCATATCTGATCGCCGGAATATGCCAGTACATGTCGTATTCCGGGAATTCACGGATCAGCGCGCGGGCGAGGATCGCGAGATCCCGCGCCGAGCTGATTTGGTCCTCAGCCGGCATTCCGTTGGGATTAACGAAACTCGATTGCGTCATGCCAAGCTGTTGGGCCGCGCGGTTCATATGATCGGAGAATTTCTCGACCGAGCCGCCCATGCCCTCGGCCAGAACTACGGCAATGTCGTTTGCCGATCGCACCATCAGCATCTTGAGCGCATTGTCGACCGTAACCTGCATGCCGGGCTTGAGACCCATCTTTGCCGGCTTCTGCACGGACGCGAATTGCGACACCGTCAGGAGGCTGTCGAGCGTGAAGCGCCCGTCCTTGACCGCGTGCAGCGTCACATAAAGTGTCATCAGTTTGGTGAGCGAGGCGGGATACCACGGATAGGTGGCGTTCTCCGCATACAGCACCTTGCCGGAGTCGGCTTCGATCAGCAGAAGTGCTTCGGCCGAGGCGCGCGATGCGCCCAATGCCGCGACAGCGGCGGCGGTAACGAGAGCGGCTGTAATCTTCATACGCATGAATTCAAATGGCACGGTTCTTAAGCCCCGGATCGACGAATTCCCCACGACTGGCGCGGCTATCTAGACCAAAGGCGGGCATAAACGCAAAGCGAACCATGCCCACACTTGCCTGAATAGTATATTCTATTTTGTGTCTGGTAAATCCCAAAGGAAAGCGACCGAATTTCGGCAAAGGAGTGAATGGCATGACTGCCGCCATCGTGGGCTGGGCGCATACCCCTTTCGGCAGGCTCGAAGGCGAGACCGTCGAGAGCCTTATCGTGCGGGTAACCAATGCGGCGCTCAGCGATGCCGGTATTCCGGCCCAGGATGTCGACGAAATCGTGCTCGGCCATTTCAATGCCGGTTTTTCGGCACAGGATTTTACCGCCTCGCTTGTGTTGCAAGCCTCGCCCGATTTGCGTTTCAAGCGTGCCCTGCGCGTGGAGAATGCCTGCGCCACCGGTTCAGCCGCCGTTCATCAGGGATTAAAATCTATCGCCGCGAAGTCGGCGCGCATCGTGCTTGTGGTCGGCGTCGAACAGATGACGACGACGCCTGCCGCAGAGATCGGAAAAAATCTGCTCAAGGCCTCCTACGTGCGCGAAGAGGCCGATATCGAAGGCGGCTTCGCTGGTATTTTCGGGCAGATTGCCGGACTCTATTTCCAGAAATGGGGCGATCAGTCGGACGCGCTCGCGCTCATCGCCGCCAAGAACCACAAGAACGGCGTGGGTAATCCATACGCCCAAATTCGCAAGGACCTCGGATTCGATTTCTGCCGCAACGCGAGCGAGAAAAATCCGTTTGTGGCAGGGCCGCTCAAGCGCACCGACTGCTCGCCGGTCTCCGATGGCGCCGCGGCCCTCGTGCTTGCCGACGTCGAGACCGCATTGCGTTCCTCCAAGGCCATTGCCTTCCGCGCGAGCGCGCACGTGCAGGATTTCCTGCCGATGCGTAAGCGCGACATCCTCAAATTCGAAGGCTGCGCCGAGGCGTGGAAGCGTGCGCTGACTTCCGCCGGCATCTCGCTCAACGATCTTTCTCTGGTGGAGACGCACGATTGCTTCACCATCGCCGAGCTCATCGAATACGAAGCGATGGGGCTCGTGCCGGAAGGGCAGGGCGCGCGCGCCGTCAAGGAAGGCTGGACCGCCAAAGACGGCCGGCTGCCGGTGAACCCGTCGGGCGGATTAAAAAGCAAAGGCCATCCGATCGGCGCAACCGGCGTGTCCATGCATGTGCTTTGCGCCATGCAGCTTGCTGGCTCTGCCGGCGACATCCAAATCAAGGACGCCAAGCTCGCCGGCCTCTTCAACATGGGCGGCGCGGCGGTGGCAAACTATGTGAGCATCCTGGAGCGCATAAAATAATTTTCTGATTGGCGCGCGCGAACGAAGTCGCTTGCGCGCTCAACCGTCTGCCTCTGACTCGGACAGTTCCTCGATCTGCGACCGCATCGGTCCCGCCGCCAGAAATTGCGCCTTGGCGAGTGCTGCGAACGTGCCGTTGTTCTTCATCAGCATATCGAACGACCCGCTTTCGACAATTTGGCCGTGCTCAAACACCAGGATGCGCGTGGCATTGCGCACGGTCGCGAGCCGGTGCGCGATGACAAAGGTCGTGCGGCCCTTCATCACTTCTTCGAGTGCTGCTTGCACCTTGACTTCGGTGGTGGCGTCGAGCGCGCTTGTTGCCTCATCGAGGATCAGGATCGGAGGGTCTTTCAGCAGCGCGCGCGCGATCGAGATGCGCTGGCGCTCGCCGCCCGAGAGCGCGCGTCCGCGCTCGCCGACGCTCGCCTGCATTCCATCCGGCTTGCTATCGATGAAATCCAGCGCCTGGGCACGCTTGCAAGCCGCGCGCAGGTCCTGGTCGGTGGCGTCCGCATTTCCGATGCGCAAGTTCTCCGCGATCGTGCGGTTGAACAGCAGCACCTCCTGAAACACCACGCCGATGTTGCGGCGCAGGCCTGCGAGCTTGAACCCGCGGATATCCGTGCCGTCGATCTTTACGCTGCCAGATTGCGGGTCGAACACGCGATAGAGCAGCGCCAGCGCCGTCGATTTTCCCGCACCTGTCGGACCGACCAGGGCGACGGTCTCGCCCGGCAACACGGTGAAAGTGAGATCGGCGACCGCCGGACGCACGCCGTCATGGCTGAATGACACTTTGTCGAACTCGATTTTCCCGTGCACATGGCCCGGATCGATCGCGTCGTGATCGTCGCGCACGGTAGGCACCGTGTCATACACTTCGAAGAACTCTTTGAGCCTTGGCGCATCCAGGAAAAGGCGATTGGCGAAACCGACCACCTGCTCGAGCCGGGTCACCAGCAGACCTGCATAACCGGTGAACATGACGATATCGCCGATCGTGGTCAGGCCCCTGATGTAAAGCACGATACCGACGACGTAGATCGCCAGAACGGTGAGCGTGGTGGACGCTCGCGTGATCACCGCAGCGATCGCCCACCACGACAGCACCGGCATTTGCGCGCCGAGCAGCTTGGCGACTACGTTCTTTAAACCGATTACTTCCGCTTCGACCCGCGCGAAACTTTGCACCAGCGCCACATTGCCGAGCGCATCGGAGGTCCGTTCCGCCAGCTCCGAATAGTGCCGTTCGACCGAGCTCTGCAGCGATTCCGCCTTGTGCAGCACCAGTGCTGTCAGCGCGGTGAAGATCACGCAAAGCAAGATGAGGAGGAGCGCGAGTCGCCAATTGAGAAATATCGTGAACGGCAACAGCCCGAGGAGGAAGACAAACGCCGCAAGGTGCTCGCGGAAAAATCCGAGCCACAGCCACCACAGCGAGTCGGTGCCTGCGAGCATGACCTTCATCAGCCGGCCAGAATGCGTGCCGCCGTGATAGCTGAGCGGCAATTGCAGTACGCGCTCGAAATACGAAGTCAGCACCGCATGGCGGCGACGATGCGCGAGCCGGTCGGCATAGAGCGCCACCAGTGTGCCGCATACGATTGTGAAGAGACCAAAGCCGACCCAGGCCCCCAAAAGCTGCATCAGCTCGTTCCAGTCGGGAAGCGCGCGCTTGGCCTCGGCGCCGACAAGCGTATTGATGATCTTTCCGAGCAGGTAAGGCTCTGCGAATTGCGCGAGGGCAAGCGCCACATTCGCGGCCGCAAGCGACCAACCCAGCGTAGCCTCGCTGCCAAGCATTTTGAGCGCGCGGACATAAATGCGGAAGAAGTTCATCATGCTGGCATCTGACCGCGCGACTCAAAGTTCGTCACAACACCACTTTTACGACAATGATTTGGTGGGCGGGAAGAGCTTACGCCGGGCGGCCGGCAGATAAGCCGGCGCCCCATTCGGCCGCAAATCCCGATAACGGCATCAGTGCGTCTTGCGGGCCGTCGTCGCGGGCAAATACGTGGCATCGAAAATGTCCACGGCCTTGGGCTTGGCCTTGAATTCGTGAACGAGGGCGAGCTGTTCCACCGACTGATCCAGTCGCGCGTAATCGACGCTGCCCAATCCAATCAGTTTCACCTCGGAGGTCATGATGTTTTCCCGCAATGTCAGGCGCAGCCGCTCAAGCTCGACATCCTTTATGAGAGCGTCATTGCGCTTGAGCACCGTTTCGACCGCCAGCAGGGGATTCCTGGCCGATTCCTTTAGTCCTCTGACCAAGGCATTCAAAAACCCCTTCACCGCGTCCGGCTTCTCTGCGGCGAACTTCGCGTTCACAATAATGACTGTGCCGTAGAGATTGACCCCATGGTCGGCCATCAACAGCTCGACGATATCGTCGGCCGGCACGCTCATGGACTTGAGGTTGGGCAGAATGGAATACGAAAACCCTGTAACGGCATCGACTTGGGCATTCTGCAGCAGCGGTTCGCGCACCGGAAAGCCGATGTTCTCGATCGCAACCTTCGTGGCGTCGATGCTGTTGGCCTGTGCGAAGATTTTCCATTGCGCGAAGGAAACATCCGTCGCGGGCGCGCCGAGTTTCTTGCCCTCGAGGTCCTTGGGCACGGTGATACCACGGCTCTTGCGGCCGACGATGGCATAGGCCGGCTTGTTTTGGACCATGAAAACGGCCTTGATCGGGGCGCCCGGATTCTGGTCGCGGTACTTGATCAAGAAATTGATGTCAGCCACGCCCATGTCATAGGCGCCCGACGCCACCCGGCTGATTGGTTCGAGCGGATCCGCGGCGGCGTCGACCGTGACGGCGAGGTTTTCGGCCTTGTAGTAGCCTTTGTCGACGCCCATCAGAAACGGGGCCGCCGGGCCTTCGAATTTGGCATCGAGTGTGAATCGGATCGAGGTCTGCGCGGCCGCGGTCCCGCTCGCGATCGATGCGGCAATAGCGAGTGCGATCAATCCCATGTGGCACCCCAAGGAATGTCTCGAGTAGCGTCTTAAGCGGCCCAGTCTGGCGGTTTCATGGATTCCCATGTCACTATCCCCTGCTCACGCTACTCGACACACTGGATTGGGGTACTCTGACTTAATTTGTAACGATGCGGGACTCTCTGCCAGGGGTGGCGGCGATTTCAATTGCTATCACCTAGCAAAGAGCATGTCGGTCGATTACGCAAGCAAAGAACACCGCAGGGTGTCACTCGCTTCCATATTAAGTTGATTAAGTTGACGATCATGGAATGCCAGCATGCAACTAGCATCAAACTATGACAGGACGTCTTGCGTCCGCGAGTGCGGAATCATGTGAATGCTAATGGACTTATTGACAGACTTATAATGTATCCAAGCCGATCCAGAGGCCTCGCATGAGCAGGTCGGCAATCCTGTCTGGTACGACCCACGGCCGGCTTGCGGCCTTCCGCGCGCCATTTGCTCCCGCGGACGAGGAAATTGCGGCCGGTCTTTTGGCCGCGGCGCCTCTCGGCGACGCCGCTGAGGCGCGCATCGACGCGCGCGCCCGCCGTCTGGTTGAGACCATTCGCGCCCGTTCCGGGGGATTTGGCGGCGTCGAGGAATTTCTACACGCCTACTCGCTCTCCACCAGGGAAGGCTTGGCCCTGATGGTACTGGCCGAAGCGTTGCCGCGTGTGCCCGACCCCGCCACCACCGACCGCCTGATCGAGGACAAGCTTGCCGGTGGCGACTGGTCGCAAGCGGGGCGATCCACGAGCCTGTTGGTTTCCGCCTCCGCCTGGACTCTTGGTGTAACCGCGCGGGTGATCCATCCAGGCGAGATCCCGGAGACCATTCTCGATGGTCTGGTCAAACGGCTAGGCGTACCGGCGGTGCGCACCGCGACGCGCCAGGCCATGCGGCTCCTGGGCTCCCATTTCGTGCTTGGCCAGACCATCGAAGAAGCGCTCGGACGCGCAGGCTCCCACACCGAGCTGCGCTATTCATTCGACATGCTGGGCGAGGGCGCGCGCACTGCCGCGGACGCTGGGCGCTACTTTTCCGCCTATATGGATGCGATCGCGGCCATCGGCAAAAAAACCGGAAAAGCCCCACCGCCTTCGCGGCCGGGCATCTCGGTCAAGCTTTCGGCGCTGCATCCGCGCTTTGAGGCGATCTCGCGCGAACGGGTCCTTAGGGAGATCACGCCGCGCGTGCTGGAGCTGGCGCGGGAGGCCAAGCTTCATGACCTGCAATTCACCATCGACGCCGAGGAGGCAGACCGTCTCGAGTTGTCGATCGAAGTGGCCGCGGCCGTGCTCCCCGATCCTTCGCTTGCCGGCTGGGACGGCTTTGGGCTCGCCGTCCAGGCCTATCAGAAGCGCGCGCCTGCGGTTATCGACTGGCTTTCCGCTGCGGCGAATGCGCTCGACCGCAGGCTGATGGTGCGGCTGGTCAAAGGCGCCTACTGGGACACTGAGATCAAACGCGCGCAGGAGCGCGGCCTGCCCGACTATCCGGTCTTCACCCGCAAGGCGATGACCGATCTTTGCTACGCGGCATGCGCGCGCAAGCTGCTCGCGGCGCGCCCGCGGCTCTATCCGCAGTTCGCCACCCACAATGCACTCACGGTCGCGAGCGTGATCGAGGACGCCGACGGTTTCGAGGGCTACGAATTCCAGCGCCTCCATGGCATGGGCGAAGTGCTCTACGAAGCCTTGCGTGCCGAGGCGCCGCAAATCGCCTGCCGCGTCTATGCTCCTGTCGGCGATCATCGCGATCTGCTGGCGTATCTGGTGCGCCGCCTGCTCGAGAACGGCGCAAATTCGTCTTTCGTTGCCGAGGCGGCGGACCCTGCAGTTCCGATCGAAACCATCCTCAGACGCCCGCAGGCGTGGATCGCCGATGTCCAGCACGCTCGGCATCCAAAAATTCCGCAGCCTGGCGACCTCTATCGGCCGGCGCGGAAAAACTCTGCTGGTGTTGAACTAGGCGACCGCGCGTCACTCGATAAACTTCTCGTGGACATTTACCGCGCGGCCCCGCGTGATGCGCTCGCAGCCCCGCTCATCGACGGCGTGGAGCTGGACGGCAAGTCACGTCCGGTGATCTCGCCGGTCGATGCAACGACCATCGTCGGTCATGTTATCGAAGGCGATGAAGCCATCGCGACCGCCGCCATGGCCGCAGCACAGGCTGGCTTCGCGTCATGGTCGGCCACTCCGGTCGAACGCCGCGCCATGGTGCTTGAACGCGCCGCCGACCTTATTGAGTCTGATCGCGGCCGTCTCATTACGCTGCTGCAGATCGAGGGCGGCAAAACACTTGAAGATTGCGTATCCGAAGTGCGCGAGGCCTCCGACTACTGCCGTTACTATGCCGCCGAGGCGCGGCGTAGGCTCGAGCCGCATCCGATGCCCGGCCCAACCGGTGAGAGCAATTCATTGCGTCATCGCGGGCGCGGCGTATTCGTTTGCATCAGCCCGTGGAACTTTCCACTCGCCATTTTTCTAGGCCAGGTGAGTGCCGCGCTGCTCGCCGGCAATACGGTGGTAGCAAAGCCCGCCGAGCAAACGCCCCTGATCGCGGCGCACGCCGTACGCCTTCTTCACCAGGCGGGCGTGCCGGAAAGTGCGCTTCATCTCGTGCCGGGCGACGGCAAAGTCGGCGCGGCGCTCGTTGCCAATTCCCGCGTTGCCGGTGTCGCCTTCACCGGTTCGACCGAAGTCGGCCGCGCCATCAACCGCGCACTTGCGGCCAAGAACGGCCCCATCGTGCCGCTGATCGCTGAGACTGGCGGGATCAATCCCATGATCGTGGACGCCACTGCGTTGCCCGAGCAAGTCACCGACGACGTCATCACCTCGGCTTTCCGCTCGGCCGGACAACGTTGTTCCGCGTTGCGTCTTCTGTGCGTGCAGGAGGACGTCGCCAACCATGTGGTCAAGATGATTGCAGGCGCCGCGCGCGAACTCGTCCTCGGCGATCCGCGCGATCCTGCAACCCACGTCGGGCCGGTGATAGATGCCGAGGCGAAGCAACGCCTCGATCGCTGGATCGCCGATATGGCCGCGCAAGGCCGCGTCGCTTTCCGCTGGGATCAGGACACGCCGCTGCCGTCAGACGGGCGCTTTGTCCCGCCGGCGATCATCAACCTCGATCGCGCGCGCGACTTGAAGGAAGAAGTTTTTGGCCCGGTTCTGCACGTGGTGCGCTGGCGTGCCGACGCGCTCGATGCGCTGCTCGACGACATCGCAGCGAACGGCACCGCACTTACGCTGGGCATTCATTCGCGCATCGATACGACGGTGGAGAAAATCGCGGCACGGCTTGCCAACGGCAATGTCTACGTCAACCGCAGCATGATCGGCGCTGTGGTCGGCACACAACCGTTCGGCGGCACTGGACTCTCCGGCACCGGCCCCAAAGCCGGCGGCCCGGATTATCTTTTGCGATTTACCGCCGAACAGGTAGTCACCATCAACACGGCGGCGGCCGGCGGCAATGCGACGCTGCTCACGACGGAAGATTGACGCCGGCAACCATTTTCGTTGCACCGCACGCATCGACATTTATGAACGTTTGTTTCGCTACCTTACGAAAACATAACTTGCCGGGGCCTCATTTCGCCGCAACGCGCCACTACATTCGACGTTAGCTAGAGCGCACGTGAACGTTAGCTAGCACGTGAAATGACTCGAATGAATCATAGGAGGGCGAACATGCTTACCAGGACATTCCGCGCCATCGCGCTCGCAGCTGCGACCGCCATTGCGATTTCGGCCGTGAGTGTAACCCCGGCATCGGCAGGCCGGCGAGGCAACGCCGCTGCGGCGATCGCCATGTTTGGCATCGTTGCCGGGACGATCGCGGGGATCGCCGCCGCCGACGCGCGAAGAAGTGATTGGGAGGCGCGTCAGCGATATTACGGTGGCGATGGTTATCCGCAGCCCGCACCCTATTCCTACTATCAGTGCCGCCGCTGGGGCCGCTGCTGACGCGCAGCATCGGCAGGGGAGCAATTTCGTATCGGCTCCGCTTGTCGGCTGACAGGCGGAGCCGAATTGTTTCCAGCGCGCCGATTAACCGTTGCGACAATTCGTAGCGGACCTGAGCTGGCGGCCGTTTACGCTGCTTACGCATTGCGCGGGCGCATAGTGGACAATCCGCACCGCCGCCGGTAAGCCAAACCATGCTCCGCCGTCTCTATGATTGGTGCGTCAACACCGCCGGAAAGCCCCATGCCGCTTGGATCATGGGGCTTGTTTCGTTCGCGGAAAGCTCGTTCTTTCCGGTCCCACCCGACATCATGCTGATCCCGATGACGTTGGCGCGGCCGGACAAGGCTTGGTACTACGCCACGGTTTGCACCTTGACGTCGGTCGCCGGCGGGCTGCTCGGCTATTTCATCGGCGCAGTGCTCTACGATTCCGTCGGGCACTGGCTCATTCAGCTTTACGGGCTGGATAGTGGGGTCGAGGAATTCCGCGCAAAATATGCGCAATGGGGCGCCTTGATTATCCTGGTCAAGGGTGTGACGCCGATCCCCTATAAACTCATCACCATCACCTCGGGGTTTGCCGGCTATAATGTGTTCCTGTTCGTGTTCTTCTCGATCATCGCACGGGGGATGCGGTTTTATCTGGTCGCGTTCCTGCTCAACCGTTACGGGATGCAGGCGCGGAAGATGATCGAGGAGCGGCTTGGATTTTGGGTGACAGTGAGCGCCGTTGTGATCGTTATCGGTATCGTCGGCGCGGTTTACCTGTTCTAATCTCATCCGCGTTCCTCAATTTTGCCATTTCGCGGGTCCAAAAACAGGGGAATCGCCGTGCATCCGCCAATTCGGCAGAATCGCGGCATCGATTTGATGGCGATGAAGAACACCGGGGCGAAGACTCAAAGCTTGAGTCAAACGGGTTTCAATAAACGAGCTTGGCTCACGGCGGCCATGCTGGGTCTGTTTTTGGCCGGTCTGTTTTTGGCCCAGCCGGCGATTGCCGAAGAAGCGCGCCCGCCTCAGGCCCCTCCAGCCCAGCAGCAGGCGAAAGAGCCCGGCGTCTTCGAATCCATCACCCGCTGGTTCGAGAATGGCTTCTCCAATCTCAAGAATGGCATGAAGGGCGGCATCGACAATCTTGGCGACAAGGCCGCGAACACCGGCAAGACCATCGGCGACAAGGCGGCGGAGGTCGGCAAGGGCGCGGCCGACGCCACCAAGGGCGCGGTGGATGCGGTGGCCAAGCTCCCCTCCACGCGCGTGATCGAAGGCCGCGAGCGCTGCGAAGTCTCGCCCAATGGCGCGCCCGATTGCCGCATGGCGGCGCAGTCGATCTGCACCGCCAAGGGTCTGGCCGGCGGCACCAGCATGGATTTCGTCTCGGCGGAAAAATGTCCGTCCTCGGTCTGGATAAATCGCCGCAAGCCGGAACCGGGCGAGTGCACCACCGAGACTTTTGTCACCCGGGCCATGTGCCAATCTGCGGCCTCTCGTTAGCGGACAAAGCTCCGCGCCTCGTATTTTTTCGGCATGCGGCCGCCTTATCTCCTACGACATAGCTGGGATGACGGACGTTGGTTGTTGTTCACGGCAACATGCGGTGTGTAGGAAATATCTGATGGCAAAAAACGCCAAGAAAAAAACCATCGTCGTGAATGATTGGATGCAACGTGGCTATCGTTACGAACTTTCCGCGCCGGTCGGTCGCAGCTTCGATCCCGAATTCCGCCCCGAGCTGACGCCGCCGCAGATGCTCGCGCTCGGAGTGTTTTGCGGCAAGTACATGACCGATACGCGCAAGGAGTTTCCTGCAAGCTGGTTCAAGCGCGCCAAGCTTGCACCGAAAGCGCGCGACTGCGCATTGAATTATTTTGGCGTCGACGCCAGCCAGCCACTGTCGGAATGGCGGTGCAAGGGATGGATTTCTTCCGGCGATCCGCGCGGCTGGTTCCAGTGGTACTGTCGCTATTATATGGGCCGCAGACTGCCGGAAGAAGATCGCCGCCAGATCAAACGCTGGAAGGCGATCCGCCGTCACGTCGCGCAGATCAAGCGCCACTGCGAGCCGGGCGATCTGTTCTGTCGCCCGCGTCAGCGCCAGGCCTTGCTGCACTGGGCCTACGACAGCAGGAAGATTTGACGATACGTCTGGCCTCATCCTTCGAGACGCACTCGCTGCGCTCGTGCTCCTCAGGATAAGGGCGTTCTCAATACCTCGCCGCGATCGGAAGTTCCTCGGCTGGGAACAGGCTGATGACCGTGTGGCCCTTGTCGGTGACCACGACTTCTTCCTCGATGCGCGCGGCCGAATAGCCGTCCGTCGCCGGGCAATAGGTTTCGAGCGCGAACACCATGCCTTCCTTGATGATGGTCGGATGGTCCAGCGAGATCACGCGGCTGATGATCGGCCGCTCGTGCAGGGCGAGGCCGAGTCCATGGCCGAATTGCAGCCCGAATGCCGAGAGCTCGTCGGGGAATCCGAATTTGTCGGCCGTCGGCCAGACCTTCGCAATCGTATCGGTCGAAACGCCCGGTTTGATCAGCTCGATCGCCTTGTCGAGCCACTCGCGGCACTTCTTGTAGGCGTCGCGTTGCGCCGGCGTCGCGCGTCCGACGTTGAAGGTGCGGTAGTAGCAGGTGCGATAACCCATGAACGACTGCAGGATATCGAAGAACGCCTGGTCGCCGGGCCGGATCATGCGGTCGGTAAAGTTATGCGGATGAGGATTGCAGCGCTCGCCCGAAATCGCATTGACCGCCTCCACGTCGTCGGAGCCATGCGTGTAGAGGAACTTGTTCACCTCGGCGACGATGTCGTTCTCGCGCACGCCGGGCTTGAGCTGCTCGTGGATCAGGTGATACGCGCCGTCCACCATGGCGGCGGCGCGGTTGAGCAGCGCGATCTCGTCAGCGGACTTGATCTCGCGCGCTTCCAGCATCACCTGCTGGCCGTCCTTTACTTTAAGGCCCGCCTTCTCCAGCTCGAACATCATTGGCGGTTCGATGATGTCGACGCCGAGCGGCATCTTCGCGACGCCGGCGTCGCGCAGGATGGACGCCATTTCCTCGGCGTGATGTTTCATCAATCCAAAAGAGGGATCGACGGTGCCGCGCAGGCCGACGAGTCCGGCCCTGCAGTTCTCAGGTTTCAGCCACGGCGAATAGAGCTTGTGGTGGACCGCGGCGGAGCCGAAGTCCCAGATGATCGGATCGCCGCCGCGCGGCAGCAGCGCCCAGCGCGAGAGTTTGTCGCGCTCCCATTCGCCGATCTTGGTCGAGGTGAGGTAACGGATGTTGTTGACGTCGAACACCAGCAGTGCGCCGAGATCGGATTTCTCCAGGGCCATTTGCGCCCGCGCGAGCCGGTAACGCTGCAGCCTGCGGTAATCGACGCGTTCTTCGAAATCGACTCCCATGGTGCCGAGCACCGGCAAGTGGCGGCCCCAGTTGTAACGCGGGTTGATGTCCTCGGCCGTGATTTTTTTGGGCTCGCGCTTGGTGATGTCGTCCATGGGGTTCTCCTATTCCACGCAGTCTTGTTGGTTTTATTGGTTGGTGTTGGCGGCCGGCAGGGCCAGCGGCAATTCGCAGTCCTACTACCTTATATACTTCCCCAATTGCGGGAAAAGCAGAATGTTCAAGCCACTTTCTTCCCCCACAGCCTGGCCGAGGCGATGTCGGCGCCTTCCCGGATAGAACGTAGTTTTAACCACACCACCGGCTCGATCACCCATTCGCGCTTTGTGAAAGTGCCAAAGCCGCAATCGGTCGAGGCGATCACCCGCTCGCGGTCGCCGACGGCGTCCACCGCTTCTTCAATGCGTCGCGCCACCACTTCCGGATGTTCCACGAAATTGCTGGTGGTCTCGACCACGCCGGGAATGAGCAGCATTTGATCGGGCAGCTTGTGTTTCTTGAGCGCGGTGTATTCGTGGGCGTGGCGAGGATTTGAGAACTCAATTGACAGCGCCCCGACATTCGCGGTGTAGAGCGCGGGCAGGATTTTCTCCAGCGGGATATCGTGGATATGCGGGCCTTCCCAATTCCCGTAGCAGATGTGCAGCCGGACGTGATCGCGCGGAATGCCTTCGATGCCTTTGTTGATCGCGGCAACGTGGCGCTCGCAGCGCTTGACGAATTCGGAGTCCGAAAGATCGCGATACATCATGGTGCGATCCATGGCGAGGTCGGGCGCGTCGATCTGCAGGATGAGACCGGCTTTGTGGATTGCCTGGTACTCCTTGCTCATCTCGCGCGCGATGGCGTCGAGATAAGCGTCGTGCGAATCGTAAAACGCGTTGAGCATCGTGGTCGAGATGATGCCGGGGGAGGCCGCGGTCATGAACATTTCCGAGAACGCGCCGCCGGCGATCTTCTTGAAACGCGCGGTCTCGTTCTCAATCGGCTTTAAGTCGAGATATTTGATTTCGGCGCGGGCTTCGGGGGCGCCTTGTTGACCTTTGGTGGGGTTAGGGAAGCGCCGCATCAGATAGGCGACGAGGTCGGGGAATTCCTCGAACTCCTGCCCGCGGCGCCGCTGCGATACACCCGCGAAGCCCGACATGCGCTGTGGCACGTAAGTCTGGAAGCCGACGCGCTGCTGTTCGCCGTCGTTGCCGATATCGATGCCGGCCGACTTCTGCTGATCGACGACGTGGCGGATGGCCTTGTCCATCTCGGCGTCGAAGACCTTGGCGTCGTAGCTTTCGCCCGCCTCCCGTTTGATCAACAGGTCGGACAACGGCTCGTTACGCGGCAGGCTACCGACGTGGGTGGTCAGGATTCGATCGTAGCTGTAGATCATGAAGCGCGCTCCATCGGTCGCTTGAGGCTGGGCCAGTCCGGCATAGGCGCATTGCGGCGCAAAGGTCCCGCTTGCATAATAGCGATGCTCCCCGGAGGCAAATGATGGCGCGGGCCGCCGATTTAGTTGCACAAACCGAACCGGCAATGCCCACCGATCCGGTGGGCGCGATCCCGCGCGCCTATAATTTCGCAGCCGACATCCTGCAGCGAAATCTCGCCGCCGGCCGCGCCAGCAAGCCGGCCTTCATCGATCCGCGCGGAACCTGGACCTACGGCCAGCTGTCCGACCGGGTCGATCGCTTTGGCGCTGTGCTACGTGCGCTGGAATTGCGGCGCGAGGAGCGCGTGCTGATGTGCCTCCTCGACACCATCGACTGGCCGACCGCGTTTCTCGGCGCGATCAAGGCCGGCGTAGTGGCAGTGCCGGTCAACACGCTGATGACCGAGGACGATTATCGCTTCATGCTGGCCGACAGCCGCGCGCGCGTGCTGGTCGTGTCGGAGGCGCTTCTGCCGAAATTCGAAAAGCTCATCAAAGAGAGTCCCGATCTCGCGCATGTCTTGGTGTCCGGCGATGACGCGCACGGCCATCTGAATTTCGAGGATGCGATCGCGGAAGCGAACCCGGAGCCCTACACCGCGCCTACTTTGCGCGACGACATGTGCTTTTGGCTCTACACCTCGGGCTCCACCGGCAAGCCCAAGGGCGCGGTGCATATCCATTCCGATTTGCGGCTGACCGACGATCTCTATGCGGCCCCCATTCTCGGGCTCAACGAAAACGATGTCTGCTACTCGGTGGCGAAACTGTTTTTCGCCTATGGGCTTGGCAACGCGCTGACGTTTCCGATGTCGGTGGGCGCCAGCACCGTTTTGCTTCCCGACCGGCCGACGCCGGAAGGCGTTGCCGAGCTGCTGAAGAAAAATGCGGTGACGGTGCTTTACGGCGTGCCGACATTCTATGCGGCGTTCCTGGCGAGCGCGCAGGCGCCGAAACGTTCCGAATTGAAATTGCGCCGCTGCGTGTCCGCCGGCGAAGCGCTGCCGGCGGATGTCGGCCGGCGCTGGCTGGAACGCTACGGCGTGGATATCCTCGACGGCATCGGCTCGACCGAGATGCTGCACATTTTTTTGTCGAACCGGCCGGGCGATGTGAAATACGGCACCACCGGCAAACCAATTCCGGGCTATGCCCTAAAGCTCGTCGGCGACAACGGCTTGCCGGTGAAGAGGGGCGAGCTCGGCGAACTCCTGGTCAGCGGTCCTACGAGCGCGATCATGTATTGGAACAATCGCGAGCAGTCGCGCAAAACCTTCCTCGGCGAATGGACGCGCTCGGGCGACAAGTACCTGGAAGACGAGGACGGCTACTTCGTCTACTGCGGCCGCAACGACGACATGCTCAAGGTATCCGGCCTCTACGTCTCGCCCTTCGAGGTTGAGGGCGCCTTGCAGACCCACGCCGAGGTGCTCGAATGCGCGGTGGTGGCCTGGTGCGACGGCGACGGCCTGATCAAGCCAAAGGCCTTCGTCGTGCTCAAAACGCATGAAAATGCCGGCGACTCGCTGTCGCGGGCGCTCCAGGACCACGTCAAAAGCAAGCTCGCACCCTATAAGTACCCGCGCTGGATCGAGTTTCGCCGGGAACTGCCGAAGACGGCGACTGGAAAAATCCAGCGCTTCAAATTGCGCGCCGAGGGTCCGGCGCGCTAAAGTCCCCTCCAACCACCAACCGGGAGACAGGGACATGATCAAAACGATGCTTAAGGCCGGCGTTGCTGCCGGTGCGCTGCTGGCGCTCACGGCAGGCGCCGCCGTGCCGCAAGGCAAGACCATCAAGATCGGCTTCATCAGCACGTTCAGCGGACCGGTGGCCGCTATCGGCAACGACATGCGCAATTCGTTCGAGCTCGGGCTCGATCATCTCGGCCGCAAGCTCGGTGGCCTGCCGGTCGAAGTGATCTATGAGGATGATGGCTTTAAGCCGGAAGTCGGTTTGCAAAAGACGCAAAAGCTGATCGAGTCCGACAAGGTCGACTTCGTCGTCGGTTACATCTGGTCGAACGTGCTGCTGGCGTCGATCAAACCGCTGGTTGATTCCAAGACCTTCACCGTCATCACCAACGCAGGTGCATCGCAGGTCGCAGGCGAGCTGTGCTCGCCGTATGTGTTCTCGACCTCATGGAACAACGATCAGACACCGCAGGCGGTTGGCCTCTACATGAATCAGAAGGGCGTGAAGACCGCCTTCTTGATTGGTCCGAACTATGCCGCGGGCAAGGACATGCTGGCCGGTGTGGCCTCGACGTTCAAGGGTCAGATTCTCGGCCAGGAGCTGACGCGCTGGCCCGACCAGCTCGACTTCTCGGCTGAACTTTCAAAAGCGCGCGCCGCCAAGCCCGACGCGATCTTCGCGTTCTATCCGGGTGGCCCCGGCATCCAGTTCATCACGCAGTACGCGCAATCCGGTCTCAAGGGCCAGATTCCGCTCTACACCGCGTTCACCCTCGACGAATTGTCGATCCCGCGCTTGAAGGAACTCGCCGTTGGCATTCCCGGCGCGCAGGAGTGGGTGAATGACCTTCCGAATGAGACGAACAAGAAGTATGTCGCCGATTACAAGGCGAAGTATAAATCATCGCCATCGTTCTACGGCGCGCAGACCTACGATGCTGCGGCGCTGCTCGACAGTGTGGTCGCCGGAGTTAAAGGCGACCTCAGCAATAAAGATGCGATGCGCAAGGAGGCGGAAAAAGCGAATTTCAAGTCCGTCCGCGGAAACTTCAAGTACGGCCACAACCATATGCCGATCCAGAATTTCTACCTGCAAGATGTGGTCAAGCAGGGCGACGACTACGTGCTCAAGACGGTGGCGACCATCGTCGAGAACGACGTGGACAAGCACGCTGACAAATGCCCGATGAAGTAATACTGGGGTAGGATGGTTATGGACGGCAGGAGCGCGCGCTTCTGCCGTCTTGTTTTTGCGGGGCATTTGTGGCCCATCCTTTGCCTTGCAAGGATCGCGGTCACATTGGCGGGGGCCATGCTCTATTTCATCGAGCAATGCCTGAACGGCATACAGCTGGGCATGCTGCTTTTTCTGTTGGCGGCCGGTCTGACGCTGATTTTCGGCATCATGGACCTGGTCAACCTGGCCCATGGCTCGCTCTACATGATCGGCGCCTATTTCGCCGCGACCTTTGCCGCCTTGACCGGCAGCTTCATCGCCGGTGCGGTGTTGGCGCTGGTCGCGACGCTGCTGGTCGGGATGGCGGTGGAGGTGATTGCGATCAGGCGATTATACGGCCGCGACCACCTCGACCACGTGCTCGGCACCTTCGGGCTGATTCTGTTTTTCAATGAGCTGGTGCGGCTGATCTGGGGCCCGGCCGGAATGACGCTGCCGCTGCCGAACCAGATGCTCACCGCTGTGCAGGTGCTGCCGGGCGTCTACTATCCGGCCTATCGAATCGTCATTATCGCAACGACGCTCGTGGTCGCGTTGCTGCTTTATCTTCTGGTCATGCGCACGCGCATCGGCATGCTGATCCGCGCCGGCGCGTCGAACCGCGAAATGGTGAGCGCGCTCGGCATCAACATCAAGCTGCTGTACACCCTGGTGTTCGGGCTTGGCGCGGCACTCGCCGGTTTCGCCGGGCTGATGCAGGCGCCTATCCTCACGGTGCAGATCGGAATGGGTGAGAACATTTTGATTCTTGCCTTCGTCGTCATCATCATCGGCGGCATCGGGTCGATCCGCGGCGCCTTCGTTGCCTCCATCATCGTCGGTCTGATCGACACCGTCGGACGCGCCTTCATTCCGGATATCCTGCGCCTGTTCCTGAGCAACAACGCGGCGTCGACGCTTGGGCCGTCGCTCTCGTCGATGATGATCTACATGCTGATGGCGGCGATTCTGGTATTTAGGCCGGAAGGATTGTTCCCGGCGGCGAGCAAATGACGGCCTGGCTCACTCCCCGCAACGCGGTCGCGGTCGTTCTTGTGGCGCTTCTCGCATTGCTGCCATTCTATGCTTCTGTGACCGGCAACTACTTCTTGATGTCAATGTTCACGCGCATCCTCATCCTTGCGATGGCGGCGGTCAGTCTCAACCTCATCATGGGCTTCGGCGGCATGGTAAGCTTCGGACACGCCGCCTATATCGGCATCGGCGGTTACGTCGTCGGCATTCTGGCGAAAGAAGGTATCGGTTCGGGCTTCGTGCAATGGCCGCTGGCGCTCGCGGTGTCCGGACTGTTTGCGCTCGGCGTTGGCGCGCTCAGTCTGCGCACGCGTGGTGTCTACTTCATCATGATCACGCTCGCCTTCGCGCAGATGGTTTATTACGTCGCGATCGGGCTCGACCGCTACGGCGGCGATGATGGCTTGACGATCCACAAGCGCAGCACGTTCGACGGCGTGATCGATCTCTCCAACCGGACCTTGTTCTACTATCTGTGCTTCGCGCTTCTGCTCGCGATGGTCTATCTCGTATGGCGCATCGTCAATTCGCGCTTCGGGATGGTGATCCAGGGCGCACGCTCGAATGACCGGCGCATGCGTGCAATCGGGTTTGCAACGTTTCGATACAAATTAACCTGCTTTGTCATCGCAGGCGTGATGTGCGGCCTTGCCGGTGCGCTCCTGGCCAACCACACAAATTTCGTAAGCCCCGCCATGATGCACTGGACCCGCTCCGGGGACCTGATTGTGATGGCTGTGCTCGGCGGAATGGGCAGCGCCTTCGGGCCCGTGATCGGCGCTATCGCTTTCTTGCTTCTGGAGGAGGGGCTGTCGCGCGTGACGGAATATACCAACATCATCCTCGGACCGTTGCTGTTGCTGGTTGCCCTTTACGCGCGCGGCGGCATCGACGGCCTGCTAGCGAGAGTGCACCGTGGCTGATGCGCTGCTCAAAATCGACGGCTTGACCAAGCGTTTCGGCGGCGTGATCGCGTCCGACAATATCGTGCTTGATGTCAATCGGGGCGAGCTGCACGCCATCATCGGACCGAACGGCGCGGGCAAGACCACTCTGATCAGCCAATTGACCGGCGAGCTCGCGCCCAACTTAGGGTCCATTCATTTCGACGGTGCGGACATCACGGCGCTTCCGGTTTACCGCCGCAGCGCGCTCGGGCTCGCGCGCTCGTTCCAGATCACGTCGCTGTTTCTGGATTTTACCGCGCTCGACAATGTCGCGCTCGCGGTACAGGCGCACGCGGGGCATTCCTTCCGCTTCTGGCGCGATACGCGCACCGAAGAGCAATTGCGCGCGCCCGCGCGCGCGGGGCTCGATCGCGTGGGCTTAAGCAATCGCGCCGACGTGGTGGTTGCAAACTTGAGCCACGGTGAGCACCGCCAGCTCGAGATCGCCATGGCGCTTGCGACCAAGCCGCGCATGTTGCTGCTCGACGAGCCGATGGCGGGCATGGGGCCGGAAGAATCCGCGCGCATGGTGGAAACGCTGCGCGAACTCAAGCGCGATCTCACAATTCTCTTGATCGAGCACGACATGGAGGCGGTGTTCGCGCTCGCCGACCGCATTTCCGTGCTGGTCTATGGCCGCGTCATCGCAACTGGCGCACCGGCGGCGATCCGCGCCAACCCGGAAGTGCGCACCGCCTATCTCGGCGAGCAGGAGGCAGCTGGTGGGTAGTTCCTTGGCTGAGCCGCTGCTGCAGATCGACGGGATCGAGACTTGCTATGGCCTGAGCCAGGTGCTGCACGGCATTTCGCTCGCCATCGCACCGGGCGAGATGGTCACCCTCATGGGCCGCAATGGCATGGGCAAGACCACGACCGTGCGTTCGATCATGGGGCTTACGCCCGCGATGTCGGGCTCGATCCGCTTCGACGGCGCGGAAATTCGCGCGCTGCCGGCCTATCGGATCGCCCAACTTGGGCTAGGTTTGGTGCCCGAGGGGCGCCAGGTGTTTCCCAATCTGACCGCGCGCGAGAATCTGATCGCGACCGCGGCCAACCGCGGCAACGCCGTCGAACCGTGGACGCTTGGAAAAGTCTGCGAGCTGTTCCCGCGGCTCGCCGAACGCCTCAACAGCATGGCCAATCTGCTGTCCGGAGGCGAGCAGCAGATGCTGGCGATCGGGCGCGCGCTGATGACCAATCCGCGGCTGCTCATCTTGGACGAAGCGGCCGAGGGCTTGGCGCCGCTCGTCCGCACCGAGATTTGGCAGTGCCTCACCCGGCTCAAAGGCCGCGGCCAGTCAATTCTGGTGATCGACAAGAACGTCGAGGCGCTGACGCGAATTGCCGACCGCCATTATCTTATTGAGCGCGGCAAGGTGGTCTGGACCGGCACCTCGATGGAACTCGCAGGCGCGCCGGAAATTCAGCACCGCTATCTTGGAATTTGAGTGAACATCGGCCATGGCGCTCTCCGACCAAGGCTTTCTCGACATCGGCGCGGCGCGGCTCGAATACCGCATGATCGGCCCACGGCCGGATGCCGCCCCCACGCTCGTGCTCCTGCACGAGGGCTTGGGCAGCGTCGCAATCTGGAGCGATTTTCCCGAGCGTCTTTCGGCCGCGACCGGCCTTGGCGTATTCGTCTATTCGCGCCAGGGCTACGGCCAGTCGAGCGCGGCCAAGCTTCCCCGCATGCTCGATTTCATGCACGTCGAGGCGCGGCAAGTCCTGCCCAAATTGCTCGACGCCATCGGCTTCCAGCGCGGCATGCTGGTCGGCCACAGCGACGGTGCTTCGATTGCGGCGATTTACGGCGGCAGCGTGCAGGACCATCGCGTGCGCGGGCTGGTGCTGATGGCGCCGCATTTCATCGTCGAGGACGTGACGATCCGGTCGATCGCGGAGATCAGGCAGGCCTACGATACGACCGACGCTCGCGCGCGCTTCCAACGCTGGCACGCCGACTCCGACGCGACCGTGCGCGGCTGGACCGACGTATGGCTGAAGAACGATTTCCGGACTTGGGACCTCACCGAGGACCTGGCCTATATCCGCGTGCCGATCCTGATCATCCAGGGCGAGCACGACCATTACGGCACCGTGCGCCAGATCGAAATCGCCCAGGAGGAATGCTATTGCCCGGTCGAAGTGCTGCTGATGCCCGGCGTCAAGCACGTGCCGCATCGCCAGGCGCCCGCGGCGACGCTTGCTGCGATCGCCGATTTTGTCGGTCGTTTGCTCGCCGATCGCGAGATGGATGCGCGCAAATCCGGCGCCGGCTGATTTGGATTGCTACTCCGCCGCAACCTGCGCGGAGCTTGATCGGGTCGAAACGAAATAATCCATTGCAGCCTGCACGCCGCCCTTCTTATGCGGCACGCGTGCCATCGCCAGCGCCATTTCGGTCGCACCGAGCCCGCCGATCATCGCGGTTTCGTTGATATCGCCGAGATGGCCGATGCGGAACATTTTTCCCGCGAACGGCCCGAAGCTCGAGCCGTAGGCGATGTTGAAATTCTCCAGCGCCAGTGCGCGGAAGGCGTCGCCGTCGTGTCCGTCCGGCATGATCACCGCCGTGATGGTCGGCGAGTGATACTTCGGATCGCGGCAGATGATGTCGAGACCCCACGCCTTGATCGCACGGCGCGTGCCCTCGGCCAGACGGTTGTGACGGGCGAACACGTTGTCGAGACCTTCCTCGTGCAGCATGTCGATGGCCACGGACATGCCGTGCAGCATTTGCGTCGCCGGCGTGTAGGGGAAGAAGCCCTGCTTGTTCATGGTGATCATTTCGTCCCACGCCCAGAACGATTTTGTCATCTTCGAAGTCTTCGACGCTGCCAGCGCCTTGTCGCTCACGGCGTTGAACGACATGCCGGGCGGTAGCATCAGGCCTTTCTGCGAGCCGCCGACGGTGACATCGACGCCCCATTCGTCGTGGCGATAATCGGCCGAGGCGAGCGAGGAGATGGTATCCACCATGAACAGCGCCGGATGGCCCGCGCGGTCGATGGCCTTGCGGATCTCGGCAATGGGAGAGAGGCAGCCGGTCGCGGTTTCGTTGTGCAGCACGCACACTGCTTTGATCTCGTGCTTCTTGTCTTCTTTCAGCCGCGCTTCGAGCACCGCCGGATCGGCGCCGATGCGCCAGTCGGTCTTGATGAACTCTGGGCTCAGGCCGAGCTTGATCGCCATGTTCTTCCACTGGGTGGCAAACTGGCCGGTCTCGACCATCAGCACTTTGTCGCCGGGCGAGAGCGTGTTGACCAATGAGGCTTCCCACGCGCCGGTGCCGGTGGCGGTGTAGATGATCACCGGATTGGTGGTCTTGAAGATCGTCTTGATGCCGTCGAGGCATTTGCGCGCGAGCTTCGCGAATTCCGGGCCGCGATGGTCGATGATCGGGGTGTCCATGGCGCGCAAAATGCGGTCGGGCAACGGCGACGGCCCCGGAATGTGCAGGGCATGGCGGCCGGGGATACGCGCGGAATTCTGTGCCATTGGCGAAAAGTTCCTTGAGTCTCAGTGGGTGCTGGGGATGTGCTCTAGCTTGTGGCGTTGAATACTGGATGCCACAGTCCGGTCAAGCCAAATTCGGGATTATGTCTATCATCCTAATTGATGTGGTAACAGGCGGGTTAGCGGAGGCTGAGGTGGCTGAACGGCTGTTGCCGGGGCTGGAGCGGCGGCTCAAGGCCGGAGTGACCGGCGAGGTGAAGTTCGACCGCTTCACCCGCGGCCGCTACGCCACCGACGCCTCGCACTACCAGATCATGCCGCTTGGTGTGGTGACGCCGCGCACCATAGAAGAAGCTGAACGGGCGGTAGAAATTTCCCGTGCAGAGGGCGTAAGCGTGCTGCCGCGCGGCGGCGGTTCGTCGCAGGCCGGGCAGACCGTCAACGAATCGCTCGTCATCGACTGCTCGAAGCATCTCACCCGCATTCTCGATCTCGATGTCGCGGGGCGCACCTGCCGGGTTGAGCCGGGCATCGTGCTCGACGACCTCAACAGCCAGCTCAAATCCCACGGCCTGTGGTTCCCGGTCGACATTTCGACCGCCTCGCGCGCCACCATCGGCGGCATGACGGCCAACAATTCCTGCGGTTCGCGCTCGCTGCGTTACGGCAACACCCGCGAGAACGTGATCTCCATCGACGCGCTACTGCCCGGCGGCGCAAGCGCACATTTCGGCCGCGTGGCCGCCGATCTCTCCGACGTTCCCGCGGGCTCGCCGTTGCGCGGCATCGCGCAAGACCTGTTTGCGCTCGGCGCGCGCGAGGCGGGCGAAATCGCCGCGCGTTTCCCGAAAGTTCAACGCCGCGTCGGCGGCTACAATCTCGATGCGTTCGTGCCGGGGCGTAACGACATCAACCTCGCGCACATCTTGGTGGGCTCGGAAGGCACGCTCGCATTCTCGAAAGCCATTGAGCTCAAGCTTTCGCCGCTACTTGGCCGCCGCGCGGTGGGAGCGTGTCATTTCGGCGATTTCCGCGCGGCCATGGACGCGGCGCAGCACATCGTCAAGCTCGCACCCATTGCCGTTGAGCTCGTCGACTCAACGATGATCGCGTTGGCGCGCGACATCGCCATGTTCCGCCCCACGCTTGAGGCCTTTGTGCGTGGCAAGCCTGCGGCGCTTCTGCTGGTCGAATTCGCCGAAGCCGATTGGGACGAGAACGTACGGCGCTTGAAACGCCTGCATGAGTTGATGGGCGATCTCGGCTTTTCATTCGACAATAGCGGTGTGAAATGCGGCGGTGTGGTCGATGTGCTCGATCCCAAGCTGCAAGGCGCGATCACCGAGCTGCGCACGGCCGGCCTCAACATCATGATGTCGATGAAGGACGAGGGAAAGCCGATTTCCTTTGTCGAGGACTGCGCGGTGCCGCTTGAGCATCTCGCCGACTACACCTCGCGCCTCACTGAAGTGTTCGAGAAGAACGGCACCAGCGGCACATGGTACGCGCACGCCTCCGTCGGCTGCCTGCACGTGCGGCCGATCTTGAATTTGCGTCTGGAGAAAGACGTGAAGGCCATGCGCGCAATCGCGGAGAAAGCGTTTGTCTTCGTGCGTGAATACAAAGGCTCGCATTCCGGCGAACACGGCGACGGTCTTGTGCGTTCAGAATTCCACGAGCAGATGTTCGGCAAGCGTCTCGTGCACGCGTTCGAAGAGGTCAAGGACAGATTCGATCCGCAGCACCTGTTCAACCCCGGCAAGATCGTGCGCGCGCCAAAATTCGACGACCGCAGCAATTTCCGCTACGGCCCGAATTATCACGCGCAGGCAATGAAGACTGAGCTCGACTGGTCGGCTTATCCGGGGCAGGGTGGCGGGTTCCAGGGCGCGGTCGAGATGTGCAACAACAACGGCGCTTGCCGCGCGCTCTCAGGCGGCGTGATGTGTCCGAGCTATCGTGTCACGCGCGACGAGCGCGATGTCACGCGCGGGCGCGCCAATTCCTTGCGCCTTGCGATCACTGGACAGCTCGGAGCCAACGCGCTCACCTCCGACGAGATGGCAGAGACGATGAAGCTTTGCGTCTCGTGCAAGGCCTGCCGGCGCGAGTGCCCGACCGGCGTCGACATGGCGCGCATGAAGATCGAGGTGCAGGTCGCGCGCGCCGAGGCGAACGGAATTTCGCTGCACGATCGGTTGGTTGGCTATCTGCCGCGCTACGCGCCTTATGCGGCCAAGGTGCCGTGGCTGATGAATCTGCGCGATCAATTGCCAGGGGCGGCGAAAATTTCGGAATTGCTTGCGGGTTTCAGCGCGCGGCGCAGTTTGCCGAAATGGCGCTCCGATGTGTTCAACGATACGGGGAACACGACTGAGCGCGACGGTGGGGAGGTCGTTCTCTTCGCTGACACCTTCAATCGCTACTTCGAACGCGAAAATCTGGACGCTGCGGTCGCGGTGCTAACCGCAGGCGGCTATCGCGTGCAATTCGCGACACCTGTCGACGGCTCGTCGCGGCCGTTATGCTGCGGGCGAACTTTTCTCTCCATCGGCAAGGTGGACGAAGCGCGAATAGAGGCCGAGCGCTCGCTCGCAGCGCTTGAACCCTTCACCAAGAGCGGCGTTTCCATCATCGGCCTAGAGCCGAGCTGTATCCTTAGCTTCCGCGACGAAGTGCCTGCGATGCTGAAAGGCGAGACCGCTGATCGTCTCGCCACGCAGGTGTTCACCTTTGAGGAATTCCTGGCGCGTGAATCCGCAGTCGGTAGGCTCAAACTCCCGCTCAAGAAAATCGCCGAACGCGCGCTCCTCCACGGCCATTGTCATCAGAAGGCATTCGATGCCTTCAGCGCCGTCGAACAAGTTCTCAAGCTCATTCCTGATTTGAAAGTCGAGACCATCGAGTCGAGCTGCTGCGGCATGGCCGGCAGTTTCGGCTACGCTGCCGACACTATCGATGTCTCGCTCGCCATGGGCGAATTGTCGCTGCTACCCGCCGTTCGCAAAGCGCCGGAGGATGCGATCATCGTCGCGGATGGCACCTCGTGCCGTCATCAGATTCACGACGGCACCGGGCGCGACGCCATCCACGTCGCCCGCGTGCTGGCAAGAAGTCTCCAGTGAGGTCCATCATGCCCCTTCCACTGCTGCCCACCTCTCTCGTCGGCTCCTACGCCCAGCCCGAATGGCTGATCGATCGCAAGAAACTCGCCGGCCGCTTTCCGCCGCGCGTGCGCGCGAAGGAGCTTTGGCGCGTCGCGCCCGAATATCTCGAGCAGGCGCAGGACGATGCGACTTTGCTTGCGATCCACGACCAGGAACGCGCCGGTCTCGACATCATCACCGACGGCGAGATGCGGCGCGAAAGCTATTCCAACCGCTTCGCCACAGCTCTCGAAGGTGTCGACATCGACAATCCTGGCACGGCGCTCGATCGCTCCGGCCATCCCAATCCGGTGCCACGCGTCGCGGGCAAAGTACGCCGCAAGCATGCGGTCGAAGTGCGCGATGTGAAATTCCTGCGTGCCAATACCGATCGCACCATCAAGATCACGGTGCCCGGCCCTTTCACCATGTCGCAGCAGGCGCAGAACGACTTCTACAAAGATGAAGAAGAAATGGCGCTCGACTACGCCGCGGCCGTTAACGCCGAGATCAAGGATCTGTTCGCCGCCGGCGCGGACATTGTGCAGATTGATGAGCCCTACATGCAGGCGCGGCCGGAGAAGGCGCGCAAATTCGGGCTCAAGGCGTTCAACGCCGCGCTCGACGGCGTGAAGGGCACAACGGCGGTGCACATCTGTTTCGGCTACGCCGCCGTCATCCATGTCCGGCCGGAGGGCTATTCGTTTCTTCCGGAGTTTGCCAACGCGGCTGTCCAGCAGATTTCAATCGAGACCGCGCAGTCGGGGCTCGATTGTTCGGTTCTGCAAAAGCTTCCCGGCAAGACCGTCATTCTCGGTACGCTCGATCTCTCCGACATGAAAGTGGAGACGCCCGAGATCGTTGCCGTGCGCATCCGCCGCGCGCTGCCCTTTGTGCCGGCGGAGCGCATCGTCGTCGCGCCCGACTGCGGATTGAAATATCTGCCGCGCGAAATCGCCTTCGGCAAAATGTGCGCGATGGTGGAAGGCGCGAAAATCGTGCGCGCCGAACTCAAGAAATAGCCCCTAGCGATTCCCCGTCAGGAAATCGAAATCGCAGCCTTTCTCGGCCTGTGTGACGCGATCGACATAAAGCCGGGTATAGCCGCGCTTGGGCTTGGCCGGCGGCTTCCAAGCGGTGCGGCGGCGCGCAAGCTCCGCGTCATCGACCTTGAGATTGAGGTTGCGCGCGGGCGCATCGAGCCGGATCACGTCGCCGTCTTTCACCAGCGCCAGCGGCCCGCCGGCCGCGGCCTCGGGACTGATGTGAAGCACTACGGTGCCGAACGCAGTCCCGCTCATGCGCGCATCGGAAATGCGCACCATGTCGGTGATGCCCTTCGATCCGAGTTTCTTCGGGATCGGAAGCGCGCCTGCTTCCGGCATGCCCGGCGCGCCGATGGGACCGGCGTTGCGTAACACCATGACCGTATCCGGCGTGACATTCAGATTTGGATCGTCGATGCGCTTTTCCAAGTCATCCAGCGAATCGAACACCAGGGCAGGGCCTTCGTGCGTGCACAGCCGCTTGGTCGCGGAGGCAAGCTTGATTGCAGCCCCTTGCGGGGCGAGGTTGCCGCTTAAGATCGCGATCGCTTCGTTCGCCACCAATGGATTATTCAGCGGCCGGATCACCTTGTCGTCGACGTAAGCCGGCCAGCGTTTGACCACATCGCCCAGCGTCTCGCCGTTGACAGTCTTGGCGTTGAGATCGAGATGATCCTTCAGCCGCCGCCACAGAGCCGGCAGTCCGCCGCCGGCATGAAAATCTTCCATGAAGTTCATGCCGGCCGGTTTGAGATCGAGCAGCACCGGCACCTCGCGTCCGACGCGGTCGAGTTCGGCCAGGTCGTAGGTGATGCCCGCGCGTCCTGCGATGGCCGCGAGATGCACGAGTGCGTTGGTCGAGCCCGACGTTGCTTGCAGAATCACCGAGGCATTGCGCAGCGCGGCCTTGGTGAGGAGTTCGCTGGGCCTTGGCCCGCCGGTCTTCGCCATTTCCACAGCGCGCGTGCCGGTCGCTTCGGCAAAGCGCCAGCGGTCGGACGACACCGCGGGCGCGGTCGCCGAGCCTGGCAGCATGAAACCCAGCGTTTCGGCGAGGCACGCCATGGTCGAAGCGGTGCCCATCACCATGCAGGTGCCCGACGTCGGCATCAGCTGGTCGTGCGCGCGATTCAAATCCGGCCCGTCAAGCGTGCCAGCGCGGAACTGCGCCCATAGCCGCCGGCAGTCGGTGCACGCGCCAAGCCGCGCGCCCTCGTGCTTGCCGGCCAGCATCGAGCCGACGTTGACGACGATCGCGGGCATGTCGGCGCTGATGGCGCCCATGAGCTCTGCGGGGATGGTCTTGTCGCAGCCGCCTATCAGCACGACCGCGTCCAAGGGGAGCGCCGCGATCATTTCCTCCACGTCCATCGCCATCAGATTGCGCAGCAGCATCGAAGTCGGGAAGGAAAACGCTTCGTGCAGCGAAACCGTGGGAAATACGAACGGCAGCCCGCCGGCGAGCCGCACCCCGCGCGATACGGCTTCCGCAACTTGCGGGGCCGTCTTGTGGCACGGGTTGAAGTCCGAGGCCGTGGAGAGCACGCCCACGATCGGCCGCTCCAGGGCCTCGTCGGTAAATCCCGCCCCCTTGAGGAAGCCCCGGCGCAGAAATAGCGCGAATTCCTCGTCGCCATATTGCGTGAGTCGCGAGCGCAGACCTTTGACTTTTTTCATCGAATTCCCTTGCGAGCCGGTTTCACTTTTAACTGGGAACCGGCCAACAAGGAAATGCCCGCTTGCGCCGCCGGGGGCAGGGCGGGATATCTTGCCCCGCCATGCCGGTCCACGCCCCCGAATCGAGTCTTCGTCTTCGCCCCGGCCAGTCTGGCGACATCGACGCCCTGCTCGTGCTCGAGCGCAAGGCCTTCCTCACCGACCATCTTTCACGCCGCAGCTTTCGCAATTTTATGACCTCGCCGAACGCGGCCCTGATCGTCGCCGAAGAATCAGCCCAGCTCCTCGGCTATGCGCTCGTGCTGTTCCGGCCCCGCAGCGCCATCGCGCGCCTCTATTCCATTGCGGCGGCGGTCGCCGGGCGCGGGATCGGCCCCATGCTGCTTGCGGCCGCTGAAGACGCGGCGTTGCGGCGCGCCTGCGACACCTTGCGCCTTGAGGTGCATGAGAAAAATGCAGCGGCCATCAGGCGATACCGCAAGTCGGGGTATCAGCTGTTTGGCCGGCATCTTGCGTATTACGACGATCGTGGGGACGCGCTCCGATTCGAGAAAAAGTTAGTTGCGCAATCCACTGGTCGCAAAGATTCCTCTTCACCTGCCCCTCCAGTTGCACGATGATGCGGCACTCAGAGGCCTTAATTCCCACCCGACTCGGCAGTACGAAATTCATTCGATCCCTTTGACGGAATTCATGCGGTTCCTGTGACCCAATTCGAACGGCTCCATTTCGAACATGTGACTCGCCCTGGCTCCAACTCCTGGCCTGTTGCGATTGTGAAAGGGCCCCTGCGATGAGCGGGTGGGTCATTCTCGTCGACAACCCCAAAGACTTCCCCAACGCCGACACCCCGCACAAGGTGATCACGACGAGCGAATATCTCGCCCGGCCTCGCCTGTTCGAATTGGGCCGGCCCAAGCTTATCAATCTGTCGCGCACCTACGCCTACCAGTCCAAGGGCTACTATGCCTCGCTGCTCGCCGAAGCCCGCGGCCACCGCATCGTCCCAACCGTCGAAACCATGCTCGAGCTGCGCGAGGTCAAGCTCTACGAGCACGCGCTGCCCGAGCTCGAGGACGAGCTTAACCGCTGCGCCCGGCGCGCCGATTTCCAGCCCGAGGCGGAATTCCGGTTCGTGATCTGCTTCGGCATCGCCAGCGATCCGCAGTTCGAATCCTTCGGTCGCCTGCTGTTCGATTGGTTCCGTTGCCCCGCGCTGGAAATCACCGTGGAGCCGGGCTCGTGGCTCTCGATCGGCCGCATCCGGCCGCGCAGCCTCAACCGCCTCGTCAACGGCGATGCCGATTTCTTCCGTCAGGCCTTGCATCAGCACACCAAACGCGATTGGCGCGACGCCAAGGCGCGCTCGGTGCCCAAATACGACCTGGCGGTGCTCTACGATCCGGACGAGAAGATGCCGCCGTCTTCTTCCGAATCGATCAAGCATTTCGCCCGCATCGCCGAGCGCCTGTCGGTCGACGTCGAGCCGGTGACAAAGCGCCAGCTTGCTGAACTGGCCGAATTCGACGGACTGTTCATCCGCGAGACCACCTCGATCGACAACCACACTTATCGGTTCGCACGCCGCGCTTGGCAGGAGGGCATGCCCGTCATCGACGATCCGATCTCGATGATCCGCTGCACCAATAAAGTATTTCTCATGGAGTTGCTCGGTTCCAACCAGGTGCCCACCCCGCCGACTGTCATCCTTCCCGAAGGGGGCGACCTCACGCAGGCGATGGATGAGTTGGGACTGCCGCTCGTGGTCAAGATTCCGGACGGCTCATTCTCGCGCGGCGTACACAAGGTCAACAGCTTCGAAGAATTCAAGCGCATCACCGAAGAGCTGTTCGAGGAGACTGACCTTGTGCTGGCGCAAAAATTCCTGCCGACCGAATTCGACTGGCGTGTCGGTATCCTCGCGGGCGAGCCGCTGTTCGTGTGCCAGTACCGCATGGCGCGCGGCCATTGGCAGGTTGTGAAGTACCGCTCCGATGGCTCCTCCCATGAGGGCGGCTTCCGCGCCTTCGATCTCGACCAGGCTCCGCAGGAAGTGATCGACATTGCGGTGCGTGCGGCCAAACCCATCGGCGATGGGTTCTACGGCGTCGACCTCAAGCAGACCGCGACCGGCATTGTGGTCATGGAAGTCAACGACAACCCCAATCTCGAACACGGCGTCGAAGACACCGTGGGCAAGGACGAGATCTGGATCCGCCTGCTCAAGTGGTTTGTCGAGCGTTTTGAGCAATAAGGGCGGCGCGCCTACCCACGAGCGATATGCATTGACGCGCGTTGCACGCCGCGCGAGGCTTGCGGCCATCATGTTGACTGCTTCCCGTCTGCTCGCTCTCTTGCTATTCGCGGGGTCCCTCGCGGGCGGCGCCGCGCACGCCCAGAAGCTCGATAAGATCACATTCGCCACCAACTGGGTGGCGCAAGCCGAGCACGGCGGCTTCTACCAGGCGCTCGCCGACGGCACCTATCGCAGGAATGGCCTCGACGTCACGATCCTGCAGGGCGGGCCGAACGTGAACCACCGCCTGCTGCTGACGGTCGGCAAGATCGACTTCTACATGAGCGCCAACACGCTCCAGGCTTTCGACGCGGTCGCGCAGAACATCCCGACGGTTTCCGTAGCTGCGATCTTCCAGAAAGATCCGCAAATTTTCCTGGCGCATCCGAACCAGGGGATCAACACGTTCTTGGATTTGAAGAAGTTGACGCTGTTCGTATCCAAGGAAGGCGTGGCGACCTACTTCCAGTGGATGAAACGCGAATTTGGTTTTCGCGAGGAGCAGATCAAGCCCTACACGTTCAACGCGCAGCCGTTCCTTGCCGATAAGCGCTCTGCGATGCAAGGCTATGTGTCGTCGGAACCATTTGCGGTCGAACGCCAAGGCAAGATCAAGCCGAAAATCTTTCTGCTCGCTGATCAGGGGTTTGCAAGTTACTCGACCTTGATCGAGACACGCCGCGACCTGGTAGAAAAAAATCCAAATTTGGTGCAGCGCTTTGTCAATGCGTCCATCATCGGCTGGTACAATTATCTCTACCGCGACAACCAAGCTGCAAACGCGCTGATCAAACGCGACAATTCGGAGATAACAGACGATCTGCTCGCATATTCACGTGCCGCGATGATTGAACATTTTATAGTGGATTACGGTATTACGCGCGCCTCGGGCATTGGGGCGATCACCGACGAGCACATCAAGAGTTTCTACGATCAAATGGTGCGCGCCGGTGTGGTCAAGGCAGGGCTCGACTACAGCAAAGCCTACACGACCCAGTTCGTGAACAAAGGCGTGGGAAAAGAACTGCGGCCGAAGTGACAGGCACAACGCACGCAGCAATGACGATGCAGGATTCATCCGCTCCAGGTTCACCGGTCGTTTCGCTTCACGGCGTCGGCAAAAGCTTTGCGACCGGCACCGTCGCGCTCGAAGGTTTCGATCTCGATATCCGCCGCGGCGAGTTCATATCTCTGCTCGGGCCGTCGGGCTGCGGCAAGTCCACGGCGCTGCGCATCATCGCGGGACTGAGCGAGCCCACGCGCGGCACCGTCACCTGGGCGGGCGGCAAGACGCACCGCGAGCAGGCGATCGGCTTCGTGTTCCAGGAGCCTACGCTGATGCCCTGGGGCACGGTATTCGACAATGTCTTCCTGCCGCTGCGGCTCAGCGGCCGGCCGCGCGCGGCGGCGGCGGCGCGCGTGAAGGAATCGCTCAGCCAAGTCGACTTGGCGGACTTTGCGCAGGCTTATCCGCGCGAACTCTCTGGCGGCATGAAGATGCGGGTATCGATCGCGCGCGCGCTGGTGACCGACCCGAGCCTGCTGCTCATGGACGAGCCGTTCGCGGCGCTCGACGAGATCACGCGCTTTAAGCTCAACGACGATCTGATCGCGCTGTGGCGCGCGCTTGGTAAAACCGTGGTGTTCGTCACTCATTCGGTGTTCGAGTCGGTCTATCTCTCGCAGCGCGTCGTCATCATGACCGCGCGGCGTGGCCGCGTCGCCAGCACTTTGGCGGTCGACGCGCCCAATCGCGATGCCCATTTTCGCACCTCGGCGGAATATGCCGGCTTCTGCCGCCTGGCTTCGAATGCACTCGCGCGCGCCATGGATGCACGCGCCGGAGCGGCGGCATGAGCGAGCAGCCGCGCCCGACGCACGATCTGCGCGCGCAGGTGCTGCGCGTGGTTCTTCCGCTCCTGGTGCTGGCGACCGGCGTCTTTGCGTGGGATGTGGTGGTACGGGCCGGTGACCTTCCGCCCTACATCCTGCCCGGCCCCGGCCTTGTGCTTGCGACGCTCATTTCCGATTGGCCGGTGTTGTCGAGCTCGCTCCTCGTCACGCTGGAGACGACTTTCGACGGGCTCGTTCTAGCGTTCGTGGGCGGGGTCGCGCTCGCCATGCTGTTCAATCTCTCGCGGCTGATCGAGCTGTCGCTCTATCCCTACGCGGTGATCCTGCAGGTGACGCCGGTGGTCGCCATTGCGCCATTGCTGCTGATCTATTTGCCGCAGCAGGCCGCGGTGCTCGCCTGCGCCTGGATCGTTGCGTTCTTTCCGGTGCTCGCCAACACCACGCTGGGGCTCAATTCGGTCGACCGCAATCTCGCCGACCTGTTTCGCCTCTACGGAGCATCGCGCATGCAACTGCTGTGGTATCTGAAAATTCCCGCAGCACTTCCGAACATGCTGGCAGGCTTGCGCATTGCCGGCGGCTTGTCGCTGATCGGCGCGGTGGTGGCCGAGATTGCCGCGGGCTCCGCCGGCGCGGGCTCAGGTCTTGCCTTTCGCATTGCCGAATCCGGCTATCGCCTCAACATCCCGCGCATGTTCGCGGCATTGCTGTTGCTGTCGATCACCGGCATCGTGATCTTCGCTCTGCTCTCGGCGTTGTCACATTTCATGCTACGCCGTTGGCACGAGAGTGAGGTCACGCGCGAAAGTTGATCACGCACCAAAAATAAGTTGCGTCGCGATCCCGAGCGCGGCCATCACAGCCACCACTTCGATCAATCCGCGATGGAAGCCGAACGCGAGCACGGCCGCGATGGCCGCCAGCGCAGTCGCTTTCAAATCGAGCGCCATCGGATCGAAGGCATACCAGCGCAGCGGACCTGAGTGCATTTCCGTGACGCGGCCGAACAGCACGTGCAGCGCGAACCAAACCGACAAATTCAGAATGACACCGACGACGGCCGCTGTGATGGCGGCAAGCGCACCCGAGAGCCGCCGGTTGGCGCGCAGCGGCTCGATGAACGGCGCGCCGGCAAAGATCCACAGCATCGACGGCGTGAACGTCACCCAGGTAGTCATCGTGGCGCCGAGAATGCCCGCAACGACCGGCGAGAATGGCGACGCATCGCGAAACGCCGCGAGGAACCCCACGAACTGCGTCACCAAGATCAGCGGCCCCGGTGTGGTCTCGGCGAGGCCCAGGCCGTCCACCATTTCGGGTGCGCTCATCCAGTGATGCGTTTCGACCGCCTGCTGCGCCATGTAGGCCAGCACCGCATAGGCGCCGCCGAAACTGACCACCGCGAGCTTGGAGAAAAACGCGCCGATGCTCACCAGCACATGGTCGGGTCCTAGCGTGAGCGCGGCGAGTCCGACCGGCGCCCACCAAAGAACAAGGCCAATCGCGGTCGCTAGCGCAAATTGCCGCCAGCGATTTTGCGCGGGCTTGGCCGCGGCTTCGGCCGTGCTGGAAAGCCCCAGACGCTCCGGCGCGGTCCTCGCGACGAGATAACCGATGAGCGCGGCAGCGGCGACAATCAGCGGAAACGGCAGCGCGAAGAAAAAGATGCCGATGAACGCCAAGCCCGAGAGCCCATACAGCACCGATGTCTTGAGCGCGCGTTTGCCGATGCGCACGAGCGCTTCGAGCACGATGACCAGCACCGCAGCCTTGATGCCGAACAGCGCACCATCCACCACGGACAATCCGCGTCCGAGCGCATAGAGTAAACTCAAACCCAGCATCACAAACGCGCCCGGCAGCACGAACAGAATTCCGGACACAAGCCCACCGCGCACGCCGTGCAGCAGCCATCCGATGTAGGTTGCGAGCTTCTGAGCTTCCGGCCCCGGCAGCAGCATGCAGAAGTTGAGTGCATGCAGGAAGCGCGGCTCGTCGATCCATTTTTTCTCGTCCACCACGATGCGATGCATCATGGCGATCTGACCGGCCGGCCCGCCGAAATTGATGCAGCCGATCTTGAGCCAGACCTTGAAGAACTCGCCGAATGTTGGTGTATGCGCGCCGCCCGAGGTGCGTGCCGCTTCGATCGTCGCCATATTATCTCTCAAGCCGCCGTTTTCACGCCGCTTTGGCTGGCCAGTTATGCCGTTCGGCGGCCGCAAAGCGCAGCCACGCGAACAGCGCATCGTAGACCATGAAGCCGTGGCGCAACATGCCGTGATCGTCGTCGCCCGCCAAGGCCGAGAGCCCAAGCGAGATGGCGTGCAGGCCGGCGGCTTCCGGCGCTAGACCGGGCTGCGCAGTGTCGGCGCCGCGTATGATCAGGGCGAGACGCGCGAGCGAAGGCTCGCTTTCCAAGCCGAACAGCTTGAGCATCGTGTCGAAACTGCAGCGCGGGCCGTCGTGGGAGATTTCCACACCTTCGATGTCGAATGGGATAGCGCCGCTTTCCTTGGCGACCTCTGCGACCTGATCGGGATCGACGTAAAGGATACGCGCCTGCGCATCGATGAACCGGCGAATCAGCCAGGGGCAGGCGACGCGGTCGATCTTCGGCCGCCGGCGCGTGACCCAGACGCTCGGGCGTTTCAACGCAAACCGATCGAGCGCCGACTTGGCCACCAGCGGCAGCTTGGATTCCACCCAGGCGGCATAGCCGCCGGTCAGCACGCGCGCGTCGAATCCTTCTGCGCGCAGATAGGCTGTCGCGGTCTGGCTCATCTGATGACCATGACGACAGGCAAACACGACGGGGCGCGCACGGTCGAGCGTGGGCATCCATTGGGCGATGGCGGCAATGTCGCGCCAAGTCGCAGTCGGCAGCAGCCCGGGCGCTGTGTCGTAGACTGCGTGTTTGCGTGTATCGATGATTTGCGGCGCGTCAACCGTGCCGATCAGGGTCCAAAGATCGTGGGGAGTGATGGAAAAGCTCGCAGAATGCATAAGCCCCCTCCGTAAACGAAGGAGACGGTGCTTGGGCTCGCGAGCCTTGAGAAATGGGGCGACCGCCGCAGGCCCCACGCGGAAAGATTACGGCATCTCCATTCTCAAAGCAAGAATGCTCAGTCATCGGAACACCCAGACCGGCATCACCAGCGAGATGCCGGCCGCAAGCAGCAAGATCAGGATCAATTTGCGGAACGCTGCGTCATTAAGTTTTCCGTAGAGCTTGATCCCGCACCAGACGCCAACGATCAGTACAGGCAGAGCGAGCAGGTAGAGCTTGAGCGTTTCGAACGTGAATGCACCGGCGACGCTCAAAGAAATTGCACTCATTGCGAATGTTGCCAACAGCACCGGCTGAAAGATCGCGCGTTGCGCGTCTTTCGGGCCCCCAACCAACTGGCACCAGACCGTGACGGCGATGCCCCCGAGCCCGGTAAAACCGCCGATCAGACCGTTTACGATGCCTACGCCGATCCCTGCAGGCGTGCTGTTGCGGACAGGTTTTAACGCGGGACGGAATAGGCTGTAGAGGCCGAAGGCGATGAGCAACACGCCGATACCCAGACGGATGTTGGCAGGGTCAACGAGCTTGAGCAAAATGGTACCAACTGGAACACCGATCGCACCGCCAATGATGTAGGGCGCGACCGTGCACCAATTCACGGCGTGACGCACACGCCAGATTCCAGCGCCTTGCGTAACCAGTCCGCATAGAACGATGAGCATTGCGTTCTGGTCAGGTGCGATGAAGTGGAGCCAGACGCCGGAGACCACCAAGCCCATTGCAAAGCCCGACAGGCCGGACACCAGGCCGCCGAAAAAAGCCGCCGCAAGAAAAAGTCCAAGAACAAATCCATCCATAGCTCGCTCCTCGCGTTCGAGGCGAGCAGCGCTTGGATGGTACATTCCATCTGACGGGGAGGCCGCGGTGTCCCCAAGTCTGCATTGTCAAAATTGCGTTCGTCCGATCCCCTCACGCTCAAGGCACATGATCGCCAGGCGCGGTGTTGCCGCTCCTGTCATGTGCCGAAAAACGTCAGGGATATGGACAAACGTGCAGCAAGCAATAGGTCTCCTTCATTTCGAAGGAGACGGTGCTTGGGCTCGCGAGCCTTGGGAAATGGGGCGACCGTCGTGAGCCCCACATGCGAATGTGTACATCAAAGAGACCGCCGGATCAAGAACGGTCTGTCGCGACATAGATCAGTCGCCTCGCTTCGCTCGCGCGGCTTCGCTAGAACACCGACACGCCACCGCCTCGCTGACCTAAAGGACATGGATTGCCCGATCCCACACACGAGCAACGCCGGCTACGGCTAGTCGGCATCGCGCTCATGAGCGGCGCGGTCGCGCTGTTCGCCTGTCTTGACGCCATGGCGAAATATCTCGGCGGCCACATGGAACCGCTGCAGGTCGTGGCGATCCGTTACCTCACCGCGTTCCTGTTGGCACTGATCGTTTCCAATCCCTTCACGCGGCCGGGGTTGCTGAAAACCATGCGGCCGGCATTGCAGATCGTCCGTGGACTGATGATGCTGCTCACAACGATCTTCAACTTCCTCGCCTTCCGCTACCTCCAGCTCGACGAAGCTTTGGCGATCATGTTCTCGACGCCATTCCTCGTGGCGATCATGGCGGGGCCGTTGCTCGGCGAATGGATTGGATGGCGGCGCTGGAGCGCCATCGCCGTCGGTTTCTTCGGCGTGCTGGTGGTGATTCGCCCAGGGCTCGGCGGTATGCAGTGGGCCGCGCTGCTCTCGGTCGCCGCCGCGATCTTCTATGCCGGATACGCCATCGCCACCCGCATGGTGATGCGCCACGATTCCAGCGAGACCACCTTGTTCTACGCCAACGTCGTCGGCGTCGTGATCATGCTTCCCATCCTGCCGTTCGTATGGACCGCCCCGCCCAGCGGATTCGACCTGATGCTGTTGTTTGCTGTGGGGGCGTTCGGGTCGGCCGGCCATTTCCTGCTGATCCTGGCCCACGATCGGGCACCCGCCTCGGTCCTCTCCCCGTTCATGTACACGCAGCTTCTTTGGGCGGTCACGTTCGGCTATCTGGTCTTCAATAACGTGCCCAGCCACTGGACCCTGGCAGGCGCTGCAATTGTGGTCGGTTCCGGCCTATATCTGCTCTACCGCGAGCAGAAAGTGCGCGGCACCGTTGCCCCCATCGAGCCCGGTTGACAAAATAGCGCCGGCCCGCCTGATACCGGCCTCCGCAAGACCATTCCGAGGAACCGCCATGTTGACGAAGACTGCCAAAGGCCCCAACGGCCAGAACGACGACATCGGGGAGGCGATCAGGCTCGAGCTCTATCGCAGCCAGGTCAATATCCGTGAGGCCGAGCAGCGCGCCTATGACCTGTTCCTCCAAAACCTGGTGAAGGGCACGAGCCATCTGTCGCTCGGCCAAGAGGCGGTGGCGGCGGGTTTTGCGGTCGCCATGAAGAAGGGCGATCTGAGCTTTTGCACCTACCGCGGTCACGCCCACACCTTGGCGCGCGGCGTGCCGGTCGAGAAGGTGCTGGGTGAACTAATGCAGCGCGACAACGGTCTCATGCGTGGCAAGGGCGGCTCGATGCATCTGATGTCGACCGAGCACGGCGTCATGGGCTCCTACGCCATCATCGGCGCACATCTTCCTATCGCGTGCGGAGCGGCCTGGCGTGCGCAGTACAAGAAGCAGGACGACGTATCCGTGTGCTTCTTCGGCGATGGCACCACCAACATTGGCGCGTTCCATGAGGCGCTGAACTTTGCCGCGGTGTGGAAGCTGCCGGTCGTGTTCGTGTGCGAGAACAATCTCTACATGGAATATACCCCGATCGCCGACGTCACGGCGGTGCCCAGTCCAGCGGGCGACCGTGCCTCGGCCTACGGTCTAGAAAAGATCGTGATCGACGGCAACGACGCCGACGTCGTCTATCGCGCGGCGCTCAAGGCCTACGACAAGGCGCGCTCGGGCGGCGGTCCTTCACTGATCGAGTGCCTGACCTATCGTCACAGTGGCCACTCGCGCGCCGATCCTGCGAAATATCGCCCAGAGGGCGAATTGGAGAAATGGAAACAGCGCGATCCGATCAAGATTTACCGCGAGCGGCTTAAAGCTTTCGGCATCAGCGACGACGTGATCGCGAAAATCGATGCCGACGTGAAGCGCGTGGTCGATGAGGCGACGGAAGCCTGCAAGGCCGCGCCCAATCCGCCGATGGATATTCTCTTCACCGACGTCTATGCCGATGGAGGCTTCGCATGGCGGAACTGACTTATCGCGACGCCGTCATCCGCGGCATCGCACAGGAAATGACGCGCGACGAGGACGTCGTGTTCCTCGGCGAAGATGTGGCCAAGGCCGGCGGCGTGTTCAAGGCAACGGTGGGGCTCTATGAACAATTTGGCCCGCTGCGCGTGCGTGACACGCCGATCTCCGAACAGGCCATTCTCGGTGCCGCCATGGGCGCTGCGATGACAGGCTTGAAGCCGATCGCGGAGATCATGTTCTCCGATTTCTTCGCGGTGTGCTTCGACTACATCGCCAACGA
>PNAI01000038.1:40455-69817 GCA_003169835.1 Hyphomicrobiales bacterium | reverse complement strand
ACCTCAGGCATTCAACCCGTTCACACCACCGCTAGATCAGGTCGCCCCAATGCAATAGTCTCTCTATCTCGCTGGTGCAGAAAACCTGTCAGGTCAATTACAAGAGCTATGACACGCACTATTCGGTTCATCTGGCCCCCATATACATATGCTCGCTTTGATCATCGCCGCGAATGGTGTAGGGCTCAATAGCGAAGCACATTACGCACATAGAACGGTAGGGGCCGCATCCAAGGTGAGGACATTGCTGTGCTGCCCCGTTAAAGTATTTCCACCATGCGCCTCCGTGACAAAATCGCCATTGTGATCGGCGCCGGCCAAAGCCCCGGCGAAGGAATGGGCAACGGCCGCGCCACCTGTTTGCGCTTCGCGCAGGAAGGCGCGACGGTGATGGCCGTCGACAATCGGCTGGCCTCCGCCGAGGAAACCGCGGCTTTCGTCAAGAAGGAAGGCGGCGAATGCGTCGCGCACGAAGCCGACGTCACGAAGGAAAAAACGCTTGCCGCCACCATGGCCGAAGCAAAGCGCCGCTGGGGCCGCATCGATATTCTGCATTACAACGTCGGCGTGAGCATCGCCGGCGGCGATGCGCCGCCGACCGAAATCACCGAGGAAGCCTTCGACCGCATCTGCACCATCAACTTGCGCGGCGCGGTCATGACCGTGAAGCATCTGCTTCCCATCATGCGCGCGCGGCGCGCGGGCGCGATCGTCATGATCTCCTCGCTCGCGGCCTGGGAGCAATATCCGTATGTCACCTACAAGGCGACCAAGGCCGGCATGATCGCCTTCACCCAGCAGATCGCCATCCAGAACGCCGAGTATGGCATTCGCGCCAACGTGATCCTGCCCGGCCTGATGGACACGCCCATGGCGGTTGAAAACCGCGTGCGCATCAGCGGGAAAACCCGCGCCGAAGTCGCCGCCATGCGCGATGCCAAGGTGCCCTTGCGCAAGAAGATGGGCACCGCCTGGGACGTCGCCAACGCGGCGCTGTTTCTGGCGTCCGACGAAGCGAACTTCATCACCGGCGTCGCTCTCCCCGTCGATGGCGGCGGCGCCGTGAAGATCGGGTAGCGGCTAACGCTTGGCAGCCAGTTGCCGGACGCGGCTTTCGGCACTATCTGGAGTGTTAAGGTTGCACTGATGACGATGCCCGAAGCCGCCCCCGTTCTCCGCCGCGCGCTCCCGCTGCTTCTGAGCGCCATCGCGGTATTGATGATCTCGGCGACGCTGCTGCTGTGGGCGCATTATGGCACCGCCGTGTTTCTGGAAACGATCCGCGCCGGCATTGCGACGTGCTTCGGCTGAGCCATTGAAACGATGAACGCACGCACCGTCAGACTCTTGCTGATCCTGGGTTCCTTCCTCGCCGGGCTTGTGCTGTTCTCCTCGATCGTTCTGATCGTCGGCGGACGCAATCCGGTTTCCGTCATCATGCCGTCGGCGGCGATTGGCGGGCCGTTTCAGTTGCTCGACCAGGATGCCAAGCCCGTGAGCGAGCAGGACTTCAAGGGAAAACCTCTCCTGGTGTTCTTTGGCTTTGTCCATTGTCCCGATATCTGCCCGACGACGCTGTTCGAAATGTCCGAAGTGCTGCGCAAGCTCGGACCCGACGCCGGCCGCGTCAACGCGCTGTTCATCACGGTCGACCCCGAGCGCGACACGCCGGCCGTGCTCAAGGATTATCTCTCGAGCTTCGAGCCGCAGATTCGCGGGCTCACCGGCGATCCTGCCGCCATCGCGGCGGTCGAGAAGACGTATCGCGTCTATGCCCGAAAAGTGCCGCTCGACGGCGGCGATTACACCATGGATCACAGCGCGGTGATGTATCTGATGAACAAGGAGGGAAAATTTGTCGCGCCCTTCAATCTCAAGCGCCCGCCTGAGGCCGCAGCCGCCGACCTGCGGCGATACTTCTGACGCGCACCTTTCGCGCATCGCTGTCCGTCATCAGCCGCGAGTTGCGGGCAAGCCCATGCTCGGTCTTCTCCCATCGATAGGGATCGCGCACCAGCTGATCGAGCGCGCGCCACGCAGAAATCGACAGCAGAAGCCAATAGAGTGGCATCAACAGCAGCGCCCAGTCACAATCGAGCAAGGCCTCGGTCGTGCGTTGCGCCATCGCCCGCGCGCCGTGCCGGGAAACGAATTTCTGCAAGCGTTCGGCGGTGGTGATACGGATGCGCGCCGCCAGATCGGAGCCGGACCGCAACATCTCCAACAGCCGGCGTGTTGCGAGCGCGCGCGACGCAACAACGAAGCACAGATCGCCGGCAAGTCTGAGCGGCAGAATGCCGGTGGCCGGCGCTTCGAGCAGTTGCTCGTCGGAAAGCGGACAGGCTTCGCGCGGCAGATCCTCCAGTGGCTCGAAGGCAAGTCCTGACGCACTGGTCAGCGCAGCGAGATAAGCCTCTTCGCTGATAATGTCGGCCGCGATCAGCGTACGATCGGCGCCGACGCCCACCTCGGTCGCGCGCAATTCGGCCGCGGCAATAATTCCGGGTGGCAGCAAGTGACGAATACAATCGAGTTCGGGGCAGGCCGGCAGTGCGCGGGGTGAAGGCAAAGACGTGTTGCGGTAACAAGGTGTGGAAGAAAAGCTTTCCACCGCCGCGGGCATCGAAGCCCAATCGGCACCTCCCGCACGGGCGTTTGCCCCTTCGGCTAACCCATACGCCAAGCCACAGTCCCCAATGCGACAAAAGACGCTGATATGTCTCGGTAATTCGTTTATAAGCGGCCTGGGGTGGACCCCAGACCAAGGGTGGGAATTTTGATTATACGGACCAAATCTGTGCTGCAAAGTCCCGCGCGGATATTTTGTTGCCTTGCGGCGCTGTTGGGCACGCCTGTTCTGGCGATTGCAGTCGAAACAATCACGGCGCCTTCGCCTCAGGTTCCGGGTCAGCCTCCACTTTCAGCCCAGGGCGCGGTTCCTATTCCCGGCTTCTGGGATCCACGGCGGCGGCCGGAACTGCCTGACCTCTCACGCCTGACGCAAATCCGCTTTCTGACCGAGGTCGACTACCCGCCGTTCAACTTCGCAGGGCCCGACGGGAGCCACGCGGGCTTCAACATCGATCTCGCGCGCCTGATCTGCGAAGAGCTGAAGATCACCTGCACCGTGCAGATGCGCCGCTTCGACACGCTGCTCGATGCGTTGGCGGAGAACCGTGGCGACGCGGTGATGGCGTCGATCGCGATGACGCCGCAGGCGCGCGCGCGTGTCGATTTCAGCGATCCCTATTACCGCACGCCCGCGCGCTTCGTCGCGCAGCGCTCTTCGAAAATCGACGACGTGCGTCCGGAGCAGCTCGAAGGCAAAAAAGTCGCCGTCGTCGCCGGCACTTCGCACGAGGCGTACTTGAAAGCCTTGTTCACGGAAGCTGAGCTGCTGTCTTACGCAACGCCTGAGGCCGCGCGTAATGCCTTGCGCGCCGGCGAGGTCGATCTTCTGTTTGGCGACGGAATATCGCTCGCCTTCTGGCTCAACGGCAGCGAGTCGGGTGGTTGCTGCGCCTTCGCCGGCGGTCCGTTCACCGAAAGCCGGTATTTCGGCGAGGGCGTCGGGATCGCGGTGCGGCGCGGCAACGACACGCTGCGGCTGGCATTCAACTGGACGCTGTTCCGGTTGTGGGAGAAGGGCAAATTCTCCGACCTGTGGCTGCGGTATTTCCCGATTAGTCCGTATTAGCGTTGCACCGTCACCGGCGAAATTTGACGAATGTGCCTGGCATTTCTAGTGTCGGGTCCAAGAGAGAAAAATGTCGATAGCTGAAACCGCCGCATCGTTGCGCGATCTCGCCGAGCAATCGAACGCTTGGCCGTTCGAGGAAGCGCGCAAGATCGTCGCGCGGCTGAAGAAAAAACCCAAAGACGAAGTGATCTTCGAGACCGGCTACGGCCCCTCCGGCCTGCCGCATCTCGGCACCTTCGGCGAGGTCGCGCGCACCACCATGGTGCGTCACGCCTTTCGCGTGCTCACCGACGACAAGGTGAAGACGCGGCTGATCGCGTTCTCCGATGACATGGACGGCTTGCGCAAGGTGCCCGACAACGTCCCCAACAAGGACATGCTGGCGCAGCATCTCGGCAAGCCGTTGACCAAGGTGCCCGATCCGTTCGGCACGCATCCGTCGTTCGGCGAGCACAACAATGCGCGATTGCGCGCGTTTCTCGATACTTTCAAATTCGAGTACGAATTTCTCTCGTCCACGCAGTGCTACGCCTCCGGCCGGTTCGACGCGACGCTGCTGCTCGTGCTGGAGCGTTTTGCTAAGGTGATGGACATTATGTTGCCGAGCTTGCGCGAGGAACGCGCGGCGACCTACTCGCCGTTCCTCCCGATCGATCCACGCACCGGCATCGTGCTGCAGGTGCCGGTGGTGGCGCATGACGCCAAGGCTGGCACGATGACTTACGAAGACCCCGACACCAAGCAGCCGGTGACCACGCCGGTGACCGGCGGCCGCTGCAAGCTGCAATGGAAGCCCGATTGGGCGATGCGCTGGGTCGCGCTCGGCATCGATTACGAGATGGCGGGCAAGGATCTGATCGACTCGGTCAAGCTCTCCAGTGAAATCTGCCGCGCGCTCGGCGCAAATCCGCCTGAAGGGTTCAATTACGAACTTTTCCTCGACGACAAAGGCCAAAAGATTTCCAAGTCCAAGGGCAACGGATTGTCCATCGAGGACTGGCTGCGCTACGCCAGCCCCGAGAGCCTCTCGCTCTTCATGTATCGCGAGCCGAAGGCGGCCAAGCGCCTCTACTTCGATGTGATCCCGCGCAACGTTGACGACTATCAGCAGTTTCTCGATGGCTACGAGCGGCAGGACACACGCCAGCGGCTCGCAAATCCGGTCTGGCACATCCATTCCGGCACGCCGCCCAAGCCTGACATGCCAGTTCCGTTTTCCATGCTGCTCACATTGGTGTCATCATCCAATGCCGAGAACGCTGAAACACTGTGGGGCTTCATCGGCCGCTACCGGCCCGGCGTGACGCCGCAAACGCACCCCAAGCTCAACGCGCTCGTGGGCTACGCCATTCACTACTTCCGCGACTTCGTGCTGCCGACGAAGAAGTTTCGCAATCCCAACCATACCGAGCGTGCGGCCCTGGCCGATCTGCGCGATGCGCTCTCGCAATTGCCGCCCGACGCTTCTCCTGAGCAAATCCAGGACGTGGTCTATGAAATCGGCCGCCGCGAGCCGTTCCTCGATGAAAAGAAGAAGGCCAAGGACGGCAAACCCGGCGTGTCGCTCGAATGGTTCAACATGCTCTATCAGGTGCTGCTCGGCCAGGAGAAAGGTCCGCGCTTCGGCTCGTTCGTGGCCCTCTACGGATTGACCAACACGGTCGAGATGATCGACGGCGCGCTGGCGCGTTCGGCTTAGCATCAATGCGACGCCTCCATCGGCCTCATGCTGAGGAGCCCGCCGGAGGCGGGCGTCTCGAAGCATGTGGCCGCCCTCATCCTTCGAGACGCGCCTTGCAGGCGCTCCTCATGATGAGGGCGGAACGTGGCCCTTTTCAACCGCGCCGGCGCATTTGGAAATGACCGCCTTTTCGTTCGCCCTCATCGGCGCCACTATCATTGTCTCCTCGTTCATTTCCGGCGTGTTCGGCATGGCCGGCGGCATGGTGCTGCTCGGCGTGCTGCTGGTCTATTTCGACGTCACCACCGGCATGGTGCTGTTTTCGCTCATCCAACTCGCGGCCAACGGCTGGCGCGCGTTGACGTGGCGGCAATATGTGATCTGGCCGATCTTCTATCGCTACACCGCCGGCGCGATCGTGGCCTTCGCGGTCATGCGCTACGTGGCCTTTGTTCCCAACAAGATGATGGTCTATCTCGCGCTCGGGCTGATGCCGTTTTTGGTTGAAGCCTTGCCCGCATCGATGCGGCCGAACATCGAATGGCGTGGTGTGCCGTTTGTCACCGGCGTGCTCACCACTGTCATCCAGTTTCTGGCCGGTGTCGGCGGGCTCTTCCTCGACATCTTTTTTCAGAAGAGCACGCTCGATCGCAAAACCACCAACGCCACCAAGGCGGTTACGCAGACCTTCAGTCACATGCTGCGCGCGATTTACTTCGGCTCGTTTGCCGCCTATGGCGAATTGAAAGTCACGATCTGGGCGCCCGCGATGGTGCTCGCGATATGCGGCGCCTCGCTCGCACCCATGGTGCTCGAACGCATGACCGATCACGGCTTCCGGCAATGGACCCGCGTGATCATCTTCGCCATCGCAATCGTCTATCTCGCCCGCGCCGGCTGGCTGATTTGGCAGGGGTGACGGTGGCGTTTGCGCGCTACTGGCTCGCCCACACGATGCGCGCGATCCACAGCACGTCCTCAAGCGCGAACGTGCGCTCGGGATGGCTGGCGTTGAGCGATTTGAGCTCGATCATTTTGTTGGTCTGGCGCTTGAGCTCCTTCGCCAGCACTTCGCCCTCTTTTGTCCGCACCACGACGCGATCGCCGCGCCGCACGGGAGCTGCCGGCGAGACGATGATGACATCGCCATCGCGATAAGCCGGCAGCATGGAGTCGCCGGAGATTTCCAGCGCATAAGCGTGCTCGTCGTTGACTGCGGGAAACGCGATTTCGTCCCAGCCCTTGCCCACGGGAAAGCCGCCGCCGTCGAAATAACCGCCGGCGCCCGCTTCTGCAAAACCGATCAGCGGCACCGCCTGCGCGGCCCTGGTGCTGTCGCTGATGAGCGATACGAAGGTCTCCACACCTGTGCCGGTCGCCGCCAGCGCCTTGGCCACGGACTCGGTCGAAGGCCAGCGCGCGCGGCCGTCCGGAGTGATGCGCTTGGAGCGGTTGAAGGTGGTGGGGTCGAGCCCGGCGCGTTTGGCCAAGCCTGAGGACGAGAGTTTGGCGCGCGCCGCGAGTCGGTCGAGGGCGTTCCAGATCTGGGCGTGTGTAAGCATGGCGGTATCTGGCGTGTTTTGGCTCGTGGAATGGTACATTGTGACTATTGTCCAATTATAGGAATTAGTGCCTTGTCAAAGGTCTGTCCAGGGGTTCGTACGTGTTCAACTTGAACAACGCAGAAGCCGCCGATAGGGTCCCGCTACTCCCGGAGGCCTTTTGGTGATCGGCTTTTTCGACCGCTTGGCCCGGCCATTGCTGCGGGCGCTTGAGCCGGAAAACGCCCATACGCTGACCCTTAAAGCGCTCAAATTCGCGTTTACGCACCCGCCCGCAGACGATCCGCGGCTGGCGGCGCGCATGTTTGGCCTCAATTTCAAGAATCCGATCGGGATTGCCGCCGGCTTCGACAAGAATGCCGAAGTGCCCGACGCGCTGCTTCGGCTTGGCTTCGGCTTTGTCGAGGTCGGTACCGTGACGCCGCGCCCGCAAAGCGGAAATCCGCGGCCGCGTGTGTTCCGTCTTGACGCCGATGAGGGCGTGATCAATCGGCTCGGTTTCAACAGCGCAGGCGCATCCGCAGTCCTCGCGCGTCTCGCGGCACGTGTGGATGCCGGCGGCATCGTCGGCGTCAATATCGGCGCCAACAAGGATTCGAGCGACCGCACCGCCGACTATGTCCAGCTGATCGAACAATTGGCGCCGGTCGCGAGCTACATCGCCATCAACATTTCTTCGCCTAACACGCCCGGCCTGCGCAATCTCCAGCAGGCGTCCGTCCTCGACGATCTGCTTGCGCGCATCGTCGCGACGCGCAATCGCGTGGCCGCGCGCGCCGGCCCCACTCCGGTGCTGCTCAAAATCGCGCCCGATCTTTCGCTCATCGATCTCGATGACGTCGTGGGCATCGCGCGCGCGCGCCATGTCGATGGCATCATCGTGGCCAACACCACGATCTCGCGGCCGTCCGTTTTGCGCGATCGCTCGGCGGGCAAGCAGGCAGGCGGGCTCTCCGGCAAGCCGCTATTTGCACTTTCGACCCGCATGCTGGCCGAGACTTATGTGCGGGTCGAAGGCGCGTTTCCACTCATTGGCGTCGGCGGCATCGATTCCGGCGCGGCGGCGCTTGCCAAGATCAAGGCCGGCGCCGATCTCGTGCAGCTCTATTCGGGGCTGATCTATCGCGGACTGGGGCTTCTGGCCGAAATCAAGGCGACGCTGTTGCACGCGCTTGAACGCGAAACTGTCGAACGGCTTTCCGAACTCGTCGGCATGGACGCAGCGGCGGTGACGGCGGAGAACTGGCCGGACTAACGCGCTGCTATTCGTGCGCGCGGATTTTATTTCCCCGCCGGCGCTCTGATCAGCCGCAGGATCAGCCAGATCGGAACCACGAGCACGGCGCCGAGCAGGAAATATCGCCACAGCCAGCGCAATGTGTCGAAGCCCATATCCCAGATTCCGCGCACCAGCCGTCGCACGCTCTCGACGACGTTCCACGGATCGAATCCGAATGTGGAGAGCACAACCCCGATCAAAATCGAAAGCAGCGCGAGCTTGCCGATCACCGCCAACGGCGGCCCGCCAAAGAAGCGCGAGACATAAGGACCGGCCATTTTTCATCCTCCCCAGCGAGTTCCTCGAACATGATCACGAAATGTGGCCATCGGTGTTCAGAATTGATCACGCGCAAACCATGAGTAGAATCCGAAAAGCAGCCATCTCCCTTCGGAAAAGTTCCTGCTCACGCCAATAGTTAGAGCCAAACTTCAATTCCATCAAATCCCATTTGGACTCCACATATGGCCAATTTTCGTCCCTCCAACAGGGCAGAGAATTGCGAAAATGGCCTCATTGGCATCGAATCATTGCCGCAATTGGCTGGCGAATTATGCACAGGTCAGCCTCGCGCAATGAAAAAATCCGGAAATACAAAGAATTCAGCGGCGCGGTTGACGTGGAAATCCGAGGAGGAAATCCCATGCGATCGGCCACATATCTTCCGCAGTTGCTGACAGTCGCCGTGCTATCGACGGCCGCTGCAGCAAACACGCCGTTTCATTTTCCGCTCAATCTGCAGTTCGTCGCGGTTTCGCTCAACGGGCAGGATCTCAACGGGCAGGATTATGTCGCCAATTCGCCGGACAGGCCGCCGACGCTGACCGTCAAGCACGATCCCAAAACCAAGGCTCTGACGGGCGCAGGTTTTGCCGGCTGCAATATTTGGAGTGGCCGCGTGTCGCTAGAGGGCGAGCGGTTTGATGTGGGCAATCTCGGTTCAACGAAAATGTTCTGCGCCGATAAAATGGCGACCGAAACCGGCTTTCTCACCGCGCTCAAGATCGTGACGCGCTGGAGCATGGACGGACCGACATTGGTGCTCGAAGGCGACCGGATCAAATTGCGGCTCGCGCCCGCTCCGCCGGACAAGCTCTGAAGTATTGCTGAAGTCTCAGTTCGCCGGCATGGCCAGCAGGCTCGGCAGGTCGATGAGCGCAATCAAATTGCCATCGAACGTGATGAGCCCGGCCAGAAATCCGGTGCGCGAGGATTGCACCACCTTCGGCACGGCTTGAATTTTGCCGGCCTCGAACGCCACAATATCCAGCACGCGATCGACCAGCAGACCGACCAGCCGCTCGTCGATCTGCACGATGACGACAATGTGCAATGGCGTCGTTTCCGTGAGCCCCTGGCCGAAGCGGCGGCGCAGATCGATGATCGGAACCATCACGCCGCGCAGATTGAGCACGCCGCGCACGTAATCCGGCTGCTTCGGCAAGCGCGTAACGTTCGACCATTCCTTGATTTCGCGGACCGCCATGATGTCGATGCCATATTGGTCGTCGCCGATGGCGAAGCTGACGAATTCTCTGCTGCCGGCCTCCGGGATACTTTCCGCAACCGCATCAACGCGGCCGCCTCGTCCGCTCAAGCTCGCCGCCGATGTCGCGGCAGAGGCGTCGTTGGTGTGCATGTCGGACACGCCTTCACATGGTCTTGCAGCAAGCGAACCCTAAAATTCTTTCCAATCCGCATCTTCATCGATCGCGGTGGCAAGCCTGCTCTGCATGTGGGCAACCGGACCGCGGCTTGCGCGGCCAATGGCGGCGGAGAACGGTCTTGGCGCCGGCGTACGGGCCGCGAGCCTTTGCGTAGGCGCCGCGGGCCTCTGCGCCGGTGTAAACGCATAAGATGGTATCGCCGCATCGTCGATGCGGAAGAACGACACCCGCTCGTTCATCGCCCGCGACTGATGTTCGAGCATCTTCGCGGTTGCGGCGTTCTGCTCCACCAAAGCTGAGTTCTGCTGCGTGACCTCGTCCATCTGCGTGAGCGCCCTGTTGACCTGCTCGATTCCGGTCGACTGCTCGGCGCTGGCGACCGCGATCTCGGAGACGACTTCGGCCACTTTCTTGATTGATTCCACGATTTCTTGCAGCGATGTACCCGCGCGATTGACCAGCTCGACGCCGCCCCGCACCTGCTCATTGCTGGTGGTGATCAGGTTCTTGATGTCTTTTGCGGCTTGCGAGGAGCGCTGCGCCAGATTGCGCACCTCCGATGCCACCACCGAGAAGCCGCGGCCGGCATCGCCCGCGCGCGCAGCCTCGACCGCGGCATTGAGCGCCAGCAGATTGGTTTGCCGCGCAATTTCGTCAATAATACCAATGATATCCGCGATCTTGCGCGAGGACTCCTCGATCCGCGTCATGGCGTCGACCGTCTTGGTGACCACCTGGCCGCCGCGGCTGGCGATGTCGCACGTGCTGCTCGCGGTCTTGTTGGCCTGTTGCGCGTTTTCGGCGTTCTTCTTCACCGTGGCGGCGATTTCCTCCATCGATGCGGAGGTCTGCTCCAAGCTTGCGGCCTGCTCCTCGGTGCGCTGGGAAAGATCGGTCGTGCTGATCGAAATCTCGTTGGCGGCGTTGGTGATTTCCTGTGCTGCGGCCTTGAGCTCGGCAACGGTCGCGCCGATCCGGTCTGCCATCACATTGGCATCGTTTTTAAGCTTGCCGAAAGTTCCATGGTAGTCGGCGGTAATGCGATTTCGAAAATCACCGCGGGCCAGCGCATCGAACATCGTGATGAGATCCTTCATCACCTTCTCGGTATTTTCGCACAGCGAATTCATCGCAAGTCCGATATTGCGGACGAGCCCGGTCTTGCCGTCCAGCACGACCCGCTGCGAGAAGTCGCCCGCCACCGCCGCCTTGACGATTCCGCCGATCGCCGTCTCAAACTCTTGCGACATTTTATCCGTCGCCGCATCGCGCTCGGCCGTCGCGCGCCGGTCGAGATCGGCCTTCTCTTCCGCTTCCCGCTGCGCTTTTTCAGCCGCCATGAGCTTGAACGTCTCGACCGCTCCCGCAATGCTGCCGATTTCGTCCTTGCGGCCAAGTCCGGGCAGCACCACCGCGAAATTGCCTTTTGCGAGCTCCAGCATCCCGGCGGTCAGCGCCTGGATCGGGCGTATGATCGAGCGCGCGGTGAGGAATGAAATAGCCATGGCGGCGCTCAGGCCGATGGCGAGCAAGATCCACTCGATCATCGTCAAGAACGATATGTCGTTCATGATCTCCTGAGATTCCTGAATGAGCAATTTCTGCTCATTGCTTTTTATGCCGCCGGCACGAACGCCGTCGGCGCCCTTGGCGCCGTCGATGAGATCAAGAATCTTTTGCGCGCGCGTCGTGACTTCGGTCGTGAGAATATAGACCGGCATGTTCCATTGTGCGGATTCGCGGATCGAATTGATCCGATCGGGATAGAGCGCAAAATCTTCGCGCGCTTTGACGATTTTCTCGAACGAGCGTTTTTGCACGGCGTTGAGCAATTGTTGCTGCGCCATCAGGGCGCCGAAGCTTCTTTCGAAGTTTTCCCAGGGCTTGGTGAATTTGTCCCAGTCGCCCTCGGTGCCCGACATCAGATACAAACGGATCTGCGCGATCGCCGCCGCGAGATTGCTGCGCACCTCGCCCATCGTGATCAGCAGCCGTTTTCGCTCGGGTGAGATCTCCAGGTTCTCTTCTTCGGCGATCATCTTGCCGAGTTCGGAGAACATGGCATCGACCAGCGGGATGCCTTCGGCCTGCAGCAGCTTGGTCGCCGGATAAGCGTCGGCGGTAAAGGCGATGGCCTCGGCCTTGTCCTGCGCGGCGCGGAATTCCGCGAGCAACTTCTTGGCTTCCGTCCACTTGCTCTTGTTGACCGGGTCGGTGAATTGACCCGCCGTCTTGTCGATCTTGGCGGCGATTGCGTCGATTTCCTTCCAGATTGCGGCGCGCTCCGCGTTGCCCTGCGGACTGGCGCTCATCAGATACGCACGCAACGCGGCGAGCGTGGCGTAGAGGTTGCTGGCGAGCTGTGCGCTTTCGATCGAGACCGGCATACGCAAGTTGGCCATACGATCGACATTCTGGCCGACGCTGCGGAGCACGAACGCGGTGTAGCCAACCGAAGCGGCCAGGATGATGCTCACGGCGGTAAACCCGGCGATCAACCGGCCACTGATACGAATGTTGGCAAGCCAAAGCATCTTTTGCGCCCTTAAGTTTTTCTCAGCAGCGGGAAGTTGATTGCGGGTGTGATCGCGTCAGGATCGGATGTCGCTGTGCCGGCTGTCTGCGCACGCTCAAGACCAAATTGTTTGCTGTTCACCCGGCGACCGCGGCGCGGGTATAGGTTGGTATTCGGACAGATTTGACGGCGCTGGATTATGAATTCGTATGTATTTCTCGAGCTTAGAAACATGTCCAACACACGACGATTATTAATCGGAAGTTACCGGCTGAATATTAATGTTGATTATAAATGTAAGTTAAACTACTTAATTTTCGGTTGCCCGGCGCGCTTTTGGGCGGGCCTTTGGGTGAACCTTAGGCAATGAAATAACTTGCGAATTAGCTTTCGCGGCAAGCCTTTCGCGGCAAGCCTTCAATCGCGCCGGAACACGACGCTGGCGAACCAGCCGGTGCCGAGCGCCATCAGCACGGTGGTGAGCCCGTAGAGCGCCCCGTGATTGCGTGCCGCGTCGGCCACGTACTGCTCAAAGCCGAATTTGACGAGTTCGAACGCCGAAGTCATGCGCGTGATCATATTGCCGTCGGAAAACAGCTTCACTTCCACATCGTAGTTGCCGAACGGCGCCAGTGCAGGCAGCGCGATATCGGCACGGAACAGCGTCGGCGTGATGAAGGTCACGCCGTTGGTCTCCTCGCTGTAGAGCTTGTGATCGACCTGCAGCCGCACGAAATTTTTGCGGAACGGATCGTCACGCACCACATCGGCGATGTCGGGTCCGATCTGCTGCGGCAACACGATATTTTCCAGACCGACCTGCAGCCGGCGCGTGGTCTCCGCATTGGCGATGGAATTGACCGGCCTATTGGTGAGCACAGAGAGATAGGTCGGCACGTTGACGAAGGTGCGGGAATCGACGTTGGCCCAGATGCCGACCACGCGCCCCTTGCGCCGGGTCACGATCGTCTGCCGCGGCCCGGAGACCGTGACCACGATGTCGTAGTTGCTCCGTTGCGGCGCGGGCGCGGGATCGCGCTCAATCGAACCGAACAGCACGATCTGCGTTCCTGTGAAGCTCGATGTGACTTGAACGCGGTGCCGCGAGATCGAGGCGATAATTCGCTCTGCGTTCGCAGGCACCATCCCGGCGATCAAGCCGGCAAGCACCGCAGCATGCACCGCGGCCAGCGCAAGCATATGGCGATACGTGACCATCACCCGCCGCCTCCCGTTCCCCTTATCGAGAACAGATCGTCCGGTTGCACCATCAGCTCGTAGGCAAACCGCAAGCCAACCGCGAAAACGAGAATTCCTAGCGAAAGCCGCAGCCGTTCACCCCTCATGCTTTGGCCGGCGCGCGCGCCGAATTGCGCACCGATGACTCCGCCAACCATGAGGATCAGCGCCAGCACCGCATCCACCAGGTGATTGGTGATGGAGTGCATCAATGTCGCCGCCGCCATGGTGATCAGCGTCAACGCCATCGAAGTGCCGATCACGGTTGCGCTCGGCACGCGCAGAAAATAGATCAGCATCGGCACCAGGATGAATCCGCCGCCGATCCCCATGACCGCGCCGATAAAGCCGATGACGAAGCCGATCAGCCAGATCGGAATGGCGGAGACGTAGATTTTCGAGCGCTTGAAGCGCATCTTGAGCGGCAACCCGTGCAGCCAAGTATGACTACCCCCCCGACGCAACACGACCGGCCGGCCCTGCCGCTCGCGCACGATCACGCGCACGCTCTCCCAGATCATTAGCCCGCCAACGACGGTCAGCAGGACGACATATGACAAGCCGATGGCAAGATCGAGCTGGTTGAGCGCGCGCAATAGCGTGAACAGCCATACACCGACGGCCGTTCCCAAGAATCCTCCGGCCAGCAGCATCAGCGCCAACGACAGATCGATTGTGTTCTTGCGCCAGTAGGAGATCGCGCCGGAACACGAGGAGGCGGCGATATGGCTTGCCACGCTCGCGACCGCGACCGCGGGTGATATTCCGATGAAAATCAGCAGCGGAGTCATCAAGAACCCGCCGCCAATCCCGAACATCCCCGAGATGAAGCCGACTGCCAGCCCCATGGCCAAAACGAGGAAGATGTTCACCGGCAGATCGGCGATCGGAAGATAAATTTGCACGCGCTGTTCCACTGGCTGCGAGAATATATTCCATTACGCCAAACCCCGGACGCAAGTCTCGGAAATTCGCACGTAGCTGTACGATCCGCGTGCACTTGTGGCGCGTTTGTCTCTACCAAGTTGTCAGCGCGGGAGTCGACCCTTAAGTCGCGTCACGTTCGGGTGAGCCTGACGGCGGCCCGCACCGGCCGGCCGGATCAAGCGGGCGAGAAGGCCCATGGCAATCAAGAGCAATCATGCGCAATCAAGGTGCGCCGCGGTACGCGGGCGGCTTAGGCCCGGAGGGAGCGAGGTTTAAAGGGGTGCGGGGGACAGAAGGGAATTGGGAACTGGGCCCACGCCGGGCGGTTTCACCCGGGGCTTCGCCGGCGGCTGGGGCTGGGCATCTGCGGTCCCGCGATCCCATCCACCGGACGGCACGCGTAATCCCACCGCCACTTCGGGCTGCGGCATGACATTGAAGGTTTGCACTGCCACCTGCGCCGCGTTGAGCGCCGGCTCCTCGAGTCGTTCCGCCACCTCGTCGCGTTTTTTGGCGGCTTCCTGGTCGCCCTGTTCGGCCGCGAGCGCAAACCATTTGTAGGATTCGGCGAGGTTCTGCTCGATTCCGATGCCGCGGATGTAGAGGATCGCGAGGTTGTACTGACTGTCCGCAATTCCAAAGTCCGCCGCTTTGCGGAACCAATGCGCCGCCAGACGGTAGTTCGGCTTGCCGTCGAACCCTTCCGCATAGAGCACGGCGAGATTGTGCATCGCCTTCGCGTGGCCCTTGTCGGCCGCCGCGGTATAAAGCTGCCGAGCCAGCGCGCGGTCTTTCTTCAATCCGCCGCCCTTGTCGTAGAGCCCGCCGAGCCTGAACAGCGCCGGCGCAAACCCGGCCCGTGCCGCTAGCTCGAGCCAGCGCGCTGCTTCTTCGACATTTGCCGTGACCCCGCGGCCATCGAGATAGCGTACCGCGATCTCATATTCTGCGGCGGGATTGCCGCCCACCGCAGCCGAGCGCAGCATCGGGCCGCCAATCGTGGCCGGCAGTTCAACGATGGCGCGACTGGGATCAGCATTCGGACGGGTGAGCGCGCCGGTAACCTCGGGCATGACTTTGGTGCCCCCCGAGGAGTCGCCGAGCGGATCGGGACTCGAACCATTGGGCGGTGAATCGGGCGCGGGATTGGGTGATAAATTATTTGTGGGCGGATTGGAATCCAGCGGCAGCGGCATCGGTCCGGCGTCGGGGGCAGGCATCGGCATGGACGGTTGATTCTTGACAGGGTCCGGCGCGGCACTTGGTGGATTGGGCTGCTCGGGTGCGCCCGGCGAAAGCGGTGCAACGGGCGGCAGCGACGGAACAGGCATATTGGTTTGCGCGGGCGGCGGTGGCCCCCCTGGCGTAGGCCAAATGTCCACGCCCCCGCGCAGAGCAACCAGCACGATGACGGCAATACTGGCCGCGAACAAGAGCCAACGCAGATAGCTTACCCAACCCTTTTTCTTCGGCGGCTGTTCGGCGCCTTCCACCAGTACCGGCTTGAACGGCGCCGCAGTCGCGTTCGCCGCTTCCGTGCCAGCCGCGAACGCAGCACGGCGCGCGGCGATCAGCGTTTCGAACTGGGTGGCCACTTCGCGTGCCGCGGGCTTGGCGGTGCCGAGCGCGGCTTCCGAAGCCGTGATGCGATCCGCGGCCGAGACACGCGGTTGCAAGAGTTCGGGGCTGGGCTCGATCGGCGTGTCGGGTGGCAGATCGGGATTGATCGACCGCCGCGTGAATAGCGGTTCCGCTTTCGCTTCCGTTGCCGCGCCGTTCACCGCTTCTTCGGAGGAAGAAGTCAATGTGGGGGTGAATGTCGCGTTCGGTGCGAGATTGGGTGACGGCGACGTGGATGTGATGGATTCCATCGGCAACGCGTGCGTCGGAGTCGACGCCGGAGGGATGAAATGCGTCGTCGTCGGCGGAATGAATTGCGTCGTCGCCGGTGGCGGCGGCATAAACGGCTCTTCTTGCTCCGCGGGCTCCGATGTTATGGCCTCTGACTTTGCGGCCTCTGCCGCGATCGTCGGTGCCGTGGGCGCCGAAAATGCCGCGGACCCGCCGTTCATATGGTCTTTGGGCGTCTCCGGCGGGCTGTTCTTGCGCTGCTCTTCAAGATAGATCAGCAGATCGCCGATGCCGGCCTCGATCGTGCCCAGACGGGCAAGCCAGGCATCGGAATCGTCGAGTTTTCCCGCCAGCTTTGCGATCCGGTCCTCGATGCTGCTGAGCGCGAGTTTGTCGCTTTGCGAGAGCTCAGCCTGATGAACCTGATGAGCCTGATATGACTGAGTTTGATTGACCTGCTCGCCAATTGACTTGATCAGCGATTTGAGCTCCGGCGAAACGCTGTTGCTGCCCTCGATCAGCGTCGTGATCTGCCGGTCGAAGCTGGACTGCGCCTTTGCGCTGCTCTCGGCAATCGCGTGTTCGAAGCGCGCCGAGAGGCCGCGTATTTCGTCGGCGAGCTTTCCGACCGTGTCGTTCGAAGCGACATGCGACACGATTACGCGCAGGCCCGCGACCGCTTGGTCAATCTTCTGCAATGCCGCCGGGTTCTGGCTGGCCGCCCCGACCTGATCGATCTTGTGCGCGAGATGTCTCACCGCCTGCGTGATCTCGACGAGATATTCCGCCGGTTTGAGGTTGCGCAATGTGTCGCGCACTTCGACCAGCCCGTGTTCGAGCTGGGCAAATTTCGCGACTTCCGCGCCCGAGTCGCGGCTGCGGTCGACGCTTTCGGCAAGTCCGCGGACTTCCTTCTCCAGCACTTCGATGGCCTGCCGCGGCATGGCCTCGTTGAAGGCGCGGCTGACCTCGGCAAGATCGCTGCGCAGCGCAACCACTGCGTCGTCGATGCGGCAAGGTTGACGTAAATCGGTGAGCTGTTCGGTAATATTGCGAAGCTGCGATTCAAGCCCGCTCAAGTCCGGCGCCGGCCCCGGCGCATCGGGCGCACGCGGCGATATTGAATTTTCGCCGGCCGCGGAATCGGATTCGGGCAGCCAGTCCGGCACCGCGCCCAACGAATCGTCTCGCGAAGGGCTTTTGCTTGCGCGCGCAGATGCGCGTTCTTCCGAGGTAACCTCGTAGCGGCGGCGCTCCGGCCGCGCGGGCGCTTTCTCGGTGTCGGCCGCGATGTCGCGTTCCTCACGCCGGCTCGCAAGCCGCGCGACCTGCCGCACGAGATCGTCGAGCCGGTCGGTGACGGCCACGAGATTCTCGCCGATCAAATCAAGATCGTCGTCTTCGAAGTCTCTGTATGATCTGCGCCTGTACCGCACGCCTTGGCCAAGGGTTGCAACGAGGGCAGGGGCAGCCGGCGGGCCCCTTGGGACGAGTTCACCAACATCAGGCGGGGACCGGCGCGATCCACCATATTCGCCGAGCCACCTTTTCTGATTGCGGTAAACAGCCGGTTAACCTGCTGGCGAGGTTGCAGGTTTCGTGTCGTTTTGAACACACTTGAATACAACTTATAGTAGAATAAAATGGGTGATCTCTCGCGTGCTGCGCGAGAGTTTTTTGCTCGGCAATCGGAGTTTTTTCGTCAGGGATGACCGAAAAGTCCCTTATTTTGCCCTTTAACGCGGCCTAAATCCGAGTGTGCGAAGCTCCACCAACCAAGAATATAGGGGAGGGGGCAGTCACCATGCCGAGCTACAAGGCACCCGTCGACGACGTCCTGTTTTTGATGAACGACGTGTTCCACGTCGAGCGCTATTCGAATCTTCCGGGCTTTTCCGACGCCTCGCCTGACATCGTCGAGGCCATTCTCGGGGAAGCCGCGAAATATTGCGAGCAGGTGCTCACGCCGCTCAATCGCATCGGCGACAAGGAAGGCTGCAAGCGGCGCGACGACGGCAGCGTGATCACGCCCAAGGGATTCAAAGAGGCCTACAAGCAAATCGTCGAAGGCGGCTGGATCGGCATCTCGGCGCCGGTCGAGTTCGGCGGCCAGGGGCTGCCGATCACTCTCACCCAATTGGTCAACGAGTTCCTGTGCTCGGCCAACATGGCCTTCGCCATGTATCCCGGCCTTACACAAGGCGCCATCGCGGCGCTGATCGCGCATGGCTCACCCGAACAGAAGAAAACCTATCTGCCCAAGATGATCGCCGGCACCTGGACCGGCACGATGAATCTCACGGAGCCGCATTGCGGCACCGACCTCGGCCTTCTGCGCGCCAAGGCCGCGCCGCAAGCCGACGGCAGCTACAAGATCACCGGCACCAAGATTTTCATTTCCGCCGGCGAACATGACCTGTCCGAAAACATCATCCATCTTGTGATCGCGCGCATCGAAGGGGCGCCCGAAGGCACCAAGGGCATTTCGCTTTTTGTCGTGCCCAAGATGATGGTCAAGCCGGATGGTTCGCTCGGCGCGCGCAACGACGTTGTCTGCGGCTCGCTCGAAGAGAAGATGGGCATCCACGGCAATTCGACCTGCGTGATGAATTACGACGGCGCGACCGGCTGGCTTCTGGGCGAAGCCAATCGTGGCCTGCATGCCATGTTCACCATGATGAACGAGGCGCGGCTCGGCGTCGGCGTGCAGGGCCTGGCGCAATCCGAAGTCGCCTATCAGAACGCCGTTACTTATACGAAAGAGCGCCTGCAGGGCCGCGCGATCACCGGCGCCAAGTACAAGGACAAGCCGGCCGATCCGATCATCGTGCATCCTGACGTGCGCCGCACGCTGATGACCATCCGCGCCTTCAACGAAGCCGCGCGCGCGCTCGTGGTGTGGACCGCGCTCAATTCCGATCTCGCCCATCGCGCCGGCGACGACAAGACGCGCGCCGCCGCCGACGATCACATGGGCCTGCTCACGCCGGTGATCAAAGGCGTGCTCACCGACACCGGCTTTGCCAACACCGTGATGGCGCAGCAGATGTTCGGCGGCCACGGTTACATCGCCGAGAACGGCATGGAGCAGTTCGTGCGCGATGCGCGCATTACCATGCTCTACGAGGGTGCCAACGGCATTCAGGCGCTCGATCTCGTCGGCCGCAAACTGCCCAAGGACGGTGGCCGCGCACTGCAGACGTTCTTCGCCGAGGTGCAGGGCTTCATCAAGGAGCAAGGCGCCGACGCCACGATGAAGGTCTATGTCGAGCCGCTCGGCAAGGCGCTCGGTCATCTGCAGCAAGCCACCATGTGGTTCGTGCAGAACGCGATGGCAAAGCCCGACAACGCCGCCGCGGGTTCCTACGACTACATGCACCTCTTCGGGCTGGTCGCGCTCGGCTACATGTGGTGCCGCATGGCGGCGGTCGCGCGCGAGAAGCTCAAAGCCGGCGCCAATGGCGCAACCGAGCGCATGAACGCAAAGCTCATCACCGGGCGCTTCTTCATGGAGCGCATGCTGCCCGAAACCGGTGCACAGCTCGCGCGCATTCAGGCCGGCGCGGGCGCGGTGATGGAATTGCCCGACGAGTCTTTCTAGGCGCGGCAGCGTTTACCGCGCATTTCAATAATTTCCGATCATTCCGAAGCCGCGTTTGCCGCTGCACAACGCGACGTTTCATAACGCGACATTTCGCGACGCGCCTCGCCTTAACCTTAACGCCACGCGCGGCGCTGCAACCGCCTCCTGCCGCTATAATGCTCTCATTCTTTTGTTGTTTTTTCGTGTTGGATGGGTGGGGACCCGTGCAGCTGGATAAATTGAGTCTGCGCAAAATATTTTTGCTTGTATTTCCGATTGCGATGGCCGCTGTGATTTTCGGAAGCGATCTGGCGCGGCCCCAAGACATTCGGACTGCCGACGTCTCTCATGACCTCGTCAACAAGATCAAACTCGGCCTTTTCAATTGGAAACAAGATTCCAACGGCAAGATGATCGCGTCCTTTGTCATGTCGAACTATGGCGATCGTGATATCCGGGAAATTACGATCGGTTGCGAGTACACCGTCGATAGCGCAAACACCCGGCGTAAAATCGAACGCACGTTGAAAGATGAAGATCTCGCCACGCGGCTGGCGGGAGAATATTTGATGCATGCGCGCACGGGACGCCACTACACCGACATCAATTTTGGTCCCATCGACCCGGTGATATCCGTTCGATACATGGCGTGCCAAATATCCAGCGCCAAATTCTAGCGGCCGCCCAAAGCTGCGATATCCAATCGCGTCAGTGGCAGACCAGCACCGGAATTTTGGTGTGTGTGAGTACTTTGGTCGTTACGCTGCCCAGCACCAGCCCGGAAATCCCACTCCTGCCGTGGGATGCCATGACAATGAGAACGCAGCCTTTCTCCTCGGCGGTCTTGATGATCGCCTCGTAGGGGTGGTCGTGCAATATCTGCACTTTGGTGCATTTCACGCCCGCGGCATTGGCCGCTTGCGCCACGCCGTCCAACACTTTGCTGGCGTGCTCCTTGATACGCTTTGTGTACACGGCAAATTCATTTGGCATCGAGTACATTTTCGACTCGCCGACGCCATAGACATTGAAGGAATGCTCGACCACGAGTGCGGTCACCTGGGCGCCGACCGCTTTCGCCAGCGCCAATCCCTGCGGAATGGACCTCTGCGCGAGTTCTGAGCCGTCCGTCGGGATTAGAATATGCCGATACATGAAGTCCTCCTGATTGCTCTATTGCGCAATGTCCCAGGCACCATTCACCTGAAGTGCGGCAAGATCAACCATTTGTCCGTGCAATGATTTAATCAGGATTGGCCCGTAGGATCGGGCATCGCCCTCGCGCTACGGGGCCGCGCGCCTTATGTTGGCGCCACAGAGATTCGCCCTCAAAGCATTGAGCGGCACCAAAGCGGCATTGAGAAGCATCAAGATTTCACGATGAACGCCCTCAACCTCCCGCGCCCGGCCTGGATGACTGAGGATGTCGTGTTGCTCGAAGAGCAGGCACGCCGTTTTCTCGCCGCGGAGTTCGTGCCGCATCTCGACCGCTGGCACGAGGATCACATGTACCCGCGCGAGGTTTGGACCCGTGCGGGGCAGGCGGGCCTGCTCTGCGCATCGATGCCGGAGGAATTTGGCGGCTCAGGCGGCAGTTTCGCACACGAGGCGGTGATCAATCGCGAGTTCAGCCTCTCAGGCTTCGACACGTTCGGCGCGCCGCTGCATTCAGGCATCGTCGCGCCTTACATCCTTCACTATGGCACCGCGGAACAGAAGAAGCGTTGGCTGCCCAAGCTCGCGACCGGTGAGCTGGTCGGCGCCATTGCCATGAGCGAACCCGGTACCGGCTCAGATCTGCAGGGCGTGCGTGCGACCGCCGTGAAGAAGGGCAATCGTTATGTGCTCAATGGCTCGAAGACCTTCATCACAAATGGCCAGCACGCCAATCTCGTGATTGTCGTTGCAAAAACCGATCCCAAGGGGCGCGCCAAGGGCATCTCGCTCATGGTGGTGGAGACCGACGACGCACCCGGCTTCCGCCGCGGCCGGAAACTGAAGAAACTCGGTATGGATTCCGCCGACACGTCCGAACTGTTCTTCGAGGACGTCTCATTGCCGACCGAAAACCTTCTCGGCACTGAGGAGGGCCAGGGCTTCGCCCAGTTGATGACCGAATTGCCGCAGGAGCGGCTCATTGTCGCGGTTCACGCGGTCGCCATGATGGAGCGCGCGCTCGCGCTGACCATCGACTACGTCAAGCAGCGCCAGGCTTTCGGCAAGAAGATCATCGAGTTCCAGAATACCCAGTTCGAACTCGCCGAATGCAAAACCGAAGCGACGGTCGCAAAGGTGTTTATCGACCATTGCATCGAGCGGCATATCGCGGGCAGCCTCGACGCCACGACCGCCTCCATGGCGAAGGCCTGGAGCACCGATTTGGTGGGTAAAATCGTCGACCGCTGCCTGCAATTGTTCGGCGGCTATGGCTATATGGACGAGTATCCGATCTCGCGTATCTACCGCGATGCCCGTGTGCTGCGTATCTATGCGGGAACCAACGAGATTATGAATTTGCTGATCGCAAGGAGTTTGTAACGTGCCGCGTGCTTTGCTTCCCTCTCCCCTTGTGGGAGAGGGTGCCCGAGCGAAGCGAGGGCGGGTGAGGGGTCGGTAACCGTTATATGCGCTGACCCATCACCCGGCTCGCTGCTCGCTATGCTCGCAACTCGCCACCCTCTCCCACAAGGGGAGAGGGTAAGGAGGAGAAGAAAATGTCCGACGCCTTCATCTACGATCACGTTCGCACGCCGCGCGGCCGCGGCAAGGCGGACGGCGCGCTGCACGAGGTCACGGCACTCAACCTCGCGGCGCAATCGCTTGCCGCCATCAAGGATCGCAACGATCTCGATCCGACGCTGCTCGACGATGTGGTGCTCGGCTGCGTCGATCCGGTCGGCGAGGCGGGCGGCGACATTGCGCGCGCGGCGGCGATCATGGCCGGCCTCGGCGATACCGTTCCGGGCATACAGATCAATCGCTTCTGCGCTTCGGGACTCGATGCGGTGAATTTCGCCGCGGCCGAGATCATGTCCGGACAGCATGAGATGACCATCGGCGGCGGCGTAGAATCCATGAGCCGCATCGGCATCGGCGCGTCGGGCGGCGCCTGGCCGATCGATCCTTCGATCGCGGTCAAATCCTATTTTTTGCCGCAGGGCATCTCCGCCGATTTGATTGCGACCAAGTATGGATTTTCCCGCGACGACGTGGACGCCTATGCGGTCGAAAGTCAGACGCGTGCGGCCAAGGCCTGGGAGGCGGGGCGCTTCAAGAAATCGGTGATCCCGGTCAAGGACGTCAACGGCATCACATTGCTTGCGAAAGACGAACACATGCGCCCGGCCACCACAATGCAGACGCTCGGCGCGTTGCAGCCGGCATTCGTGCAGATGGGCGAGATGGCCGGCTTCGATGCGGTAGCCGTACAACGTTATCCCGAAATTGAATCAATCAACCACGTCCACACGCCGGGAAATTCGTCGGGCATCGTTGACGGCGCTGCTGCAGTTCTCATCGGCAGCAAGAAGGCCGGCAAGGATGCGGGCCTCAAGCCGCGCGCGCGCATTCGCGCCTTCGCCAACATCGGCTCTGAGCCCGCCATCATGCTGACCGGTCCAATTCCTGTAACCGAAAAGTTGCTCAAGAAGGCCGGCATGACCAAGAAGGACATCGATCTGTACGAGATCAACGAGGCCTTCGCGTCCGTCGTGCTGCGCTACATGCAGGCGTTCAAGCTCGACCCATCGAAAGTGAACGTCAACGGCGGTGCCATCGCCATGGGCCATCCGCTCGGCGCCACCGGCGCTATGATTCTCGGTACGCTTTTGGATGAGATGGAGCGGCGCGATCTCTCGACCGGGCTCGTGACGCTTTGCATTGGCGCCGGCATGGGCACCGCCACGATCATCGAACGAGTCTGAGAATGCCGAAGATCGACATCGCCAATCTCAAGCTTGACAACGCGACCGGCTATCCGGAACCGTTCCGGCGGGACGTGATGGGGCGCTGGCGCAAACGGCTTGGCAATGCCGTCGGCCTCGATCAGTTCGGCGTTAATCTCACGACGCTTAACGCCGGCGCGTGGTCGTCGCAGCGCCATTGGCACGCCAACGAGGATGAATTGATTTACGTGCTCGAAGGCGAACTCGTGCTATGCGAAGACCAGGGCGAAACCGTACTCAAGCCCGGCGACGCCGCCGGCTGGAAAGCCAACGCACGCAACGGCCATTGTCTGATCAATCGCTCCAATCGCGACGCCGTCTATCTCGAAATCGGCTCACGCGCGGTAAGCGAAAAAGTCGAATACCCCGACATCGATATGCGGATGGAGCGCGACCAAAAAGGCGCGCGCTACGTGCGCAAATCTGGTGAGCAATATCCGAAGGCATGATGAGGCATGAGACAACCATGACCAACTTCAAACTCGACGTCGACTCCGACGGCATCGCGCTCGTGACCTGGGACATGCCTGGCCGTTCGATGAACGTGATCGACCCGACCATGATCACGGAACTTGCCGCCATCGTGGAAAAGGTCGCGACCGACGCAGCCATCAAGGGCGCAGTCATGACCTCCGCGAAAGACGCGTTCTGCGCGGGCGCCGACCTCACCATGCTGGAGATGCTCGGGCGGCTGTTTGGCGAACTCGTGAAGACTTCGGGTGAGGAGGCGGCAGCGGCCAAGCTGTTCGAGGAAAGCCGCAAGCTGTCCCAGCTTTATCGGCGGCTGGAAACCTCCGGCAAGCCGTGGGTGGCCGCCATCAACGGCACCGCGCTCGGCGGCGGCTTCGAGCTTTGCCTTGCCTGCCATTACCGCGTGGCCGCCGATAACGAGCGCACTGCCGTCGGTCTGCCCGAAATCAAGGTGGGCTTGTTCCCCGGTGCCGGCGGCACCCAGCGCGTGGCGCGCATGTTGATGCCCGCCGATGCGCTCCAAATGCTTCTCAAGGGCGATCAGCTCCGCCTCAACCGCGCCAAGGCGATGAAACTTGTCGATGCGGTGGTACCGGCCGCCGATCTGATCAAGACCGCCAAGGATTGGATCAAGGCCGGCGGCAAAGCCAAGGCGCCGTGGGATGTGGAGGGCTTCAGGCTCCCCGGCGGGCCGGTCTATTCCAAGGCCGGGATGATGACATTCCCCGCGGCCAACGCGCTCTATCGGCGAGAGACCTATGACAATTACCCGGCCGCGCGTGCGCTGTTGCAGGTCGTTTACGAAGGCCTGCAACTACCGATCGACCGCGCACTCACGGTTGAATCGCGTTACTTCGCCAAGATCCTGCGCTCGCCGGAAGCCGCCGCCATGATCCGCTCGCTTTTCGTTTCCATGGGCGAACTCAACAAGGGCGCTCGCCGGCCTGCTGGCGTGCCGCCATCGAATCTCAAGAAGATCGGCATCATCGGCGCAGGCTTCATGGGTGCGGGGATCGCGACGGTGAGTGCGGGGGCGGGCCTCGAGGTCGTGCTGATTGATCGCGATCAAGAGAGCGCCGACAAAGGCAAAGCGCATGTGCAGAAGACTTTGACCGATCAGGTCAACAAGGGCCGTACCACCGGCACGCAGCGCGATGCGGTGCTTGCGAGGATTACAGCCACCCCCGACTACGGCGCGCTTGCGGGTTGCGATCTCGTCATCGAAGCGGTGTTCGAGGATCGCAAAGTGAAGGCTGAAGCAACGTTGAAGGCGCAGGCTGTGGTGCCGGATGTTGTGTTCGCCTCCAACACATCGACGCTGCCGATCACATCGCTCGCCGAGACCGCGAAGGACGCGAGCCGCTTCATCGGCATTCATTTCTTTTCGCCGGTCGAGCGCATGCTGCTGGTCGAAGTCATTTTGGGAAAGAAGACCGGCGATGCGGCACTCGCGCTCGCGCTCGATTTCGTGCGCGCCATCCACAAGACACCGATCGTGGTCAACGATACGCGCGGCTTCTATGCCAATCGCTGCGTGCTCAATTATCTGCAGGAAGGCCACCTCATGCTGATGGAGGGCGTGCCGCCGGCCATGATCGAGAATGTCGCGCGCATGGCGGGCATGCCGGTTGGCCCGCTCTCGCTCAACGACGAAGTCGCACTCGACCTTGGCTGGAAAATCCTCAAAGCCACTGAGGTTGATCTCGGCCCCAAGGCGGTCCATCCGCAGCAGAAGAAGTTGCTTCAGGAACTGGTCGAGAAGCAGGGCCGCTTCGGGCGCAAGAACGGCAAGGGCTTTTACGACTACCCGCAGAACGGCCCCAAGCGCCTGTGGCCCGGGTTGCTCGACTTGCAGCCGAAAAAGCTCGACCCGGAAAAGATCAGCGTCGAGGAACTGAAATCCCGCTTTCTGGTCGTGCAGGCGCTGGAGGCCGCGCGCACCTTCGAGGAGGGTGTGGTCACCGACGTGCGCGAGGCCGATGTCGGTTCGATCCTGGGTTTCGGTTTTGCGCCGTTCACCGGCGGCACGCTGTCCTACATCGACATGATGGGCTCGAAAAAGTTCGTCGAATTATGCAAGGCGCTGGAAAAGAAACACGGCGCGCGCTTCAAGCCGTCACCCCTGTTGCTCGATCTCGCTGCCAAGGGTGACACCTTCTACCGCCGCTTCCCGCCCGACAAGCGCAAGGCAGCGTGAAGCGTCGAGAACCGCCGCGTAGATGTTGCAGAGTATGACATCGGACTCCGTTCTCATCGGCAAGGCCGAGTTGCTGGCCTTCGCAAGTGCGATCTTCTTCGCCGCTGGGTGCTCCCGCGCGCATGCCGACGAATGGGCGAACATGCTGATCTGGGCCAATCTACGTGGCGTCGATTCGCACGGCGTAATCCGCATTCCGCGCTATCTCGATCTCCTGCGCAAGAAATCCATCAACGCCGCCCCCAAATGCGCATCGAGCGCAAGGACGGCGCGATTGTCGTGCTCGAGGCCGATCGCGCGCCGGGCGCGGTGGCCATGACGCGCGCCATGAGCGAGGCCATCGCGGCTGCGCGCGAAGTGCACATCGGCTGGTGCGGCGCGCGCAACATCACCCATTCGGGCGCGATCGGCTATTTCGCGCTGCAGGCCGCAGCGGCCGGCATGGCGGGCATCGTCATCAGCGCTTCCGGCCCGATGATGGCCTATCCCGGCGCGCGCGTGGCGGGCGTTTCATCCAATCCGCTTGCCATCGCGGTGCCAGCGAAGAACCGCAGGCCCTATCTGATCGACATGTCGACCGCGACGGTGGCGAACGGCAAAATCCTCGGCGCCAAGGACAAGAGCACGCAGGTCCCGCTTGGCTGGGGCATCGATGCGCTGGGCCGCGACACCACCGATCCGTGCGCCATCGCGACTTTGCTCCCCATGGGCGGGCCCAAGGGCGCGGGGTTGTCCTTCATGATCGAATGCCTCTGCAGCCTGGCGCTGTCCAATCCGCGCGTCGCACCGGCGCTGGAATCGGGCGCCGGCATCAACGATCCGTTTCTCAACGGCACGGCGATCGCTATTGATCTCGCCGCATTCGGCGATTTCGAGCAATTTACGCGTGAAGCCGATCGGCTCGGCGATGCCATCGTGAAACTGCCGCGCGCGGACAGCGTTGACCGCATCCTGCTGCCCGGCGAGCGCGGCGATTCCATCATGGCGGAGCGCGAAGTTTCGGGCATTCCCGTTCCGAAGGGAACGTGGCAACGTCTGGTGACGGCGGCGCAAACGGTCGGTGTCGCAGCGCCGAAATAGAAAATACGAACAGGAGAGCGAGATGGCGTACAACAAAGGGCATCTGGAATTTCACAACCTCGACACCAAAGCAGGGTTTGAAAAAGTGCCCGGCTACCCTTGGGGGTTCACGGAGAAGATTCTCGCGGGCTCGCTCGACGAGAAAAACAAGATCGGCAACCGCACACGGCTACTGCGCATCGAGCCCGGCGCGTTTTCGACCGTGCCGTTCGTGCACGAATATTGGGAAGAGGTGTTCCTGGTCGAGGGCGATCTGATCTGCGGCAGCGACGCGCAAGGAAAAGGCGGCGAGCAGTTCAAAGGACCGACCTATTGCGTGCGCCCGCCCGGCGTCCATCACGGCCCGTTCACGTCGAAGACCGGCTGCATCCTGCTCGAGACACACTATTTTGTGGACGGCAAGTAAGCTCAGCTCAGCCCGAAAAACTTCGCGGCATTGTTGAAGGCGATATCCGCGCGCAGGCTTTCATCGAGCTTGACCGTGTCCATGAACTGGGCGGCCCCTTCCGAGTCGAAAGGATAATCGGACGAGAACATGACGTGGTCGCGCCCTAGAGCATCGAGCGAGCAGTGCACCGGCGGGGCGTCGTACATGCCCGATGTCGTCACCCAGACATTCTCCTTGAGGTATTGCGACGGCGGCTTCGGCAAATTCCAGCCGTAGGGCTTTGAGCGGCTGTCGAAGCGCCAGAGCTGAAACGGCAACGTCTCGCCGAGATGCCCGAGCAACAGCTTGGCTTTCGGGTAACGGTGAAAAACCCCGCCACAGATGATGCGCAGGGCATGCGATCCGGTCTCCACGCCCCAACCCCACATCGGACGCGCCAGCACGTTGTAACCGGCAATCGCCGGCAACGGCGCCACCGGATCGGCTGGATGCAGATAGATCGGCGCGCCTAACTCCGCGGCCCGTTCCCAGAACGGATCGTAAGAACGGTCGTCGAGATATTTCCCGTGAGTGTGGCCGTTGATCATGGCGCCGCAGAACTTCAGCTCGCGCATACAGCGCTCGAGTTCATCGGCGGCGGCTTTGGCGTCCTGCATGGCGAGATGGGCGAAACCGGAATAGCGGTCGGGGCGCTTTTGCACTTCGTGGGCGAGGAAATCGTTCGAGGCGCGCGCCTTGCGCACTGCCGTCGCGGTGTCGCGCTCGACCTGAACGCCGGGTCCGGCGATCGCCAGCACGACGCGCGCGATGCCGGCCTTGTCCATGGTCGCAAGCCGCCGCTCACCGAAATCGGTGAGGCAGCCGAACAATTGGGCGGTCTTGGGCGGGGCGACATCGACCATGGTCGGCCGCCAGTAGTCCACCGTGCTGGGATCCAGGAAATGCTCTTCCAAGGCGATCTTCTTGACCATACGTCCTCGAGGAAATTATCGACAGACCGGCGTAAAGCGGATCGTGGTCCTGTACCGTATTTTCGCCACCCTGTATATCATGCTAGGGAATGGCAAATTTGCACGCGTGAGGAGGCGTTTCAGTGGCTAAAAAAATCCGTGGCGTGATGTTCGAAGAAAACGCTAATAACAGCATGGGGCTTGAATTCCACAATCTCTCGCATCGGTTCGGTTATCAGTCGCCAAACTGGCCCTATTTCGAAGACGTCAAGATCGAGCGCATTCACTACATGGCGAAGTCGGGCGTGCTGTCGCAGCGCATCACGAC
>PNAI01000038.1:0-40448 GCA_003169835.1 Hyphomicrobiales bacterium | reverse complement strand
GTACCGCTGCCGCATTTTTTCGGCTCCGGCATCGTGGTCTCGATTCCGAAAAAGAAATGGGAACAGATCACTTACGACGATCTCGAGAAGGCCGCCGGTAAGATCGTGCGCCCGCGTGACGTCGTCATCGTCAACACCGGCTGGCATAAATTCTACGAGGACAGCGAGGACTATTTCTGTCGCTCACCCGGCTTCGTGTCGTCGGCGGGCGAGTGGTTCGTTGAGAAGAAGGTCAAGGTCGTCGGTCACGACACACAGGCCAATGACCATCCGCTCGCGACCGCCATCGGTCCGCAGCGCAACGGTCCGCTGCATCCGCATCTCGCGGAGGAATATAAGAAGTGGTCGAAGGGGCGCGATTGGAAGGACGATTTTCCGGAATGGGAACCGGTGCACCGCATCCTGTTCAAGAACGGAATTTTGGGCATCGAAAACGTTGGCGGCGACATCGACAAGGTCACCGGACGGCGCTGTACGTTTGCGTTCTTCCCGTGGAACTGGGATCGCGGCGACGGCTGTATCATCCGCCTCGTCGCCATCGTCGATCCGAAGGGACAATATCGCATCGAACGCGGGGAGAAATTCTGATGCTGGTCAAGAAATTTTCCGACGCCAAACCCTACGAGGCGCCCAATCACCGCGCCTGCACGACGCTGCGCCTGTTCGGCGCGGAAGCCGGCGGCTCGCAGGCGCTCATCGTGGGCGTTACGCATTTCTTGCCGGGCGGAGGCGCCGGGCCCGATGCCTCGCCACCGGAGAAGGTCTACCATGTGCTTGCAGGCGAGATCACCATCATCATCGACGGCAAGGAAACAGTGCTGCGGCCGACGGACACCTGCTACATCGGTCCGAACGAGCGGCGCGAGATCATCAATCGCGGAAATGCAGTCGCGACGATTCTGGTTGCGGTTGCGGCGCCGCCAAAATAGCGGCGCAATCATCATCCATAAGCCACTTTTCAGTTTTGAATCGGAGGGAATGCAGATGACAAGCCACAGATTGCTTCTGACTCTCTGGACTACGCTATTTCTCGCCTTTGGATTTCTAGCTTTCGGGCAAAGCCCGGCGCTTTCCGCCGAATGCGTTGTCTGCGAGCGCAATTTTGCCGATTGCCGGATGCCCGCCCAGGCGAAAATGGCAAGCTGCATGAACAGCGAACAATCCGGCTGCGGCAACAAGTGTGCGAGCGACTGCAAGAATGACAAGGAAGCGCAGAAGTGCACAATCGCCTGCGTCAGGTCGTGCCAAGGCAAGGCTGCCTGCCAGGCGACATTTGCGAGCGTGAATACGCAATGCACCAGCACGTTTCGCGCATGCAAGAATGGCTGTACCGTCACGCGCTAGGTCGCACGCGAACTCGTGCTAGTCGCCAAATTCGACGTCGCCTTCATGACAGGAAATAAAAATGCCCGATGACTTTCTGAAGAACCCCGCCTCGTTGTTCGACGTAAAAGGCAAGACCGCAATTGTGACGGGCGCGACCGGTGCGTTCGGCGCGCTTGCCGCCAAGGTGTTTGCGGGCGCCGGCGCCAACGTCGTGATGACCGCGAGCAAGGCCGACGGGCTTAAGAAGGTCGCCGCCGAATGCGAGCAGCTTGGCGGCAAGGTTGAAATCGTCGCCAAGCGCCCGAGCTCCGAGGCCAATTGCGACGCGATTGTGAAGGCGGCGGTCGATCGTTTCGGCCGCCTCGACATCCTGGTGGTCGCCTCCGGCCAGAACAAAGTCTCCAAGATCGTCGAGCAGAAGCCGGAAGATTTTCTCGACGTGATGGACGCCAATGTCACGCAATCCTGGCTTATGGCGCGCGCGGCCGGCAAGCAGATGCTCAAGCAAGGGCAGGGCGGCAAAGTGATTTTGATGTCGTCGGCGCGCGGGCTGCTCGGCCATCCGGCCGGCTACACCGCCTATTGCGCCTCGAAATCGGCGGTGGACGGCATCACCAAGGCGCTCGGCTGCGAATGGGGCGAGACCGGCATCACCGTCAACGCGCTCGGGCCCACGGTATTCCGCTCGCCGCTCACGGCCTGGATGTATGAGGACACCGAGCGCGCCAATACGGTGCGCAAAGGATTTTTAAGTCGCGTGCCCAAGGGCCGTCTGGGCGAGCCGTCCGACCTCGCGGGGCCGCTTCTGTTCCTCGCCTCGCCGGCTTCCGACTTCTACACCGGCCACACTCTCTACGCCGACGGCGGCTATACGGCAGGCTGATCATGGCGAAGGCACGGATTGCCGTTGTCGGCGCCGGCCTGATGGGGCACGGCATTGCGCAAGTGTTTGCGCTCGCCGGCCATGAAGTGGCGATCACCGATTCTATCGCGGAGAACCTGAACACGGCCAAGACGCGGATCGCGGCGAATCTGCGCGATCTGGGCGACGACGAGCACGCGGTGGAGCGCGTGCGGCCGGTGTCCGGTCTCGAAAAAGCCATGCGCGACGCCGATTTCGTCGTCGAGGCGGTGTCGGAAGATTTGCCGCTCAAGCAGAAATTGTTCGGCGAGATCGAGAAGCTCGTGCGGCCCGACACAGTCTTGGCTAGCAACACCTCGGTCATCCCGATCACAAAGATCATGGAAGGCTTACGCGATCGCTCCCGCGCGCTTGGCACCCATTGGTGGAACCCGCCTTTCCTTGTGCCACTTGTCGAAGTGATAGGCACGCAATGGACTTCCAAGCGCGCCATCGACTGGACCATGCTGTTGCACGCCGAAGCAGGAAAAAAACCGGCGCATGTCAAGAAAGACGTGCCGGGCTTCATCGGCAATCGGCTGCAACACGCGCTCTGGCGCGAGGCGATTGCGCTGGTCGAGCACGGCATCTGCGATGCCGAAACGGTCGATACCGTCATCAAAGCGGCATTTGGCCGGCGGCTCGCGGTGCTGGGTCCGCTTGAGAATGCCGATCTTGTCGGTACCGATCTGACGTTGGCGATCCACAGGACCGTGCTGCCGGATATCGATGGCCGCCCGGGACCCTCGCCCTACCTCGAAAATCTGGTGGCCAAGGGCAAACTCGGCTTCAAGTCGGGCGAAGGCTTCCGCAAGTGGAGCCCCGAGCAGCAAACCGCGCTGCGCTCAAAGGTGATGCAGCATCTCAAAAAATCGCGCGATGCGTGATCGTATCGACGCAGCGTTCGTGAGGAGGATTTGATGAATTACCAACCCAAGCCCGATCTGACCGCGCGCGGCGAGCCGCATGTGAAGCGCTTCGATGAACAGCGCTGGCTGCTCGACAACATCATCCGCGCCAACGGCATCGACTGGGACCAGCCGCGTTCGATCTATACGCAGGCGCCTTGCGGCCTTGAGGCCAACGCAGATTTTGCCGGCATCCGCGAGCGCGTGAAAAAAATGGCCGACATCGGGCCGGCGTTCGAAGCCGTCGCGCGCCGCCGCGAAGCCAAGGCCAAGGCGGCCGAGGAATCCGGAAACAAAGTGACCGCGCGCGACAATTATTTCATGGCGGCGGTGCACTGGGGCGCGGCGCAATGGCCCTACGACCAGAACGACGCAACCAACATCGCCTACAGCAACAAGAAACGCGAGTGCTACACCAAATACGCCGCGCTCGCCGATCATCACGTCGAGCCGGTTTGGATCCCGTTCGAGGGTAAGGCGATCCCGGCCTGGTTTCATCTTCCTCCGGGCCACACCGGCGGCCGCCTTCCGGTGGTGATCGCCGTCCCCGGCATGGATAGCTACAAAGAAATAGCTGTTGCGCTTTACGGCGACCGCTTTCTGTCGCGCGGCTTGGCCGTGCTCGCAATCGACGGCCCCGGACAATACGAAGCGCCGATGCTTGGAATTTATTACAGCACCGAGCGCTGGGCAGCGGTCGGAAAACCAATTGTAGACTGGCTGGTCGCGCGGCCCGAGATCGATCCCGAACGCATCGGCCTCTCCGGCACGAGCTTCGGCACATTTTTCGGAACGATTCTTACCGCGCATGAACCGCGCGTATGCGCTTGTGCTGTGACGTCAGTGTGCCACGAGCCAGGAGCCGAGACGATCTTTCAGCAGGCTTCGCCCACATTCAAAAAACGATTTATGTACATGTCGGGCATTGCCGACGAGGCCGAGTTCGACAAGTTCCGTAAAACCATCACCTGGGAAGGCCACACCGAGAAAATTCGCGTGCCCTATCTCTGCGTTGCCGGTGAGTTCGATGAACTCAGCCCGATCGAGCATTCGCTGCGCCTGGTCAAATCGGTCAGGGGGCCGAAGCAGATGGTGGTCTATCAGGACTCGCGCCACTCGGTCGGCAATGTGCCTGCGGCCAACCTTGGGCCGTTCCCAGCGACACTGGTCGCCGATTGGCTCACCGACCGGCTCGCGGGAAAACCATTTCCGAGCGAGACTTGGTTCGTGCGCGCGAACGGCCAGATCGACAAGACGCCACTGTAGGGCTTAAGGGCGCCGAAGTTACGCAGCGACAGCCGCTAGCTTTTCGGCGCCTCGATGATTTTATTTGTGCTGTTGACCGAGTCGTACACCGCCACTTGGACGATCGGGTGCTCCTTCTTGATGGCCAATCCCACCTCTTCTGCAGCCTCAAGCGTCAGATAAGAACCCTTTGTCTGCCGGTCGACTTGCAGCCGAAATGGGCCCGCCTCCGGTCGCCGGCGCTGGCTGACCTTTTCCGGCACGGCTTCTTCCACGACTGGCTTCTTCGTTATGGTTTTGGTCTCTGGTCGCGTAGTCATCACATCATTCTCCCTTGGAATTTTCAGAAGTTGTCTTGCATGTCATTTGAGGGCAGTCGACTTAATCGTTCTCACTGTTCACTTACGACTTTCACGTGACCAAGCAATTCCGCGCAAGCTTGCGCGACGCCCATGTCCGCTTCGCTTGCCCCCGGCATCGTTGCCCAGCCGCCTTTTTCGATGAAGGACGCTTGCTGCCACAAACTGATCTTTTTCAGCGTGCTCAGGTTCGTCGCGGCATCGGCGTTGTTTTCGAATTTGTCGACGCATATCGGTGCGAGAGCCGCGATCGTGGCATACTTGGCATCTCGCTCCGCTGTCTTGCGCGCGGTGCCACCGGTGACCCAGCCGCCGAAGGAGAATCCAACAAGCATTGTCGCGACGGCGCCGATGGCGATTCCTTGTACGAGTTTAATCAACGACCCGCCCATCGCGTTTATTGAATCTTTCATGGCTTTCGCCTTTCAATAGGAGAAACGCGCGCTGCGAGCAGTGCGCGAAAATACGGTCGGATCTTGTCGACACCCGTGCCCATCGCAATAGTTATTGGAGTGCAAATGTGCCCGCCGATAGCGTCAGCGCTGTCTGGTGGAAGCAGGGGGGTTATGGATAGCATCCGGACAAGCTCATGCCTGCCATAATGCCTTTATGTGGGATATTGGACGTGAAGCGCAATAGGGCGCAATTGAGAAGTTAACCGTTGTTTTGCGGGGTTGGCTGTGAGCAGGTGTGGTGCCAGCGCGACAAGACATTAACGTTTGTCGTCGCGCGCTGTGTTGAGGAGCGCGAAATGCCAGCAAACAGAACAAAAAACCGAACGAAGACAAAAAGCATGGCTAAAGCAAAGCTCGCTTCGCAGTCGAAAAACCATCCTGGCGCCGTGAGCAAAACACCATCGCACATTAAGCCTGAATCAAGAGATTGGTACTTGAACGCGTCACAAGCGATTGCAATTGGCCGTGGCGGAGACAATCGCGGCGGCTATCATTGGCTGCGTCAGATCAACCCGCGACAAGGTCAGCACTAGATCCGCATTTGATCTGAACCGGCGCACCGCGTGGTTCTGCGCTAGTCAATTTCCTGCATCACGCGCCCTGCGCGCGTGCACCAGTTCTCCCACGCGCGGTTGAATGAGAAGGATTTTTGCCGGCTGACGATGGCATCGACCTCGCCGTTCGTCAGGAACTTGATTTTCCCCATCGCCATGGCCTGCATCTGCAGTTTGGCATTGAGCTCGAGATAGATCGCGATCCAGATCGCCTGCCGGATCGCCTGGCCGGCGACGACGGCGCCGTGGCCGCGCATCAGCGCGGTGCGTCCCTTGCCGACGCGCTTGGCAAGATCGCGGCCCATCGCCATGGTGTCCACCAGCAGCGCGGTATCGCCGAACTTGTCGTGCGAATCCCACAACGGCACTTGGTGTCCGATCGAGGCGCACATGTGCAGCAGTGGCCGCATTTTCTTTCCGGTGATGCCGAACGGGATTGTGCTCGGACTGTGATTGTGCACAACCGCCATCACGTCCGGCCGCGCCTCGTAGAGCGCGCCATGAATGAATCGCTCCAGATACGGTTTGCGCCCGCGTGCATCAACGGGATCGCCCTCGAGCGTGAATTCCATGATGTCGTCAGCCTCAATTCGCTCCGGTGCGCGCGCGCGTGACAGCAGATATCGATCCTTACGCTGCGGATGGCGCACGCTCACGTGCCCAAAGGAATCCACGATGCCTTCGGTGGCGAGAATGCGGTTTGCAGTGACGAGCTCTTCGATGATCGCATCAAGTTTGGCCATGGGAAAATTCCTTCAAAGCGCGAGGTGAGGATCAGGAGATTTGGTGTCCGGTGGCGATGGCAGCAAGTTTCACGAGCTCCGCCGGTGCACTGTTGCCGCGCCACACGATGTGCAGATCGGGCCGCAGCAGGATCAGGTCGTGGCCGTAGACATCGCGCGCGTGTTTATCGCGCACGTCGAGCACCGCAAACGGCGCGCCGAATTGTGAAAACGCGCGCGCGAGCGGTGCGCCGTCGGCTTGCGTGCCGCCCAGACGCAGCAGCGTGTAGCCCTGGCCGATGCGATCCTGCATAGCACTGCCGTCATCGAGCCAGACATGCGGCAGCCGTACGCCCGGCCAGGTCGTCGGCACATAGTTCATGAAATCGTGTTTGGAGCCTTCACCCGGCTCCGGCCAGATGATCGGCGATCCGGTATAGCGGTAGCCAAGCTCCGCGCCGATCATTTCATTGGTCTTGCGCTGCTCGACATCGGCGATCGCTGCGAGATTAGCGCGCGTCTCGGCGCCTTCCGGCGTGGTGTCGCGGATGTTCGGCTTGTAGGCGGCGCGCCAGACGCGGCGCCCGCGCGAGGCATAGGTCGACGCCGCAACGTTGCGCTCGCCGATCTGCCGGCGTTCGACCTCATAGGATTTGAGCAGGTCCGGCCCGCCCCAGCCCTGCAAGGCCGCCGCGAGCTTCCAGCCGAGATCGATGGCATCGCCCGCGCCGGTGTTCATACCGAGCCCGCCGGTCGGGATCACCAGATGCACCGCATCGCCGGCCAGCAGCACGCGGCCTTCACCATAGCGATCCGCCAGCAGCAGATGCTGCGTCCACGGGCCGACATAGAGCATCTCGTATTTGACCGGCATGGCGCATATTTTCTCAAACATCGCCGCCATGTCTTCGTCTTTCTCGACCACGGAGTGCACCGTGAAGTGGCGCGTATCGTCCTGCACAATGAGCTGCGTCGATTGCGCGTCGGCGACGTGATAATGACGGCCTTTGCCGATCGGGATGCGTTCGTACAAGTCGTCGCAGCGATAGAGCGCCTGGCGAAGCTGCAGGAGATTTCCTTCGCCGGCGAGTTTGATACCGAGCTGTTTGCGCACGACGCTCGATCCGCCGTCGCAGCCCACCAGATATTTCGCACGCACGGCCACAGTCGTACCGTCGCTACGCTTGATTTGCGCTGTCACCGAATCCGCGTCTTGCGAATACGACAGCAGCTCGTTGCCATATCGCACGGCCACGCTGGGCAGCGTTTCGGCCACCGACTTGAGCAGCGGTTCGAGCGTGTATTGCGAAATGAGCTGATACGGCTCGAGCGGCAGCGAGCCGTCGCGGCACGCGGCGATTTCCTTCCTGGCGTCGGCCACCGAGGGATACGGCAGATGCAGCAGCGGCGGATCAACGAGCGACGTGACGATGAACACATCCATCGAGCAATGGGCGGGCAAGCCCGCCGCGCGAATGCGCTCGGCCAGCCCCATGCGGCGGAACATTTCCATGGTGCGCGCGTTGCAGCGCTCCATCTTCGGCAGCCGCTGCGGCGCGCTCTTCTGCTCGATCAGCGTCGCGCGCACGCCGCGCTGGCCGAGATCGACGGCGAGCGTCAGGCCCACGGGGCCTGCACCGACGATCAGAACATCCGTGTCCATGGGAGTGTGTGAGTTCATCTAAGTGAAGCTAAATACTCATTAATTTCGCTTCCCGCCATAAGCAGCGGGCAAAATATTAATGTGGCCTCCGCGTCACTATGGCCGGGCAATTGGGTTATTCCTGCGGGAGACCCGCAACAACCCCCTGGACTCTTGAGTGGTATGCAACTTCTAATAATGTGAGTACAGTTTAGCGGCCCATAGAGGAGGCACTCTAGGGGACTAGTCGTGTGTATCCGCGTGCGTTGTTTCGTTCCGTCAAACGTAAGAGTCTCGTTCTTCGCGTGCGGTCTCATTCTTTTCAGCCAAGCCGCATTTGCCCAGCACATATTGCCGGCGCCACCTCCGCCGAAATCGGGCGTCTTCGGACCGCAATCGGATTTGTCTGCACGCAAATCGTCGCCACCGCGGGCAATGCAGCGCCTGGAGCAACGGAAAAAACGTTACGTGCCGGTCGCGCCCATTCTATCACCGAAATTTTCGCCGGGCCTGGCGGATCGATACACACCGCGCAAATCGGTCTGAACAACAAGTTCTGAAATCCACCAAAATCACGATGCTCGCCTTTTGGTGGAGCGCGATGCTCGTAGAAATTGCATCGCACGCACTCGGTTGGTTGACCAATCGGCGGAACGAAATGTTATAGCTGCGTGTGACGAGAGAGGGAGCCATCAGCCATGCCGAAACTGACTTGGGACCACGTTCATTTGCGCAGCCCGAACCCGGAGGCGACCGCCAAGTGGTTCGAAAGCATGCTCGGCGGCGAGATCGTCCGCACCATGCAGCAGGGACAGCCGCGCATCGACGTCAAGCTCGGCGGCGCCAACATATTCATCGCGCCGGTAACGGCCGGCGACGGCGTCAATGCGCCCCCGGCCACGCCCTATCAGGGTCTCGATCACTTCGGGCTCACCTGCACCGGCATCGACGCCATCGCGGCCGAACTCAAGGCCAAAGGCGTGAAATTCACCAAGGAGCCGACGACCGTGCGGCCGGGCACGCGCATCTGCTTCATCCGTGGGCCGGAAGGCATCTCGATCGAGCTGCTCGATCGCACGGTCTAAAGCCAGACGAACGCGCTTACACCGTTGCTTTAGTGCGCGTGCGCAAGGCCGGCATCACGTCGCGCGCAAACAGCGCGACCGAGCGCTGCATTTCCTCGAGCGTCAGGTCACCGAAGGCAAATTGCCCGACCATGTAGTTGGCGTCGGAGCCCGCTAACTGCGCGGCCAGATAATCGCGCACGGTGGCCGGTGTGCCGGCGATGCCCAGTCCCGTGCGCATCACAGTGTCGAAATCGGCCGCGCGCTCGCCGCGCATGGGTTTGCGCCCATGCAGACGGAAGAGCGCATGGAAGCTCTCATGCCACTTGAGATACGCACGCGACGCAGCGCTCATGGCGGCAGTATCGGTGTCCCCGACCACGATGAAACGCACGACGCCCATCTTGGGCTCAGGTCCCTTGCCCCCGGACACCTCCCGCCAGGTTGCACGGTAGCGGCTGAGGCAAGAGTTGGTGCTCTCCGGCGCATCGTTGTTGATGACATTGAGCCCAGCCCGCGCGGCGCGCTCCGCGCTTTCGGGCGAATGCACGCCGTACCACAGCGGCGGATGCGGCTTCTGCAATGGCGCAAGCTCCATCGGCACGTTGGAGAATTTATCGTACGCGCCATTAAAGCTCAGCGTCTTGTGGGTGAGCGCCTTGAGGATTACTTCGAGCCGCTCCTCGTAGATGCTCTGCGTGACGCTTGAATCCATGCCGTAGAGGTCGACTTCAATCGGCGAGGCACCGCGGCCAAAGCCGATGTCGAGCCTGCCGCCGCTCATGTGATCGAGCATGCAGATTTCCTCCGCCACGCGCAGCGGATGATGCAGCGGCAGCGCAAGCACCAGCGGGCCGAAACGCAGCTTTTTGGTGCGCTGCGCGATAGCGGCAAGAAAAATATTAGGCGAGGGGGCCATGCCGAGCGGCGTGAAATGATGTTCGGCGAGATGATAAGAATAAAACCCGGCACGGTCGAAATCCTCGATCAACTTGAGCCGCGCTTCGTAATAATCGGCGAGCGGCAGGTTGTTGCGGTCGAGGTGATCGAAGATGCCGTATTCCAAATTCATTCCGGCTGCTCCCGCAGCGTCTGGTGCGTCAGAATCATTTAAACGGGTGCTCGCCGTTCGGTGTCGGCACGTCGAAGCCTTTGAGCACGGTCGACACCATGCCGTAGAAGCCCGCGACTGAAATGGCTTCGATGCTCAGTTCAGTCCCGAATTGTTTCATCAGCCGGTCATAAGTTGGCGCGCTCAGCTCCTTGGTGTCGAGCAGTTCGCTCACCGCCTCATAGATCATCCGCTCGTCGGCATTCTTGAATTCAGGCTTGCGCTGCTCACGGATCGCCGCAATCACGTCCGGCGAAAGTCCGGCGGTAACCGCATTGGGCTCATGTGCGGACCAGGCATATTGCGCTGACCAGTGCCGCACCACGATCAGCACGATCAGTTCGAACAGGCGTTTTTCCAATTTGCCGTTTTCGCGCAGCGCATGCGTGAGTTCATTTGCGGTGTGCGCCACATTGGGGATGCGCAGCCAGATCGCGAACGGCCCGCCCACGCGCTTGCGCGTGCTGGCGAGCTTGGCGTGGATCGGCTTTTGCTCAGGCGTGAGATCATCGTATGGGATTGGATCGAGGCGAGCCACGGTATTCCTCCTGTTGTGAACTAGACGTTGAGCGGTACGAGCGTAGGCCGGCCGCGGATGAGATCGGCGGCTTTTTCCGCGATCATCATCACCGGCGCATTGATGTTGCCGCTGATGAGGTCAGGCATCACCGAGGCATCTACAACCCGCAGAGACTCCACACCGCGGACGCGCAACTCCGGATCGACCACCGCCGCCTCATCGGTGGCGCTTCCCATCTTGCACGTGCCGAGGGGGTGATGAAGCGTGATCGCGGTATGGCGGATATGCGCATCGATTTCGGCATCCGACGCGGCTGCGGCGCCGGGCATGATTTCGCTTTTGATGAACGGCGCCAGGCTCGGCTTGCTCATGATCTCGCGGAACAGCTTAAAGCCCGCGCGCAACGTTTTCCATTCCCGTTCGGTGGACATGAAATTCTGCTGGATGCGGATGGGTGTGGCCGGATCGCTCGACGCGAGGTTCAATGCGCCTCGGCTCTCTGGGTGCAGCATGACGATGCGGCCGCCGAAGCCATCGGAAAACGGCGCCTTGAATGGCGCGAGATAAGGCCCGGCCGAAAGCGGTGCTGCCGCCAGCAGCAATTGGATGTCGGGCACTTTCGCATCCGACATGACGCGCACGAACGAAGCCACGCCGCCCGGCAGATCGGTCGCGATGCCGGTGCCGAAGAAGTAAGTTTTGGCCAGTTCGACCGCGATGCGGTCGAGCCGCATGGCATGGTGGATAGGGCCGGACTCCTTGCGGCCATAGGCCACCTGCACCACCACATGGTCCTGTAAATTCTTGCCGACTCCTTTAAGCGGCACATTGGTCTTGATGCCGTGTTTCGCCAGATCATCGGGATCGCCGATACCCGAGAGCATCAGCACCTGCGGCGAGTTGATCACGCCGCCTGCAAGGATCACCTCGCGGCTCGCGCGCACGATTTTGGTTTCTCCGCCTTTGCGATATTCGACACCGATCGCGCGATCGCCCTCGAGCAGTACGCGTGCAACCAGCGCCCTGGTTTCGATTGTGAGATTTTCCCGCGTCATCGCCGGCCGCAAATAGGCCGCCGCAGCACTACAGCGTCGCCCATTTCGAATGGTGTTCTGGTTGCGGCCGATGCCCTCGTTCTGCGGGCCATTGAGATCGTTGTTCCAGGCAAGCCCTGCCGCCTGTGATGCCGCCACATAGGCATCGACCAATGAATCCTCGAAGGTCGAAAACTTCGTGCCAAGCGGTCCGTCGCCACCGCGGTACGCGTTCGCGCCGCCTTCCCAGGATTCCTGCCGGCGAAAATACGGCAGCGCGTGCGCATACGACCAGGTTGGTAGGCCCGATGCCGCCCAGCGGTCGTAGTCTCCGCGATGGCCGCGCGAATAGGTCATGGCATTGATCGAGGACGAGCCACCGATCACCTTGCCGCGCGCGCATTCAATCCGCCGCCCGGCCATGTTAGGCTCGGGCTCCGTGAAATACATCCAGTCGTGCTTGCGGTTGAGGAGGATGCGGCCCCAGCCGAGCGGGATGTGGATCCACGGGTCCCAATCCCAGCCGCCGGCTTCGAGGATAAGCACCTTGGCGTTGTGATCCTCGGTGAGCCGATGCGCCAGCACGCAGCCTGCGGAACCGGCGCCAACGATGACATAGTCGTAGGTCTGATCGGCCATCGGGGAATCGAAACGCGCGAGTTTGTGTGGGATGATCGCGGCGGCAGCTTGAGGCTAGCTGTTGACCGCATGCTTGCGCAAGGCGACCATGCGCCAGCGCATTGGAGAGGAGCAATTCATGGCCAAGGCGGTCCGCCGCGCGGCGAGCAAGACCAAATCGAAGGGCCCGGCTGATCGCGCCGTGCTGGAAGACCTCGCCGCGGCAAGCCGCATTCTGGTCGACCAAGGCGTGTTCGACGCCGCCGGTCATGTCTCCATGCGCCATCCCGACAACCCGAAGCATTTTCTCATGTCGCGCTCGCTCGCGCCGCAGCTTGTGACCGCAAGCGACATCATGGAGTTCGATCTCGATTGCGTGGCGATCGATCCAAAAGGCCGCAACGGCTTCATCGAGCGCTTTTTGCACGGTGAGATCTATAAGAAAGGCGCAGATGTGATGGCGATTGCGCACAGCCATTCGGCATCCGTGATCCCATTCGGGCTCACAAATACGCCCATGCGCGCCATGTATCACAACGCCGCCTTTCTCGCCGCCGGCGTGCCGGTGTTCGACATCCGGCAGAAATTCGGCGTGAGCGATATCGTGATCAGTACGCAAGCCAAAGGCGCCGCGCTTGCGCAAGTGCTCTCCGACAAACCGGTGGCGCTGTTGCGCGCCCACGGCATGGTGGCGGTGGCGGGGAGCCTCCCGGTCGCGGTGTTCCGCGCGATTTTCACGGAAGTGAGCGCGCGCGTGCAACTCCAGGCCACGGTGCTTGGCGGGCCGATTGCCGCGCTTGATATGGAGGAAGGCCGCCTCGCGGACGTGGTCAACGTCAACACCGTGGGCCGTTCATGGGATTTGTGGAAACGGCGCGTGAGGAAGTAAGTTCGAGCCGTCGGAGCAGGAACACGTCATGTCGCAGCAGGCCCTCAAGCAGGAATTGGTCGACGCCATCCGCATGCTCGAGCGCGCGGAATATATCGATCACAATGGCCATTGCAGCGCGCGTCGCGATGCCAATTCCTTCTACATCAATTCCGGCGCCTCGGTGCGCGGCACGCTTAATGTTGAGGACATCGTCGCCGTCGATCTCGAGGGCAAGCCGCTGGAAGGCTCAAACGTCAAGCCGCCGCTGGAGTTTCCTATTCATGCCGAGGTCTACCGCGTCCGTCCGAAGCTCAACGCCGTATTCCACACCCATCCGCAATGGTCGACCTACCTCACTATGACCGGGGTGAAGCAGAAGGTTGTTTACGCGCAGGCATCGTTGCTCGGCGACATGCCGGTGATGGACTCGCCCATGTCGGTCAACACCAAGGAGATGGGCGAGAAGATGGTCGCCATCATGGGCGAAAATCCTGTGGTGATGCTCAAGGCGCACGGCGTGGTCGCGGCCGGCGAGAGCATCCTGGAGTGCTTTGCCTACGCGGCCTATGTTGAGGAGAATGCGCGGCGGCAATATATGGCCATGCAGATCGGTGAGCCGTACGTCTTCAGCGATGCGGAGCAGGAGGCCTGTCGGCTCAAGCTGCGCACGCAGAGCCTGTTCAAGAAGACCTGGGATCATTACCGCTCAAAGATCGGTTGAGCGCGCTTAGGCCTGCCAGCTTTGCGGAATGGTCGCGGCGAGCAGCGCGTGCAATTCGGGCGTGACTTCCGGCTCGACGCCGAACCACGCTTTCCACGCCGGCCGCCCCTGATGCAGCAGCATGCCGAGACCGCTGATGGTGCGATTGCCGTGTGCGCGCGCCGCCGCGAGCAGCGCCGTTTCGCGCGGAATGTAGATGATGTCCGCGACCAGCGCATTCTGCGGCAGCTTGGCGAGATTGAGATCGAGCGGCGGGTTGCCGACCATGCCTTGGCTCGTGGCATTGACCAGCATGGCGGCGCCGGCGAGCGAAATATGGCGCTCCTGCCAGGGCACCACCGTGATGGGCCCGCCGAATTCCTCCACGATGCGCTGCGCGTGCGCGAACGTGCGGTTGATCAGGCGGATTTCGCGCGCGCCGCGCTCGGCAAGCGCGTAGACAACGGCGCGTGCGCCGCCGCCCGCGCCGATCACCACCGCGGGGCCGGTATCCGCACGCCAGTCCGGAAATTCCTGCACGATGTTATGGATAAAACCATAGCAATCGTTGTTGCTGCCCAGAAGCGAGCCGTCCGGCCGCACCACGACGCAGGAGATCGCGCCGATCTTGCGCGCAATCAGATCGTTCTCATCGACGATCGCCATCGCCGCCTGCTTGTGTGGAATGGTCAGATTGCATCCGGAGAAACACAGGCTCGGCAGCGCGCGCAGCGCCGTACGCAAGCCTTCCGGCTTGACCGCAAGCGGCACGTAGCTGCCCGCGAGTCCGTATTTCTCGAACCAGTAATTGTGCAGTTTGGGTGAGCGCGAATGCATCACCGGCCAGCCCATGACGCCAGCAAGCAGAAAGCGTTCGGGATTGGCCATAACGTTCTCTCTCGACACACGCGAAGCTTTACGCGTAATCCTATCCTCACGGCAATGGGATGAGCGCACATGCAATTGAAAATCTTGAGCGGTGGCGCGGCACAGGGGCTGGTTCACGCGCTGAGCTCTCAATTCAAAGCGCAGACCGGCTGCGAGATCGAAGGGACATTCGGCGCGGTCGGCGCCATGCGCGACAAGCTGCTTGGCGGAGCGCCGGCCGACATGCTGATCTTAACCCAGGCGCTGATTGCGGAACTCGCGCGCACGGGTCACGTCGTTGCAGGATCTGCCACCGATATCGGGCCTGTTCTGACGGCGGTGGCGGTGCGCACCGGCGATCCCGCGCCACAGATCGGTGACGCCGGCGCGCTGCGCAACGCTTTGCGCGCGGCCGATGGCGTCTACTTCCCCGATCCGAAGCTCGCGACTGCAGGAATCCATTTTGCCAAGGTGATCGAGGCGCTCGGGCTGACCGAAGAACTTAAAAACCGCCTGCGGGTGTTCCCGAACGGCACCACCGCCATGCGCGAGCTTGCTGCGGTTAAAGGCGGCCGTCCAATTGGGTGCACCCAGATAACTGAAATCCTCGCAACGTCAGGCGCGACGCTCGTGGGCCTTCTGCCCAAGGAGTTCGAACTGGTGACGATCTATACAATCGGGATTTGTGCCAATGCGCGTGAGCCCGCACTGGCACAAAAATTTGCGGCGATGATGACGAGCCCCGCCGCGCACGAGTTGCGCGAACGTTTGGGATTTCGCTAGGCCGCGTCGCGCGCCTTGGCTTTCGACAACAGCCCGGCTTCTACCAGCGCGCTTTTGATTTTCTGGATTTCTGCCGCTTCCAGCTTGACCAGCGGCGGCCTCACGACTGCGCGCGGCAGACGGCCAAGCAGCACCAGCGCTTCCTTCATGCGGTTGTGCATGTCGGCCCAGGGCTGTGCATAGAACACGCTTGCCAAAGGATAAATCCTGTCGTTGAGGCCGCGCGCGGTCGCCAAGTCATTCCCCTGCACGGCACGAAACAATGCCGCCTGCAAATCCGGAATGACGCTGCCGCTGCCTGAGAGCAGGCCCTTGCAGCCGAGCACCAATGAGCTGAGCAGCCACGAGCTTTGCGTCGAAAGCACAGTCACCGGCCGCGGCAGGCTCTGTAGCGTGCGCACATGCCATTCGTGCTGTTGCACGGTGCCGGCCCAATCCTTGATCGCGCGGATGGACGGGATTTCCTCGACCATGCGCAGCAACGTCTCGTTCGGATAGCCCTGGCCGGTCGCGTGCGGATATTGGAATGCGATGATCGGCAGATCGCTCGCATCGGCGATGCGTTTGAAATGCGCAAGCGCCATGGCGGGCGATTGCCCAAGCGTGAACGTCGCCGGCGGAAACACCAGCAGCGCAGACGCGCCGCCAGCGGTCGCCATGCGTGCGATGCGTGCGGCCTCAAGGCTGCCGTCCGCCCATATGCCGTTGATGATCGGCAACCGCGCGCCGTTCTCGTCCTGCGCGATGTCGAGCACACGCTTTTGTTCGTCGAAGGTGCAGGAAGCGACCTCTGTCGAATGCGCATTGATGGTGATCCCGGACAGGCCTCCGATCGCCGCCACATCGCGCAGGTGCTTGCGGAAGCTCGCCTCATCAATCGAAAGATCGTCGTGAAACGGCAGGATGACCGCGGGGATCACGCCATGCGGGACGTAGTTCTTGTGTCTAGGCATATGCTGTCTCTTCAATTCGATCGGGTTACTATAACACGGAAAGCCGCCTCGCTGTCATTCCGCGGCACGCTGCTCGGTTTTTCGCCGGAACGGGTAAAGCAGCTGTTTCCAGTAACCCCTCGGAACGGGATGGCCCTCGATGCCATACGCGGCGGGCCACTTGCCCTCCGGCAGATGGTGCTTGCCGAACAGCCGATCGAGGAATGGAAAATGAATCGCGAAATTCACGTCGGTCGCTTCCTTCTCGATGCCGTGATGCCAATGGTGGAAGCGCGGGGATACCAGGATTTTTTCAAGAAAGCCAAAGTTAGTCCCAACATTCGAGTGGATGAACGTTGAGGAGACATAAACGAGCAGCATGTAGGCCTACAGCGCGGATTCGTCGAAGCCGATGATCAGCGCAGGCGTTGCGGTCACGCTGCGCAGGATGATGATCTCCAGAAAATGCATACGCGCGCCCGCGACCCAGTCCATCGACCTGGCGGAATGATGCACGGAATGGAAGCCCCACAGGAACGGTACCCGGTGAAACGCGCGATGCAGCCAGTATTGCGCGAAGTCGGTCAGCAGCATGATCGCGATGAGCTGTACGATCCACGGCAGCTCGCGCGTCCACGCGCGCACGGAATTCAGGTCTTGGCTGTGAATGACGAAATTCGACGGCGCAAGCGTCAGGAAAGTAAGGATCTGAACGAACAGCGACGAGACCAGATAATAGAAAAGATCCTCGCGCCAGTCTTCGCGAAAAACGATTTGATCCTTCCTGTGCGCAAAGATGCGCTCGATCGGAATGAACAGCGCGCCCGTGAACAAAACATTCAGGATGAAAAAATCGAGACCGAAGAAGATGCCTCCGACCTGAAGGTCGCGATGAGTGGGAAGACTCCCGATCATCGTGGCAAGCAGCGTCACCACCATCGCCGCGCCGCCAAGCGTTTTGTCTTTCCGCAGCACCAGGCTCAACGCGGCGAGCACAAAACCGGAGATGAGCACGAAGTAGACGAAAGGCTTGAGCAGAACGCTCTGATGAACGGCGGCCAGTTGCGGCACGGATGAGATCGACGGATTGCGCAGCACGATCACCAGCAGCAGGCCGACGACGCCGGCGAGCAGGCCGATCGATCCCGACAGCCACCCGGAGCCGAACGGGCGCTCCTCGCGCGGCGTCTCAAGTTCCGATCTCACCTTTTTTAGAATTTTCATTAAACGTCCCGCGAGTTTTCAAAACGCGTTGTATCCAGCCGGACTGCTCACACCCTCACGCTCGTCATGATGCCCTTCGGAAAGATATTCTCCGGTTTGACATGGCGCTGCGCGATGCCTTGCTCGTAAGTATAGCGCAAAAACTGTTCAAGCGTCGGACGGTTTTCCTCAACACCAAAAGGAAACGGGTCGCCGCCGAACATTTCGGTCATCTTCCGCGTGTAGGTCGGCAGCCATGCCACCGGGTAGCGCGACACCGCGGGATCGGAGAGGCGCTCCACGCTGCGGCGCTTGGAGTCCAGAAACGCGTTGTAAAGATTGCGCGCCACCCACGGGTTCTCGTCGAGCACGCGCCTTTGCACCGCGATGATGTGCATGATCGGCCAGACTTTCGTTCTGGCGTAATACTTCTCCTCCATCTCCCAGAATTCGGGAAACAGCCGCACCACGTCCTTGTAGCCCTGCCGGAAACAATCTGGCGGGCGCGCGATCAGCGCGCAGTCGATCTCGCCCGACGCGAGCATCTGGCTCAGCGATTTGTCGGCAACGCGCGTGAGCTTGACGCCCTTGGGGATATTGAGCTCGACCTTCTCGATGCGCCCGGCTTCGTTGGCGCCGGCCTGATACCAGTGCACGTCCTGCAGCTTGATGCCGTGCTCGTCCTTGAGCCAGCCGCGCATATAAACTGCGGCCGTGTGCGCCCATTCCGGCGAGCCGATGGTCTTCCCCTTGAGATCCTTCGCGGTTTTGATCTTGCTGTTTTTGTTGACGTAAAACGATGAAAACCGGAACAGCCGCGAGCAGATCACCGGCAGGCCGATGATGTCGGAATCCTTGCGCGTCACCTGCGCCAGGAACTTTGCGAACGACAGTTCGGCGACATCCCATTCGCGATGAAACGTAAAGCGCGCGAAGATTTCGTGATGTCCGAGCATCGACCAAGTCGGTTCGATGCCTTCGGCCTGCACCGTGCCAAGACGAAAATCGCGAAAATGATCGTAGTCGGTGGTGGCGATCGAAAGTTTCAGCTTTGCCATCATGTCCTCGGGTGGCGAACGGGGACGACCATAGCCCAGCATACCGGCGAATTCACCAGCCCCGGGCGACACGTCGGTTGCGATAAATTTTAGCGGAACAGCCTGTCGAGGAACTCGATCCGCGGCGGTCCGCGTGACGGCGGCGGGCCGGCGTTCGGCACGGATGCGGGCGGGCGGATGCTGTCGCGCGGGCTGCCCGACGGCCCGCCGCGATCGAAGAAGTTGAACAAAGCGGACAACGGATTGTCGCCGATTTGGCCGCCGTTGTAGCCGCCATAGCGTGAGCTCAGATGCGCCGGCGCCTCGGCGATCCGGCCGGACGCGTCCGCGCGATAATACTCGATGAACCCATTGCGGCCTTCAAGACGCTCGCCGCTCTGCAGATCGATCGGCCTTGCGACCAATTGCTTTGCCGCCTCGGGCGAAGGACCGCGCAGCGCGGTTTGCGGCGCGTAGTTTGCCCATACCGCTTGCATGATCGGCAGCCAGATCGGAATTGCTGTATTCGAGCCGGTACGTCCGCCGCCCAGCGTGCGGCGCTGTCGCATGTCGGCGTTGTCGTAGCCGACCCACACCACCACCGTCACGTTGTTGGTAAAGCCCGCGAACCACGCGTCGTTCTCTTCGTCGCTGGTGCCGGTCTTGCCGCCGACATAAAGCGAAAGATTGTGGATTTGATAAGCCGTGCCGCGCGCCAGCACGCCCTGCAGCATAGTCTTCAATTGATAGAGCGCGGGCCGGTCGGCCTGGGTCATCTGCACCAGCGGCTGCGGCGCATGGCGATAGACGACGTTGCCATCCTTTTCGATCGAGTCGATCGTGTACGGTGTCGGCCGGCCGCCTTCGTTGGCGACCATGGCATAGAACACTGCCAGATCAATCGGCCGTACCGGCTGAGCACCGAGCACGAATGGGTAGTAGCGTTCGCACTGGTTATAAATCTTTGCTTCGACCGCGATCGCGCAGACTTTGTCGAGGCTGTCTTCCGGAGCTGCGGCAATTCCGCCATCAAGCAGGCGCGCGGTCACCTGGTTCTTCGAATTCTCCAGCGCGCGGCGCAGCGTGATAGTGCCCGACGACGTGCCGTCGTAATTCTTTGGCGTCCAGTAATCTTTCTCCTGCGCGTTCGGCGAATTGCCGATCGGCGGCAGCGTGATCGGCTCGTCGTCGACCAGCGTATCGGGCTGCAGGCCGGCGTTGAGCGCTGCGAGATAGGTCAGAGGCTTGAGCGCCGAGCCGGGCTGGCGGCGTGCCTGCGAGGCGCGATTGAGCTGGCTCAGCGGATAGGAAAAGCCGCCCGCCATCGCGAGGATTTTTCCGGTGGCGTTGTCGATCACCACGGCCGCGCCCTGCACCTGCGGCCGCACGCGCAATTCGGCGCGCGCGCCATCTTTGCCCTTGGCATCGACCACGTTCACATACACGACGTCGTAGAGCTTGAGATCGCGGCGCATGGTCCCGCCGGTGCTCAGCGGCAGCGTACTGCCGTTCTTCAGACCGACCCGCAGCCCGCCGCCAGCCGCTTGGGCGATCGGCGCGGGGGGCGGGCTGTTCTTGCCCGGCTTGGCGTTTTTGGCGGGCGCCGGCGTAGGCGCGGCCTTGCTGCGAAGGTCGATAACGATGGCCGGAGTCCAATGCACGTCGTAGAGCGGAAGCCGCGCGTTCTCGAGCGCTCGCTGCCAATTCGGCTTCGCCGGTCCGGGCACCGGGCGCGCGTCGAGGCGGCGAATGGCGACAGAAAGGTTGATTTCGGCGTTGTAGAACGCGCTGCGGCCGCTTGAAGCCTCGAAGCGGGCAAGGCCGTTCTGCAGCGAGGTTTCCGCCGCGCGTTGCAGTTCAGGCCGGATGGTGGTGCGCACCGAATAGGTGGCATTGGTAAGGCTGTCGATGTTAGCCACCGCCTTGGCCTCGCGGCTGACCTGATCCACGAAATGGTATCCGCTGTCGCGCCGCCCGCTGTTGGCGGGGGTAACGCTCGTCGTCTTGCTCAGCGCCTCTTTCAACTTGGCGGCGTCGATGGCGCCGTCCTCTTGCATGCGACTCAACACATACGCGATGCGTTCGCGCGCGCGTTCCGGATTCTTGTCCGGGCTGTAGGCATTCGGGCCCTTGGTCAATCCGGCGAGCAAAGCGCCCTCGGCCACCGAAAGCTCTTTCACCGATTTTCCGAAGTAGCTCCTGGCGGCCATCTCGACGCCCCAGGAACTGCGTCCGAGGAAGATGGTGTTGAGATAGAGTTCCAGGATATCGTCTTTGCTGAGCGTGCTCTCCATGCGCGAGGCCACGATCATCTCGCGGATCTTGCGTTCATAGGAAACCGTGTCGCCCACCAGCAAGTTCTTCGCCAATTGCTGCGTGATGGTCGAGCCGCCTTGCGGCCGTCCGGACTGGCCAAACGCACCGATGAAAGCGCGTATCACGCTGCGCTCGTCGATGCCCTTGTGCTGACGAAAGCGTTTGTCCTCAGCCGCGATGAACGCCGCCTGCACCGTGGTGGGAATATCGCTTAAGGGAACCCAGACGCGCCGACTGTCGGGCTCATAGAGCTCGGCATAATTTTGGCCCTTGGCGTCGATCACGAAGGTCGTGCCCGGCAATCGCATGCCCTTGAGCTTGGAGTGGTCGGGCAGATCGGTTGCGGTCTTGTTGTAGAACTCAATCACTTCACGCGCCACGAACGGCGAATTTGCCACTTGCTCGTTCTTGCAGAATTGTTTGTACGCGATGAAGAGATCGTCAAACTTGATGCCGCGAAACGCGGCGATCTCGCCCGAGGTTGTTCGCTTGTCGGCCATCGCGGTCGAGATCAGATCGTCGATGTCGAGATTCTCGATATCGAACGCCTTGATCATGTGCCTGCAGCCGTCGCGCAGCAGCTGCACGACTTCGCCCTGATCTTGCACCGGGTCAAATTGCGTTTTCACCGCCTCGGGGCGGGTCGCGACTTGGCTCAACGTGAGCGCCGTCGCAAAGATTTTGATGAGGATCGCGTCCATCTGTCAGGGATACTTTACTCGAAAACGCCCACTGTTAGCTAAGTGACACAAAACGGCTTTTTAGCGGATTCTGCCGCAATGTCCTTGCCATCCACTATATATGTTGAACGGTAAGTCCGCATACACGTTTACGTTCGATATATCACAGCCTTACACCCAAAAAGGCGAGCCTGTTAATTCGCCACAATGTGCCTGCGAAACCACCGATGCGGCTTTACGTTCTCGAAAATGCATTTGTCTCAAAGTCTTACCCGTCGCTCTCAACGGGTTAATGCAACGCAAGCGTGAATTGGCCAGATGCACGATGCGTTCATCACCACATGAGTTGATGGCGAGGTTTCAGCGCATTCCGCCGCGCGGTCCGAAAAGCGAGCGAAAAATCATCACGACGGACTCACGACAGGTTGATGGCGCACACGCCGGGGCGCGTGCCTGCGGGCACGAGAATTTGCAAGCGGGCGCAACCCGCGCCGGCGCTTTCAATTGTCTCTTGATCGAACCGCGCGACGACTATTCTTGCGGTCGGCTGTCGGCTGCAGCCCGCGCGATCATCAATCTTCAACCGTCCATCGGCGCTCGAACGGCGATTAAGAATTTTGTTCGCACGCGCCTCATGGCCGACATCGCTCGCAACGCGCAAAACCCATTGCATTGTTAGCGCGCTTTTTCCTAATGTGCCGCCAACCGGAACAAGCCAGAGGAACCCATGAGTGCTGGTAATGGACTGAGCGAGCGCCTGCAGACGCCGATTTCGACCGCCGAACTCGAGCGCCGGTGGAAGGCCGTGCGCGCCGCCATGGCTCGTGACAAGATCGACGTCCTGCTGATGCAGAACAACAACGATCACATGGGCGGCTATGTCAAGTATTTCACCGATATGCCGGCGACCAACGGTTACCCCAACACGGTGATCTTCCCGCGTGACGACGAGATGACGGTTGTGGCGCAGGGGCCGTTCGGCGGCAATCAGATCACGGCGCACTCGAGCGATACCTGGCGCGGCGTCAAGAATATCATGACCACGCCGAGCTATGCATCGGCGCATTACACCAAGGACTACGATCCGGAGCTTGCCGCCAAGGCGCTGGAGCCGTTCGCCAAGGGAACGATCGGCCTCGTTGGTACCTATCAGATGTCCTACGCGATGGTGGATTACGTCAAACGCCATCTCGCCGGCGCGCGTTTCGTCGATGCCAGCGAAATGGTCGACCGCATCAAAGTCATAAAAAGTCCCGAGGAGATGGAACTCGTCCGCCGCGCAGCTCTCATGCAGGACCGCGCGATGCAGGCGGCGTTCTCCGCGGTGAAACCCGGCATGCGCGACACTGAAGTTGCCGCAGCCGCACAGTTTTACAGCCAGGTCCACGGCAGCGAAAACGGAATCTATCTTTGCGCCTCGATGCCGCTCGGCACGCCCTCGAAATTCGGCCAGCGCCACGTGCAGAACCGCGTGATCGAGACGGGCGACCAGATTGCGCTGCTGGTCGAAGACTCAGGACCCGGCGGAATGTACACCGAGCTTGGCCGCTCCTGTGTGGTCGGCAAGGTGCCGCAGCAGATGAAGGACGAACTTGCGTTCTGTATCGAGTCGCGAAAAGTAACGCTCGACATGCTCAAGCCAGGTACGACTTGCAAGGAAATCTGGGACACGTTCAACGCCTTCATGCGCAAGAACGGCCGGCCCGAAGAAGCGCGGCTCTATTGTCATGGCCAAGGCTACGATCTGGTCGAACGTCCGCTGGTGCGTGACGACGAGCCGTGGACCATCGCCAAGGACATGAACATCGTCGTGCATCCGACGTATATCCACGGCGGCTACTTGAACTGGCTGTGCGACAATTACTTTATCGGCGGTAACGGGCCCGGCCCGCGCCTGCACCAGTTCCCCGAGATCATTGTGGAGGTGGGCTGATCGGCTCGCTTGACGGCGGTGCATTTTCGGCGGGTGGCGCGCTCGGCGGGCTGTCTGTCGTAGCGGGCGCGCGGTCGATAGCCGGTGGCGCATTCGGAACGCCATTGGATGGAATGCTATTTGTCGTGCCTGGCGCGTGATCGGCGGCGAGCGGCGCGCTATTTATGACAGGTGGTGCGCTCGATACGGCAGGCGGCGCTCGCTCTGCGGCGGTAGGTGCACGATCGGCTGCCGGCGCACCGCGGTCGAAGCGGGCTTCAATCCGCTTTCGGGACTCGTCGAATTCCTTCTCCCCAAAGGCCTGGCGATAAGTGACCAGCATTTCGAGGGCGCGTTTGAACAGCGTTTGAGCTTCGACCGCCTTGCGCGCCTTGACGTTGGCCATGCCTGCCCATTCGAGATATTCGATGTTGTCCCGAAGCAGTTCCGGCCATGGCGTCTTCGAGGCGCCTTTCAGATAGCCGTTCCCGATGATATCGGATGCCTCGATGAACCCTAACGCCGCGCTTTCGAAATTGCCGTTCAACTGTCGCAGGTTCGCGTCGATGGCGGCGAGCAGGGCCTCCTCGCGCACCTTGTTCAATTGTGCTTGCGTGCGCAGTCCGGCCTCACGCGCGAGCTCCGTCGTCGTCGCGATGATCTGTTGAGTTTGTTCCCGCGCTGCCAGCAGGCGAATGCGGTCGTTGTTTTGCAACGCCAAGCGGGACAGATTTTCGGCGCGCAAAAAGCGGACCCAATTCAGGGTCGTGCTGCGATTGATATTTTTCGGATCACGTTTGCTGACCGCGGCGAGGGTTTCCTCCGCCCGGGCAAAAACCGGCGCAGCCTCGGCAAAGCGATTTTGCTTGCGCTTGAGGCGGCCGATATTGGTTTCGATCGTGCCGAAATCAGTGGCCCATCGCAGGTTGTCCCAAATCTTTTCCTTCAGCGCGTCCATGCGGCCATAGGCCTCGGTAAACAAGTTTAGTGCGCCTTCCGTATTTCCCAGGCGTTCCTCGGCTTCGGCGCGCTTGTTCGTGATCCAGGCCAGATCGAATTCCAGCGCCGGTCCCCCAAAGCCGAGCTCGACCAGGCGTTCGCGCAGGTCGCGAGCCTTGTTGAAGGCGGCGAGCGATTCTTCGCGCTGGTTGAAGCGGAACAGCAAGACGTCGCCGAGCGACTGATAGATATCCGCCAGCGAGCGCATCCACGGCCAGGAAATTTTTGGATCGACATTTTGTTTCACTAACTCACCCAGATCGGCAATCCCGCGATCGTAATGCAGCTTTGCCTCTTCGTTGTTGCCGCGCTCCCAATAGGACGCACCGATCAGCCGCTCGGTCTGCGCCCGCAGGTGACGGGCCTCGACATTGCCGGACTTGGCGAGCGCATCGAGATTGGTGAACGCGACCAGCGCATCCTCTTGCATGCGGTCGATCCGCCCGCGGTCGAAATCGATTTGCGCCAGCGTCAAATACGTGCGCGCGCGCTGCTCGACGATGCGCGGATCGTTCGACGAGGCGGCGAAGGTGTTGATGGCCTTGCGTGCCTTTTCCAACAATGCATCGACGGTTTCGAGTTGCGTGTTCGACTGGACGGTTTCCGATGTCGCCTCGACCAGCTCGGAAATAGTCAAATTGGCGTCGTTGAGCGCCCGATTAGATATGTACCATTTATATGATGCAGCGACGGCGGCGAGCGCGAACAGTACAGCGGCGGCGATCGCAATTGCGGCCACGCGAGTACGCGGCCGCGTACGCTTGCCGGAATCCATGACGACCACGTCACCGAGCGACGAGACGAACTCCTGAACTTTACGCACGTCGCCCATGTCGGGTCTCGATGCTCTACGGTACTGATGGCCGCGATTTTACACCAAAATGATCCGGTGATGATGGCATATCCACGCCGAAAACGCCTCAGTCCCCTGCCGGTTGCTCCGTCGTTACTCCAATCGTTAACTTTTCACACGCATCGGCCGTGCCAGGACGAGACATGCGCCGCCAAGAGCCGCCATCGCCGCCATGACCACGTAGCCGAGGTCGCCAAACGCGTTGTAGAGCAGCCCTGACGCTGCGGCGGCGCCCGCACTCGCGATCGCCAGAATGGTTGAAAAGTCGCCTTGCGCGGCCGCGGCCTGCTTGTCTCCGGCGGCGCGGGCGATGAATTGTATTGCGCCCAGGTGCGTCGCGCCGAACGAAAGTCCATGCAGGCATTGGATGAGCGCCAGCACCGCCATCGGCGGATCGAAGGACATCGCGCCCCAGCGCACCACTGCGGCGGCCGCACCGATAGCGACGAATGCAATTGGGCTCAGCCGCAGCCTGCCGGAAACGGCGAACAGCCCAATTTCTACCGCAACGCCGAGCCCCCACAACAGACCCACGGTTAAGCTGCCGAAGCCCTTTGCGGTCCAGTCCAAGGCCGAGAAGCCATAATAAAGCGCATGGCTCGCCTGGATCAGGCCCGCCGCCACGGCGATTGCCAAAAATTGAGACGATTGCCAGAGATGTCCCGCAGGAGATTTATGGTCGACGTTCGAAACTGGCCTCGGCTCGAGCGAATGGAGCCAAAGCGCAGCCGTGCCAAGCAACACGTACGCCGCCACGATCAGCCAGATCAGATTTTCGGTGGCAATGACCGCGAGCAGCAGACCCGAACTGATATTCGCCGCGATGAAAGTCGCCGAGCCCCACAACCGCACGGGGCCATAGGCGCGCTTGCGTGCATTGAGGCCTTTGAGCGCATAGGCGTCCGCAAGCGACATGAGCGGGCCCGAGACGAGCGCAGCAAACGCAACGGCAAACAGGATCGCGACAAAACCGTAGGCAAATCCCAGGATGGCAAATCCCGCAACACCCGCGAACGACGTCGCGATCAAACCGCCACGCAAATTACCTGCCCGATCGATCGCACGGTTGATCACCGGCACCGCAAAGATGCGCACCGTGACTGAAAGCGCCAGCACGTAGCCGATCGCCGCCGCGTCGAGCCCGCGGGCCTTCAGCCACAGCGGGAAGAACGGCATCTGGATTCCGGGAATAATGAAAAGGCAGCCATAGAACACCGCCAGGCGCAGCCCGAAATTATCGGCGGGACGCAGCGGTGTCATCGGCGGGGGGACATGCGCGCGACTCTAAATCTTCGACAATTCGTGCGTCGAGCGCGCGAACATTTCTTCCGGCGGCAGCTTTCGCGCCGACAGGTCTTGATCGAATGAATAGCCCGCAAGCGTTTCGAGCACGTGGCGGTTGGCTTCCAACCCGTAGCTCCAAAAATCCTCGCCCATCACGCGCTTGAGCCGCTCGTATTCGTAGACGCTCCATGGCAGCGAAGTGGCGAGGTGTCCGATCTGTTCGAATTCCTTCATGCAGATTTGCTTCGCCTTGACGAAAGCCTTGAACACGCTCACGGCGAGCCAGGGATTTTTCTCCACCAAACTGCGGCGGATGCCGATGAGATGCATGATCGGGAAAATCTTTGTCTTCTGAAAGTACGCTTCCTCCGCCACCGGATAATCCGGAAACAGCCGCGCCACGTTGGGCGCACCGCGCAGCAGACACGACGGCGCACGTGCGCTGATCATGCCGTCGAGCTCGCCGCTTTCCAGCATTTGCGAAAGCGTACGATCGGCCGGAATATTCTGCAGGTCGATGTCGGGCGGCAGTTTGATCGGGGTGCGCTCGTCGCGGCCGGGCTCTTCCACCCCGCCGCGCCGCCATCTGATGTCGCGCGGCGCGACACCATGTTGGTCCTTGAGCATGCCGCGAATCCAGACATTGGCCGTGATCTGATATTCCGGCAGGCCGATGGTCTTGCCCTTCAAATCCTCCGGCCTCTTGATGCCGCGGTCGGTGCGGATGTAGATGCCGCTGTGACGAAACAGCCGCGAAACGAACGCCGGGATGCCGATGTAATGCGCTTCGCCGCGCGCGGTGTTGACGATGTGGCTCGAGAGCGACATCTCCGTCACGTCGAATTCCTGGAACTTGAAGGCGCGATGGAACGCCTCCTCGGGCTCCAGCATCACCGCGGTCAAATCGCAGCCTTCGATCTCGGCGCGGCCGTCGAAAATGGCGCGGGTGCGGTCGTAATCGCCGACGGCAAGGCTTAATGGCACGGCCATCATCATTCTCCGGGTGCGTGCAGTGGAAATAAGCGGCGCGACGATAACATATCTCCCGCGGCCACCAACGTTGACGGCGCGGTTGCGGACGGGGATAGTAGCCGGTTGCAAGCCCATTAAATCGCAAACTCACAAATGAAACTCCCGCAGTTTGAATATGCGTGCCCGACGACGCTGCATGATGCGGTAGCGTTGCTCGCTGCGCGCGCGGGTGACGCCAAGGCGCTTGCTGGCGGCCAGAGCTTGATGCCCATGATGGCGTTTCGCATCGCGCAGCCGGCTCTGCTGGTCGATCTGCGGAAGTTGCCGGGCTTGCGCGAGATCAAGGTTTCCGGCGATGGCGTGCGGCTCGGCGCCATGGTCCGCTGGCGCGACATTGAGGACGACGCGCGGCTCGCAAGCGCGCATCCACTGCTAAAGGCCGCGATCGCGCACGTGGCGCATTACCAGATCCGCAATCGCGGCACCGTCGGCGGCAGTCTCGCTCATGCCGATCCGGCGGCGGAGCTGCCCGGAATCGCACTGACGTGCGAAGCGGAGATCGCGGTGATGGGAAAAGGAGGCGCGCGCACTATCAAGGCCACGGACTTTTTCCTTGGCGCGCTCACGACGGCGCTTGAGGCCGACGAAATCATCACCGAACTGCGCCTGCCGCCTTGGCCCCAAGAGAGGGCCAAATCGCGGCGCTGGGGATTTCAGGAATTCGCCCGCCGCCGCGGCGATTTTGCCATGGCTGGCGTTGCCGCCTTCTACGATCTCGACAACTCCAACAAGGCGATGAACACGCATATCGGCGTCATTGGCATTGGTGATAGGCCGCATCGCTTGCCCGCGGTCGAGGCAATGCTAAATGGCCGCGCGATCGATGACGCGTCGATCGAGCGCGTGGCGGCCGCGACGTCCGCCGCCGTCGAACCGCAGGATGACATTCACGCCAGCGCCGCATACCGGCGCGCACTGGTTGGCACATTGGTCGAACGCGCACTCACAAGCGCGGCGGCTTGAGCGCGCCCATGCCAATCCGCTTCGAAGTTAACGGCAAGCAGGTCACGGTCGAGGTCGAGCCGCGCCTGACGCTCGCCGATTGTCTGCGTCAGCAGTTGCGCCTTACCGGCACGCATATCGGCTGCGATCATGGCGTCTGCGGCGCCTGCACCGTGCTGGTTGATGGCGACGCCGTGCGCGCGTGCCTGATGCTTGCGGTGCAAGCCGAGGGGAGCAAGGTGGTCACGGTCGAAGGGCTTTCCAACGACGACGGTCTCACGCCGCTGCAAAAATCCTTCCGCAAACATCACGCCTTGCAATGCGGATTCTGTACGCCGGGATTCATCACCACCGCTCACGCGCTCTTGAGCGAGGAGCCGGATTGCGACGCCGATCGCATTCGCGACGTGCTGTCCGGCAACATCTGCCGCTGCACGGGTTACATTTCCATCGTCGAAGCGGTGCTCGATGCACGCGCGGCGTATAAATCCAATGGCGGAAAGCCATGAAGAACACTTTCATCGGCAGTCCGGTTGAGCGGCGCGAGGATCTGCGCTTCCTGCGCGGCCGCGGGCAATATGTCGATGATCTCGCGCCCGAAGGGTTGCTCTATGCCGTAATCCTGCGCAGTTCCGTGGCGCATGGACGGATCGTTTCGGTTGATACGAAAGCGGCGCTGAAAATCCCCGGCGTGCACGCGGTGATCACCGCCAACGACATGCCCGGCGGCCCGCCGATCATCCCCATGCGCCTGCAGCCCTTGCCGGAGTTCAAGCCATTCGAGCAGCCGGTTATCGCCAGCACAAAAGTGCGCTACGTCGGCGAGCCACTTGCAGTCGTGTTGGCGAAAAGCGTTGCCATTGGCGAGGACGCGCTCGAAGCGATCGAAGTCGAGATCGAATCGTTGCCGGCGGTGGCGGACTGGCATGTAGCGGCGAAAAACAAGAATATCTTATTTGAGAGTCAGGGCACCAACCGCTCTCTGGTCTTTGAGGCTCGCAAGGGCGATGCCGACGTGATCTTTGCCAGTGCACCGTATGTCCGTCGCGAAAAGATGCGCACCGGCCGGCACTATGGGCTGACGCTGGAACCGCGCGGCGTGATGGCGGAATGGGATGCGGCGAGGGGCCGGCTCACCGTATCGGGCGCGGCGAAAGTGCCGTTCTTCAACCGCCGGATACTGGCGAAGCAAATCAATCTGCCCGAGGACTCCATCGACATGGTGGAAAACGATGTCGGCGGCGGTTATGGAGCCCGCGGCGAGTTCTATCCGGAGGATTTTCTCATTCCGTTCGCCGCGCGCCACGTCAACCGCCCGGTGAAATGGATCGAGGACCGGCGCGAAAACCTGATGGCGATGAACCACGCGCGCGAAACCGAAGCCGAACTAGAGGTCGCTTGCGCGAGTGACGGGACGCTTCTGGCAATCCGCGGAGAAATCCACACCGACATGGGCGCCTACATGCGCACCAACGGCGCGGTCGGCGCGCGCAATGTCGCGCAGTTCCTCTCTGGCCCCTACCGCGTGCCGCACATCAAGATCGATTCATCGCTCTGGATGACCAACAAGACGCCGGTAGGCACCTATCGCGGGCCTGGTCGCTTCGAGAGCAGTTTCTATATTGAACGGATGCTGGACATGATCGCGGGCGATCTCGGTATCGATCGCGTCGAGCTGCGCCGCCGAAATCTCGTCACCGCCGCCGAGCAGCCCTATTCGATCGCAACCATCCAGCCGACGAATGCCACGGACCAATACGATAGCGGAGATTATCGCGCCACGCTCGACCGTGTGTTGAAGGAGATCAATTGGCCGGAGGTCTCAAAGCTCCAGGGCAAGCTGATCGGCGAAAAATATCACGGCCTCGGAGTTGCCTGCTTCGTCGAGGGCGGCGCGGCCGGCCCGAAGGAGACCGCGCGGCTGGAGCTCAACGATGACGGTACGGTTTCGGTTTTTCTGGGCACGTCGTCGGTCGGGCAGGGCGTTGAGACCGTGTTCGCGCAGATCGCGGCCGATGCACTCGAATGGCCGATGGAGCGCATCCGTCATGTGCACCACGGCTCGACATCTTACGTGAGCGACGGCTATGGCGCCTATCATTCGCGCTCGACCGTGATGGGCGGATCGGCGGTGCTCGAAGCGACCAATCATTTTCAAGCTGCGATCCGCGAGGCGGGTGCTAAGCGCCTCAAATGTGAGGCGGCCGCGGTCAAGATCGATCCCGATAATGTCAGCGGGCCGGACGGCCAATCGTTTCCGCTCAAAGAGCTTGCCGGACTGACCGCCGAAGGCGCTTTCCTCAACAAGAAGCACACCTACAGCTACGGCGCGCATGCGGTGCATGTCACCGTCGATCCGAAAATCGGCCGCATCGAAATCATTGACTACGTGCTGGTGCAGGACGTCGGCCGCGCAGTCAATCCTTTGACACTGCGCGGCCAGATGATCGGCTCGCTGGTGCAAGGTTTAGGCGGCGCGGTGCTCGAGCATCTGCAGTATGACGAGGACGGTCAGTTCCTCACGGCTTCGCTCGCCGATTACCTGCTGCCGACCGCGAGTGATTTCCCGAACTTGCGCTGCGTCATTCTCGAAGATTATCCCTCGCCGATTAATCCGCTTAGCGTGAAGGGCGCGGGCGAGGGCGGCATCGTCGCCGCCGGCGGCGCCATCGCCAATGCGGTGGCCAACGCGCTGCAATCGTTCGGCGTCGAGCCGCGCCAATTGCCGCTCACCCCGACTTATATCTGGGAACTGGTGCAGGCAGGGCGCCAAAAGCAAGCGGCGGAGTGATTTCGCATCGTTGACGAGCCACGCGCCGCAAGCCTAGATTCAATACCCACGATCTCGAACGATAGGAGTGTCCCATGAGCGTCGCCCGCCATCCGCGTCCGAAGGAATTGGAAGGCGTCCCGGTCGAAGAGATCATGAAGAAATACGTCGGCCGCTTCCGCGAAAAAAAAGGCGACTGGGCGGCGTTCGAGGACGCCAAGATCGAAGGCTACAAGCGCGCGCAGCATCGTTTCATCGGCGCTGGCGGCTCGGGTAAGCACGGAGACCCGACCGTGATCCCGGCTGGAAACTTCACGTTGTCGATCATGTACGTGCCGGTAGGGCAGGGCAACGCGGCGCACACCCACGAGGTCGAGGAATGTTTCTTCGTGCTGCAAGGCTATCTCGACGTGTTCGTCGAGGACGAGAGCGGCAAGCGCGTCACCACGCGCCTCGGACCTTGGGATTGCATCTCGTGCCCCGCAGGCGTCATCCATGGCTATCAGAATGACGGGCTCGAACCGGTCTACTTTCAGGTGATGCTCGGGCGCGGCAAGCCGGAGACCATGGGCTACGCCGACGACGAACTCTTCAAGCGCAAGGACGCGCACTTAAAGGCGGTCTAGCGTTCCGGCTCACTCCGCCGCTGCCACCCGCTGCACCTGCCATTGCGCCAGCAGCGCCCGCAGCGACGCAGGCTTGATCGGCTTATAGAGCATCTGGATGTTGTGGACGCGCGCCGCCGTGCGCACGTCCGGATTGCGATCGGCCGTGATCAGGATCGCCGGCAAATCATTGCCGAATTGCCGGCGCAGCTCCGCGATCGCGACGATGCCGTTGTCCTGGCCGAGGTGATAGTCGACCAGCAATCCGCTTGGCGGAATTTGCGCTTCGGCAATCGCCGCCATGGCGGTGGCAAGGTCCGGCGCTTTCAAGATCCGGCATCCCCAGCCGCCGAGCAGCACCTCCATGCCGTCGAGTATTTTCGGCTCGTTGTCGATGCACAGCACCGCCATGTCGACCAGCTGACTGCGATCGATGTTGATCAGCTTGCGCTGCGGCTCGCGCGACAGTGCTGCGTTCGAGAGCGGCATCACGACCGAGAAGCATGACCCGCGCGCCACTTCCGACTTCAACTCGACGCGATGATCGAGCACGCGCCCGATGCGCTCCACGATCGACAAACCCAATCCCAATCCGCGCGCCACCTTGGCGCCTTCGTCGAGCCGGAAGAACTCGCGGAAAATCACCTGCTTCTTCGACGATGGTATGCCAAGCCCGGTGTCGTAGACGTCGATGCGCAGGCTTTCGCCGCGGCGGCGGCAGCCGACCAGGACGCGGCCTTTCGGCGTGTATTTGACTGCGTTGGAAACCAGGTTTTGCAGCAGCCGCAACAGCAGGCGCCGGTCGGAGCGGATGCGCAGCGAACAGGGCACGAATGTCAGCGCAAGCCCCTTTGCGCGCGCCAGCGGCGCAAACTCCACCTCGAGCTGGCGCAACATCTCGTCGACGCCGATGGTGACAAACTCCGGCCGCATCGCACCGCTGTCCAAACGCGATATATCGAGCAACGCGCCGATGATTTCCTCGACCGCCTCGAGTGAAGCATCGACATTCGAGATCAGCCGCGCGTCCTCGCTGTTGCGCTGCCGCTCGGTCAGCGAGGTCACATAAAGTCGCGCGGCGTTGAGCGGCTGCAGGATGTCGTGGCTCGCGGCGGCGAGAAAGCGCGTCTTGGAGATGTTGGCTTCCTCGGCGCTCGCCTTGGCGCGTTCGAGCTCGGCGTTGAGCCGCGTGAGCTCGGTGGTGCGTTCGCGCACGCGCATTTCGAGCGTTGCATTGGCGCGCTCGAGCGCTTCCGCCGCCGCGACGCTCGCCGTGATATCGGTAACGGTCATCACCATCCCGCTGTCGGGCATCCGGCTGGTTCGTACCTCGACCACCATGCCGCGTTCGACAAAACGCGCGCGGATCGGCTCGCTTCCGGCGGCATGCTGGTCGAGATGCGCGCGCATGATGGTCTCGATCGTTCCGGAGCCGAACGCGCCACGCTCCGCATTGCAACGCACGATTTCATCGAGGCCGGTCCCGATGCGCGTGAGATCCGGCGGCAGATCGAAGATTTCGCCGAACTGGCGGTTCCAGCAGATCAGCTGCAAATCCTTGTTGTAGACGGCGATGCCCTGCAGCACGTGATCGAGCGCCGTTTGCAGGATTTCGCGGTTGTAATGGATCGCGGCGTTGGCGTCGTCGAGCGCCTTGAGCGCGGCTTTGGTCGACAGCGTGCGCTTGCGCACGAGCAGCGACATCACCAGCCGTGATGATGCCGCTCCGACCGCCGATGCGAGCAAGTGCTCGGCATGGCGCAGCAATTGGAAATCCGCGTCCGCCTGCGGATCGAGGCTGATCCGGCGCGATGCGGCAAAGCTCTGCATCGACGCGCCCGTGCGTTCCTCGCCAAGGTAGCGCGCGACGGTGGTGGTCAATTCCTCGACCGTCACCGAAGACCGCCACAGAAAACTTGGGCTGATCGGCGCCAGATGCGAGGGCACGAACAAATCCGATTGCAGCCGTTCGATGGACGTCGGCTTCCGCCACAGCGAGAAACCGATGTACGCGAGGATGTTGAGCGTGAGCGACCAGATCACCCCATGGACGAGCGGATGCAGATCAAGCCCGAACAGCGCCTGTGGCCGCAACCACGCCACAGCCCCGGGGCCGTCGGTGAGGATTTGCCGGCCGATGATGCCGACGTCCGCAATGCTCGGCAGCAGCAGCGTATAGGCCCACGCCAGAATGCCTACCGTCATCCCGGCGATGGCGCCGCGCGCGGTGCTGCGCCGCCACACCAAGCCGCCGAAGAAGGCCGGCGCAAGTTGCGCGATCGCGGCGAACGAAAGCAGCCCGATCGCGGCGAGCTGCGCTTCGCCCGACAAACGGTAATAGAGATAGGCCAGCAGCAAGATCAGAAAGATTGCAGCGCGGCGCACCATCAACAGCAAACCGCCCACGTGCTCCTTGCCGCTGATGAAAGCTGCGCGCCGCTGCAGGAACCACGGCATCACGATATCGTTGGAAACCATGATTGAGAGCGCCACCGATTCAACGATCACCATCGCGGTTGCAGCCGACAGCCCGCCGACAAACGCCATGAGCGCCAGAATCTCGGAGCCCGCGGACAACGGCAGCGCCAGCACGAACATGTCGCTGTCCACGCTGCCCGCCGGAAAAGTCAGCAGACCCGCGAGCGCGATCGGCAACACGAACAGATTGATCAGCACGAGGTAGAGCGGGAACAGCCATGCAGCGCGCCTGATCTCGGTCTCATTATTATTCTCGACTACCATGACGTGAAACTGGCGCGGCAGCAGCACGATCGCCACGATCGAGAGCAGCGTCATGGCTGCAAGGGTTTCGAATTGCGGCGCGCGCGTCAGCACGGCCGCGGTATCAGCGCGCTCCATCGCCTGCGAGAACAGAGCAACCGGTCCGTCGAAAAGCCAGAAGGTGACGAACACGCCGACCGCGAGGAACGCCACCAGCTTGACGATCGACTCCGTTGCGATCGCCAGCATCAAGCCGTCCTGGTGTTCGGTAGCATCGATGTGGCGCGTGCCGAACAGCACCGCGAAGGCCGCCATCGAAAGTGCTACGAACAGCGCCATGTCGCCGAGCACCATTTGCTCGGCGCCGGTCTTCGACGTGATATGAACGAGGATGGTCCCGAGCGAAGACGACACCGCCTTGAGCTGCAGCGCGATGTAGGGGATCGTCCCGACGATCGCGATCAGCGCGACGGTGGTCGCTACCGTCTGGTCCTTGCCGTAGCGTGCCGCGATGAAGTCCGCGATCGAAGTGATGTTGTGGGTCTTTGCCAGCCGCACGACCCGCATGATCAGCGGCCAGCCCAGCCCGATCATCAGCATCGGCCCGATATAGATCGTGAGGAAGTCATAGCCGGTGCGCGAGGCTAGCCCCACCGATCCGAAGAACGTCCAGGACGTGCAATAGATCGCAAGCGACAGCGGATAGATCAGCAGGCGCAGGCGGCCGCTGCGGCCGAGCTGCCGCAACTTGTCACCGTAGCTGGCAATCACGAACAGCAGGCAAATGTAGCCAAGCGCTATCGCGAAGACGACCCAGCCGTGGAGCATGGCGTTTCCTCAAGTCACCCTGCGGGGAACCGTCAAATTGTTGCGGTACCCGGGGCCACTCTATATCCCTGCGTTTATTGTACACCGCGGGTTGACGTGCTGGTAAGTCACGCGCAGCATGAAATCATGACATGCGGGTCCGGCGGCCCACCTATTGGGGAGGCATTAATGCTCAAGCAATTCCGCGATTTTGGCATGAAAGGCAACGTGGTCGATCTTGCGATCGGCATCATCATTGGCGCGGCGTTCGGCAAGATCGTGGAATCGATGGTCGGCGACATTCTCATGCCGGTGATCGGCGCGATGACGGGCGGTCTCGACTTCACCAACTACTTCACAAGTCTATCGCACAGCGTCACGGCCAACACGCTCGTCGAAGCGAAGAAGCAAGGTGCGGTGCTCGCGTGGGAAAACTTTGTTACCATCACGATCAACTTCATCATTATTGCGCTTGCGCTATTTGCAGTCGTCAACATGATCCAGAGAGTGAAGAAGAAACAAGAAGCAGCTGCGCCTGCGGCACCGCCGCGCCAGGAAATTTTGTTGCAAGAGATCCGGGATCTGCTGGCAAGGAAGTAGACTCTCGCGCATTGGGGCTTGCAGGCCGCAAGTGACTGGCGCTAATTAGGCAATGGCGGCTACGACGGCATACCGTTGAGCTGGATGTGTGCGTGGGGAGGAATCTGCAACAATGAGACCGCAGGTCTCGAGAAACCGTGGCGACGGGGAAACCGATGCCGCAGAAGCTCAGCGCTTCCCCGGCGATGATCGGCTGACCGAGCGCGAGCGCGAGGTGCTGTCCCAGATCACCAACGGCGCTTCCAACAAGGAAGCCGGTCGCCGCCTCGGGATAAGCCCGCGCACCATCGAGGTCCATCGTGCGCGCATCATGGACAAGCTCGGCGCCAAGAATGCCGCCGATCTGGTGCGCATCACATTGAACGAGGCCCAGCGCACCTGAGCCCGCGCGTCCGCGATTTGACGGCCGGCCACGGGCGCGGCATTGATCGCCGTCGATGGCGCCGCTTGTTTCCTCAAAAGCTTCGCTGCTGCATGTCGCCGAAACGCTTTTGGTTGCGGCCTGCGGCGGCATGACATTCGCGCTGCTCGGCTTTCCCGCCGGACTGATCACGGGCTCGCTCTTGACGGTGGCGGTTGCCGCGCTGTTGGGGCGGCCGATGACGGCCCCGCTACCGCTGGCGCGGGTCATCTATGTGCTAGTCGGGATATCGCTCGGCGCGGTGATCACGCCGGAAACGCTGCATGGCATCGCGACCTTTCCGTTGAGCATTGCCGTGCTGACGGTCGCGACCATCAGCATGATCGTGGCGACCACGTCTTACCTGCGGTTCGTGCACGGCTGGGATCTCCAATCGGCGGTGTTTGGCTCAAGTCCCGGCGGGCTTGCGCAGGTCATGTCGCTTGCGGCCGAATACGGCGCCGATCTGCGCGCGATTGCGATCGTGCAGGTCATGCGGGTCGTGCTGCTCACCATTGGCATCCCGACGGGGCTTGCGCTGTTTGGACTGAGCGCGCCCGCTGGCGGCTTCCCGCGCGCGGGTGCGATCGAATCCACGCCCTTGGAGCTCGCGATCCTGGTCGCGGTATCGACGCTCACGGCCGTGGTGATGGCGCGGCTACGGTTTCCCGGCGGACTCCTCTTCGGCGCGATGATCGGCTCCGGCATTCTGCATGGCGGAGGTTTTATAAGAACCGGCTTGCCGCATTGGGCTGTGGCCATCGCGGTGATCGGAATAGGCGCCGTCACCGGCTCGCGATTTGCCAACACCGCCCCGCGCATGCTGCTGCGCTACATCGGCGCGGCGCTGGGATCGTTCGCCGTGGCGCTCTCGGTTGCATCCGCCTTCGTGTTGCTGCTGACGACTTTTCTCTCAGTGCGGATCGCCGACGCTGTCGTGGCATTTTCTCCCGGCGCGCAGGACACCATGATGGTGTTGGCACTTTCGCTGCATCTCGACCCTGTTTTCGTCGGTGCCCATCAAGTTTGGCGCTTTATGCTGGTGTCGCTGTCGCTGCCGTTTCAAGCGCGGCGCGCCGGCAAAATTCGCTCCCCGGCAAAGGTTGAACCTCCGCCGCGTCAGCACCTGCCGTCTGAGGACTGAGTTCGAAAGTTACTCCGCCGCGAGCGGACGGGCCTTGAGCGGCAGCTTGAGCCGCTCCCATACATCGACCAGCGCTTCGGCCAACGTGTCGATCAGCACGTCATCATGATAGGGCGAGGGCGTGATGCGCAGCCGCTCGGTGCCCTTGGGAACCGTCGGAAAATTGATCGGCTGGATGTAGATGCCGTGTTCGGACAGCAGCAGATCGCTCGCCGCTTTGCACGCCTCCGGCTCGCCCACCATGATCGGCACGATGTGTGTTGACGTCGGCATCACCGGCAGCCCGGTCGCGGTCAGCACGGCCTTGGTGCGCGCCGCGCGTTCCTGCTGGCGTTCGCGCTCCCAGCTTGATGTCTTCAAATGCCGGATGGCCGCGGCTGCGGCAGCGCACACCGGCGGCGGCAGCGCTGTGGTGAAGATGAATCCCGGCGCGTAGGAGCGCACGGCATCGATGAGAGCTTCGCTTCCCGCGATATAGCCGCCGAGACTTCCGAACGCCTTGCCGAGCGTCCCCTCGATCACGTCCACGCGGTGCATGGCGCCGTCGCGCTCGGCGATCCCGCCGCCGCGCGCGCCATACATGCCGACCGCATGCACCTCATCGAGATAGGTCAGCGCGTTATATTTCTGCGCCAGCTCGCAGATTGCATTGATCGGCGCGATATCGCCGTCCATGGAATAGATGCTCTCGAACGCGACAAGCTTGGGCCGCTCGCCTGCCGCGCGCAGCAGCTCTTCGAGATGCGCAAGATCGTTGTGACGGAAGATTTTCTTTTCGCAGCCAGCGCCGCGGATACCGGCGATCATCGAATTGTGGTTGTAGGCGTCGGAAAGGATGACGCAGTCCGGCAGCAGCTTGGCGATGGTCGCGATGCCGGTCTCGTTCGATACATATCCCGACGTGAACACCAGCGCCGCGGCCTTGCCATGCAGGTCGGCAAGCTCGCGCTCAAGCTCGACCAGCGGATGATTGGTGCCGGCGATGTTGCGGGTGCCGCCCGCGCCCGTGCCCATGCGGGTCGCCGTTTCCACCATCGCCCCTATCACCTTGGGGTGTTGTCCCATGCCGAGGTAGTCGTTGGAGCACCACAGCACGACCTCGCGCGGCCCGGCCGGCGAGTGCCAGATCGCATGCGGGAACCGTCCCGCGATGCGCTCCAAATCGGCAAATACCCGGTAGCGCCGCTCAGCTCGTAGCTGCGACAACGCATCCGCAAAGAACGCTTCGTATTTCATGCAGTTCAGTCCGTCCCGAGCGCCGATGATCATCTCTTAGGCAACCTTTTTAGAAGGCTTCCAGGGTGCTTGTCGAGATACAAAAATCCACAAACACGCGGGTTTGAACCCAAGTCCCCAACGAACCGCCGTTGCATTTTCAGTTTTGGCCGGTTGCCGCGGCCATGCGCACGCCGCATACTTATTATGAAAGGCCGCGACGGAGGATTTAATGCACAAGCTCGACATCCCGCAATCGATCGTCGACCGGGTGGTCGCGCGGCATGGCCGCGAGCACATCCACGACGATCTCGACCCGAAAAAGACCGCGCTGGTCGTGGTCGATATGCAGAATGCCTTCATGCTGCCCGGCGTCGCGCATTCGCCCTGTCCGATGGCGGAGACGATCGTACCCAACATCAACCGGCTGGCGCTCACCGTGCGCGAGACTGGCGGCACGGTGGTCTGGATTAAGACCACCTACACCGACGAAACGTTGCAAAGCTGGTCGACGCTTTATCGTATGCTCGGACCCAAGCGCAGCGCCAAGCGGGCGGAGGCGCTTACGGCGAACAGCAAGGGCCACGAACTGTGGCCTACGCTCGACGTGCGGCGCGAAGATTTGATCGTCGAGAAAAATCGCTACAGCGCCTTCATCCAGGGTTCGTCCAAGCTTGCCGATGAATTACGCAAGCGCGGCCTCGATTCGCTCTTGATCACCGGCACCGTGACCAACGTTTGTTGCGAGTCGACCGCGCGCGACGCCATGATGCTCGACTTCAAGACCGTGATGATCACCGACGGCAATGCGGCCATGACCGATGACGATCACAACGCTTCGCTGATCGGGTTTTATCTGATCTTCGGCGACATCATGTCGGCCGACTTCGCGATTGCCTGCCTAAAGCGCAACGCGAGCATAGGCCTTGCCGCGGCGGAATAAATCTACTCGCCGTGCAACGATGGGAAATTTTTTTGTATTTAAAAGAAATCCGCCTATAGGAGTAGAGCGGAAAACATTTTTCTCGATCGCTGTTGGTCGCGGCGACGGTGCCGGACGGACAGAGAGACCGAGCGCATCAGCGTCATCGTGCGGCCCGAATGTAGTTTTCGGGGACCCCACTATCTATTATCATCCACGCCGTTCCAGGGGTCGTCTGGGCAATGTCGATTTACGTTCATCTGAGGTCCAGCGATGGAAGAAAATCCAGAAGGATGGGAGATCATCTCTCGACATGGAAATTACGGCGGCCTGCTTAGAACGCTGTCCTCTTTTGTCACGCTAGAGCCCCCGGGTGGAGTGCGCCCCTGAGGGT
>PNAI01000032.1 GCA_003169835.1 Hyphomicrobiales bacterium | reverse complement strand
CGACCGGTTGAGCCGGCAACCCATCTCGGACATACGCGAATTACTGCGCGTGTGCGGCTTCAAGCATAGTTCAATTTATGCAAATGTATTTAAGACAAATAGCGTCCACTGATCCAAGAATGGCGGCAACAATATAGGAGCATCGCAGCAAATGAGGCGGTGTTTAATCTTGTTGCTCGCATTGCCGCTCACTGGCTGCTTTGCCGATCAACAACTGCAGTTAGGCAGATGCATGGTCGATGCTGAATCTAAATATCCAAACGCAACTTGGTGGGTCGGCGGCGAAAGGCAAAATTATGTTTGGCTCTGTATGGCAGCAAATGGCTACGAGCTGAATCGATGGCAAAAAAGCTGCAGGGCATTAATCTCGCCTACGCCCGATACGGTGCTCTATCCCCAGTGCTACCAGCCTGTGGGCAAATTTGTTTCTCTGCTCTATAAGTTGGAAGTCGCGCTGAAGCGATAGGCGGCGCTCCTTAATTCGAAGCTCGGCATTCTTTGGCTCATGGATGGCTCGTGTAATCTTTCATCCAGACCGCGACATTGCGTTCCCACGCAGGAAACTCCAAACGCAATTGCTAAGAGCAGCATCCGAGAGCTGCCCTGGCGCGTCGCCAGCGTAGTCTTGGGGCTGCCGCTATACTGGGGCTCGATCTCGCTAGTAAATCGACTGCCTAGCTGCGCTCCAACTGAAAGAGGAGCGCAATGTCATCTGCGAAGAGATCGACGAGGCGAACCCCTAACAAGGGCTTCGTGCAGACTGATGACGCCAGTGTCAGGGATGCCGGGCAAAAACTCAGATCGAAGGTTATATCCGGTGAGCGGCCAAAGTCTGGCAAGACTGCCGCCTCTAAAGCCCGGATGGGGCATAACTGTCGAGCTGAAGAGATGTGCGCAGATTTTCCCGATGACCAACGTCGTAACCTGCGTATTACAGTGATCGGGACCATATTTAGGTTGTGGCGCTAGCGCTCGCAAATCTTCTGCCACCATTCCCATGTATCTCGCCCAATGGTCATCCGCCCTGTTGCCCGTGTATTTCGCAATCCAAATAATCCATTCGGGAGGCGGGATACGATCCTTCTTGATAAACATGCGATCAGACGCCGGAATTGACCGCATGTTGCCCATGAATTCGTATCTCATTGAGATCAAACATAAGAGAGACGCTACGGCTCTCTGTTGAGCAACATTGAGAAGGATATCGTCGCCTTTGATAAGATTAGTAAGCGGAACTTTTGCGGCATTCTCGATTTGACTCATCCACGAGCTATTGCAGGTCCTGCAAGTATTTCTTGGTTTTCGAACGCCTGCGGGCCCTTCCTCTCGTCTAGTGTATTTTTCTGCACCTTCCGGCAGATCAACTGTGAAAAGTTCGCCCATTCTAATTTCGCTATGAGTCGGTTTTGCAGGTAATATCTTTTGAATCCAAAGCGGCCAGATGTGACCGTGCGTCAGACCAGGTTTTCCGCAGAATACGCATTTGCCAGCAGGTTTAGACATGGTGAGAAGTTCACTTGAGGATACCAAGCGCCTAATGGGTGCCCTCGTGCCCATGAAACCTAAGCCGCACGAGGATATGAACGTGGGGAAGTTTAAAACAAAGGCTGCGAAGAGTCGCAGAAGAGACGAGCTAAAACAGGAAATCAAAGTGAAAAACTTGGTGGAATTGAAAGGGATCGCGCGGGCCATCAAACGGCCAGAGGAATGATAGCATCTATTTGGGGGAGAGACTTTATGCGCGTTTTCGGATTTGCAGTTTTGACGATTGCCTTCTTGGCAAACAGTTCAACGAGTTTCGCGGAAACTATTCAAACAAAATACTGCGGTAGTTTTGATACCGCACCTTTCGATTGCGAGGATATTACGCGAAGCAGTTTTATCAAGCGCGTATGTTTCGACGCGAAGCGCAGCATGATTCTCCTCAATCTGAGAGGTGTCTATTATTGCACATGCGGTCTTGATGAGGTCAGGGTCACAGTGTTCAAAAAGGCGCCAAGTATGGGTCGCTATTTTAATGAAGAACTTAAGGGCCGATTTCATTGCCAAGGCATAGACAAGAGATTTCCCTGACTGAAAATCAACAAAAATTACCCCCAAAAAATCGACGCAATTGCCGTTCAACCCAAGGGTTTACCCACGAGAGCACGCAGGGTTACCCGTCGGCGCCCACTCCATCTCGCAATCAACGCATCCGTAGATCTCAAAGGTATCGAACAAAATGAAGGCAGCTTTCATTGAACAGCAAGGCGGGCCGGAAGTCTTGAAGTACGGCGATTTCCCGGATCCAGTCGCCGGACCGGGCGAAGTGGTCATCGATACGTTTGCCGCCAGCATTAACGGCGCCGATTGGAAGGTGCGCGTCGGCGACTACAAGCAAACGAAATTTCCCTATGTCTTGGGGCGCGATTTCTCTGGTGTGATCAGCACTGTGGGCGCTGGCGTCCAGGATCTTCGGGTTGGCGATACCGTCTTTGGCGTTTGCGAGGCCGGCCAAGAGGGTGCCTATGCAGAGAAGATTGCAGTTAAAGCTGCCATCGTCGCCAAGAAGCCCAGCGGCCTATCGCATGTTGAAGCTGCCGCCCTGGCGCTCACCGGCCTCACGGCGATGAGTGCGATCGAGGATACATTGAAACTGCAGCGCGGGGAGACGATCCTGATCCAAGGTGGCGCAGGCGGCGTCGCCAGCTTCGCCATTCAACTTGCCAAGCATATTGGTGCTCGGGTGATCACGACCACCAGCGCGGCGAACCTTGAGTACGTGCGCCGCATCGGGGCTGATGAAGCCATCGATTACAATGCCCGGGATTTTACTCAGGTTGTGGCCAATTGCGACGCCGTCTTCGATACGGTCGGCGGCGACGTGGCTCAGAGATCCTTCGCCGTGCTCAAGCCGGGCGGCCGCGCAGCGTTTATCGCTTCTGGGGCTCAGGCGCCAAAGCCCAACCGTGACGACGTAACGTCTCTCAGACCTCCGGTTGAGCGCGCCCGCCGGCATCTCGAGCGTATCGCCGAACTGTTTCAGGCGGGGGCCATACGCCCTCCCGAGATCAAGACCTATCGTTTGTCTGAAGCCGCCGAGGCCCATCGACTGAGCGAGTCACGCCATTTCCGCGGCAAGCTCGTTTTTAAGATTCGCTAAGACGAAGGGCACCAAAGTTGAGAAGCGGCGAAAGTGGCGGCTGAGACACCCCGATTTAGGCTCCGGAAGTGTACCATAAGTGGTCCAGGTTGTGCTTTTTTGCGATTGACGCAACTTGGACGTTTGTTTGTTGCGCGTAACGGATTGGTCACAGCCTTCGGCAAGCTCAATGGGAGCGAGCTCAATTCCTATCGCTGGGACCGCCCCGCGACCGTTACGTGTCACGTAAAACCCTACAACGCTTCAAAAAAGAAATCATAGATTGCGATCTCGATTGCATCAGGATCGTTACGCATTTCTGGCTCCAAATATTTCTTCCCGATTAGCCCATCGATTACCGCTACGCTTACTTCGATCTGCAGGCAGCGCACTTGCCTGCGGCGGCGCGCGCGGTGACGGCGCATGCGTTCAGCAGCCGGTGAGCGGGACGCTGGCTTAGGTGGCGATAGCGACACAGTTGCGAGGGAGTCATTCATTCCGCCAACTCCCAAGCCAAGATTGTCCGGCTCAAATCAATGGCGCAGCATCGATAAACCTGATGCGCGTCCGGCCCACCTGCGTGAACGGTGAGGGAACAAAGTCCGCAGTTTTTCCGCGTTTGGAGATGTCGTGTTCGCGTCACGTTCCGTCGCGAAGTGTCACTTGCGGTTTTGTCGAGATTGCGAGATCGCCCAATAAATATGGGGTTTCGCTGGTGGGCGCTGTAGGGATTGAACCTACGACCTCTCCCGTGTGAAGGGAACGCTCTCCCGCTGAGCTAAGCGCCCGGCCGCAAACGAAATCAGGATATGCAATCCGGCTCCTCGCCGGCCGCATTCCGGTGAAGGTTGTACGGAGCGGTGCGCGGGTGTCAACAACGCAACGCCGATGGGTCGGCGGGCTGGTTTGCGGACCCGCGCAACAATTTATGCGGTGTCTCTTAGAGGCCGTTTCGAAACCCGGTGGGGTCGGCCCTCCTCGGTTCTTCGGAACACGAAAATAGCGATATGTGGCTGCCAGACACCGCAAAACGGTGGCAATAGTCACCCTTGAAGCCGTCGGCAGTGGGTTTCGAAACGGACTCTTAGGCGCTTGTCTATTGCCGGGTCGTCGGCGCGGGCGCTGGCCACGGCGAAGCAGGGGCCTGCGTCGGGGCCGCGGACATCGGGTCGGCTGGTTGTTTGGGCTTCGCTGCCTTCTTCGGTTTTTTCTTTGGTGCAGGCTTGGCGGCGACAGGCGGTGCCACTTTCCTGACCGGTGGCGCCAGCATCAACTCGACGTAAACAGGGTTCGGCGACATACGCGCAGGGGGAACCTGTCCGGTATTTGGGTCTCTTCCCTCGGCCGATGTTGCCATGCGCACCGGCACGGATTGCGGCTGATAGCCATTGAGCGTGAATGTCGCCGTCAAATCATTCGCCGCCACCGAGAGTGCGCAGGGTGTACGGCAGGTTTGGCCGGTCGACGTTTTGACGTCGGCCCCCGCCGGTTCGGACTCGAACTCCACCGTGGAAGCTGCCGGTGCAGACTGCAAGCTCGGCATTTCAAAGCTGGGCAGCGAAAAATTGGAGCAAGCACCTAGAGCGATGCTGGAGACTGCAATGACTAAGACTCGGCGCATGTTGGTTTCCGTCAACTCGTACGGCCGGCGGCCGCATCCCCAGGTGATCTGAATGGACGACACGTGAAGGGTACGACCTGGAGTACCGACTTCATGCCTTCTCGACGTCTGCCGCGGTGGCGGGTTGAAGTATTCGCAGGCCGCGACGGACGTCAAGCATACACTTTGATGAGATTGTGCTCTTAATAGGGTAAACGATGCGTTAACCGAAAAAAGTCAGGTGTCCCAAGCAGGGAAAGTAATCTCAGGTGTGCGGGGTGAGCAGCTCGAATACCGCGCCCGGCAGCTTGTCAAAATGGCCAATCACCCGGTCGGGGCCAAGCTGCGCCACCGGGATTTCGGTATAGCCAAAATCGACCGCAATCACCGGCACTGCCGCCGCGCGGGCGGTGTCGATGTCGGTGGCGGAATCGCCCACCACCACGGACTGGTCGACGCGGCCCCCGGCCTGTTTTATTGTGCGCCGCAATATTTCGGGGTCGGGTTTGTGCACGCCGAACGTGTCCTGGCCGCAGATCGCGACAAAACGGGCCGACAGGTTCAAAGCATCCAGCAGGCGCCGCGATAACCATTCGAGCTTGTTGGTGCACACGGCAAATTGGGCTCCGCGAGCGGCGAGCTGGTCGAGCGCGCCGGTCAGGCCCGGAAACGGCTTCGAATGGTCGGCAATATGGGCGGCATAATACGTGATGAAGTCTTCAAACATCCGGTCGATGTCGCGCGCGGCCACCGCGCGCCCATCAGCCATTAAACCAAGCTCGATCATGCGCCGTGCGCCGCCGCCGACCATATTTCGCGCCACATCATAGGGCACCGGCGCCAACCCTTCGCGCGCGAACACCGTGTTCAAAGTGGCGACCAGATCAGGCGCGCTATCGACCAGCGTTCCGTCGAGGTCGAAAACGACTGTGAAAGCGGACATGGCTGATCGCTAGCGGGGCGGCGGTTCCGAGGCAAGAAGCGATTTTCGCACGTCATCACCGGCCATCATCCGGCAAATGCTCAAACCTGCGTGATGGCCCCCACTGGCAAGCGAGATGACCTGTATTTTCGGCTATGCGACGGGGAGAATCGGGGATAGACAGGCCGCGTCTTCAAACCGGTTTGATCGCTATGCGCCCATGGACATCGACGCTCAAAAACGCAAAGCCGCCGCCTGCGCAGTGGAATGGGTCAAGCCGGGGATGCGGCTCGGCCTCGGCACCGGCTCGACCGCGAAGCATTTCGTCGAACTCCTGGCCGAGCGGGTGCGTGCAGGCCTCGACGTCGTGTGCGTCCCGACTTCGGAGTCAACGCGCGTCGACGCCGAGCGCCTCGGTGTGCCGCTCACGACGCTCGAGCTCACGCCGGCGCTCGACCTCACCGTGGACGGCGCCGACGAGATCGCACCGGACTTGAGCTTGATCAAAGGAGGCGGCGGCGCGTTGTTGCGCGAGAAGATCGTGGCCGCGGCGTCGGCCCGCATGGTCGTGATCGCCGACGAATCCAAATGGGTTGCCGTGCTCGGTCGATTTCCGCTGCCGATCGAAGTGGTGCCTTTCGGGCTCGCCGCCACACAGCGCGCCATCGAAGCGGCCGCCGCCGCCGCTGGCGCGCCGGGACCATTGAAGTTACGGCGAGATAAGGTTGGTCATGCTTTCGTCACGGATGGCGGCCACTGGATACTCGATGCTAACTTGGGCCGGATAGCCGATCCGAAGGCTCTGGCCGATCGACTCTCACCCATCCCGGGTGTGGTAGAACATGGATTGTTTGTCGGTCTTGCAACGACAGCCATTCTCGCGGGACCCGCCGGTATCCGTATCGTCGAGCGGTCTTGATATGGAACTCTTACGCAAAAGGAATCTTCACATGAATTTTGTTGGGCTTGTCCGGTACGCCTTTGTCGTCGTGGCGGCATCAATGTGCTTGAGTTTTTCAAGCCCGGCCCGCTCGCAGCCGCAACCCACGGCGAGCCACCTCGCGCTGGCCAAGGAGTTGGTCGATATCGTCGGTGCCGCGCGCGAATTCGAACCTTTGGTCACTGGGGTGATCGTGCAGACTGCAAGCACTTATCTCCAATCCAATCCGACCTTGGCCAAGGACCTCAATGAAGTCGTGGAACTTCTGGTCGCTGAATTTTTGCCGCGCCGGGGCGAATTGCAAAACGACGTCATACGGCTCTATGCGGCGCGTCTGACGGAACCGGAGCTTAAGGATATCCTCACCTTTTACAAATCGCCGCTCGGCAAGAAGATGCTGGTGGAAAGTTCGTACATCCTCGGAGAAGCGGTCAAGAAGGCCGATACCTTCGCAGCCAAACTGCGCGAGGAGGTCGTGGTCAGGATTCGCGCGGAACTCAAGAAGCGCGGCCGCGATCTTTGATGCGGCACGCTCGCTTCCGGCCGATCCGCAGGATGGCTGGATCAGGAAACGGCAATGCCCGAGCAGGTTGATCTTTTCGTCGTCGGCGCAGGTTCGGGCGGCGTGCGCGCGGCGCGCATTGCGGCCAATCATGGCGCGCGTGTGATGATCGCGGAAGAGTACCGTGTCGGCGGCACCTGCGTCATCCGCGGCTGCGTGCCGAAAAAGCTCATGGTCTACGCCTCGCGCTTCGCGGAAGAATTCGAGGACGCCGCAGGCTTCGGCTGGAGCGTGCCGGCGCCGACGTTCGACTGGCCCAAGCTGATCGCCAGCAAGGACAAAGAAATCGCGCGGCTCGAAACGGCTTATATTGCGACGCTTGAACGCGCGAAGGTAAAGATCGTCAAAAGCCGCGCCGTGCTCAAGGACGCCCATACCGTGAAGCTGCTTACCACCGGCGAAACGGTGCGCGCCAAACACATCTTGATCGCGACCGGTGCGTGGCCCCACCACGGCGCGCAGATCGCCGGAATCGAGCATGTCATTTCCTCGAACGAGGCTTTTCATTTGCCGCAGCTGCCCAAGCGCATCCTCATTCAGGGCGGCGGCTATATCGCGGTCGAGTTTGCCGGAATTTTCAATGGACTGGGCTCCGAGGTGACGCTTGTCTATCGCGGCGAAGATATCCTGCGTGGATTCGACGACGATCTGCGCGCGCATTTGCACAAGGAGATGGAACGCCGCGGCATCAAGATCGTGACCCGGCAAATCGTCGAGGCCATCGAAAAGGTGGAACACGGATTGTGCATCAGTCTTCCCGACCATGAATCCTTTACGGTCGATCAAGCCATGTTCGCGCTTGGCCGCCACCCCAATGTTTCCGGCTTTGGGCTTGAAAAAATCGGCGTGCGTCTTGCGAAGAACGGCGGCATCGCGGTCAATGAACTCTCGCAAAGCTCAATCCCGCACATCGGCGCCATCGGCGACGTCACCAATCGTGTCAATCTCACGCCCGTGGCGATCCGCGAAGGCCACGCCTACGCCGATACGGTATTCGGCGGCAAGCCCACGTCGGTCGACCACGCCAATGTCCCGACGGCGGTGTTCTCCGAGCCCGAGTGCGGTGTGATTGGCCTCACCGAGGCGCAAGCCATCGATCTCTTGCCCAAGGTCGACATCTACAAGACCTCATTCCGGCCGCTTAAGGCGACGCTCTCCGGCCGCGACACCCGCGTGTTCATGAAGCTCGTGGTCGACGGCAGCAACGATCGCGTGGTCGGCTGCCACATCGTCGGCGAGGGTGCGGGAGAAATGATCCAGCTTCTCGGCATCGCAGTGCGGATGAAGGCGACCAAGGCCGACTTCGATGCCACCATGGCGGTGCACCCGACCATGGCTGAGGAACTCGTCACCCTGCGCGAGAAGACCGCGAGTCACGTGCGCGCAGCGGCCGAATAGCCATTGATTTTTAAGCGCTTTTTCAGCCGCCTGCGCGCCCGGCACTGGCCAGGCTTGCGGACCCTCGTGTATAACGCCGCTATCTTACCTATCTATCGGGCCTGGACCTGAAGGAGCTTTGTTCGTGAGCGAGCGTTGGACGCGTGACAGTTGGAGGAAGAAACCGATTGTCCAGGTGCCGCAGTACCCGGACAAGGGTGAGCTTGATGCGGTCGAGCACAAGATCGAAAGCTTCCCGCCGCTGGTTTTCGCAGGCGAAGCGCGCAATTTGAAAACAGTCCTGGGGCGCGTCGCGACCGGCGAAGGTTTTCTGTTGCACGGCGGCGATTGCGCCGAGAGCTTCACCGATCCGAGCGCCAACAACATCAGCGCCAATAATATCCGCGACTACCTGCGCCTGTTCCTGCAGATGGCTGTTGTTCTGACATATGCCGCCGCAATGCCGGTGGTGAAAGTCGGCCGCATCGCCGGCCAGTTCGCCAAGCCGCGCTCCTCGCCGACCGAAAAGAAAAACGGCCAGGAACTGCCGAGCTATCGCGGCGACATCATCAATGGTCCCGAATTTACCGCCGCCGCGCGCACACCCGATCCCGCGCGCTTGATCGAGGCTTACCGGCATTCGGCGTCGACGCTTAATCTTTTGCGCGCGCTCACCCACGGCGGCTACGCCAGCCTTGGCCGCGTCCATCAGTGGATGCTCGATCTCGATCCGCGCTCGAAACAACGCTACCTCGAGTTGGCCGATCGCATCTCGGAAGCGCTCGCCTTCATGCAGGCCTGCGGCCTCGATCTTGAGAGCCATCCCGAACTGAAAGCGACGGACATCTACACCAGTCACGAGGCGCTGCTGCTTGGCTACGAACAGGCGATGACGCGGGAAGACTCCACGCGCCCAGGCACGTGGTGTTGCACGTCCGCCCACATGCTCTGGATCGGCGATCGCACCCGCCAACCGGACCACGCGCACATCGAGTTCTGCCGCGGCATCATGAATCCATTGGGCCTCAAATGCGGCCCCACGACCAAGCCCGACGAACTGTTGCGCCTGGTCGAGATACTCAATCCGCAGAACGAACCGGGCCGGCTCACACTGATCAGCCGGCTTGGCGCTGACAAGGTGGGAGAGCAGCTTCCCGCGCTCGTGCGCGCGATCAAGCGCGAGGGCAGGGTGGTGGTTTGGTCGTGCGATCCCATGCACGGCAACACCATCACGGCGACCACCGGTTACAAGACCCGGCCGTTCGATCTGATCCTCAAAGAAGTGAAATCCTTCTTCTCGGTCCATGCCGCTGAGGGCACGCATGCCGGCGGCGTCCACCTGGAGATGACGGGCCAGAACGTGACCGAATGCACCGGCGGCGCGCACGCGATTACCGACGAAGGCCTCAACGCCCGTTACCACACGCTGTGCGATCCGCGGCTCAATGCCGAGCAGGCGATCGAGATGGCGTTCCTGCTGGCGGAGCTGCTGAAAGCCGAGCGCGCGGCGCGCGTCAGGCCGTTGCCGGTGGCGGCAGGGCTCTAGGCGCCGCCGCATTCGCGATTGGGTCCCGTGCATCGACTTTTACGAGCAACCCGCAACACCTGGAACGGCCTTATCGCCTGCGCGCGCAGCGAGACGGCGTTCCGTCAGGAGCTTGCGGTGTTCGTGATCGCGCTGCCGCTCGCTTGTTTTGTCGCGATCAGCATCTGGCGATGGGTGGCGTTAATCGGAGTCCTGCTGCTGGTCCTCATGGTCGAGCTCTTGAACACCGGGTTGGAAAAGCTGTCCGACCACGTCACGTCGGACCCTCATCCGGCGATCGGCCGCATCAAGGACATGGGTTCGGCCGCGGTCGGGCTGTCGCTGCTGCTGGCCGTAGGGGTATGGCTCCTCGCGCTCGCCGAGCGCTTCGGCCTGATGTGAGTCATGCCGGGGCTGCGATTGCGGTGGCCCAGCGGGACGCGCTAGATCATCGCCATGAACGCCCGTCCTGCCGATAGCCTCAAGATTGCGCTGGCGCAGCTCAATCCGACTGTGGGCGATGTTGCTGGTAACGCCGACAAGGTGCGGACTGCGCGCGCGCAGGCCATGGCCGCGGGCGCCGATCTTGTTGCGTTTCCCGAGCTCTTTCTCGCCGGCTATCCGCCCGAGGATCTCGTGCTCAAGCCGGCATTCCAGGCGGCCTGCCGCACGGCGATCGAGGCGCTTGCGCGCGAAAGCGCAATCGGACCGGCGTTGCTCGTCGGCACGCCATGGGTCGAGGACGGCAAGCTCTACAATGCCTACGTGCTGCTCTCCGGCGGTGCGATCGAATCGGTGCGCCATAAGGTCGATCTCCCGAACTACGGCGTGTTCGACGAGAAGCGCGTGTTCGCCACCGGTCCGATGCCGGGGCCGATCCTGGTCAAAGGTGTGCGCATCGGCGTGCCGATCTGCGAGGACATCTGGGGCGCTGAAGTCGTCGAGTGCTTGAGCGAAACGGGCGGCGAGATTCTCCTGGTGCCGAACGGCTCGCCTTATTGGCGCGGTAAGACCGAGCATCGCCTCAATATCGCGGTGGCGCGCGTGGTCGAATCCGGTTTGCCGCTCATCTATGTCAACATGACCGGCGGCCAGGACGAACTCGTGTTCGACGGCGCGTCCTTCGTGCTCAACGCCGACCGCACTGTTGCGCACCAGCTTCCGGCATTTTCCGATGCACTTGTGGTGACGCAATGGGAGCGCTCGGGCCCAGGCTGGCGTTGTGTCAATGCGCCGGGTGCCCCCGTGGACGAAGGCGAGAAGGCCGATTACACCGCCTGCGTGCTGGGCCTGCGCGATTACGTCAACAAGAGCGGCTTTTCCGGCGTGGTGATCGGACTTTCCGGCGGCGTCGATTCTGCACTCACCGCGGTCATGGCGGTCGACGCGCTTGGCTCAAAGCGCGTGCGTTGCGTGATGTTGCCTTACCGTTTTACCTCGCAAGAATCTCTCGACGACGCCGCATCGATCGCCAAGACGCTCGGCGTGCAATACGACATCGTGCCGATCGAGCCGGCGATCGCCGGGCTTGAGCGCACGCTCGCAACACTGTTCGCCGGTCGTCCGCGCGACATCACTGAGGAGAATTTACAGGCGCGCGCGCGCGGCACCATCCTGATGGCGATTTCCAACAAGTTCGGATTGATGGTGGTGACCACCGGCAACAAGTCGGAAATGTCGGTCGGCTATGCCACGCTCTATGGCGACATGAACGGCGGGTTCAATCCGCTGAAAGATCTCTACAAGACCGAGGTGTTTCACCTCGCGAGCTTGCGCAACGTCTGGAAGCCGGACGGCGCGCTCGGGCCGGCAGGCAGAGCGATGCCCGAAAACGTCATCACCCGCCCGCCCACGGCAGAGCTGTGCGAGAACCAAAAAGACGAGGACTCGCTGCCGCCCTACGCCGTGCTCGATCAGATTCTGGAACGACTGGTCGAGCGCGAGGAGCCAGTCGCCGTGATCGTCAGCGCCGGATTCGACCGCGAGACGGTGATGAAGGTTGAGCGGCTGCTGCACATCGCCGAGTACAAGCGCCGCCAGGCTTGTCCCGGCGTGAAGGTGACGTTGCGCAATTTCGGCCGCGATCGCCGCTATCCGATCGTCAATCGCTTTCGCGATCCGGGCACGCCGCTGCCCGCGCCCGACCGGGCCTTGCTCAAGCGCAACGCGAATACAAAAACCGACGCGTTTGATTTTTAAGCTGCCCGTCAAATCCGCTCGATGTTCGAGTCGCCCACCACTTTCGTCCACTTGGCGATGTCGGACACCACGCGCGCCTTGAAGCCATCCGGACTGGCCGGCTTGGTCTCGCTGCCCAGAACTTTCAGCTTCTCGATGGTGGCGGGTTCGGCGAGCACGGCGGTGACCTCGGTGTTGAGCCGCTTGACGATATTCGCCGGAACTCCCGGCGGCGCGGCAAGCCCGAGCCATGATGTGACCGTGTATCCCGGCACGCCCGCTTCCGCGATGGTCGGCACATTCGGCAGCGCGAAGAAACGCGACGTGCCGGTGGTGCCGAGCGCGCGCAGTTTGCCGTCCCTGATGAGTTCAAGCAGCGCCGTCGGCGTATCCATCTGAAAATCGATGCGCTTGCCGATGAGATCGGTCGTGGCCTGCGAAGCCGCGCGATAGGGCACGTGTTGAAGCTTGATCTTCGCCATCGCGGCGAACAGTTCGGCCGACAAATGCTGACCGGTGCCGTTTCCCGGTGTCGAGCAAGTCAGGCGCGCCTCCTGCGACTGCGCGGTCTTGATCAACCCGGCGATGTCCTTGATCGGATGGTCCGCGTAGGTCGCAAGCACGAACGGAAAATCGGTCAGCATGCTGATCCAGGAAAAATCCTCGACCGGATTGTAGGGCAGCTTCTTGTAGATTGCGGCCGCGACCGCGTGCCCGCCCGGAATGATGGCGATCGTATACCCGTCGGGCGCGGCGCGTGCGATAAGTCCCGCAGCCGTCGTGCCGCCCGCGCCGGGCTTTGGGTCCACGACGATCTGTTGACCAAGCCGATTCCCTAAGCGATCCGCGACTATGCGCCCGACCACATCGGCGTTGCCGCCTGCTCCGAAGCCATGCACCAGCGTGAGCGGGCGATCGGGCCATGCGGCCTGAGCGCGCGCGGGTGTCGTGGCAAGCGCCGACATCCCGGCTAGCAGCAAGCGGCGAGAAATCCGCGCGGTCATGAGTTGTCCCCCTTAAGGATGACGGGTCAGCGCCCGGGCAGAAACGTCGGCCCGACCGAGCGCACCTTGCGTTTGGGATCGGGCTCCGCCGCGCCTTCCTTGGCCGGCGGAGCATTGGAATCGGCGACCGGCGAGAGCGGCGGCGTTTTCGTATCGGTCTTCGCGCCGCGCGGATCGGGTTTTATCGGCCGTCCCTGGGCATCGACCCGCGGCTGCGATAAAAGCTTGGCGCGCTGATCGTCAACCACAATATCGCCGGTCTCGACCGTAGAGCGGTTGTCGAGATTTTTGAGCGCCGAGGCCCAGCTCTCGCCCTGCCTTCGGCAACTGCATGAGGAATTGTATTCCTTCCGGTAGGCAAACGCCGTTGGCAATGCGGTGTAGGGTTGCCCACTCATCGACACCGCTTGATTGACGTCCTCTCCCGGATTGCGGTGTGAATAGAGTGCGACCTCTGCGGCCGGACACTGGCGCTGGCAGGTCTTCTCGTCTTCAAGAAATTTTGCCTGCGACGCCGAAAACGAGATCGGGAAAAAATAACCGTCGCAGGTGCGTACACATATTGTTCGATACGCTCCCGAAGCTGTTTGACCCGGCAGGCCGGGAATAATTCTGTCGAGACTCGGCGGTGTGATGATTGGATTGTTGCCGAAGATCGGCAGCCCGCCGAACAGGGTGTCGAGGAAGCCACGCGGCTGCGACGCCACCGCGGCGCGATATTGCGGCCCGCAGTCGTTCTGCGAAAGCGCAATCAGAAGCCCGCGCCGCTGTCCCTCGCGCTCGCCGCCCATTTGCCGCAGCCGCTCCATGTCGGCTTGCGTACGGTCGAGATTGGCGCGCGCCTGCTGCACTTGTGCGTTGATCGGGCCGCATTGCGGTGGCTGTCCGCCGAACAGGAAGAAGCCGGATCCCTCGCAGCCGGATCGCCGCGACTGCACGTTCAGGCGGTCGATTTCGAACTGCTGCTTGTTGGCGGCATCTTCAAGGCGCTTGAGCTGGTCAAGGCGGGGGACGTCCGTAGCGCCGCGATCGAACGCCGCGAGCTGACCTTCAAGCCGCGCGCAGACCAGATTTTGCGACGGCGCGCTCGGAGGCCCGGTCGGTGGAGACGTTTGCGACAGCGCAGGAAACAATGCAGCCGTCAGCGCCAACACAATGAGCGCAGCTGCAAAATGACTCAGTTGAATTTCGCGGCGCAGATTTGCAGTCATCATATCCCGGCGATGAATTGTGAAACGCTGCCGTACGCCTAAAAAGTCTGCCCTCATGGCTTCTGCAGCCATTTTACATTAAACCACATCGAAAGTGCGAGTGGCTTTCCGGGCACGATTTCCAGCGCTTTTCGGTCAGCCCGGCTCCGGCAGGTACACCCGACGCGATTCGGCATGCAGGTTCCACAGCACGCCGCAAACGATCAGTCCCGCGCCGATGAATACGAACATATCGAGCGCTTCATTGTAGAAAAACCACCCCACCAGCGCGATGAGCGGAATGCGCATAAAGTCGATCGGCACCACCACAGATGCATCGCCGGCGCGGAACGCATTGGTCAGACAATAGTGCGAGGTGAGGCCTACGACGCCGAACACCAGCGCCGGGATGATCGTGTTCCCGTCGAGCCGCAGGAAAAACAGCGGATCGCTTCCCGCGAGCGCCATCGGAAATTGAATGGCGTTCATCCAGAAGATGATCACAAATGTGCTGACATCGTGCGTGAGCTTTTTCGTCGCGATCAGCGAGAGTGCGAACGCCAATGCCGCGAGTAACACCAGAAGCGAGGCCGGCTGAAAGCTCGACATCCCCGGCCGCATGACCACCAGCACGCCGAGAAATCCAAGTATGACACTGCCCGCCCGGCTGGTCGTCATGCGCTCGCCCAGGAGCGGAATGGCCAGCAGCGCCACCCACATCGGCATCGTGAATTCCAGTGCGAACACGGTGGCGAGCGGCAACAGCGTCACCGCCAGCGCCCAGGTGTATTGCCCGACAAAATGGATGCTGTTGCGTATGGCATGCAAACCGATCCGCCGCGATGTGAGCTCGCGCCGCAGCTCCGGGCGTGAGAGCGCGATTGCCAGCATGACGGCGAGGCCGAAGCCGGTGCGGATCGCAAGGATTTCGAAAATATTGAATTTTCCGGCGAGCCCACGGATCGCGACGGCGGACGCCGAAAACGACAGCAGCGCGCCGGTCATCCAAAACACCACCCGGCCGATTTGAGGATGCGCCACGTTCTTGTTCTCTTTGTTTTCTCAAGGCCACATGGCCGGGCGCGCTTGCGCGCCGCCGTCACTCGGCGTCTGGTTGATTTTCCGGCCGCGCCTTGTCGAAAGCGGCAAGCTTGAGGCAGGCCGCGTCAGCCGCGACGATCTTGGGGAATTTGTCCAGCGGCACCTTCAGCCGCCGCGCGTTGTACACCTGCGGCACGAGACAGATGTCTGCGAACGTAACAGTGCTGCCGAAAGAATAGGGGCCGGGCCGGAGCATCGTCTCCAGCGCTTCGAATCCATCGATGACCCAATGGTGATACCAAGCGTCAATTTCGGACTGCTCGTGCTTGAGCTGATTTTTTAAATACCGCAGCGGCGCGGTATTGTTGAGAGGATGGATTTCGCAGGCGATCAACAATCCCGCCGCGCGAATCTTCGCACGCGCGACCGGATCCTTTGGTAGAAATGGCGGCTCCGGATGCGTCTCGTCGAGATAGTTGAGGATTGCTAGTGACTGCGTCAGCACCTCGCCATTGTCGAGCACCAGCGACGGCACCTTCATCTGCGGGTTGATCGCGCGATACTCCGGCGTCTTGTTGCTCCCGCCGTCTTTGACCAGATGGATCGGCACGGACTCATAGGGCAGTCCCTTGAGGTTGAGCGCAATCCGCGTGCGATAGGCGGCGGACGAGCGGAAGTAGGTGTAGAGTTTCACGAGATTGTCCTTGGTTCTCTTACCTGTAGGGAAGCTGTTGGATCGCTGACGGCGATCACGGGACGGTCAATCTAGGCGGTTTCGAAGCCGCCACCCAACCGATTCCGCTGCATGGCAGTCCCCCTCTGCGAGAAGGCGAATTTGCTATTTATCTTTGTGGCGGCCATTGCTGGCTTCGGCGGCAAGCGTCGCCGAGCGCTCGGTGAGGCGATCCACCGCGCGCTCGAAGGCCACGCGGTCGGCGGGCTCGATGGCGTCCGCAAGCCGCCGCGCGAAGTCGAGCGCGATTGGCGCGAGGTCCTGGTAGATCGCGAGACCGGCCGGCGTCAGAGAAAGCAGCGACTCCCGCAAGTCGTCGCGGTTTGTCTTTCGCGCCAACAGCTTTCGTTTCTCCAACACCGCCACCGCACGCGACACCTTGGTCTTGTGCATGTGNNACATGCGCGCCGCAGGCATAGGGCCCGGGCGCGATCATCGCCTCGATCGCATTGAAGCCCTCGATCACCCAATGGTGGTACCAGGTGTCGATCTCCGGCTGCTCGTGCTTGAGCTGGCGCTTGATGTACTGCAGCGCGACCAGATTGTTGAGCGGGTGAATGTCGCAGGCCACCATTTGCGCGATGGCGCGCACCTTGGCGCGTTCGAGCGCATCGGCCGGCAACAGCGGCGGCTCGGGATGGATGTCGTCGAGATATTCGATGATCGCCAGCGATTGGGTCAGCACCTCGCCGCTGGAGAGTTCGAGCGCCGGTACCCGCATCTGCGGATTGATGGCGCGGAATTCGGGCGTGCGTTGGCGGCCGCCATCCTTGGTCAAATGGATGGACACCATCTCATAGGGCAGGCCCTTGAGATTGAGCGCGATGCGCACCCGGTAGGCGGCGGACGAGCGGAAATAGGAATAGAGCTTCACGGACATTACCCGGCTGGCAGAGCCCACGTCGCCGGCAATCTACCTGGGGCTAGGCCTGTTGGCGATATCGGCGGCAAGCTTCGCCGAGCGTTCGCTGAGCTTCTTCAGGGCGCGGTTGAGCGCGGCGCGGTCGGCCGCATCCACCGTCTCCAGCAACCGGCGGTCGAAGTCGAGCGCCATCGGGGCGAGCTCACTGTAGACCTCGCGGCCGGCGGCCGTGAGCGACAGGAAGGCCTCGCGTAGATCGGCGCGATTGGCGCGGCGGACCACCAGTTTGCGGCGTTCGAGCAGGGCCACCGCGCGCGATACCTTGGTCTTGTGCATGTGGCTGTGCGCGCCGATGGCCTTGCCGGACATCAAACCGTACTGGCCGAGCGTGACCAGCACGCGCCATTCCGGCACACCGATCCCGTAACGCTCGGCGTAGATGCGCGAGAGTGCCTGCGAGGTCAGGCTCGCCACCACGTTGAGCCGATACGGCAAAAAATCTTCGAGCTTCAACGGCGCTGCCGCCGCCTGCGCCGCGCCATACTTGGCCGGAACATCGTTCATTGTCGCCCGCCCGCGTTCCCCGAAAAACGCATTGTGCGGCCCGTGGACCGGACCTGCCGCGTTGATCCTAGTTGCACCTGTAACTAGAGTCCTTCAAAAGTAGGGGCGGCGCAAGCCCCGCAACGGCGCGGCGCGGAGGACAGGTGATGGCAGCAAAATATATGTCCGGCTTCGGCAACACCTTCGAGACCGAGGCTTTGCCGGGCGCGCTTCCCGTCGGCCGCAATTCGCCGCAGAAGGTCAATTACGGCCTCTACGCCGAGCAGCTTTCTGGCTCGCCCTTCACCGCACCAAACAACACCAACCAACGCACATGGCTCTACCGTATCCGCTCGGCCGTGCGCCACACCGGTCGCTTCGAGAAGATCGATCACGGCTTGATCCGCACCGCGCCGGAGCATGACAAAGTCACTCTTCCGCTCGGCCAATATCGCTGGGGCCCCACGGCAATCCCGAAAAAGAAACTCACGTTTGTGAGCGGCCTTCACACCATGACCACCGCCGGCGATGCCGAGGCGCAAACCGGCATGGCTGCGCACGTGCTGCTCATCACAAAATCCATGGAGCGCGAGCATTTCTTCGACGCCGATGGCGAACTCCTGATCGTGGCACAGAAGGGCAATCTGCGCTTCCGCACCGAGTTCGGCGTGATCGAAATCGAACCCGGCGAGATTTGCGTCATACCCCGCGGCGTCATCTTCCGCGTAGAGCTGATGGGCGGCCCCGCGCGCGCTTACGTTTGCGAGAACTACGGCGGCGCCTTCACGCTGCCAAACCGTGGGCCGATTGGCGCAAATTGTCTCGCCAATGCGCGCGATGTTTATGCGCCGGTTGCGGCTTACGAGGATTCAGAAAAGCCGCATACGCTCTACGTCAAATGGGGCGGCGAACTCTGGCGCACCAAGGTCAAACATTCGCCGCTCGACGTGGTCGCGTGGCACGGTAATTATTATCCCTACAAGTACGACATGCGGCGCTTCTCGCCGGTCGGTGCGCTGCTGTTCGACCACCCCGATCCCTCGATCTACACGGTGATCACCTCGCCCTCCGAGACACCCGGCACCGCCAACATCGACCTCGTGATTTTTCCCGAACGCTGGCAGGTGGCCGAGAACACGTTCCGACCGCCGTGGTATCACCGCAACATCATGTCGGAATTCATGGGCCTTGTTTACGGCGTGTATGACGCAAAGCCTGAGGGCTTCGTGCCCGGTGGCATGAGCCTGCACAATCAGATGCTCCCCCATGGCCCCGACAGCGACGCCTTCGAGCACGCAAGCAACGTTGAACTCAAGCCCGTAAAGCTCACCAACACGCTCGCCTTCATGTTCGAAACCCGCTTTCGCCAGCGCGTGACCAAATTCGCAGCCGAATTGCCGACCCGCCAGGACGATTACATCGATTGCTGGAACGGTCTCAAAAAACACTTCAACGGCAAACAACGAAACCCAAAGCGAAAGCCCAAATGAAACTCGCATCCTTGAATTACGGCCGCGACGGCCGGCTCGTCGTGGTCTCGCGTGATCTTTCGCGCGCAGCAAATGCCAACACGGTCGCGCCCACGCTGCAGGCAGCGCTCGACGACTGGGCCGTGGCCGAACCGCGTTTGCTGGAAATTTCCAACGCGCTGGAATCTGGACACATCGTGCACACGCCGTTCGATCAGGCGAAGTGTGCAAGCCCCTTGCCGCGTAGCTTCGGCTGGGCCGACGGCTCGGCTTACGTCAACCACGTGGCACTGGTGCGCCGCGCGCGCGGCGCGGAACTACCCGCCTCGTTCTGGACCGACCCGCTGATGTACCGCGGCGGCTCGGACGGATTTTTCGGACCGCGCGATCCGATCCTTGCCGGTGACGTCGCTTGGGGCATCGATCTCGAGGCCGAAGTCGCGGTCATTGTCGGCGATGTGCCGCAGGGCGCGAGCCCACAGCAGACCGCGCCGCTCATCAGGCTCCTGATGCTGGTCAACGATGTGAGCCTGCGCAACTTGATCGCGCCCGAACTCGGCAAGGGCTTCGGCTTTCTCCAGAGCAAGGGCCAGACCGCGTTCTCTCCGGTCGCCGTGACGCCCGACGAATTGGGCGCGGCGTTCGACGGCGGCAAGGTGACTCTGCCTCTAGTCTCCCACGTCAACGGCGCGCCGTTCGGCCGGCCCAACGCCGGTGTCGACATGACGTTTGATTTCCCGACGCTGATCTCGCACGCGGTGAAAACGCGGCCGCTTGCGGCAGGATGCATCATCGGCTCCGGCACGGTGTCGAACCGCGACGCCGATGGCGGGCCGGGCAAACCCGTGTCGGAAGGCGGCGTCGGCTATTCTTGCATTGCGGAGTTGCGTTCGGTCGAAACCATCCGGCAGGGCGCGCCGAAGACTCCGTTTCTGAAATTCGGCGATCGTGTGCGCGTTGAAATGTTCGACGCGCAGAGCCGTTCCATCTTCGGCGCCATCGATCAGGAAGTGGTGAAGTTCAACTAGTCATTCCGGAACGGCCCGCAGGGCCGGACCCGGAATCCAGATGTAAGCACGACCGTGCATGGTTCTGGATTCCGGGTTCGCCGCTTCGCGGCCCCCCGGAATGACGGAATTAATTAGGACTACTTCACCGCCCGCATTCGATTGCGACGAAATCCTCGCACTTGCCGTCGCGGCAGTCCGGCCCATTCATCGGAACGCCACCGGTGATTTCCTGGCGTGAAACCTTGCGATAGGACAGCGCGCGCGCAAAATCACGCGACTTGCAATACGCTGCCGCCATCGCCGCGCCACACTTTTCGCCATTTTCCAGGCAACGCGCCGCGCGATAGTCACCGGAGTTGCTGGTGACGATGAAGATGCGCTTCTCGTCCTGCGCGGAAGCCGCGCCGGAGACGAGCGCAATCAGGACGAACGAAGCGTATAGCGGCCGCATGGGATCACTCGGATGTCTTCGGGCCGTGAAAATCGGTCCAACCGGTACAATGCGGCGAAAAATCTTAACAGTTTGATAACCCTCCCGGATAGGCGGCGCAACGCGGCTGCGCCCGCCCGCGGCCCTTGACGCTGGAGCCGGAATTGCCGCATTGTCCGCCTCGAAATGCACGGCCTTAACCATATCTGCGGCATTTGCCCGGAGATTACGCGCTAGCGACCACGCTGGCTGCGGCTGTCTTTTCTCTTCATCGAGACCAATGGACGCCCGGCCAGTGCGGTCAGGGGAATCCATGGATTTGCGCCTCTACGATACGCTGACGCGCGAGAAGCGGGTGTTCACCCCGATCGATCCCGCGCGCGTGCGCATGTATGTGTGCGGGCCGACGGTCTACGACTACGCCCACATCGGCAACGCGCGGCCGGTGATCGTGTTCGATGTTTTGTTTCGGCTGCTGCGACATCTTTACGGGGCAGAGCACGTCACTTACGTGCGCAACATCACCGACGTCGACGACAAGATCAACGCACGCGCGACGGAGGAGTATCCCAGCCTTCCGCTCAACGAAGCGATCCGCGAAGTCACCAACAAGACCGACAAGCAGTTCCACGACGACGTAGCGGCGCTTGGGTGCCTACCGCCGACGGTGGAGCCGCGCGCGACCGAACACATCGAAGAAATGAAGACGTTGATCGAGCGCTTGATGAAGTCCGGCAACGCCTACGTCGCCGAGGAGCACGTGCTGTTTTCCGTTCCCTCGATGAAGGATTACGGAAAACTGTCGAACCGCCCGCTCGACGAGATGATCGCCGGCGCGCGCGTCGATGTCGCGGCCTACAAACGAAACGAAATGGACTTCGTGCTGTGGAAGCCGTCAAAGCGCGGCGAGCCGGCGTGGCCTTCGCCCTCAGGCATCAAGACGCAGGGGAGGCCGGGCTGGCACATCGAATGCTCGGCCATGTCATGGAAGCATCTCGGGGAAACCTTCGACATCCACGGCGGTGGCATCGATCTCGTCTTTCCGCACCACGAAAACGAAATCGCGCAATCGCGTTGCGCGTTCCATACTTCGGTGATGGCGAATTATTGGATGCACAACGGCTTCTTGCAGGTCGAAGGCGAGAAGATGAGCAAGAGTCTCGGAAATTTCGTGACAATTCAGGATGTGTTGGCCACGCCGATGTCAAGCCTTGTCCCAATTGCGAATGATGAGGGGCCCACGCCAATCTTTGCAGGTTGGAAAGAGCGGTGGAATGGTCTATGCGCCCGATTTGCGATGCTGCAGACAAAATACAGTGAACCAATCGATTGGACCACCCGGCGCTTCAACGAGGCGGGAGATGAGCTTTATCGCTTCTACGAAGTCTTGCGGGACGCGTATTACGACACGTCGCTCACTCGGGAGGTGCCTGATAATCTCTTGGCGGCGTTGCGCGATGATCTGAACACCCCCGCGGCGATTACCACGTTGCGGGCCACTGCAAAATCTCAGGATGTTTCGGCCTTGGGCGCAGGATTATCGTTATTGGGCTTGCTGGATGACGAGTTCGTTAGGCGTGATGATCTTCTCCTATTCAACCACGCCCTGTCGCTGACTGCTGAACAAGAAGCCATGGTCAATGCTCGTAACGCAGCGCGCGTGCGAAAGGATTGGAAGGAGTCCGACCGCATCCGCGACGAACTCGCAGCAATGGGAATTTGTCTGAGAGATAATTCGGACGGAACTACAACTCCGGAGTCTGCGCGTTAATGGCCCGTGCGCATCCCACATACGCGTTGCGTCCGTTCCTTCCTGCGGACGTCGCGGTGCTTGCGGAAATTTTCCGCGCCAGCATCGAGGGGCTCACTGAAGAAGACTACAATCCCTCTCAGCAGGAGGCCTGGGCCGCGGTTGCCGACAACGAGCAGGCATTCACCGCGCGCCTGGGCAAGCAGCTCACATTGATCAGCACGCTCGAAGGTTCGCCCGTTGGCTTTGCCTCGCTGCAAGACAACAAGATCATCGACATGCTCTATGTTCATCCCGCGGTGGCGGGGCAGGGCATTGGCACCATGCTCTACGACGCGCTGGAAAAGCTCGCCGCGGCGCGCGGCGCCTCCGAACTCACCGTCGATGCCAGCGACAGCGCGCGCGAATTTTTCCTGCGCCGCGGCTTTGAACTCTATCGACGCAACACCATATCCGTCGGTAACGAATGGATTGCCAACACGACCATGAAAAAGACATTGCCCGCAAAGAGGAGCGCCTGATGGACAAGCCCGACACCCCGTTCCCGCGCCATTGGCTCTACTACATCATCCTCAAATACGCGGTCATCGCTGTGGCAGTGCTGCTCGCGGCTTATGTCTTGTATAGCCTACAGTGAGGCGCGTCGGCGCGATGGCAAAGGAACGCCTCTATCTCTTCGACACCACGCTGCGTGACGGCGCGCAGACCAACGGCGTCGATTTCACGTTGCACGACAAGCTCGCGATCATCGCCATGCTCGACGGGCTCGGCATCGATTACGTCGAAGGCGGATATCCCGGCGCCAATCCCACCGACACGCAGCTCTTTTCGGAGCCGCGCAAGCTCAACACCACCTTCACGGCATTCGGGATGGTGCGCCGCCCCGGACGCTCCACCTCGAACGATCCGGGTTTGGGCCTACTGCTCGAAGCGAAAGCCGACGCCATCTGCTTTGTCGCAAAATCCTGGGATTATCACGTGCGCGTCGCGCTCAACACGACGCTTGAAGAAAATCTTACCGCCATCAAGGAAAGCGTGCGCGCCGCCAAGGCCAAAGGCCGCGAGGTGCTGCTCGATTGCGAACATTTCTTTGACGGTTACAAGGCCAACCCCGATTACGCACTCTCCTGTGCTAAGGCGGCCTATGCGGAAGGCGCGCGCTGGGTCGTGCTGTGCGACACCAACGGCGGCACGCTCCCGCACGAGGTCGAGGCCATCGTGCGCGAAGTGGTGAAACACATCCCCGGCGACCACGTCGGCATCCACGCCCACAACGACACCGAACAAGCGGTGGCGAATTCGCTTGCCGCTGTGCGCGCGGGCGCGCGCCAGATCCAGGGCACGCTCAATGGCCTCGGCGAGCGCTGCGGCAACGCCAATCTCGTTTCCATCATTCCGACGCTCAAGCTCAAGCCGGAATTTGCCGAGCGCTTCGACATCGACGTGTCGGAAGCTCAACTCAAAAGCCTCAAGCACGCCTCACACGCGCTCGACGAGATGCTCAACCGCGCGCCCAACCGCCACGCGCCCTATGTGGGCGAGAGCGCCTTCGCGACCAAGGCCGGCATCCACGCCTCCGCCATTATGAAGGAGCCCGCGACCTACGAGCACGTCGCGCCCGAGGCCATCGGCAACAAGCGCAGGCTCATGGTTTCGGAGCAGGCGGGAAAATCCAATGTGCTGGCCGAGCTCGACCGCATCGGCCTCAAGGTGGACAAGGACGACCCGCGCATCATGCGCCTACTCGATGAACTCAAAGATCGCGAAGCGATCGGCTACGCCTATGAAGCGGCGGATGCGTCTTTCGAGTTGTTGGCGCGGCGCGTTCTCGGCACCGTGCCGAAATTCTTCGACGTCACCTATTTCGACGTGAAGGTGGAGCAGCGTTCCCGCAACGGCCAAGCAAGCGGAAATGGCAGCGGAAACGAAACGCTCACCACCGCCGTGGTGAAGGTGAAGGTCGGCAATGACACGCTCATTTCCGCCGCCGAAGGCAACGGCCCGGTCAACGCGCTCGACGTGGCGCTGCGTAAGGACCTCGGCAAATATCAAAAATATATCGAAGGGCTTAAACTCACCGACTATCGCGTGCGTATCCTCAATGCCGGCACCGAAGCCGTCACGCGCGTGCTGATCGAAAGCGAGGACGAGACCGGCGAACATTGGGCCACCGTCGGCGTCTCGTGCAACATCATTGATGCCTCGTTTCAGGCGCTGATGGATTCGATCATTTACAAGCTGGTGAAGGACAAAGCGCCGGCGTAAGATTTATCCCTCGCACTCGAAAGCCGGAGAGGGATGAAAAAGGGAACTCGTTCGATGTGTTCTTGTTCACGCCGCTCGGCACTCGCCGTCATTGCCGCAGCTTTTGCCGCGCTCGCGACACCGGCCAAAGCCGCGCCGCCGGCAAAGCACCGCAAGTTCATCGAGGCCGCGATCCTGATGAAGGACGAAGCGGTGAAGGCTGGCGATCAGGCCTTCGGCGCCGTGGTCGTCAAGAAGGACCGCATCGTCGGCTTCGGCCCGAGCCGCGTCGTGATCGACAATGATCCGACGGCCCACGCCGAGCGTGTGGCCATCCGCGAAGCGCAGGCGCGGCTGAAAACCACCGATCTATCCAGCTGCGTGCTCTATTCGAGTTCACGGCCGTGCCCGGACTGCGAGGCGGCCGCGCTTGAGGCCAAGATCGCGCGCATGTACTACGGCCCCGACGCCACCGACGCAGGCCCCCGCGAAAGCGTAAATGATCGACCACATTTCCATCGCGGTCGGCGATCTCGAACGCGCCACCAGGTTTTACGAAGCCGTGCTCGGCACGCTCGGCATGGCCAAGCTGCGCACCTGGCCGGCCGCCGCCGGTTTCGGCAAGGTCTACCCGGAATTCTGGCTCAATCACCGCCCAGCCATGTCGCCGATTGCAAACGACAGCGGCGTGCATATCTGCCTGCGCGCGCGCGGCAAGGATGCGGTCGATGCGTTTTACACAGCCGCCCTGCGTGCGGGCGCAACTTCCGACGGCGCGCCCGGCGCGCGGCCGGAGTACAATGACAAATATTACGCGGCCTTCATCCGCGATCTTGACGGCAATCGCGTCGAGGTGGTGACGTTTGTCGAAAGCGCATGACCGTGTAGGACTTGAAAAACGACTAAGACTTGAAAAGCGACGACGATTTAGCAAGATGTGACATCGCCGGAACACGTGCAGGATGCTCTTTCACTCGCAGTTTTTCGTTCTCGTATTTCTGCCCATTGCGGTTATCGCATACTATTCGGTCGCATCGTCTCCCATGCTGCGTCAGTGGGTGCTCATTGCCGCTTCGCTTGCATTTTACAGCTGGTGGGACGTTCGTTTTATTCCGTTACTTGTGGTCCAGATCGGCGCAACCTGGCTACTCGCAATTCTCGCGGAGCGCTTGCAGGCAAAATGGCCCCTGATCGTCGGCGTCGTCCTTAATCTTTGTTCGCTTGGCACTTTTAAGTATCTCGATTTCCTGATTGGGATCGCCGAGACCGTCAGCGGGGTCGTGCTCGCTCGCAGTCATATTGTTTTGCCGATAGGCATCAGTTTTTTTTCGTTTCAGCTGATTTCTTATCTCGTCGATCGAATGCGGCGTGAAGCGCCGATCTACCCGTTTCGCCCCTTTGCGCTCTTCATTCTTTTATTTCCGCATCTCATCGCGGGCCCGATCGTCCGCCATAACGAACTCGTGCCCCAGTTCGGTGAAAATCCGCTGCGCGATGGATTGTGGAAACGCATCGGCATTGGGCTCGTCCTGTTCACGTTGGGTTTTGCCAAGAAGGTCCTTTTTGCCGACGCGCTGGCCGCCGTGTCGGATCCGTTGTTCGCCGCAGCCGGTGGACGCTCGCTCGACTTTGGCGAAGCCTGGACAGCCGCGCTGGCATTTTCGTTTCAGCTTTTCATGGATTTCTCCGCCTATACCGAAATGGCAATCGGCATCGCCTTGATGTTCGGGCTCATCCTTCCGGAAAATTTCCGCCGCCCCTACCTCGCCGTCGACATTCGCGATTTCTGGCGGCGCTGGCATATTTCGCTCTCCAATTTTCTGCGCGACTATCTCTATATCCCGCTCGGAGGAAGTCGCCATTGCGCATTTCGCTATGCATTTGCGACGATACTGACCATGGGTCTGTGCGGGCTCTGGCATGGCGCCGGATGGACCTATGTCGTCTGGGGCCTTTGGCATGGTCTGGGTCTGATCGCATGCCGTGCCTGGCAAAGATTCGAATGCCCCATGCCTGCAGTACTGAGCTGGTTCCTCACGATGCTGTTTGTGCTCTTCGGATGGGTCTTGTTCCGCTCGGCCAATTTCACGATTGCGACTTCAATTCTCGGATCGATGTTCGGTGCGTCGGGATTTCACGGGACGCTGCAATCGATCGCGCTTTTGATTTCCACGGCGTTCGTTTCGGTGGTGGTGCCGTCCGCACACCAGATCAAGGATCAGTCTTGGCGGCCCCATCCGGCTTTCGCCGTGGCCACGGCTATTGTCGCGATTGTCTGCGTGTTCCGGGTCGGCAAGAGCGAAGCCCTCAATTTCATCTATTTCCAGTTTTAGAGGGCGGCATTGCTGAGATCGCTCGCAAACAGCCTTTTTGATGCACACGCAACCGATGCGCATTGGTTCCGCTTTGCACGCGTGTTCCTCACCGCATTCTTCGGCATTCTTGCGGGTTTGCTTGCGATGATTGCGATCGTCGATCCATACGACAGCGGGCAATTTCCGGTCTCGTTGATTACCGGCATTACCGACAAGGATCCGCGCTTTGCCAGCGCGAGCCGAGGCCGCGATCCGAGATTTGATGCCGCGGTCTTCGGTAACTCGCACGGGCAGGCAATTCATCCAGTGCGATTGTCACAAGCAACCGGACTGCGCTTCGTTCAGATGACTGTGCCCGGCATTACGCCGCGGGAGCAATTGACTTTGATGAATTGGTTCGCGCGCCATCACGCGAACATCGAGGCAATCGTTCTCGTCGTGGATGAATGGTGGTGCACGCACGATCCCAACCTGCCGACGCGATATGAATTTCCCTATTGGCTCTATAGCGGCCGCACCCTCGACCATCTTCCCAAGTTGCTCAGCACGCAGTCATTCGATCGGTCGATAAGACGTGTTGCGCTCGCATTCGGTCTCACCGAAGCTGCCGATCCAAACGGGTTTTTGGATTACGAGGAAGGTAAGACTTGGTCCTTCAGTCCTGCGCCCATTGCCGAACTTGAGGCACAATCGGGCCTTGCATCGCCGAAACCCGCAGACCCGTTTCCGGCCGCTGAGCAGCTGGCGGCGATGCTCTCAAATTTGCCCGCGGATGTTCCGGTAATATTTGTCATGCCCCCGGTCTATTACAGCTCGCTGCCAAGACCGGGCACCGCGGCGGCCGCCGATCTGAGCTCCTGCAAATTTGCCCTGGCGCAAATCGTTGCTCAGCGTAAGCGCGGTGACTTTCTCGATATGCAAGTTGATACGGCGCTTGCGCGCGATCCGAAGAACTTCATGGACGCGACCCACTACAGGGCAAATGTCGCGGTCATGATCGAGAACCGAATCGCCGCGGCACTCAAAGCACAGACACCGCGCTAAAACGCGGCGATGGTCACATTTCTTCGATGACGGACGCCTTCGCCGCCTCGCCGGCCGGCACCGCACGCACCGCGTCTTGAAGCTTCGGCAAAATGTCCTCGACCCGATCGACCACAATATAGCGCACCGAAAGTCCGGGGCGAATGAACTTGAGACTCGTCATGTGATCGAGCAGCGTGCGCAGCGGATCCCAAAATCCGTTGATGTTAGCAAGCAGAATTGGTTTCTTGTGCCGGCCGAGCTGCGCCCAGGTGAGCTGCTCGACCAGTTCTTCGAGCGTACCGATTCCGCCCGGCAGCGCCACGAACGCATCGGCACGCTCGAACATGATCTGCTTGCGCTGATGCAGGTTGGGTGTGACGACCAGCTCTTGCACGCGCTTGAGCGCAATCTCGCGCTCCTTGAGGAACTCGGGGATGATACCCGTCACCTCGCCGCCGTGATCGAGCACCGCGCTCGCGATCTCTCCCATGAGTCCGATAGCGCCGCCCCCATAAATGAGGCGCACTTTGTTCTGCGCCAGGATCGTGCCGAACGCGCGCGCCGCCGCAACGAACGCTGGATCGGCGCCGGGCCCAGACCCGCAATAGACGCAAATCGAACGTATCTGGCTCATGGAAATCCGCAGTAACTTTGCCAACTGACTTGACCGGTATGGCCGCGATGTGACGCTCCGTCGTGATGCCCGATTCTACGCCGTCAAAGCTTTATAACCTGCCATAACGGCGCCTTTCGCCTGTATGTAAGCATTGCCGCGGTAAAAAACTCCTATATGTAAGGACACCCGACGATCCGCCCGCCACGCGGTCCGTCGGCTTTTTACGGACGAGCAATGACCGATACCCACTTGCGATCACCTCATTCGCTGCGGCGCGAAGTCTCCAGCGACGGCGGATCGCTCATCACGACGCTGCGGCGGCTGTGGCCCTATATTTGGCCCTCCGACCGCCGCGATCTGCAGAGGCGCGTGCTGTTTTCCGGGTTGCTGTTGCTGATCGCCAAGCTCGCCACCGTCGCGGTGCCGTTCACTTTCAAATGGGCGACCGACGCACTCGTCGGCGAGAACACCGCGCCGTTCCCGCCCGATTCCTGGCTCAGCGCCTGGCTCACCTGGGTGCTGGCCGCGCCCATCCTGATGACCATTGCCTATGGCGGCATGCGCATCCTGATGGCGGGGTTCACCCAGTTACGCGACGGCATATTTGCGAAAGTCGCAATGCACGCCGTGCGCCGTCTCGCCATCCTCACCTTCGAGCACATGCATCTGCTCTCGCTGCGCTTCCATCTCGAACGCAAGACGGGGGGCTTAACCCGCGTGCTCGAACGCGGGCGCAACGGCATCGAGACCATCGTGCGCATGGTGATCCTGCAAGCAGCCCCGACAGTGGTGGAGCTGGCGCTCATCGTTGCCGTGCTGCTCTACCAGTTCGATTGGCGTTACGTGGCGGTGGTCCTCGTCACTGTCGCGTTTTATATGTTGTTCACCTATTTCGCGACCGAGTGGCGCATCAACATCCGCCGCAAGATGAACGAGAGCGACACCGACGCCAACACCAAGGCGATCGACTCGCTGCTCAACTACGAGACGGTGAAATATTTCTCCGCCGAGGAGCGCGAGACCAAGCGCTATGACCGCTCGATGGCGCGTTACGAGGACGCGAGCGTCAAGGCCTACACTTCGCTCGCCGTGCTCAACGCCGGCCAGGCCGTGATTTTCACGATTGGGCTGGCCATCGCGATGGTGATGTGCGCCTACGGCATCAAGCAAGGCACCAACACCGTCGGCGACTTCGTGATGATCAACGCCATGATGATCCAGCTCTACCAGCCGCTCAATTTCATGGGCATGATCTATCGCGAGATCAAGCAGGCCACCATCGACATCGAACTCCTGTTCTCGATCCTCTCGCGTCCGGCGGAAATTGTGGACCGCCCCGGCGCCGAGCCGGTCAAGGTGAGCGCCGGTATCGTGCGCTTCGACAATGTGTGTTTCAAATATGAGCCCGCGCGGCAAATCCTCAAGGGCGTGAGCTTCGAGGTGCCGGCTGGCAAGACGGTGGCGATTGTCGGCCCCTCGGGCGCGGGAAAATCCACCATCTCGCGGTTGCTGTTCCGTTTCTACGAGGTGACCAGCGGCAGCATCCTCATCGACGGTCAAGACATCCGCGACGTGACGCAGAAATCCCTGCGCGCCGCCATCGGCATGGTTCCGCAGGACACGGTGCTGTTCAACGACACCATCCGCTACAACATCCGCTATGGCCGCTGGGAAGCGAGCGATGCGGAGGTGGAAGCGGCTGCAGGTCTTGCGCGGATCGATTCCTTCATCCGCCTCTCACCGCACGGCTACGAGACTGAAGTGGGTGAGCGCGGCTTGAAGCTTTCCGGCGGCGAAAAGCAGCGCGTCGCCATCGCCCGCACGATCCTCAAGGCGCCGCCGATCCTCGTACTCGACGAGGCGACGTCTGCGCTCGACAGCCATACCGAGCGCGACATCCAGGATGCGCTCGACCGCGTGTCGAAGAACCGCACCACGCTGGTGATCGCCCATCGCCTCTCCACTATCGTCGGCGCCGACGAGATCATCGTGCTCGATGCCGGTACCATCGTCGAGCGCGGCACGCATTATCAGTTGCTCGCCGGCGGAGGCCTATACGCCAGCATGTGGAACCGCCAGCGCGAGGCCGAAGCGGCACGCGAGAAGCTTGCGCAGGTCGAAGATCCTGTCAACGCGCCCAACCGAAATCCGCCGCCGGTTGCCGACGCGCTCATCCCGGCCGAGCCGCTAGCTCCCGCCAACGCGGCGGAGTAATAAAAGGCTGTGAGAATGTGGCGGTTCTTAACTTCCCCTCTCCCTCTTGGGGGAGAGGGCGGCTCGGCCGTAGGCCGAGTCGGGAGAGGGGGATGAATCTCGGACAAGCGAGAAAGCTACGAACCAACATGACCGATGCAGAACGTCGGTTATGGTATCGCCTTCGCGCGCATCGATTCAACGGATTCAAATTCAAACGGCAAGTTCCGATTGGTTCATATGTCATCGATTTTGCTTGTCTCAATCACAAACTTGTCGTTGAAGTTGACGGTGGTCAGCATTCTGGCAACTCAAAAGATCGATTGCGTGACGAATATCTGAGAGCAAACCGCTTTCATGTTCTTCGATTCTGGAATAGTGATGTCTTGAGGAGCACGGATGTCGTGCTTGAAGAAGTAGAGAACGCTCTCCGTAAGCTCGAATCCGTTCCCCTCTCCCGGCGCGCTTCGCGCGCCACCCTCTCCCCTTAGGGGAGAGGGGAAAGCACACTCGCATCGGTCCGCAAGAAGCCGCATCATCATGTCCATCTCCAACTCCATCCGCTCCCAGCTCGCGCCCATCCATCCGGAGGGCTATCCGTTTATCGGCGGTCTGGCGTTCTTGAGCCTCATCCTGTTCTGGCTGTGGCCGCCGCTCGGCTGGATCGGCACATTGGTGACCGTCTGGTGCGCGTATTTCTTCCGCGATCCGCAGCGCGTGACGCCCGTGCGTGATGGCCTCATCGTCGCTCCCGCCGATGGCCGCATCAGCCAGATCGTGTTGGCGGTGCCGCCCGCGGAGATGGGCCTGAGCACGCGCCCGCTGCCGCGAATTTCGATTTTCATGAGTGTATTCGATTGCCACATCAACCGCAGCCCCATAGCCGGCCGCATCGAGCGCATGGCCTATCGCGCCGGAAAATTCCTCAGCGCCGATCTCGACAAGGCGAGCGACGACAACGAGCGCAACGGTATCGTGATCGCCGCGGCCGGAGCGAACATCGGCGTGGTGCAGATCGCAGGACTGGTAGCGCGCCGCATCGTACCATTCGTGCGCGAGCGGCAGGACGTGACGGCGGGCGAGCGGATCGGCATGATCCGTTTTGGCTCGCGCGTCGATGTCTATCTGCCCGAGGCCGCCCCCCCACTGGTCGCCGAAGGCCAGCGCGCGATCGCGGGCGAAACTGTGCTCGCCGACCTGCGTCCGGCCAACACGTCGCGCAACTACCGGACAAGCTGACGGAATACCGCCGCTTTTGCGCGCCATAGAATTTTCACCGGCAAACTGTTATATTACCGGCATGATCTTCTCGCCCTTCGAGCCCGATCGTCCGCAAGGCCAGCGCCGGCGCTTTCGCGCCATTCCGGTGCGCACGCTACTGCCCAACGTTGTCACGCTGCTGGCGCTTTGCGCGGGCCTTACCGCCATCCGGCTCGCGACCGAGCAAAAATTCGAATTGGCGCTCGCAGCGGTGGTTTTCGCTGCAATGCTTGACGGCATCGACGGCGGCCTCGCGCGCATGCTCAAGGGGACATCGCGCTTTGGCGCCGAACTCGACAGCCTTGCCGACTTCGTCAATTTCGGCGTCGCCCCCGCGCTGATCCTCTATATGTGGGGCCTGAACGAATTCAAATCGCTCGGCTGGATTGCGGCGCTTGTGTTTGCGCTCTGCGCGGCGCTGCGGCTCGCCCGCTTCAACGTCATGGCGGATGACCCGAACCGGCCCTCCTGGGCCGGAAATTTCTTCCTCGGCATTCCGGCGCCCGCGGGCGCCATTACCGTGCTGCTGCCGCTCTACGCACAGTTTCTCGGAGCGTCGCATTACCTGCTCCTGATGCCGTTTGCATTCCTCTACACACTTTGCATCGCGCTCCTGATGGTGTCGCGGCTGCCGGTCTTTTCCGGCAAGCGCGTCGGCAAGCGCGTGCCGCCCGAAATGGTCGTACCGGTATTCGTTGTCGTGGCGGCGTTTTTTGCGGTGCTCATCAGCTATCCGTGGGAAACGCTCACCGTCGGCACGCTCGCGTATCTGGCCTGCTTGCCGCTCGGCTGGCGGTCCTATCGCGAGCATGAGCGCAAGGAGGCCATCGCCGCGCCTGCGGAGGGCCTTGCCGAAGGCGAGAGCGCGCCCGCGCTCGCGCCCACATCGGTGCCGCCCGGTGAAGATCCCGAGCGCCCCGCTCGGCTTAACTGAGAGCAGCCAGCAGCACATCATGCCGCGCGCCGCGCAATTCATTCCGTCAGCCGATCGTAAGCCTGGCCGCATCGTCGACACGCTTATTCTCACCTGCGCGCAGCGCACGGCCCAGCGCGGATTTCTCTTCGGCGTGAAAGGTACCTGCATCGAACTCGATTTCGCCGAGCCGGTGCGGCTGCGCAACGACGACGTTCTGCTGCTCGACGACGGTAGTCTCGTCGAGGTCGTGTCGGAAGCCGAACCATTGTTCGAGGTGCGATCGCCCGATGCGGCGGCGCTGGCGCGGCTCGCCTGGCACCTCGGCGACCGCCATGTGCCGGTCGAACTTCTGCCCAATCGCCTGCGCGTGCGCCGAGCGGGCGATGTCGAAGCGCTGCTGCAGGCCTCTGGTGCGAAGGTCACCGCGATCGATGCGCCGTTTGAGCCGGAGGGCGGGGCCTATGCCGTACCCGGCGCAGATCATCACGATCATGGTCATCACCACGATCATGCGCACGGCCATGAGCACGACCATGACCATGACCATGACCATGACCATGACCACAAGCACAATCACGGGCACAAGCGCGGTTGACTGCGGTACGGCTTGAGCGCAAAGCGCCCGCGCGCTACCAAGGCATCATGGATCGTCTCAAAAACAAGATCGTGCTTATCACCGGTGCGGCAGGCGCGGTCGGCGGCGCGGTGGCGCAGGCCGTACGCAAGCAGGGCGGCGTGGCCATTACCAGCGACGTCGCCAGCCAAAAAGCCGACCATATCCTCGATGTCGCCTCCGAATCCGACTGGCTGCGCGCCATCGCGGACGTCGCCCGTAAGCACGATCGCCTCGATGGTCTGGTCAACGCCGCGGGCTTGGCTTCGCTCGGCAACATCGAGGACACGGACTTTGCCGCATGGCGGAAAATACTGTCCGTCAATCTCGACGGCACGTTTCTCGGCTGCAAGCACGCCTTTGCGCTGCTCAAGCGCAAAGGCGGCGCCATCGTCAATCTCTCGTCGGTCCTGGGACTGGTCGGCGGACAAAATTTCGTGGCCTACAACGCTTCGAAAGGCGGCGTACGCCTGCTGACCAAATCGATTGCGCTGCACGGCGCACGCCTCGACCCGCAGGTGCGCTGCAATTCGGTCCATCCGGCTTTTCTCGAAGGGCCAATGGTCGACGACATGATCAAGAAAACCGAGCATCCCGATGGCGCGCGCGCGCGCCTCACCCGCGACATCCCGCTCGGCCGCTTCGGCACCGCGGCCGAAGTCGCGGAGATGTGCGTGTATTTATTGTCCGATGAATCGCGCTTCGTCACCGGCGCCGAATTTATCATCGACGGCGGGTTGACCGCACGATGAACGATCTAAAGCATCGGATGTCCGCTTTGACGGAGCATTTCAGAGCGCAAGCGGACATAGCGCCGACATCGACCATCCTTTGAAAATGACCCAAACCGGACCCACTGACTGTGATCAAGTCACGGGTTCGTTGGGATCCCCTGCCTTGGTGAGCTTCACCACGGCATCAGTGCGCTCTCGTCGCAGGGTTTAGTTGAACGCAGGCGTTCAAAACTTCGGCTGCTTGGTAGGGCTTACGAAGATACAAGCTTCCGTATACTGGCCGCGCTGGTTTGATAGCATATCCCGACGTGTAAATTATGGGAAAGTCAGTGCGCGTTGCACGGAATGCTTCTGCCACATCCCACCCGCTCAGACGACCGCCCAGTCGTATGTCGGTAAAAACAATATCAATCGGCTGGCCTTGATCGAGGAAAGCGATGGCCGTCTCTCCTGTCTCAGCTTCATGCACGACGCAGCCAAGTTCCTGCAAATAGGCCACCATCGTAGATCGAATCCAGAATTCGTCTTCGACGACCAGAACGATCAATCCTGCTAGGTTTCTTGAATCTGACATTTGTGTGGCCTTGGTTTCTTCCAGCAACGAAGCTGCGCACCACCTGATTCAAGTCCGGCGTGGAATACACGGCTTTCTCATTCGATTGGGGCGCGTCGTTGCGGGCGGCCCATTACGACAACAGTAGCCGCACGACATGGTTCCTCAGCGGGAACCGGAGTTTGTAAGATTGTCAATTAATTCTAAATTTAACCTGACAATGCACGCTTAGGAACAGATCACGCGCTGCCATAGGCATGTCTGCTGCTGGCACTTCGCGGAAGGACGGTTCCATATTCGGAATGTCCGCTTAGCGTACAAGACCGAATTTCGCGCTATGCCTTCAACGGATACCCCGGCATCAACTCGTACGGATGCACCCAGCGCGGTAGCGCCTTGATGCGATCGAGCCACGCGCCGATATTCTTGTGCGTGCCGGCAATGTCGAAGCCGAATTCTTCCGCCGGATAAAAGAGATATGCGCACAATGATATGTCCGCGATCGTCGGCCGCTCGCCCAAAATAAACGCACGCTCCGACAGGCGCTTGTCCACGATAGCGAGATTGCCGTCGATGCGGCCTTTGAGAAAGCCCATCACCGCCGGATCGCCCGCCGGCCGCGCGAAGTTCTTCAGGAACCGATAGGGCCCGAGAAATCCGTTGACCTTCTGATTGTCGAAGATGATCCAGCGCAGCGCTTCAAGCCGCTCGTCCTCGCCCTGCGGTGCGAACTTGCCTGAGCGTTCGGCGAGATAGTTGAGGATCACGCCCGATTGGCTGAGCTTCTTGGCGCCGTGCACCAGCACCGGCACTTCGCCCATCTCGTTGACCTCAGCACGGTATTTTGGCGTGCGTGTTTCTCCGCCCTTGAAGAAATCCACCCACACCGGCGCCCAGTCCGCCCCGATCAGATTGAGCATCAGCGCGGCGCGGTAAGCGTTGCCGGATTGGGCGAAGCAATAGAGCTGATATTCGGGCATCTAAATCGCCAGCTTGCGGATCATTGCCGCGCGAGCATCACGCGTTCGCCCGAGACCGCTTGGCCCTCGAACCACAATTGGCTTCCAGTCCCGCTCGGCGCGAGCTTTGCCAATTGCTCGCCGTTGTGATCGCGGATGACCACGTCGTTTTCCTCGAGCGTCCACTTCCGGCTGGTATAGAAGCTGCCGGGGCAACCGCCTTCCGGTGCGATCGTGCCTTCGGCCGCTTTCGGCGCGCCGGTAAAATTCATGCCGCATTGCCCGCGGTTGGTTGCGGAGAGCATCCAGCGGCCCGCCATATTGACGATGGCAAGTTTCTGGGCCTGTTTTTCCTTGTCGCCGCCCCCCCAGAAGTCTCCGAAGCGATCGTTCGTGCCTGAGCAGCCCGCGACGCTCAGGGCCGCCAGCAGCGTGAGGGCGCGTAATGCGATGTTGATCGTGCTCATATCGTCTCGTTCATTTCATGGTTGGGATGACGAACTCCGCACCCTCTTTGACGCCCGACGGCCAGCGCGCCGTCACTGTTTTTGTCTTGGTGTAGAAGCGGATCGAATCCGGCCCATGCTGGTTGAGATCACCGAAGCCCGAGCGTTTCCAGCCGCCAAAGGTGTGATACGCGAGCGGCACCGGAATGGCGAAATTCACGCCCACCATGCCGACCTGCACACGGCCGACGAAGTCGCGCGCGGTATCGCCATCGCGGGTGAAGATCGCAACGCCATTGCCGTATTCGTGCTCCGAGGGCAGCCGTATCGCTTCCTCGTAATCATTCGCACGTACCACCGAAAGCACCGGCCCGAAAATCTCTTCCTTGTAGATGCGCATGTTCGGCTTGACGTCATCGAACAGACAGCCGCCCATGAAATTGCCGTTCTCATAACCTTGGAGCTTGAAGTTGCGGCCATCCACCACGAGCTTGGCGCCTTCTTTGATACCGAGATCGACGTAGTCTTTCACCTTGTTGAGATGCGTACGCGTCACCATCGGCCCGTAATCGGCCTGCGGATCGGTCGATGGGCCGATCTTAAGGGCCTCGACCCGCGGGATCAGCTTCTCGATCAGAGCGTCGGCGGTTTTTTTGCCGACCGGCACCGCGACCGATATCGCCATGCACCGCTCGCCCGCCGATCCGTAGCCCGCGCCCACCAGCGCATCGACCGCCTGATCCATGTCGGCGTCCGGCATCACGATCATATGGTTTTTGGCGCCGCCGAAGCACTGCACGCGCTTTCCGTGCGCGCAGCCGGTTGAATAGATGTACTCGGCGATCGTCGAAGAGCCGACAAAGCCGATCGCCATGATGCGCGGATCGGTCAGGATTGCATCGACCGCTTCCTTGTCGCCGTTGATCACGTTGAGCACACCCGCCGGTAAGCCGGCTTCGACCAGCAATTCGGCAAGCCGCATCGGCACGGACGGATCGCGCTCGGATGGTTTGAGGATGAAGGCGTTGCCGCACGCCAGCGCGGGCGCGAATTTCCACATCGGGATCATGGCGGGGAAATTGAACGGCGTAATCCCCGCGACGACACCGAGCGGCTGACGCACCGAAAACAGATCGATGCCAGGGCCCGCGCCTTCGGTGAACTCGCCCTTGAGCAGATGCGGAATGCCGCAGGCAAACTCCACCACTTCGAGGCCGCGCTGGATATCGCCCTTGGCGTCGGGAAACGTCTTGCCATGCTCGGACGAAAGCAGCTTAGCGAGGCTGTCGTATTCTTTGTTCGCCAGCTCGAGAAATTTGAACATCACGCGCGCGCGCCGTTGCGGATTCGTGGCGGCCCAGGCCGGCTGCGCCGCCGCAGCCGACGCGACGGCTTGCTCGACTTCCGCGCGGTTGGCCAAAGCGACCTTCGCCTGCACCTCACCTGTATTCGGGTCGAACACATCGCCCTGCCGGCCGGAAGTGCCTGCGACCACCTTGCCGCCGATGAAATGACCGATCATGCGCATGACGCCTCCCGCGAACTCCCTCGGCCAACTCTTCGTCAACCAATCCTTAATCAAATAGCGCAGGTTGGCGCGCCCGGAAAGCCCGCCCGCGGGCCGTCACGCAGTGTTTCAAAGGCATGAACGGCTTACCTTTAGATTCCATTAAGCATACGCGAGCTACGCTTACGTGCTTTTGCGGATGGCGCGCATCCGCAACTCGGAGTCCTCCATGGATATCGCTACCGGCCTTGGTCTGCTCGCCGGCGTCGTTGTGCTGTTGACGCTCATTTTGATGGGCGGCAGTATTGGGATGTTCCTTGATGCGCATGCCGCCATCGTCATTTTCGGCGGTGCGTTCGCGGCGACGCTGATCCGTTTTCCACTCTCGTCGATCTATCACGGACTGCCGCTCGGTATGCGCTTCGCGTTCACCATTCGCCGCATCGGTGCGCGCGAACTGGTGGACCTGATCGCCAATCTCGCCGAAGTTTCGCGCAAGCAGGGCCCGGTCGCGCTGGAAAAAGTCGAGGTTGAAGATCCCTTCCTCGCCAAGGGCATCCGCTTTGTCGCTGATGGCTACGACAGCGATTTCATCCGTAACAACCTGGAAACGGACCGCGACAACTTCCTCACCCATCTCGATGAGGGCCAAAAAATATATCGCGCGATCGGCGACTGCGCACCCGCCTTCGGCATGGTCGGCACGCTCATCGGCATGGTGCAGATGTTCGCCAACATGACCGATCCTTCGAAGCTCGGTCCTTATATGGCGGTCGCCTTGCTCGCGACGTTCTACGGCGCCGCGGTCGCGAACTTGATGTGCCTTCCGCTTGCCGACAAGCTGCAGCTCAAGCTGCACGATGAAGAGATCAATCGCACGCTTATCATCGACGGCATCTTGATGATCCGCGAGGCGAAAAGCCCGACGCTTGTGCGCGAAATGCTGCTCGCCTATTTGCCAGAGCGCCATCGCCATACCGAAGAAGAGACCGAAGCTGAGACGGCGCCCGCGTAATTACGGAGCCGATTCAAAATGGCGAAAAAGAAAAAAGGAGGTGGCCACGCCGCCGGTGGTCACGGCTGGTTCGTCACCTTTGCCGATTTGATGGGGCTGCTCGTCGCGTTCTTCGTGATGCTGGTCGCCTTCTCGAGCCAGGATCAAGGCAAGATGCAAATCGTCGCCGGCTCCATGCGCGATGCATTCGGCGTGCAACCCCTCACACGCTACTCCGGCATCCTCGAAGTCGACGGTATTCCCACACGGCCCAGGCTTAAGAACGCCAAGCGCATCTCACCCGATGAATCTTCCGCGACGCCGAGCCCTGACGACAAAAGCCGCAATTTCGACCGCGGCACCGCGCTCGACAATGTCGGCGCCTTCGCGCTCGCCTCTGCCTCGTTGCGTCAGGCTTTGAATGAAATGCCGGAGCTGTTGGAAATATCAAAACACATCATAATCGAGGAGACCAAGCAGGGTCTTGAAATTCAGATCGTTGATCAGGATGGCCGCTCGATGTTTCCCGAAGGGCAGAAAGAGCCCTACGAACGCACCCGCCGCCTGGTCCAGCGCCTCGCCAGCCAGTTCAAGATCATGCCTTATCGCATGACCATCGTCGGCCATACGTCCGCGAGCAAGGTGCCGGGAAAACCGGGCTACGGGCCATGGGACCTCTCGGCCGATCGCGCCAACGTGGTGCGCCAAATCTTGGAGGGAGAGGGCGTCCCGGAAAACCGCTTCTTCATGATCGCGGGCAAGGCCGACACGCAGCCGCTGTTCCCCGACGACCCCTATATCGCGTCCAATCGACGCGTCACCATCACTTTGATGCACGAGGCGCCGCCGCTCCCGGCCAACTTTAGGCCTTAGACGACGCTGATCTCCGGCCGATTCGAGAGGCCAATCCGGGGTGCAACCGAGCCACGAGACCCATCGTTGTCCATTCATGGCGAACTGCCAAAGATGAGTTAGGGCATGTTTTTTGACTTAAGTCAGTGCTATACAGCGCGGTGCTGATTTGTTGCAGCGCAGCAATACAGATCAACTATCCATGAAACACGAACCTGCTCCCGAAGGGAGCGAGATGCCGCCTCATACCAACGGCGCGACAAGCTCGCCGAGCGGTATTTTTGCGTTGGCGCTCGGCAGCATCGGTGTCGTCTATGGCGACATCGGCACCAGCCCGCTTTATGCATTTCGGGTTGCCGTGGCCGCGGCGGCGGAATCCGGTCCGATCACCCGCGACACGGTGCTGGGGGTGCTCTCGCTCATCCTGTGGGCTTTGATCGTCGTCGTAACCATCAAATACATTCTGATTTTGCTGCGCGCCGATAACAACGGGGAGGGCGGAACGCTCTCCTTGACCGCGCTGGCCACGCGCGCGATCGGACGGCGCACGCCGCTGGTGCTGATCTTAGGCGTCATCGGCGCCTCCATGTTCCTCGGCGATTCCGTGATCACGCCCGCGATCTCCGTTTTGTCGGCGGTCGAGGGCTTGAAACTCGTGACACCGGCCTTCGAGCACTTCGTCGTCCCGCTCACTGTCGCGATCCTGATCGCGCTGTTTGCGGTTCAACGCCGCGGCACCGCCAAGGTCGCGGCATTCTTTGGGCCGGTGATGGTGGTGTGGTTTGTTGCCATCGCCGCCGTCGGACTGTTTCATCTGGCGAACGATCCCGGCGTTTTAACTGCAGTCAATCCGATTTACGCTATTCGTTTCCTTTACACGCACGGCCATATCGGTCTCGTCACCCTTGGCGCGATATTTCTGGCCGTCACCGGCGGCGAAGCGCTTTACGCCGATCTTGGCCATTTCGGCCGGCGGCCAATTCACTTGGCGTGGTTCTGGCTTGTGCTACCCGCGCTGCTGCTCAACTATTTTGGACAGGGCGCGATGTTGTTGGCAAATCCGGCGGCGATCGAGAATCCGTTCTATCGCATGGTGCCGGAGACATTGCTCCTGCCCATGGTGGTGCTTGCGACCCGCCACCGTGATCGCGAGCCAAGCCGTGATCACCGGAGCGTATTCACTGGTGCGCCAGGCGATCCAGCTCGGCCTGTTGCCGCGGCTTACCATCCTGCATACGTCGGAAGCTTTTTCCGGCCAGATCTACATCCCGCGTGCCAACGGTGCGCTGCTGGTGGGCGCGGTGCTGCTGGTGCTGATGTTCCACACCTCGAACTCTCTCGCCTCGGCCTATGGCATCGCCGTCGCGACGACCATGGTGGTCGACGGTATTTTGGGATTCATCGTGATTTGGAAACTCTGGCAGATGCGATGGTGGCTGGCGGCGCTGATGATGATCCCCCTCGTGGTCGTCGATTTCACTTTCTTGTCCGCCAATATGCTCAAGCTGTTTGAAGGCGCGTGGGCGCCGCTGCTGTTTGGCGCGTCCATGGTGCTGCTCATTCTCACCTGGCAGCGCGGAACGCGCATTCTTGTCCACAAGACGCGCCGCACCGAAGTGCCGATCGAAACGCTGCTGCGCAGCATGGAAAAGAAGCCGCCGCACTCCGTGCCCGGCACCGCCGTGTTCCTCACCAGCGATCCCGACTTCGCCCCGACCGCGCTCTTGCACAATCTCAAGCACAACAAAGTTCTGCACGAGAAAAACGTGATTCTCACCATCATCACCGCCGACACGCCGCGCGTGAGCGAAGAGGAACGCGTGACGATCACGCCGATATCCCCCCGCTTCAGCCGCGTTTCGCTCAAGTTTGGCTATATGGAATCGCCCAACGTGCCCAAGGCTCTTGCCATCGCGCGCAAGCTCGGCTGGCAATTCGACATCATGTCGACGTCGTTTTTCCTCTCGCGCCGCGCGCTCAAACCGGCGGCGCATTCCTGCATGCCGCGCTGGCAGGACCGCCTGTTCATTGCACTTGCGAAGAGCGCCAGCGATGCTACGGATTTCTTCCAGATTCCCACCGGGCGGGTGGTGGAAGTCGGCACCCAGGTCACAGTGTGATGTCACGGTGTGACACCGCCGGAACAGAACAAAATGTATGATATAATTAAGCTATTTGTGTTTCTGGGCGATAAGATAGTGACCCCGAGTAACTTTTTTTCTGCATGGCAGGCCCGCAAGCATCGCGCTTAAACCAGCGTGCAATGAACGCGTTGGTAGTATACACCGCCGCCTGGTTATTGCATCGCAGCAAATCCAACCATTCCCAACCCCGACATTCAAATGATCCAGACAGTGACGGCTCCCCACGGGAGCGAAATGCGCGCCCACGACAAGGGCGAAGCGCGTTCATCGCGCACCGGCTTCTGGCCTCTCACACTGGGCAGCATCGGCGTCGTCTACGGCGACATTGGCACGAGCCCGCTCTACGCGCTGCGCGAAGCGGTCAATGCCGCGGTCGGCACCGGCGGCACCGCCACCAGCGAAGCCGTGCTTGGCGTGCTTTCGCTGATCCTATGGGCGCTCTTCATCGTCGTTACGCTCAAATACGTGTTGATCCTGCTGCGCGCCGACAACCACGGCGAGGGCGGCACGCTGACGCTGATGGCATTGGCGCAGCGTGCGGTCGGCAAAAACATCGGCGCGATCGCACTGTTCGGCGTCATCAGCGCCGGTCTGTTTTATGGAGATGCAATAATCACGCCCGCGCTCTCGGTGCTCTCCGCCGTTGAAGGTCTAAAGATCAAGACACAGGCTTTCGATTCCTATATCGTGCCGCTCACGATCGTGATCCTCATCGTGCTGTTCGCGGTCCAATCGCGCGGCACCGCCAAGGTCGCAACGTTCTTCGGTCCTGTGACGCTTGTTTGGTTTATTGCAATCGCAATTGCCGGCCTGTGGCACCTCGCGACCAATTGGAGCGTGCTCGCAGCGCTTAATCCGTTGCATGGCATTCGCTTTCTTGTGAGCCACGGCTTGATCGGATTGGCGACGCTTGGCGCCGTTTTTCTTGCGGTGACCGGCGCGGAAGCGCTCTACGCCGATTTGGGTCATTTCGGCCGCAAGCCGATCCAGACCGCTTGGGTTGCTATCGTGCTGCCGGCGCTTGCGCTCAATTATCTCGGGCAGGGCGCGCTTGTGCTCGCCGATCCCAAGGCGATCGAGAATCCCTTCTTCCTTCTCTATCCCGACTGGGCGCTCCTGCCGATGGTCGTGCTCGCAACGGCGGCCACCGTGATCGCGAGCCAGGCGGTGATCACAGGCGCCTATTCGCTCTCGCGCCAGGCGATCCAGCTTGGACTGCTGCCGCGGCTCGAAATCCGCCACACATCCGAAACCCAGGTCGGGCAGATCTACATGCCGCGCGTCAACCTGCTGCTGCTGATCGGCGTGCTGCTGCTGGTCGGTCTGTTCCGCTCATCGAGCGCGCTCGCCTCCGCCTACGGCATTGCGGTGAGCGGTACCATGGTGGTCACCTCCGCGATGGCGTTCGTGGTGATCTACAAGGGATGGCGCTGGTCACCCTGGATGGCGGCGGCGCTGATCGGCCCGTTTCTCATGCTCGATCTGGTTTTTTTTGGCGCCAACATGCTCAAAGTCCTCGAAGGTGGCTGGATGCCGCTCGCGCTCGGCGGCGTGATCATGGCGCTGATGTACACTTGGCGGCGCGGTAGCCGGCTGTTGTTCGAAAAGACCCGCCGCCAGGAGACGCCGCTCGATGCGTTGATCGAGATGTTGGAGAAAAAGCCGCCCCAGCGCGTGCCCGGCACGGCGGTGTTCCTCACCAGCGATCCTATGAGCGCGCCGACCGCGCTCATGCACAGCCTCAAGCACTACAAAGTGCTGCACGAAAAGAACGTCATCCTCACCATCGAGAACGCCTCCACACCTCGCGTGCCGGACGAAGAGCGCGTGCGCATCGAACCGGTCGGCAAAACGTTCTCCCGCGTGCACATCCGTTTCGGATTCATGGAGTCGCCAAACGTGCCCAAGGCGCTCGCCATCGCCCGCAAGCTCGGCTGGCAGTTTGACATCATGTCGACGTCGTTCTTCCTCTCGCGCCGCATGCTCAAGCCTGCCGCCCATTCCGGCATGCCGCGCTGGCAGGACCGCCTGTTCATCGTACTGGCCCGCTCCGCCAACGACGCCACCGACTATTTCCAGATCCCCACCAACCGCGTGGTCGAAGTCGGCACCCAAGTGACTATTTAAGGTGACCATCTAGAGCGACGATAGAGCGCCGGTCGATCCTCGGTCCCCTGCGTGAATTGCGTGCGTTTTCGCGGTGAATGGCCTTCGATATCGGGCCGCGCGCAGGCGGTCAAAGGCCCGTAAAAATACCGATACGCCTGTGTTTTTTGGCCCTTTAGCCCGCAAACCTCGAAATGTTAACGAGAGCTAAAGAAATCTGCCTAATACCTGTTTGCCGTGCCTCATCCCCATGAGTTCCGCGGCCCATGAGCAAATTGAAAATTCGAATTGGGACCAAGCTCAGTGTTTCCGCGTTCGTAGGACTCGTGCTGGTCGCGGGCATGGTCGGCAATCAGGCGCGCGTCAACAAGGTGACGCATGAGCTGATGAACAAGGCGTCCCAAAGCCGCGAGCTTCAGCAGGCCGCCTTGGAAGCCAGGCTCATCCTCAACGAGCTGATTTCGGTCGATCGCGATATCCGGCTGGCGAAGGACGCTCCAACCGTCACCCACGTTCTCCAGCATCTCAAAAGCCGCGCGCTCGACGCCAATGTCGCCTACGACGGCGCGATTTCGATGGCAACGCTGGAAGAAGATCGCCAGTTTCTGCTGACCGCAAAGGAGGCCTTCAACACCTACGTCGCGACCGCGCAATTGATCGCTGCTATTCAACTTGAAATCATCGATTTTCGTCGCGGTCAATCAAACGAATACGCATCTTGGGTGAAGACCTTCAATGAGCTGATCAACGGCGCGGCCATATCGGTCGCCCGCAATCGCCAGGCTTTGGAAAACGATCTTCAGCAGGCGAACTCGGAATTCATGCGGGCGGGACTGATGTCCTGGATTCGGTTCGTGCGCAACGAGGACAATGAGATGCGGCAGATTGTCGATGCGCTTAGCACCGCCTCGCTGCTTCTGGAAGAGTCGCACGGCATGATCCGTGAACCGGCCGCGCGTGCGGCGATCGAAGAGCTGATGGGGTATCCGCCACGATATCGGGCGCTCGTCAATTCGTTGACGCGCTCCGTGCAAGCCCAAGACGAACTCCTGCAGCAACGTGCCGAACCCCAGCGCGCCAAAGCAAGCGATACGCTCCGGCTCATGGCGATCGGAGCGGATAAGCGCGCGGACAAGCTGGCCGATCTGATCGTCACGGAGGCCGCGCGAGCAGCCTTGGTCAACCTGATCGCCGGATCGCTGATCATCCTGGTGCTGGTCGGCGTAGCGTTCTTCTCGTCCTTGACGATCGGCCGTCCGATCCGCCGGGTTGCGGAGATGTTGATGCAGCTCGCCGGCGGCCGCAACGACGTCCAAATCCCATATCAGGAGCGGGGTGACGAGGTCGGCGATGCTGCGCGCGCGGCCAACGTCTTCAGGGACAACCTGTCGCGAATGCAGGAGTTGGAAGCGGAGAAAAAACGCGCGGTCTCGGAAGCGGCGCTGGTGCGCCGGGAGCAGACGCACCGGCTCGCCGATGAGTTCGAGCAGGCCGTGGGCGCAATCGTCAAAGCGGTGTCCCGCGCCACCGGCGAATTGCAAGGCACTGCGAAATCATTGACCGAAACCGCCGATCTCACCCACCAGCTCGCCAATTCCGTTTCGGTTGCTGCGACCGAAGCCTCGAAGAATGTCCGCTCCGTCGCCACAGCTTCCGATCAACTCGCCTTGTCCATTGCCGAGATCGGCCAGCAGGCCCAGCATTCTCGCGATATCGCCAGCCAGGCAGTTCGCGGGGCGGCGACGACCGACGCGCGGATCACGCAAATGTCGAAGGTTGCCGATCGCATCGGGCACGTCTTGAAACTCATCACCGATATTGCGGAGCAGACCAACCTGCTGGCGCTTAATGCCACGATTGAAGCGGCGCGCGCCGGCGACGCCGGCCGCGGCTTTGCGGTCGTGGCGTCCGAGGTCAAGCACCTGGCCAGCCAAACCGCCAAGGCGACGGAAGAGATCGCGGGACAGATTGCCGATATTCAGGCCGTCACCAAGGATTCCGTATCGGCGATCAAGGAAATCGGCTCGATCATCCACCGCGTTTCGGAGATCGCGACAGCGATCACCGCGGCAGTGGAGGAGCAGCACGCGGCCACGCGCGAGATCGCCATCAACGTCCAGGAGGCGGCGCAGGGCACCGACAGTGTGACGGCGAAGATCAAAAACCTGGAGATTGACGCCAGCGCGACCGGCTCCGCCGCAAATCAAGTGTTCTACTTCGCAAGCCAGCTCGCGAGTGAGGGCAATGTCCTCAAGCTGCAGGTCGAGAAATTTCTCGAGACCGTACGGGCGGCCTGATCGCCGGCCGGCGTTGCGCGTGAACCCTCAGCTATCGACGCCCGCGCGCGGCGTATAAGATGCCGCTCTTGCAGAGGGACACTTTGCGATGCATCGATCGCTGCTGTTGGGGCTGCTGGGTCTTTGTCTTCTGATTGGCGAGGGCAGGGCGCAGGCGAACTATCCGCAACGCCCGGTGCGCATGGTCGTGCCGTCTTCGCCCGGCGGCGGCACCGACATCCTCGCGCGCGTGCTCGCCGACTACTTTTCGAAAGCCATGGGCGGACAGTGGTTCGTGGAAAACCGCCCCGGCGCCGGCCAGTCGATCGGGATCGAGGCCGTCGCACGTTCCGCGCCTGACGGCTACACGATCGTGATGGTCGCGAGCACGCTCGCGCTTAATCCCATCATGTTCAAGAACATCCGCTACGACCCGGTGCGTGATTTCGCCCCCATCAGCCAAGTCGCGTCGCTGCCGAACGTGCTGCTCGTCCATCCTTCGCTGCCGGTGACGACGCTCAAAGAACTGATTGCGCTCGCCAAGCTTAAGCCCGGCGAATTGACTTACGCCTCCGCCGGTGTCGGCACCTCGCCGCACATGGGCGTCGAGCTGCTCAAATACATGGCGGGCATCAATCTGGTGCATGTGCCGTTCCGCGGCACCGGCCCGGCCGTGACTGAAACTTTGGGCGGGCATGTTCCGATCGTGCTCTCGAACACGCTCACCGCCAAGTCGCTCATTGAAAACGGCAAGTTGCGCGCGCTCGCGGTCACCGGCGCAAAGCGCGCGGAAGGTCTGCCCGATATTCCGACCATGGCCGAAGCTGGTGTGCCGGGCTACGAAGCGCTGCAATGGTATGGCCTGCTGGCGCCGGCCGGGACGCCGCCGGAAATCGTGCAGCGTCTCTACGCTGTAACCACGCGGGCCTTGAAGTTGCCGGAGGTCAAGGCGCGCCTAGTGTCCGATGGAGCTGAAGCGGTTGGCAGCACGCCCTCCGACTTCGCACAGTTTATCAAGAGCGAGATCGAAAAGTGGACGAACGTCGCGCGAGTTGCCAATATCCAGCCTGAGTAACCAAACGATTTCCAGGTGATACGCGATGCTTGAAGCGGCCTATCGGCAGCGTCTCGATGCCGATCTCAAGACTTGGCAGGGCGAGGGCATCATCACGCCGTCCATCGCCAATTCCATTCGCGTAAAGCTCGGGCCCGCGCCAAAGGGCATCAACATCCCGACCGTTGTCGGAATCATCGGCGCGTTGCTCATCGCCGCGGCGTTTCTTATCTTCGTCGCCGCCAACTGGACCGAAATCGTCCGCCCAGCGCGGTTTGCGATTTTGCTTGCCGGCATCGGCTGCGCCTACGCGCTGGGCGCCATGTTCGCGCGTCAAGACCGCGACTATCTCGCCGACATCAGCGCGACGGTGGGCTCCATCGTTTTCGGCGCCGCGATTGCGCTCACCGGCCAGATGTATCATCTGAGCGGCGATTTTTCCGCAGGCGTGTTGCTCTGGGCGGGCGGCGCGCTGCTTGCGGCAGGGCTGACCGGCTCGCGCGGTGCGCTTGCGGTCGCGCTTGCGACCGGCTGCCTCTGGAGCGGCATGCGCATGTTCGAGGCGCACGAAGTTCCGCACTTGCTGTTTGTCCCCTATTGGCTGGTCTGTGCGGGACTGGCGGTGGCCTGGAATGCGCCGACGGCGCGCCATCTCGTGGCGGTGGCCGCAGGTGCTTGGTGGACCATGATCGCAATGAGCTATGTCTCGATTTTTCATTGGGAGCCGGTCAACATTGGCGCGGCCGGCGCAGCGTTCATGTTCGGTGCTGGCCTCGCGATGACGAGCATCGGTCCGCAGTCTCTGCGCAACTTAGGCAGCACACTCGCCACCTATGCCGCCTTGTCTTTCGTCGTGGTCACGGCATTCAACGTGCTCGGCATCATCGACGGCTACCGCCAAACGCTGCCGCAGTGGGTGATCGGCTGCCCCATTGCCGGACTGGTTCTCGCTTTCGCCGCAGCCGCCATCGGCCGTCGCATTGCGCCTGCGCTTGTTGGCGTTGCGCTGGGTCTCGGTCTGCTGATCGCGGGTGGCTATACCAGGGCGCCGAAGGGGGGAGATCAATGGCTGAACTATTCGCTCGCGCTGATCGCGATGCTGGGCCTGATCGTTTCCGGCATGCTCGATAATGTCCGCCCGCGTGTGGTGGCGGGTTGGCTCGGAATGGCCACGGCGATCGCGACAATCACCTGGGCGCTTCAAGGCTCGCTGATCAAGCGCACGCTCTTCCTGGCGGTGGCCGGCGCGATCGCGGTCGGGTTCGCGATCCTGCTCGGCCGGTTCAAGCCGCAAGAAAGCCGCATACAAGAGAGCAGCACATGACCAAGCTCGCCGAATTCGTCGCTCGCATTCCGCGCCTGTGGTTGTTCGCGGCTGCAGGGCTCATTCAAGTGGCTCTGATCGCGCTGATGGTCGGCGACCGCGTGCGCATTTTGCGCAGCGGCACCGAAGTCACGCTCAAGACCCGCGCGGTCGATCCGCGCGATTTCCTGCGCGGCGATTATGTCGTGCTCAACTACGATATCTCCTCGGTGTCGACTGGCGAATTGAAGGACACGCCGGCCTCGGACAAATTCGTGTTCGTCAAGCTTGCGCGCGGAGCCGACGGCTTTCATGTACCCGTGTCGGCGCATCGCGAGCCGGTCGCGGTCGGCCCCGGCGAAGTGCTGATCCGCGGTCGCGTCACCGATCGCAGTTTTTGTGGCGACAACCGCCGATTATTTTGTTCGTCCGTCCAGCTCGACTACGGCCTTGAAAGTTTCTTCGTCCCGCAAGGCGAGGGGCGGGAAATCGAAAAGGCGCGCAACGACGGCAAGCTTGCGGTGGTCGCCGCGGTGGCGTCGGGCGGCCGGGCCGCGGTCAAGCGGCTTTTGGTCGACGGCAAGCAGGTCTACGATGAGCCGCTGTTCTAGCGTTTGCCCGTGCTCAGGATTATGTAACTGCCCATGAACAATCCCGAAGGTCCGAAAGTGCGCGATCTCACGCCCGCGGAAGTCGCCCGCGGCTTGACCGAAGGCCGCATGTTGCTGGTCGATGTGCGCGAACCCAATGAAACGGCGGTCGAGCGCTATCCCGGCGCGGCGATTGTCCCGCTCTCCAGCTTCGATCCCGGGCAGATCCCCGATCCCAAGGGCCGCGAGGTGGTGTTTGCCTGCCGTTCCGGCAAGCGCTCTGTCACCGCCTCGCAGGCGGCGCAAGCCGCTGGGCTACCTTACGACGCGCATCTTGCCGGCGGGCTTCTGGCGTGGAAAGCGGCTCGATTACCGACCGAGACTTGAGACGATTACGCCTTCGTCAAAGGCACAACGCGCCCGCCGTTCTCGGCAGCGGCTGCGCCTGCGATGCGGCGCTCGACGAATTCGATGAAGTTGGCGGCGCGGTCGATGAGGATGTCGCGCTGCCGATCGACTGTGACAATATGATAGCTATCGTCGAGCACCAGGCATTCGGCCAATCCGCCGAGCCGGCGCTGCAGATAAATCGCATTCGACAGATCACTGATGTCGTCTTCGCGCGGGTGCACGATCAGCGCCGGTGTGATGATCGAGCCCAGGCGCGCCTTCACGTCGCGCACCAGTTCGTCCGCCTCGCGCAACGCACCCAGTGGCGTGCAGGTCAATCCCGCCTCTGCCGTTCTGCCAGAGAGCATCGCACCGGCCACCACCGCGCGGATGCCTTCGTCCTTGATTCCGTACGGAGGCCGTTCGGTAAAGCGCATGCGCTTGAGCCATTTCGTCTTAAACGCGAATTTGAGCATGAAACGATACCAAGGCACCGCCCAGCCGTCGTACCACATCGTGGGCGCGAACAGGATGGAGCCGTGCACGCGATCGGGATTTAGCGCCGCCAGCCGCAACGCGATCATCGCGCCGATCGAAAGCCCGCCGACCAGAATGGTGTCGCACTCGCGCTCGAGTTCGGCCAGCGCCCGTTCGGCACTGGCGAACCAATCGGCCCAGGTGGTTGCGAGCAAATCGTCTTCGGTGCCGCAATGTCCGGCGAGCTGGCAGCATGAGACGGTCCATCCCCGCGCGGCAAGTCCGCGCGCGACCGTCTTGAGCTCCAAAGGAGTTCCCCCGAGTCCATGGATGAGCAGCACGCCTGTACGCCCGCGCGCTGAATTTCCACGGAACAGGAGACTATGGTCTCTCCGCTTAGTACCCGTCACATCGCCCCCCGGCTGCGATTCACACCGCAGATCAATTATGCATGCGATATCAAGTCGATGTCCATGCGACCTTCCGTCCTATCGAACCATTCGGTTACCGAACCCGCGTAAACAGGCGATCGAGCAGATTCAGCGCCAAATCCATCTCCGTCTGCGAGATCGTCAAAGCAGGCGCCAAAGTGATGACATTCTTATAGTAGCCGCCGATATCAAGCACGAGACCGTAGGTCTTGCCATCAACTTCCAGGTCGGCTTTCAGCGCCTCGTCTACCATGCGGTCGGTTTTTGCTTTGTCCGGCGTGAAGCCGTCTTCGGCGCAGATCTCGATTCGCAGCGCCATGCCGAGCCCGTCCACATCGCCGATGATCTTGTGCCGGCGCTTGAGGTCTTGCAATCCGTTGAGCAGATAGGCGCCCTTGGCCATAACGCTGGTTTCAAAATCCTCGTCGTCGAGCATCCTGACCGTTTCGAGCGCCACAGCCGTGCCGAGCGGATTTGAAGCAAATGTAGAATGGGTCGAGCCTGGCGGAAACACCTGCGGGCTGATCAGTTCCTCGCGCGCCCAGACGCCGGACAACGGATTGAGCCCGTTGGTGATCGCCTTGCCGAACACCAGTATGTCGGGCGTGACGCCGAAATGCTCGATCGACCACAGCTTACCGGTGCGATAGACGCCCATCTGGATTTCATCGACCACCAGCAGAATGCCGTACTTGTCGAGCACCTTTTTGAGGTCGATGAAGAAATTCTTCGGAGGAATGATATAGCCGCCGGTGCCCTGGATCGGCTCGACGAAGAACGCGGCGAACTCTGCTTCCTTCGCCTTGCCGTCCCACACGCCGTAATATTCGGTTTCGAACAGCCGCGCGAACTGCGCGATGCAGTGCGCGCCATATTCTTCCTTGCTCATGCCTTTCGGCCCGCGGAAGTGATAGGGGAACGGTACGAATTGCGCGCGATCGAAATGGCCGTAACGACGCCGATAGCGATAGGACGAGGTGATCGCCGAAGCGCCCAGCGTGCGCCCGTGATAGCCCCCTTCGAAAGCAAACATCAGGCCCTTGCCGTGCTTGGCGTTGCGCACGAGCTTGAGCGCGTCCTCGACCGCTTGCGAGCCGCCGACGTTGAAATGCACGCGGCCTTTCTCGCCCCAGGTGGCTTCTGCGCGCCGCGCGATCCAAGCCGCAAGCTCGATCTTTTCCCGGTGCAGATATTGGCTCGCGAGCTGCGGCAGCCGGTCAATCTGGCGCTTGAGCGCGGCATTGAGGCGCGCGTTGCCATAGCCGAAATTAACCGCCGAATACCACATCTGCAAATCGAGATAGGGCCGGCCTTTGCCGTCGTAGAGGAACGAGCCTTCGCAGCGCTCGAATATTTTCGGCGGCTCGCTGTAGTGCACGGTATCGCCGTGCGAGCAATACATGCGCTCGAGTTCGAGCAGCTCGGCTTCCGATGCTGCCTCCACACCGGGCGGATGCGGGTTGCGCTCAAGCATGGAACGCCTCGGATTCGTCCAGCGACGAGGTGCCCATCCGGTTTTGCGCCTGACAATAGGCACGCAACGCAAGCGTCGCGTCGGAGAAGCCTGCGATCTTGATATGGTCGATGCCGGATTCTTGACACTGCGTCGCAAGCGCATTCTTGGCGAATACCAGCGTCGCCTGTTCGGCCGGACAGAAGTCCGAGCGGCCGTCGCCGATCAGGATCGTTGGCGGCGGGTTTATACCGAACAGCGCGCATTTGCAGTTGCCGCTTTGCGAGCGGCAATCGCCGAGGAAATGTGGAAATTCCGCGCGCCAGCTGTTGGCCCCTGTGGGCAACATCCGATTGCTCACCACCGGCAATGCCACGCCGATGCGCGCAAGCACCCGTGAAATAATGAAATCGAAGCCATCCGACGCAATGACCAAGCGCAAGCCAAGCGCTCGGCCCGTGGCGACGAAATCGACAAACGACGGATCTACGGCGACGCTATCGGCGAGCCAGCCGATCTCAACGGGGCTCGCATGCACCAGATCGATCTGCCGCGACAGGCATTCGCGCGAGCCGATGCGGCCGGCCACCCAGTCGGCTTCAACCTGCCGCCAAAGCGGATCGGCAAAGCGTTCGAGCAAGAGATCTGTCGTATCTTCGATCGCAATCGTGCCGTCGAAGTCGACAAGAACGCTGGGTACCATCAAGTTCTCTCGTTATAATGGCACCCGGAGGCGCCCCGACCATTGAGGGTACGGTACAGGACCCCGGGTTGCAGCATAAAATTTCTACGATCGCGTCTAATGGTATGGGAACAGCGTTAATGCGGACGCCTGATAAGGACCACAGCCCAATTGCGACCTAAATACCAGTTTGCCACATCAAGAGGCTGGAAACATTTATGTTTCACCAAGTCTACAATTATCGCGTGTGGAGACTTAGATTGCTTGTACTGCGATTCGCAAGGAATGAATTGGTGCGGCGCAAAATTATTATTGCGGCCCTCTGTGCTCTCGCGGCCACCATGGCGTGGATGGTCAAGGCCCCCGCGCAGGCGGTCAGGGAACGCGTCGTCAACGTCTACAACTGGTCGGATTATATTGAGTCGAGCGTACTCACCGATTTCACGGCGCAGACCGGCATAAAGGTTCGCTACGACACTTTCGATTCCAACGACACGCTGGAAACCAAATTGCTGGCCGGAAAATCCGGCTACGATGTCGTCGTGCCCACCGCCTATTTTCTCGAACGTCAAATCAAGGCCGGCGTATTCCAGAAGCTCGACAAGACGAAGCTGCCCAACATCGTAAACGTCTGGCCCGCGATTGCGCAGCGGCTAGCCGGCTACAATCCGGGAAATCTCTATGCGATCAATTACATGTGGGGCACAACCGGGATCGGCTTCAACCTCAAGAAGGTGGCGGAAGTGCTCGGCCGCGATGGCCGGATCGATGCCGCGATGACGTCGTGGGACACGGTGTTCAAGCCGGAAAATCTGGCAAAGTTCAAGGCCTGCGGCGTCTACATGCTGGATTCTTCCGACGATATTTTACCGTCGGCGCTGAACTATCTCGGGCTGAACCCGAACACTACGAGCGAGTCCGAGCTCGAACGCGCCGCAGCATTGATGACGCAAGTGCGCTCCTCCGTGCGCAAGTTTCATTCTTCGGAGTATCTCGATGCGCTTGCGACCGGCCGCGCCTGTCTGGTGGTCGGTTGGTCGGGCGATATCAAGCAGGCGCAGAAGCGCGCGGCCGAGGCCAAGAGCGGAGTCGAAATCCGTTACGCCATTCCCAATGGCGGTGCGCAGATGTGGTTCGATAATTTCGCCATTCCGAACGACGCCAAGAACGCGGCCGAGGCGCACGAATTCATCAATTATTTGCTGCGCCCCGACGTTGCGGCCAAGAACACGAACTATCTCTCCTACGCCAACGGAAATCTGGCGAGCCAGAAACTGATCGATCCCGCGATCCTCAACGATCCCACGGTGTACCCCGACGAAAAGACCATGAAGCAGCTCTACACCATCACCGCGCACGACCAGAAAACGCAGCGGCTAATGAACCGGCTGTGGACTCGGATTAAGACGGGAAGGTGAGGGGGCTTTTTATCGATTAAGTCCGCTTATCGAGGGATTGTGTTGCAAAACTATTTTGAGTGGTTTCGCGCGCAATAATGATTCAAAAATAGGCCTCATTGCGCAACGTTGATTCAAAAAGCTGTTTGTCTCGATTCAAATATTGCGCGCAAGCGGTCCCTCGTGGAGTTTTGCAACACAATCCGAGGTCAAGTGGACATAACTCCGACATCGCCAATCGGTCGCTAATGACCCTACGGCGACATCGAGTGCGGTGGCTACGTATGGGTCAATCTCTTTCGTCAGTACCAGACGCCAATGGCTGCCCAAAACACTTGCACGGCAGCAAACGGCCATAGACCCAGATACAAGAAGTATACCGCAGCAAGTATGCAAGCTCCGGCAGACCCTAGCGTGAACCAGGGGCTGCGCTTCTGGAGGAGCCAGCAACCAGTCATGATGATGAGTAGGGCAATAAACAGATACGTTTCCACGCCAAGGGTCGCCTTCTTGCAATTGGCAGAGTTTTCTTTCGCGATGATTGCTCGACCTGGATAGAGCGGTCTAGAAGAAAGTTAACGCGCTCAGCTCTTCCCGCAATTTAGCTTGGGCTACCGTTTTGAAATCTAGCCGTATATCCAAATAATTAGAACGATAAGAAGATATCCAAACGCAGCCATTATAAAAGTGACACGTCCAGGATATTTAGGGACGCATCTGGACATACAGGCCGCGGTGAGAGCGGCAATAAAGCCAATCTGAAGGTGCGACAATCCCACGCCAAAGTAGCGCTCCACGCCAAAGGAGAGCCCCCAGATGATGAAGATTACCAACGGAAAAGAGACAATGGCGCTCAATAGGTCATTGAGCAGCGTTCGACCTTGAAGCATCGCACTCTTGCGCGTTTCTGCAGCTTCTAATTTTTGCGCAGTTGCAACCACAGTCTCAACTTCGATCCACTTAATTTTTGTCAGCGCGGCTGCGTTGGCTTCGTACAATTGTTTCTTGTCCTGGTCATTGGTAATCTCATTCCAGGTATATGTATTGTCCCTATATTTTACGTGATACTCGTCCAGTGAAGATAAAATCTCTGCGTCGTTACCTCGCATTATGATCGCGGCGCCATTTTTCATCCGTAAAATTCCACCGGATGGCGTCTTAAATACATAGTCCACGTTCTTTTTTAATTCTAAGTCGTCCATCTGAAGCTCTCTATTTACGACCTGACTGCTCGCTGCAATGTGGGGAACAATAGCACGCCTCAAAATGCAGTTCTGTGCCCTCGTTTACGGTGGTCCGAGGGCGAAGAGGCTCGCTGTTTTTCTACGGTGCAAACGGTCGCTATTGGCACAAAGCGGACGTGCCACGCTCAACGAAGAATGTCCGCTTACGGTAGGATATTGTTGCAAAAGTCCCAAATTGCTAGGCGCTAATATTTTCGTCAGATAACAAGAGTTACTGCGGTCGCCGATGAGTATGGCACCAACGCCGTTACCGAAGTAACCAGTGAGTTTGTCACCAGGGCATGAGGTCCCTCACATATTTATTCGAATCGTATCAGTGGCCCAGAAATATTTTGGTCAGTAGTGGAAAAGGACTTTTGCATCACAATCGGTAGCAAAGCGGACCATAAGCTAGCTGCCGTTGCGGCGCTCTACCGCCACCGCCTATGCACCCACAGCCATTGTTCCGGATATTCCCGCACCCACTTTTCGACCACATCGGTGATCATCTGCATGGTGCCCGCGATATCGGGCTTGCCCTCGGCATCGCGCGGCGGCTCGAGCGCCTCGGTCAACTCCAGCCGGTAATGATGGCCGGGATAGCGCACGACACGCACGCCATGGATCGGGCAATCGCAGTGGCGCGCGAGCCGCGCGATCAGCGGATTAGCCTTCGTCCGGCGGCCGAAGAAAGTCACCTCCACGCCTTGCACGTTGTACTGGTCGACCAGCAACGCAATGTGACTGCCGGCCTCCAAGCTGCGCATGAGCTTGACCGGGGCATCGAGGCCGGTGGGCACCAGCGTTCCCATGCTGCCGGCTCGCAGCTTGATGACCGCGTCCGCGACGGCGCCGAGGTTCGGCCTGCGGTAGAGCACGGTTGCATTGAGCCCGTAAGCCGTCGCCGCAATCGCCGGCAACTCCCAATTTGCAAGATGCGCCGCAAAAATGAGCGCCGGTTTGTTGTCATCGCGCAGTTGGCACAGGCGCACGAGATTGTCGTCCGAGTCCAGAATCCGTCCGCGCTTTTGCCGCGTCGAATCGTAGTCCCACAGGCGATCGAGGTGCGCGATCTCCGCGCTGACCCGTCCGAGATTGTCCCACACGCCGCGCAATATCTGCTCGATCTCAGCCGCTGATTTTTCCGGAAACGCAGCGACAAGGTTTTCGCGGCCAATACGATGTTCGCGCAGCAGCGGACCGATATGTCGCAACACCCAGCCTGCGAAATCTCCCATGCGGTCCGGATTGATCAGCCGAATCGTTTTGAGAACGCCAACGACGAACCAGCCCGCCGCAGCGTTGAGCACGCGCTTGGAATGCCGCGCAAGACCCCTCATGAAGCGACCCTGCGGGAATCTCATGGCACTCTCGTCGCTCAGAAATTGACGATGATTTTGCCGAACACCTGGCGATTTTCCAGCCGGGCAAGTCCGCGCTCGAAGTCGGCAAGCGCCACTTCAGTGTCGATCACCGGCAGAAGTCCATTGGCCATCTTGGCCAGACTGTCGCGGATGTTGCGCATGGTAGCGCCGAACGAGCCGAAAATCTTGTACTGCTGCTGAAACAGTTGCATCAGGTTGAACGTGATCGAGGGGCCAGCGGTCGAACCGCAGGTGACGAGGCGTCCACCGCGCTTGAGCACGAGCAGCGAGCCGTTGAAGCCTTCGCCGCCGACGTGTTCGAACACCACATCGACGCCCTTCTTGTTCGTAAGCTTGCGTGTAATCGTCTCAAACCGCTCCTTGCGGTAATTGATGACGTGATCTGCACCGATCGCCTTGGCCTTCTCTACCTTCTCGTCATCGCCCACGGTGGTGATGACGGTACAACCAATGGCCTTCGCCATCTTGATCGCGGCCGTGCCGATGCCGGAACCGCCGGCTTGAACCAAAATCGTCTCGCCGCTCTTGAGCTTGGCGTTGTCGAACAGCATGTGCTCGACGGTGGAGAAACCGATCGGCGCGCAGGCGGCATCGCGCATGCTCACACCCTTTGGTACCGGGATGGTCAGCCGCGCCGGCAAATTTACCAGGTCGCGCGCAAAGCCGTCGACGTGAAAACCCATGATGCCGGCGACATTCTCGCACAGATTATCGCGGCCCTCGCGACAGGCAGGACACGTGCCGCAGGTGAGCGCGCCATACATCACCACCGGATCGCCCGGCTTGTACGTGCTCACGCCCGCGCCGACCGAAGCGATCTCGCCCGCAGCCTCCACGCCGACCACGACCGGAAATTTGCGCTTGGCGAAGGCCATGCCGCGAAATCCCCACAGGTCGAGATGATTGAGCGCAACCGCCTTCACGCGGATCTGCACCTCGCCAGCGGCCGGCGGGGGAGGAGCGGGGACTTCGACAAGCTCGAGCTTGCGATCCCCAAGCAGTGTCAGCGCGCGCATCTTTTCGCTCACGCCGGCTCGCGTCCCATGACCAGCGATACGTTTTGGCCGCCGAAGCCGAACGAATTGGAAATCGCATGGCGCATGTTGGCATCGCGCGCCGTATTCGGCACCACGTCGAGCGGAATCGCCGGGTCGGGCACCTGATAGTTGATCGTTGGCGGAATGCGCTGGTGCTGCAAGGTCAGCAGCGTGAACACCGCCTCCACAGCGCCTGCGGCCGAGAGCGTATGGCCGATCATCGACTTGTTGGAGGAGATCGGCAGCGATTTTGCGCGTTCGCCGAACACGGCCATCACGCCCATGCATTCCATCTTGTCATTTTCCGACGTGCCGGTGCCGTGCGGATTGACGTAGTCGATATCTTCCGGCGTGAGGCCCGCGTCCGTCAGCGCGTTGCGGATGCAGCCGATGATCGGCTTGCCGTCCGGGCTCGAGCGGGTGCGATGAAAGGCGTCCACCATCTCGCCGCAGCCCTCGATCACGCCGAGAATTTTCGCGCCACGCGCTCTCGCCGACTCCAGGCTCTCGAGCACCAGCGCGCCCGCGCCTTCCGCCATGACAAAACCGTCGCGGTTCTTGGCGAAGGGTTTGGACGCCGCTTGCGGCGGATCGTTTGATGTCGAGAGCGCCGACAACAGTGAGAAACGGACCAGCGATTCAGGATTGATCGAGCCGTCGGTGCCGATGCAAAGCGCGGCATTGGTCTCGCCGCGCCGAATCGCCTCGATGCCGAGCTGAATGGCGGTCGCGCCCGATGCGCAGGCGGTCGAAAGCGAAATGGGCGATCCTTTGGTGCCGTACTTGTCGGCGAGCCCGCCCGCCACCGAACCAAACAAGAAGCGCCGATGATAATTCTGAAAATCCCCGCTTTCCGCGGCGCGCAGCAAATCGGAATAGCTGACGGCGTCATTGGCGCCGAACGCTTCCGCAAGTTCGCGCCGCTGCGGCCATTCCATCTCGATTGGCGGCACGGCGAGAAACAGCGGACCCGGAAAATTTCCCTTCGAGCCGATGCCCGACTGGCTGATCGCCTCTTCTGCGGCCATGTCCGCGAGCCGCTCCGACAGCGCCGGTGTGGAGAGCGGCGTGACCGGCACGAAATCCACGGTGCCGGCGATCCGCGTTTTCAAGCCGTCGGTCTCGAACCGCGTGATGTTGTGGATGCCCGACGTGCCCTTGGTGAGATTGTTCCAGTTCTCGGTCTTGCCCGCGCCGATCGAAGTCACGACGCCCAATCCGGTGGCGACCACAATCGGGCGGCCGGCTTTATCGCGCGTGGATGCCATCTCGGCTTCTCCTTCAAACGACCGCTTCGACCAGCCCAAGGCCTTCGCCGCGCCAATGCCCGACGCCGGTGACGACCACCTGGGAGAGCGCGCTTTCCATCGGCCGCTCCACCCCGGATCGGTCGTTGGGAGGGAACAGCTTACCACGACTGACCGCGATTGCGGCGAGCGCGAGATTCATCGGAAATTGCGGCTCAAGTGCATGACCAAGATAGGTACCGCTGGCGCGCACGGCAACCTCGGGATGCTGCGCGAGGAACGCGCGCTCTTCACCCGTGGCCGGTTCCGCGCCGCTCGCACCCGAGATGACGGCGCAGCGGCCGGGCTTGAGGCGTCCGGCAATCTGTTGCCACATGCCTGCAAGTCCGGACGTGACTTGGCCGGGCTGGCGGCTTGAGCGATCTGAAACGACGGCGGAGAGCCGTGCGAGCGGCTTTGCGCCGCGCGCCTCAGCGTGGCGTCGTTCCTCGATGAGCAGGAATGCGCCGAGCGAGCCGAGCGCGAAGCCTCCCTTTGGCCCGCGTTCCCAGACCGGCGTAAATTTGCCCTTGAGGTTGAAGCCGCCGAAGCCATAGAGCAGGAGCAAATCCGCGCGCTCGCCATTGTGCGATCCGCCGACCAGTGCAATGTCACTTTGCCCCGCGCTGATGCGCGAAAGCGCGATGCGCACGGCATCGACCCCCGCGGATTCCTCGCCCATGAACGTGCGCGACGATCCGGTCACGCCGTGAACGATCGAAATGTTGCCGGCGAGCAGATTGGAAAGCTGCGCCAGAAACAGCGTCGGCCGCAGATCGCTCATCAGCCGTTCGTTGAGGAAGGAAGCCGGCTTTTCGGCCTTCGGCAGACCGCTGAGAATTGTGCCGTCAACCGCAACGTCGCGCTCGCCCCCGCCGGCGGCGACAATCATGTCGGTGTGCGAGAGCAATTCGGCGTTGCCTTTGAGTCCCGCAGATTCGAGCGCCAGCCCGGCGGCATACGTGCCGATACGCTGCCACGGCTCCATCTGGCGCTGATCGCCTTTTTTCGGGATCTGCTTGTCGAATGCGATGGGCGCGATCGCATGCACGAAATAGGGCGCAAACATTTTGTCGTCGGCCTGCGCATGGCCCGCGTTGAGCGCCTGCCAGTGCGCATCCGCTCCCTCGCCGACGCATGAAACGATGCCGACGCCGGTGATCCACGCCTCGCGCGCATTCTCAGCCATTGCCGATCGCCTCCATGGGAAACGCGAGACGTTCGGCGACCTGCTGCATGCTGGTGCGGAACTGCGCGTTGGGGAACGGCATGATGCGGAACGTGATGGTCGCGTCGCAGATGATCTTGTCCTCGAAGCGGCCTTCGGCCTTGGTGACCGCAAAACCCGAGCCGTCGTGCACGAGATTGGCCGACAGCGACAATTGCGAGCCGGGCGTGACGAAAGTGCGCAGCTTGACTTCCTTGAGCGATGCCAGAAATGGCATGCTTTCAAAGCGCCGCTCCGCGACGATCAGCCAGCCCGCCGTTTGCGCCATGGATTCGATCAGCAGCACGCCCGGCATCAGCGGATAGCCGGGAAAATGCCCCTCGAAGATCGTGCTTGTCGTGGGGACCAGCGCTTCGGTTTTGATCGTGTGGTCGGCAAGGTTGAGCGCGGTGATCCGGTCAATGAGTTGGAAATACTCGATCCGCATACGCCCTCTGACGGTCAGGCGCCTTTGGCAGCGACCAGGCCGTCGATGCGGGCGCAAAGATTATTGAGCACGAAATACTGCTCGGTCGTGGCCTTGCCGTCATTGACTTCCTGGGTCCACTGCTCGAGCGGCAATTTGATGCCGAAAGCCTTGTCGATCGCGAACGCGATGTCGAGGAAATCGAGGCTGTCGATGCCGAGGTCGTCAATCGCGTGGCTCTCCGGCTTGATGGTGTCGCGTGGGATGTCGCAGGTCTCGGCAATGATATTGGCCACGGTTTCGAAGGTCGATGACATCGGCAACTCTCTTGCGAATTTCGGTTATAGGCGGTTGTGTTGATTAAACAAAATCCCCCGGCCGCGAGCGCAGCCTATCAGGACCTCTTATCTTGCAGGGCCGAAAATGCCAAGGGAAATTGCAGGCTTAGGCTGGAAGCGTCGAGATCACGGTTACCCCGGCGACGGCGCAAAATGCTTGCAACGCACGCATTGTTCCTAATCGGGGTGGTTAGGGGAACACGGGCGGAGGCGGGGACGGACCTAACCATGGGTCAGCCCTGAATGATGCGCCGAAAACGATACCGATCAAATTGGCGAAATCGTGATTTTATTCCTAGTTTTGCATCCTGCGTCCGCGGCCGATCGGTCAGACGGCGCGCCTTCCCGTCCGGCGCCGAATCGATACACCGGCCGAGGCCAGCGCTCCCCTCTCCCGCTTGCGGGAGAGGGTGGCTCGTGCGGAGCGATAGCGAAGCGCGAGCCCGGGAGAGGGTGCTTTGTGCGGAATCAGTCACCCCCCTCCCACCTCGCTCACTGCGTTCGCTCGGCACCCTCTCCCCGTGAACGGGGAGAGGGTGCATGAGTGTCGGTTTTGCGTGCTAACATTTCTCAAAATAAACGTGGAGGCAGTGACGATGGCAAAGATTGTATTTGGCGCAGGCACCTCCCACACGCCGATGCTGCTCGCATCCGACGAGACCCTGCAGCGCTTCGTCGAGACCGACCGCAACATCAAACATCGCGACAAGGAGGGCCACCCGGTCACCTACGGCGATCTTCTGGAAAAGGCCGATCCGAAACTCGCCCACATGGTCGCGCCAAAAGATCTGGTCGCGCGGCAGAACGTGGCGCGTGACGCCGCCAAGCATCTGCGCCAGGCGGTGGCCGCGGCAAAGCTCGACGCGCTCATTGTGCTCGGCGATGACCAGAACGAAAGCTATCTGGAGGACTGCCGGCCGGCCTTCGCGATCTACTATGGCGAGACCATCCGCAATGCCAACGTCCAGCACACCACCTATTCGCACTTTCCCGACTGGTACATCAAAAACCGCGCCGCTTTCTTCGAGCAGGAAAAGCCGCGCGACTATCCGGTCGATGCAAAGCTCGCGCTGCATCTGCTGAACGCGCTCACCGAAGCCGAGTTCGATCTCGCCGCGTCGAAATGCTTGCGCGAAGGCGAGGGCGAGGGGCATGCCACGGCTTACGTGCACCGCCACGTGCTCGATTCCGAACATCCCGTGCCGATGGTGCCGATTTTCCTCAACACCTATTTCGAACCCAACCGCCCTTGGCCGAAGCGCTGCTATCGGCTTGGACAAGCCATCAAGCGCGCGGTCGAAAGTTTTCCCGGCAGCGCCCGCGTCGGCATCCTCGCCTCAGGTGGCTTGAGCCATTTCCTGGTCGACGAGGAGCTTGACCGCGCCATTCTCAAGGCGCTCGCCGACAAGGACGCGGGCTTTCTCCAGAGCCTGCCGTGGAACAAGCTGCACGCCGGCAGTTCGGAAATTCTCAATTGGGTGGGAATCGCCGGCGCGCTGGAACAGCTCGATCTCAACTGGTTCGAATATGTGCCGGGTTACCGCACCCCGGCTGGCACCGGCACGGGCCTGAGCTTTGCAACGTGGAGCTGACTTTCGGAGCCGGCCTTTGAGCGAAATTTGAGCAGAGGCAGACTTGAGGTGAGCCGGACTTGGCCCGTGCTATGCGTGTTTGCGTCTTTGCCCCACGGCAGCCTCAATTGAGGGAGCCAATAGGGGGCGTTGCGTCGTGCGGGGAATGCGTAAGTGTGGGGAGGGTAGAGTGGGTAATAAGTTTGTCGCTGCGCTCTGCGCCGCCAGTTTGATTTTCATCGGCGCGGCCGGCGTTAGTGCGGCAAATGCCGAAGTAGCAACCCAGAAAAATACCGAAGCCAGCAAGCCCGCTGTGCCCAAGCAGGCAGCGGCTGCGTATGCCTCGCTTTTCGAGACCGGGCTCGCGTCGGTCTATTGCTTCCGCAACGGCCCGACCGCGAGCGGCGAACGCTCCCGCCCGGCAGTATTGACGGCGGCTCACAAAACCTTGCCGTTCGGAACGCTGGTCGAAGTAACGAACCGTGAGAATGGCCGCTCGATCGTGGTCCGCATCAACGATCGCGGCCCCTTCGTCGCGGGCCGCGTGATCGATCTCACGCCGGCTGCGGCGCGCGCGCTCAAGTTTGACGGTCTTGCGCAAGTAACGGTGCGCGTGCTCGACAGCCGGCGCGACTCCCGTATCGTCGCGCGCGCGATCTGACGGAAATTACCAGCGCGGCTGGATGGGAACCTCGACCGGCGTGCATCCGCGCCGGCCCGAGAGCACGCAATCCTGGTTCTTGCGCATTTGCGCCATGGTGTTGGCAATCCAAATGCCCACGACCATGAGGAAGACAACCACCACGAGTCCGGCGATGTTCATGATCATGCGGTGACGATAATCGTCCGGCCCCGCATCGCCTTCGTATTTGCCGAGGTCTTTGACCGGCGACGGAGGAGGCAACGGGCGGCCAAACGTCGAGCCGCGCGGCCGAAATCTCAGCACGCGGCCTTCCTGATTACTGGCGGAGGATTGCTCTGCCATGTCGCTACCCAAAATGCATCGCTTGCGTCTGATTACGCTCTAACTGCAGCAGCCAAGCATAACATATGCGCGGGCCTCATGGTCAGAATATGTCGCCGCTTCTCGCCATGGACGTTAATCGTTCATGAGCTTATAGAAAGGCCATGATCAGGCGAAGGCTTATCCAACGAATATTCGCATTGGCGGCGGGCTACGCTTTTACGCTGCATGTGCTGCTGATGAGCCTGACGCCGCCGGTTGCTCTGGCAGGGAACGATGCATCGGCACGCGCCGTTATTTGCCAGATGTCATCGGGTGCAGACCATCCGGTCGGCCAGCATCAAGCGCCCTGCGGGTCGGACTGCCTCATGGCCGGCTGCGGTATGGGCGGCTGGACGCCGCCCGGTTCCAGCATCGTTGCAAACGTTGCACCCGCCAAAATCCAGATTTTATTGCCCCCGCCGGTCGAGACGCTTGGCCGCGCAACGCCTCGGACCCCGCAAGTTCCTCGCGCTCCGCCGCACGCCTGACTAGAAATTCCTTCGCGTCCATCAGGCAACTCGCGCGCTGTTTCCAGCGCGCATCAAACGGAGCAATTCCATGAAATGCGCATTTATTGTTACCGCCGTTCTCACACTCGCAATGAGCGTGGCACACTCCCACGACTACAAGGTCGGCTCGCTCGAAATCGGTCATCCCTGGACGCGCGCGACCCCCAAAGGCGCTGCGGTCGCGGGCGGCTATCTCAAAATCACCAACAAGGGCACGGCGCCCGATCGCCTCACGGGCGCGACCTTTAGTGCCGCCCCGCGCGTGGAGATCCACGAGATGGCGATGAGCGACGGCATGATGCGGATGCGTCCGCTGCCCAAAGGCCTCGAAATCAAGCCCGGCGAAACGGTCGAGTTCAAGCCCGGCTCGTACCACATCATGTTCATGAATTTGAAGGAGCCGCTGGAAAAAGGTCAGCGCATCAAAGGCACGCTCACCTTCGAGAAGGCCGGGCCGGTTGACGTCGAGTACGTGGTCGAAGCGGTTGGCGCGCCGGCATCTGACCGGCACGCTCACTGAAGCTCTCGTTTGCGCTCAAACAGATTCGCGGAATGGCAATTCCGATTCCTCCGGCACCTGCGCGCGGAACACGTTGAGCGTCATTGAGATCAACACGTAATAGCCGAGGATGGCGACAAACTCGACCATGGCCGCGTCGCCTAAAATCTTGTGTACGCGCGCGTAGGTGCGGTCGCTCACGCGGCGGTTGCGGTAGAGCTCCTTGACGAAGTCGAAGAGCGCGCGCTCGTCCTTGGGCGCGCTCTTCGGCACGCGGCCGGTCTTGATGTCGCGGATGGTCGCGGGTTTTACGCCAGCGCGTTCCGCCATCGGCGCGTGCGCATACCATTCGTATTGCGCGCGCCAAAAGTGCGCCGTGGTGAGAATGGCCGTTTCCGAAAGCCGCGGTGACAACGCGGTCTTGAACCGGCAATGCGCGCCGAGTGCCTGCGCCAGTATGCCGAGTTGCGGCGCATGCAGCCAGATCGCGAACGGTCCATTGAGCTTCGGCCGCTTGCCGCGGGGACCTGCGAAGATCGCATCGCGTAGGGCGCGCTGCGGCTCCGTCATTTGGTCGTCGGGGATGTCTTTGAGACGATAGCTGGGCTGCTTGCTCTTTTTCGTGGACGAACTTTTGGCGGGCATGGATTTCCTCAATTAAGTCAGGTTGGAGGGAGAAATTGTTTTTACGGCGTGCGGTCGTGATTACGTTCCGACCGCGAGCGGGGCGTGCATCTTGCGTAAGGCGGCGATCACCGAAAGCGCGACGTTTTTTCCGGTCTTGGGATTTTCCGAAGGGATATTCTCGATCGAGAGCGTAAAGCGCGCAGAGTCGGAATCCACCTCGATCGAATGGCAGTTGCGCTCGACCTTGGGGTCGGCCCAGATGTCGATCATGGTTTTGTCCGGCCCTATACCGGCGAGCGAAAGCGCCGCGGCCACATTCACATTGGCCGGAAATCCTGCCGCCGCTTCGCGCGCAGTACCGCTGAACACCAGCTTGGCGTCATTGAGCCCTTCGACGGAGATGTGATTTTTCAGAAGATAAGGTGCACCCATGAGTCCGTTCGGCGGCTTGCGCGTGGTCATGCGCACGGAATGGATCGTGCCCTCGGCCGCTGCCACAACTGCGTCCAATCCAAGCAGCGCGCCGGTCGGAACGAGAATGCGCCCGCCGTGCGTTTTGGCAAGCTCGACCAGATCGGGTCGCGGCAAGAGCGCGCCGCAACTCAATACCATCACTTGCTTGCCGGCTTCCAGCATCGGCCGGCAGATGCGCTCCAGCATGGCGGCCGGCGCGCATTCAATCGCCAGGTCGGCATGCTGCGGAAAGGCTTCAACTGCAACGAGTGGGCAGTCGATCTTTTGATCCTTAAGCCAGGCACGCGCCTTCGCCTCGTCGCGAGCGGCAGCACAAGTAAGCGTGAGCCCAGGAATTCCGTCGGTCAACCGCCGCGCCAGCACGCGTCCAATTGTGCCGAGACCTGCGATGGCAATTCGGGTCACCGGCATGATAAAATCTCCAAGCCTTGGTGTTTATTAGCACATTAGGGTGCGTCATGCGGCCGCTTGACCCGCAGTTTCTTGTAGCGCAAGTGTCCGCTGAGACAACAGGAGAAGTCCAATGTTCAAGTCAGTCATGGGTGCGGCTCTGGCCGGCATCGTTGCGATTTCCGGGAGTGCCGTTGCACAGGACTATCCCAGTCGGCCGCTCACGCTGGTGATCCCATTCGCCGCTGGCGGCCCGCAGGACCAGATCGGCCGCGTCGTTGCCGCTCGCATGAGCGAGATTCTGAAACAGCAAGTGGTCGTGGAGAACGTGGGCGGCGCCGGCGGCATGACCGGCGGCAAGCGCGTGGCCGATGCGGCCCCTGACGGTTACACGTTCATCCTCGCCAGCGTCGGCACCCACGCCCAGGGGCAGACGCTCTACAAGAAGCCACTCTACAATTCGGTGACTGATTTCACCCCGGTTGCTTTGATCGCCGAGACGCCGCTCGCGCTGATCGTGAAGAAAGACTTGCCGGTGAATAACCTCAAGGAGTTTGTCGCCTATGCCAAGGAGAACCAGGCCAAGATGAGCTACGGCTCCGCAGGTTTGGGCTCGGCCACTCATCTTGGATGCGTGGTGCTCAACTATGTGCTCGGCACCAAGATCGCGCACGTCGCTTACCGCGGCACCGGCCCGGCCATGCAGGATTTGCTTGGCGGCCGTATCGATCTCATCTGCGATCTGGCCAACTCCGCCAAGCCGCAGGTCGACGCAGGGACCGTCAAAGGAATCGCGCTGATGGACAACAAACGTTCTCCGGCGCTACCGAATCTGCCGACCGCGCAGGAGCAGGGCGTGGCGAACCTCGAGGCGTATTCTTGGAGCGCGATCCTGCTGCCGAAGAATACGCCCCCCGCGATCGTGAAGACGCTCAACGCCGCGGTGGTCGAAGCGATGAATACGCCGGCCGTGAAGACGACCCTCGGCACTGCCGGCGCGGTCGTAGTGCCCAATGATCGCGCCACACCCGAATATCTCGGCAAGTTCGTCAAGAGTGAAATCGAGAAATGGGCGGCTCCCATCAAGGCGAGCGGAGAGTCGGTGGATTGCTGCGGCAGTTAACGACTCGTTGCCAAAACGGGAGGCCGAAGGGCCTCCCGGCCGGTTCTCTCCTGACCGGTTAGCATGTTGTATAAAATTTGGCTGATTGAACGAACGCGGCTGCAAAAGGTCTGCGTGTATCCTTGCGCGTTCTTGAGATGCGACGAGGATTGCGATGAAAGTGCTGATGGTCCCGCTGATCGTGATGGGCGCCGTTGCAGGCGAACTCACCGATGAGCCGAACGAAGCGCAAATGCGCGGAGCATTCGAACAGACTCTGGCGAAGCAGGTGCGCAATACAATCGCTTTCGTGACCGAAAGCGGCGGGCCGCAGGCGGCTGACGCCATTCGGTTGAACCGCACCGATCGCTTCGAAGTGCGCACATTCCAAAAACACCTCTGCGCGCGCACGGTCGAGCAGCGCGCCTATCGATGTGAATTCTCAGTCGATATCGATGTGCTCAATGGACCGTTGCAGCGCTCACTCGCCGGTCGCTTTTTCTCCGGTCCGCAAGGCTTGATGTTCGCGCAAGAGGAAGCCGAAACGCCGTTGCCCGTGGTGGCAACCGTTCTATAAATCCGCGATCGGCATTCTCAGACCAATCACGTCTTGCCGAACACGCGCTTGAAAACCGTATCGACATGCTTGAAATGGTAGCCAAGGTCGAAATTGGCCTCGATCTCTTTTGGCGTGAGGTGCTTTCGTACCTTGGGATCGGCTTTCAAGAGCGATAGAAAATTAGCCTCTCCACGCCACACCTTCATGGCGCTCTTCTGCACCGCGCGATACGCGTCCTCGCGCGCCATGCCTTTTTGCGTCAGCGCAATCAGCACCCGTTGTGAATGCACGAGCCCGTCCAGCCGGTCGAGATTCTTGCGCATGGTCTTCGGGTACACCACGAGCTTGTCGATCACGCCCGCCAACCGGTTGAGCGCGAAGTCGAGCGTCACCGTAGCATCGGGACCAATCACGCGCTCCACCGATGAATGCGAAATATCGCGCTCGTGCCAGAGCACTACGTTCTCGAGCGCCGGCGTCACATAGGCGCGCACCACGCGGGCGAGGCCGGTGAGGTTTTCGGACAGCACCGGATTGCGCTTGTGCGGCATCGCGGAAGAACCTTTCTGCCCTGCCGAAAAGAACTCCTCCGCCTCCAGCACTTCCGTGCGCTGTAGATGCCTGATCTCGGTCGCCAGCCGCTCGACCGAAGCGGCGATGACGCCGAGCGTCGCGAAATACATGGCGTGACGGTCGCGCGGAATAATTTGCGTGGATACCGGCTCGACGCTAAGCCCCATTTCCTTGGCAACATGCGCCTCTACCCGCGGATCGACCTGCGCGAATGTGCCGACCGCGCCGGAGATCGCGCAAGTGGCGACTTCCCGGCGCGCTGCCACAAGGCGCTCGCGCGCGCGCGAAAACTCGGCATAAGCCGACGCAAGCTTGAGCCCGAACGTGGTCGGCTCCGCATGGATGCCGTGCGAGCGGCCGATGGTAGGGGTCTTCTTGTATTCGAACGCGCGGCGCTTGAGGCCTTTAAGCAGCTTGTCGGTGTCCGCGATCAGCAGATCGGCGGCGCGCACCAGCTGCACATTGAAGCAGGTGTCGAGCACGTCCGACGACGTCATGCCCGAGTGCATGAAACGCGCCTCGGGTCCCACGATTTCCGAAAGATGCGTCAGGAACGCGATGACATCATGTTTGACCTCGCGCTCGATCGCATCGATGCGCGCGATATCGAATTTCGCTTTTTTACCTTTGTCCCAGATTATCTTCGCCGCGGCCTTCGGGATGATGCCCAGTTCGGCCATGGCATCGGCGGCGTGCGCCTCGATCTCGAACCAGATGCGAAAGCGCGTCTCCGGCGCCCAGATCGCGGTCATCTCGGGGCGGGAGTAGCGAGGAATGCTCACGGCGCTTCCCCACGCGCCATCGCCGCCGCTTGCCGGATTGCCGCGATGTTGGCTTTGTAGTTGCCACCCTTGAACACGGCCGAACCTGCGACCAGCACATTGGCGCCTGCGCCCGTCACCAGCGCCGCATTCTCCGGCGTGATTCCGCCATCGACCTCGATGTCGATTGGCCGGCTCCCCACTAGAGCGCTGATGCGGCGGATTTTTTCCGCTGCAGACGGAATGAAAGCCTGGCCGCCGAATCCGGGATTGACCGACATCACCAGAATGAGATCGACGCTGTCGATGACGTGCTCGATTGCGTCCACTGATGTGCCCGGGTTGAGCGACACGCCCGCTTTCTTTCCCAATGCGCGGATCGCTTGCAGCGAGCGGTGCAGGTGCGGGCCCGCTTCCACATGCACGGTGATGATGTCGGAGCCGGCCTTGGCGAAGGCCTCCAGATGCGGATCGCAGGGCGCAATCATCAGATGCACGTCCAGCGTCTTCTTGGTCACCGGACGAATTGCCTTCACCACGTCGGGACCGAAGGAGATGACCGGCACGAAATGGCCATCCATCACATCGACGTGAATCCAATCGGCGCCCGCGGCCTCGATCGCGCGCACCTCATCGCCAAGCTTGGCGAAGTCGGCCGCAAGAATTGAAGGCGCCACTTTGAGCGGGCGGGGCATGTCGAGCCTCCGGATTTAAGCGCTTTTCGCGTAACACGGGGCGGGCGAGGGGGCAATGCACGGCGGCAACACAACTCGTGAATTGTTGAGGGTTGTTAGTACCGGCTTAGGGCATAGTTTCTATAATTAACCGGAGTGATTCTCATTTTCGATCTGTCGGCCCCGACCGGTCGACCATGAGGATTACGAGAGAGCTATATGGCCAAGACCGATGCGATTGTGCTCGGCGCCGGCATCGTCGGCACCTCCATTGCACTCCATTTGATAAAGCGCGGGCTTGCGGTGGCGCTGGTCGACCGGCGCGGGCCGGGCGAGGCGACCTCCTATGGCAACGCCGGCGTGATCGAGGGCAACACGCTCTTCCCCCACGCCTTCCCCTCCGACTTCACGTCGCTGCTACGGATCGCACTCAAGCAGGCGCCGGAGGCGAACTACCACTTGTCCTTCCTCCCGCAGGTCGCGCCGTGGCTTTGGGCCTACCGGCAGAACACGCAGCTTGATGGCCGGTTGAAATTTGCAAAGCTGATGCGTCCGCTGTTCGCGCGTGCGCTTGCCGAGCACGAGGCCTTGATGGCGGAAAGCAAATCCGAGCGCTATCTGCGCAAGACTGGCTGGCTGAAGATCTACAGAACCGAAGCGGCATTCGCGGAAACCGAACGCGAGCGCGAGCTTGCGACCCAGCTCAATTTGCCGTTTCGCGTGCTCGACAGCACAGCAACCCGCGCGATCGAGCCCGCGCTCGCGGACGGTTTTCACCGCGCGATCCATTGGGAGGGCGCCGCAAGCGTGAGCAATCCGCTTAGCGTAACGCAAAGCTATGCCGCGCGGTTCGCTGAACTCGGTGGTTTTTTTATCAATGGCAACGCGCGCACCTTGCGCCGCTCGGCTGACGGCTGGCGCGTCAACACCAGCGCGGGCGAACTCGATGCGCGCGCGGCCGTCGTTGCGCTTGGGCCTTGGACTCCTGACGTGCTTGGCCCGCTCGGGATCAAGCTGCCACTTGCGGTCAAGCGCGGCTACCACTGGCAGTTTCAGCCGCGCGGCAACACAAGCCTCAACCGTCCTGTGGTCGACGTCGAGAACGGTTATTGCGTGGCGCCCATGGAGCAGGGGTTGCGCATCACCACCGGTGCCGAGTTCGCGCGCCGCGACGCACTGCCGACGCCGCATCAATTCAACCTGTTGTTGCCCGTGGCCAACAAATTATTTCCGCTCGGCCAGCCATTGGAACTCTCGCCCTGGCTGGGGTCGCGGCCATGCTTTGCCGATTCACGCCCCGTAATCGATCGCGCACCCGGCCAACCCGACTTGTGGCTTGCCTATGGCCATGCGCATTGGGGCCTGACGCTTGGCCCGGCCACCGGACGTCTCATCGCCGAAATGATGACGAACGCGAATCCGTTCTGCGATCCAAAACCTTACAGCGCGGAGCGCTTTAACTAGCTCCCGAACTTATCCTTCCAACTCGGCAGCGCGCCAGCAAATGCCAGCGCGCGCGCCTCGTAGATCGCGCGTGCGATGGCGCGCGCCACCACGTCGGCGGCAAGCGCACCAAGCTCCGAAAGCGCATGCACCGGATCGGCGAGGGGATGCGCGCCGGTCGCGGCCGCGAACACGATGTCGCCATCAAGCGGCGTGTGCACCGGACGGATCGCGCGCGCCAGCCCGTCCTGCGCCATCACCGCAAGCCGCCGCGTCTGCGCCTTGCTGAGCACAGCGTCCGTCGCCACGACAACGAGCGTCGTGTTTTCGCCGGGCTGACCCTTGCTGTGAAACGTGAGCGCATCATTTGGCAGTGGCGAGGGCAGTCCGCGCCCGCCGAATTCGCGCCCGCGTTCATAGGGCGCCGCCCAAAAATGCGGCCCGCTGCCGATGACGACGCTACCCACCGCGTTGACCGCGGCAATTGCGCCAACGGTCACGCCGTTCGTCAGAGTGGCCGAGGCCGAGCCGAGCCCGCCCTTGAGATTGACGGTGGTCGCGCCAAGCCCCGCGCCGACGCTGCCCAATGCAAATTCGGACGAAGCCTTTGCCGTAGCTTGATAGCCAAGCTCGCGATAGGGCGAGAAGCGGCCCCACGCCTTGTCGCCGCCATTGAGCAGATCGAACAGGACCGCTCCGGGCACGATCGGCACGCGTGCTTCACGAATTGCAAACCCTCGGCCTTGCTCGGCGAGCCATGCCTGCACGCCGGAGGCAGTATCAAGACCAAAGGCGGAGCCGCCTGAAATCGCGATCGCTTCAATTCGCTCGACCGTCATGGCGGGATCGAGCAGTGCGCTCTCGCGCGTGCCGGGTCCGCCGCCGCCGACATCGGCGGTCGCCACGGCCGGCTGGTCAAAAATCACAACCGTCGCACCCGAGCCAAGCCGCGCGTCGTCGGCATGACCGACGCGTACGCCCGCTACATCGGTGATGAGATTGCGGTTGCTCAAGGCTCTAGTCCTCGTTCACGCTCTTATCCGGCGAAGACGATTGGCAGCTTGCTCGGCATTGAATTCATCCTGGTCGAGGTTAACACCGCTGATCACATCCCGGCGATGGCAGGTATCGGCGGCTTGCTATATCACGCGCCAGCATCGCATTTAGGGGGCATGACGCCGAATGTCACCATCCTTGCGGCCCTGCTCGCCGGCCTTGTGAGCTTTCTTTCGCCCTGCGTGCTGCCGTTGGTGCCGCCCTATCTGGTTTACCTCGCCGGGACCTCGTTCGAGCGCCTGACCGATGCCGAGCCGGAACGCGCAGTCCGGCGCGAGACGGTCGTGGCTGCGCTGCTGTTTGTTGCCGGATTCTCCACCGTGTTCGTGGCGCTTGGCGCGAGTGCGAGCATCGTCGGCGCGCTGGTGCGGGCTTATTCCGACGTGCTGGCGACCGTTGCAGGCGTCGCCATTATCCTCATGGGCCTGCACTTTCTCGGCCTCACGCGGATCGGCCTGTTGTACCGGCAGAAGCGCGCCGAAATCGCCAAGCCAGTCGGCCTCTGGGGTGCCTATGTCATGGGACTGGCATTTGCGTTCGGTTGGACGCCGTGCATCGGTCCGATCCTTGCGACCATCCTTGCCGTGGCGGCCACCGAGGCGACGGTTGCCAAAGGCGCGGGCCTGCTGGCGGTCTATTCGCTCGGGCTCGGTATCCCGTTCATACTCGCAGCCTTCGCGATCGAGCCGTTCGCGGCGTTCCTCGTTCGCTTCCGCCGCCACATCGCGCACGTGGAGCGCCTGATGGGCGGTCTGCTCGTGCTGACCGGGCTCGCCTTTCTCACCGGCTGGGTTTCACAGGCAAGCTACTGGCTGCTGGAAGCCTTTCCAGTGTTGGGGAAGATCGGTTGACTTAAAGCCAAATGAAAAAACCCGCCCCGAATGATCGGAGCGGGCTTGATCGTGAAAATTTGAGACTACGTACGCGAGTCGGCGGTCAATTCGTTGTAGCCACCTTTGTTGTCCCACTTGAAGATCGACCAATCGATCACGGTGATGTCGCCCTTCTTGTCGTAGGAGATGGTGCCCAGCACTGTGTTCCATTTCCCCGCTCGGATGATCTCGGCCACTTTCTTCGGTTCGGTCGTTCCGGCCTTCGTTACCGCCTGCGACCAGATCTGGAACGCTGCGTAGGTGTAGAGCGTATAGCCTTCCGGATCGACGCCCTTTTCCTTGAACTTCTGCACGATCGCAGCAGCCGTCGGTTTCTTGCGCGGATCGGGGCCGAAGGTGAACAGCGTGCCTTCGCCGGCCGGGCCGGTGATCGACGCGTATTCCTTATCGGCGAGCGAGTCGCCGGCGATCAGCACGGTCTTTAATCCCTGACTTCGCATTTGGCGCAAAATCTGGCCGGCTTCTTTATGGTAGCCACCGACAAAGATGATGTCGATCTTGTCGCGCTTGAGCTTGGAAGCAAGCGCTGCAAAATCGTTGTCGCCCTTATTGTAGGAGTCGTTAAGCTTCTCTTTGACGCCGCCCGCGTTGAGCGCTTTTTTCACTTCGGTCGCGAGGCCCGCGCCGTAAGTGCTCTTGTCATTGACGATTGCGATGTTCTTGGTCTTGTAGTGCTTGAGCAGATAGCCGGCGATGAACGTACCCTGCTGGTCGTCGCGGCCGCACACCCGGAACACGTTCCACATGCCGCGCTCGGTGAAAGTCGGGTTGGTTGAGGCTGGCGTGATCTGCAGTACGTTGCCCTCGGCATAGGCTTCGGATGCCGGGATCGACGACGACGAACAATAATGGCCGGCCACGAACGGTAGCTTCATGCTGGCGAACTTTTCGCCAATCGACTTCGCTTGCTTGGGATCGCAGGCATCGTCGCCGATCTCAAGCTTGAGTTTCTTGCCCAGCAAACCGCCTGCCGCATTGAGATCGGCGATGGCCTGTTCAGCGCCGTTTCGCAATTGCCGTCCGAAACTTCCCTCGTTGCCGGTCATCGGCCCGGCGACTCCGACCACGATATCCTGTGCGGACGCCGCGCCGAAGAGCACCACGCTCGTCGCCAGCGCGAGTCCAAACTGCCACAGCCTGTTCATGCTGTTCTCCTTGATAGCGCACCCGTTACGACCCCTATAGTCGCAACCGGCGCGCAAATCGTCCAGGCGACATTTTCACCGATTTCTCGCGAAACTTATACCGGTGTTGCCTTCGTTCCGCCGGCATCTGCCTCCTTTGGCGGACGATCGCGCCAGGTCAGGAGAGCCTCGCGCTCATAAAGCCAATCATACTGTCTAACCATTTGACTAGTCTTAGTTATTCTCCAAGCCGCACAGCCAACCAGCACCAGATAGAGCGTGTCGGCGGTGTACGATGGGAACGACAAAAACGTTCCCTCGAACAGCGAAAAATGCACGAAACGCACGGCGGCGCCCAAAATCATCATGTAGCCGACGACGTGCCCATATGGCCGCCACGTGCTGGCGATTGCGCGGCCGGAGAGCGCCGCTGCGCCGCCGCCGATCACGCCGGTCACGAGCGCGATCTGCAAAAGAGATTCATCGGTGTAAAATCCGCCCATCGCGCTTCCTTTAATGCCGTCCGGCTTCGAGATAGGCCGCGCGTATTTCCGGCCGTTGGAGCAGCTCGGCTCCGCTCCCCGCAAGCGTGATCAACCCGTTGACGATCACATAACCTCGGTGCGCGAGCTTGAGCGCGCGGAAGGCATTTTGCTCGACCAGAAAAACCGTGAGCCGATCGCGCTCGTTGAGTACGCGGATCGCAGCGAAAATCTGTTTGGCCAGCAATGGAGCAAGACCGAGCGAGGGCTCATCGAGCAGGATCAGGCGCGGCCTGCTCATCAAAGCCCGCCCGATCGCGAGCATCTGCTGTTCACCGCCAGAAAGCGTCCCGCCGCGCTGGTTCATCCGCTTTTCCAGCCGCGGAAACAGTTCACAGATGCGTGCAAGATCGTCGGCGAAATATTTCGGGTCCGCAATTGCGGCGCCCATCTGCAGGTTTTCCAGCACCGTCATGCGGCTGAAAATGCGGCGGCCTTCTGGAGATTGCGCAATTCGCAGTTTTGCGATTTCGTGTGGCGGCAGACGCGTAATATTGCGGCCGTCGAAAATGACCGCGCCTTCGCGCGCTTGCGGCGTTCCAAAAATCGTCATCATCAAGGTGGATTTTCCGGCGCCGTTCGCGCCGATCAGCGTGACAATCTCACCTTCATTCACGTGCAGATCGATACCCTTGAGCGCCATGATGTTGCCGTAGAACGATTTGACGCCACGGATCGCGAGCAGGGGTTCGGTCATGGCCTGGCCCCCGCCCCACTGAGCTCCGTCGCGTCGTCTTCATGTCCAAGGTAGGCGGCAATCACCTTTGGATCATTGCGGATATCCGACGGCGTGCCGTCGGCAATCTTTAGCCCGTAGTCGAGCACCACGATATGATCGGATATTTCCATCACCACCGACATGTCATGCTCGATCAGCACGATCGAGGTGCCATGCTCGGCGCGAATGAACAGCAGCAGCTTGTTGAGGTCGGCGCTTTCATTCGCGTTCAATCCGGCCGCAGGTTCATCGAGACAGAGCAGCACGGGGTCGGTGCACATGGCACGCACGATCTCGAGCCGGCGCTGCTCGCCGTAGGCCAGCTGTCCCGCATTGTCGTCGGCGCGCGCAAGCAACCCGGTGCGATCGAGCCAATAGCGCGCCTTGTCGATCGCCGCTTTTTCGGCCTGCGCATAGGATTTCAGGCCAAACAGGCCGGCGATCGAAAAGCCGGAGGCCACCATCAGCGGATTGTGCTGCGCCACCACCAGGTTTTCGAGCACCGTCATGCCCGGGAACAGGCGGATATTCTGAAACGTGCGCGCGACGCGCGCGAGCTTGGTGATGCGAAAATCCAACAGCCGTTCAAGTAGAAATTCACGGCCATCGGGATGCAGCAGCCGGATCATGCCCACCGTCGGCTTGTAAAAACCCGTGACGCAGTTGAACACTGTGGTCTTGCCCGCGCCGTTGGGTCCGATGAGGGCGGTGACCTCGCCGCGCCGTGCGGCAAAGCTGAAATTATCGACTGCGACCAAGCCGCCGAAGTGCATCGTCAGATGCTCAACTGCAAGAATGGATTCAGCGTTATCGCCCATCGCCGTCCCTGTTCGATGACGCCGATTTCGCCTTGCCCGCCGCAAGTAACAGCGAGGGCGTACGCGTGGCGATCAGACCGCGCGGCCGCCAGATCATGATGATGACCATTGTGGCCCCGAACAACAGCATGCGGTACTGCTCGAACCCGCGAAACAATTCGAATCCGCCGATCATCGCGAGCGCTGCGATCGCGACGCCAAGTTGAGATCCCATGCCGCCCAGCACAACGATCGCCAGCACCAGCGCGGATTCGCCGAAGTTGAACGACTCCGGGCTGATGAAACTTTGCCGCGTTGCGAAGAACGCGCCGGAAAATCCGCCGAACATCGCACCGATGGCAAAGGCCGTGAGCTTGGTGTTCGTGGTGTTGATGCCGAGTGCGCGGCAGGCGATTTCATCCTCGCGCAGGGCCTCCCAGGCGCGGCCGATCGGCAGCCGGCGCAGCCGTAACGTGACCCAGTTGGTGACGAGCGCCAGCGCCAGGATGAGATAGAACAGAAACACCAGCCGGTGCGTGGGTGTGAACTCGAGCCCGAAGGTCGCCGCAAAACCGTTCGCGCTCTCGTCGAATGGCAGGCCGAAGAACGACGGCCGCGGAATGCCCGAGATTCCGTTTGGCCCGCCGGTGAGGTCGCGCCAATTGAGCAAAACAAGCCGGATGATCTCGCCAAATCCAAGCGTCACAATCGCCAGATAGTCGCCCCGCAGCCGCAGCACCGGAAATCCGAGCAGCACGCCCCAAAACGCGGCAAGGATGCCGGCGAGCGGCAGTCCGATCCAGAACGAAAGGCCGAAATTCTGCGCGAGTAAGGCATAGGAATAGGCGCCGACCGCATAGAAGGCGACATAGCCGAGGTCCAGCAAGCCGGCGAGTCCAACCACAATGTTAAGCCCCCACCCCAGCATCACATACGTCAGCACCAGGATGCCGAGATCGAGCACATAGCGATTGTTGAAAAACAGGAACGGCAACGCCAAGGCAAACACCAGAAACGCCGCACCCATAAATCGTCCGGCCCATTGCAATTTCGGCACGATCCACGCCGGCAACTCCACGCGTGACATGATTGATTTGTTGCCGGCGATGAGCGCGCGCAGGAAGCTGCCGGTGAACACCGCGCCCACGATCATCGCAAGCGCCTCGAAACGCGGCATGATCACCAGCGCGCCGGTCGGCCCCTGATCGGTCTTGATACCGATGAGGAAAAAGAACAGGCCCAGCGCCACCAGCGCTGCGAGCGCAGCCTCCTTCAGCGCGGCGGCGAGGACAGAGATGCCAAGAGTGTTCGCGGAGTTGTCTTGCACTGACGGGCTCGGGCTCACACCTTCTCGACCTCTGGCCGTCCGAGAATGCCGGTCGGCAGAAAGATAAGGACGACGATCAGGATCGAGAATGCGGCGACATCCTTGTACTCAATCGAGAAATAGGCCGACCAGAATGTCTCGATCAAACCGATGAGCAGACCGCCGAGCATGGCGCCGGGCAGCGAGCCGATGCCGCCGAGTACGGCTGCGGTGAAGGCCTTCACTCCGGCGACGAAGCCGATGAAGAAATCGATCACGCCATAATAAAGCAGATACATGATACCCGCGACCGAGGCGAGCGCGGCGCCGATCACGAAGGTGAGCGAAATCGTGCGGTCGATGTTGACGCCGAGCAACGATGCCATTTTGAGATCCTGCTCGCAGGCGCGCATGTCGCGGCCGAGCCGCGTCTTCCCGACGATCCAGGAGAATACGATCATCAGCGCCAGTGTGGTCAGCACAACGATGATCTGGATGTTTGACAGCTCAACCGAAAATACGTCGCTCTCGATGATCACATGCGTGCCCTCGATCAGCGGCGGCAACGGCTTGACTCGCGCACTTTGCGCGACCTGGACATAATTCTGCAGAATGATCGACATTCCGATTGCGGAAATCAGCGGTGCCAGGCGAAAGGAATGGCGCAACGGCCGGTAGGCGAGCCGCTCCACCGTCCAGCCGTACAGCGCGGTCAGGCCCATCGCGATCAGCAGCACAATGAACAGCGCGACCGGGATCGCGGTAAGCCCAATGGCGACCAGCGTGAGAAACGAAATCAGCGCAATGAACGCGCCGACCATAAAAATATCGCCGTGCGCGAAATTGATCATACCGATGATGCCATAGACCATCGTATAGCCGATCGCGATCAGGCCGTAGATCGAGCCAAGAGTGATCCCATTGATGAGCTGCTGGACAAAGTATTCCATGCGCCCGATCTACCCCTTTTGATACGCGCCCGCGGTGCCGGCGATTTATAAGCTTTAACGATTGCTCGAAACCCTCATTGATTTTTAGCAGGGGCAGCACCCTGCGGGCAACGGGCGCAGCACTTGGCTAAGCCTTTCCGCCGCTATTGTTATATCGCCATTTGAGTCGCAGAAAGGTTTGAATTGCCGCGGTTATATGCCAGCGGGAACGCCAGCGGTTGTGCGAGTTTATAGGTGCAATATGAGCATTCTCGCTCCCGCTGAGAGCGTGTTATAGACTTGAGTCGATGAGCTGGATCGACCAACACGAAGACATGGCCGGAGCGTTCGAGGCCGCCGCCGCGGTCAAGAGCGTGGACGCTCAAGCTTTCCGCGAGGCGATGAGCCGGCTCGGCGCCGCGGTGCATATCGTCACCACCGACGGCCCCGCCGGCAAGAGCGGCTTCACGGCGACAGCGGTGGTGTCGGTGTCGGACAATCCCGCGACGCTGCTGGTCTGCCTCAATCGCGCTGCGACCAGCATGCCGATCCTGCGCGAGAACGGCGTCTTCTGCGTCAACACATTGCGCGCAGGTGACGAGATCATCGCTGACACGTTCGCCGGCCGCACCCAGGTGTCGCGTGAGCAGCGGTTCAACACCGGCAATTGGTCCACTCTGGCCACTCGATCTCCGGCGCTGCTGAGTGCTGTGGTCGCATTCGACTGTCGCGTGATTGAGGTGAAGTCGGTGGCCTCACACGACATTTATTTCGGCGTCGTCGAGGCAATGAATTCCGGGCCTGCGGGCGCGGCGCTCGTCTATCACGATCGCTCGTATAAACAGGTATGACCCTAGCGCGGGTCTGAATCGCGCTCTAGCTGCGCAGATCGCCCATCACCCAAATGACGATGAGGATTGGGATTTGAATCCCCAACAATAACAAGAGGAGCAAATACCATTCCATTAAACTTGCCCTCAACGATTCGTAAAAAACGCACACGCGTGAGAACGGTTCCATTGCCACGATCGGGCACGTTTTTGACAAGATGTTGTCCGCATTGAGTGATGGTGCGTATTGAATGCGGAACTAAAAACGTTCTATTTCGTTTTATTTATGGCGGGTCAACTCACGAAGGAGCATGACGTCATGAACCAACAAAATCCGAACCGCGATCCGCAACACCAGCAGCAGAACAACCCGAAGCCGGATCAACAGCAAGGTGACGGTCGTCACGACTGGGATCAGAACAAGCAGAAACCCGGTCAGCAGCAGGGCGGCGGTCAGAAGCCCGGCCAGCAGAACCAGCAGGCCGACCAGAAGCCGGGTCAACAGGGCAACTTCAACCGCTTACGCGATTTTTCGCTAAACAAATGAGAAACTCCGCTTCGGCGGAGTTTCTCTATTTGGAGGCCTTCTCGATATTCCTGCCAGCGCGGGTCGACTCCGCGCGTGCGTATGAAACGCGCACGATGAAATTATGTCGACAATAATATAGCTTCACGCGCACATCGCGCGCGTTATAATTAAGTAGTAAGCGTGACAAGCTACATGGGAGGATCAGACATGCCGGAAATCGTCGTCTACGCCGTTGGCAACCGCTCGCAGGACGAAAAGCGCGCGCTCTGCAAAGACATCACCGCCGCGATGGTGAAGAATTACAAAGTCCCGATTGAGGCCGTCGTCATTACGCTGGTGGAAACGCCGCGGACCGACAAAGCCAAGGGTGGAGTGATGTTTTGCGAGATGCCCGCGCGATAGTTTTTTCAAGCCATCCAATCACACGTGGCCGATCGCGGATGACAGCAGGCGTCGTGGACTAGACCATTGAGCGGAACGACGCCGGCTCCGCGTACGGTCCAGCCAACGCGGCGTTTCCGGCAGTCGCGATCGCAGGATGCGCGTCGGTCATAGCGATCTGTTTCGCGGTACTTGTCTCTTGCGCTTTCGTTTCGCCGCGCCGTTTAATCCGGCGTTCGTGAAACCGGATCACGCGCTGCGCCGTATCCGGACTGAGCCGATTGAATCGTTCAAACGCATTGAGAAGATCGTCCGGCAGCATATTGCGTTTGGCGGAAAACATCAGCAGCAGCTCTCGGGTCGTGACCCAGGAGCAGCCTGCGGCACGGGCCAGCAGCAGCACCATGTCCTCGCCTTCATCGAGCAGCGCGCGTTCGACCATATCGACAGGAAAACGGCCGAGCTTGGCCAGCGCGACAACGGTCTTTTCGAATTCTTGCGCCTGCGCGGGAGCGTGCACATTCACTTCGGTAACAGGGTGCGAGTTGAATCGCCGCTTGGCATCGCGCGCGGCGATGGCGTGTTCGTGCGACGCTTCGCGCACCTCATGTTGCATCGTGATGGCGACTTCGTCGATCGCGTTTCGAATCGCCGCCGCCGCCTGTGGATTGGCCTCTTCAAGTCTTGCGCGCACGGTGGCGGACGCATTCTCGAGCAGTTTGAGAAAATATTGGCGTAGAATATCGCTGCGCTGGCCGACCGTCAGCGTGAGCTTGCGGTCATAGCGCGCGCGCCGTGAGCTTGCCGTAGCCTGCGAGAGAAAAGCGCGCACCGGGATTGCCCGCGACCGTACGGACAACACGACGATTTCCACGCTTCACCAGCACATCGGTGACGGATTGGCTCAGCTTGAGGCGCTGGGAAATCGCATAGAGGTGCTTCTGGCTCTTGGTTGCGGCATTCTCGACCAGATCATCGTCGCTGAGCAGCGGAGAGTTGGCGAGCACAGGTCCCGCAACGTCGATCGCATTGTCAAAGGCCAGCACCCGCATGAGCTTCGGCGGCGCCTTATCCATCCGCGCGAGCTGATGGGCGAGTTTTGCCCGCGCCTTGCGTTCGACCTCGGTTGCGAGTTGCTGCAGTACATCGTCGAACAGCGAGATTTGCTCGCCTGAATAGCGGCGGGAGCCGGCAACGAACAGGTCAGTGATGCGCTGGAGCACGCGCAAGCGATGTTTTGCACCGCCCATGGCAACGCTGCTGATCAATTCGTCAATCAGCGTATGGTTGGCTTCTGTCGCAAGGGCATCGTCTGTAGAGCAAGAGTTGGTCATGGTCATTCGCGGGTTTGGCGGTGACTTCGAATTAAGCAATTCCGGGTTCGAAATCCTGCTCGCACGGACAATTCGGCCCGCGCGGGCGCGCACCCTGGCCACACATTAGCCGCAAAATCCAAAAAAACGCTCCAGTAGCCGGAGTCAAAAAACCTAAAAGTTTATCGAGAAGCGCAACGCGTTGGTAGGCAATCGCTTCGGAGAATGTCCTGCAGAGCCGCGCTCCTTCGCAACAAGCGCCAAAACTATTTGTCTTGAAATTCAATGCGCTTGTCGGGGCGTTCCAGATCGACGTGCAAAGCCTCGCACAGACGGTTTGAGTAATTCCACATGCCGCAGAAGATCGTAAGCTCGACGATCTGTTTTTCGTTGAAGTGTTTCTTCATCGCCGCGAATGCAGCCTCGTCGTCGCGGGCCGTCATTTTGGTGACGGCGTCCGCCCAGCGCACGGCCGCCTTCTGCCGTTCGTCGAGATGCGGTGAATTCATGTAGTCGTCGCCTTGCGCTGCGGCAATTTGCTCTTCGCTGAGCCCGAGTTTCTTTCCCAGCGGCACGTTATGCGACATGCAATAGGCGCTACGATTGAGCGCCGACGTCTTGATGATCACGAGTTGCTGAATTTTCACGTAGTCCGGATCGGATTTGACGTTCTTGAGCCGGATGCTCTCGTTCGGCAGCAGCCAGCCGACGAGCGCAGCGGGCTGATGGGCGAGCACCTGTGAGAAGTTGCTTACGCGGCCCCATTGCTTGATCACGGCGTCGTAGACGTTTCGGGTTTCAGCGTCCGTCGTATCGGGCGGGATCATTCGCACGCGCGCCACAGCAACCTCCGATCGTTGAGTTATTGGCATCAATCTAAATCAGCATACGAAGAAACGAAATGCTGCCAGCGCCGTTTTCCCTTGTGACCATAAACCTGAAGGAGCATGATGTGTTGTCCACAATCGACTGGACACCCAGTGAAGAGAAACACGCGAGGCCTGCCATGAGCAATGCCCAAGTTGCAGTTGAATCAAAGAGCCAATACGTCGACTTCTGGAACAACGTGCTGGTGCCAAAATTTGTACGCTGGCGCCATATCATGGTGGACGGCTTGTCGCTGCACAGCGCCAAAATATTTCCATCGCTTTCGGTTCTCAAGGGCGACAAGGTGATGGATGCCGGTTGCGGCTTTGGTGATACCGCAATCGAACTCGCTCGTCTGGTTGGCCCGACCGGCTCGGTGATCGGCATCGACTGCTGCGAGGGCTTTCTGGCATACGGCCGCCGCGACGCTTTGGCCGCGGGCTTGAGCAATGTGAGCTTTCTAGAAGCCGACGTGCAGTCCTATCCCTTCAAGCCGGTGCACGATTTCTGTTTCTCTCGCTTCGGCACGCAATTCTTTGAAAATCCGGTGGCAGGCCTGCGCAACATGCGCACGAGCCTTAAACCCGGTGGCATCATGACGATGATCGTGTGGCGCGGGATCAACGACAATCCGTGGCTCGGGCACGCCAAGAAGGTGGTGCTCAATTTCTTGCCGCCGCCCGGCGATAGCGCGCAAAGCTGCGGACCCGGGCCGTTTTCTATGGCCGACACCGGCGTCGTGACCAAGCAGCTCGAAATCGCGGGCTACAAGGATATCGAGTTCGAGCAAGTCGACGCGCAAGTGTTCGTTGGCAAGGATATCGATGATGCCGCGGCCTTCCAGCTCGCGATTGGCCCGGCAGGCGAAGTCTATCGCGAAGCCGGCAAGCTCGCCGAAGCGCGCCACGACGAAATTACCAAGGCGCTCAAAGCGGAGCTTGCGAAATATCAGCGCCCCAACGGCGTGATGATGGATTCCAGTTCCTGGAAAGTGACTGCCAGAAATCCAGGATCGTGATGCCAGCGCGCGGGTGGCAAGTGGAGCCCTGAAAGCCCCCGCGCGCTGATCTCTTGGTGGCAGCGGCTAACCGTTACGTCGACGCCAACATCTCCCGCAGCGCCGATGTCATCTGCTGCATGACGGTAAATTCTTGTTGTGCGTCCGCATCAGGGTTGCTGGGCGGCGTCGTGGATGCAGGTAATGGAGTTGAACCCACCTGTCCATCTTCGCGCTTCTTGGCGTTGGTGACGCGCCGGATCAGATCATTGAGCGCGTCGCGCGTGTCACGCATGGTTTTCTTGAATCCGGCCTCGGTCCCGCCGGCCGGGGCAAACTGCTTAAAGATCGGCCCGAGAAGGCCATTCATCGCCTCGGCGCCTCGGTCATTGATTTGCGCGATACACCCCGATGCACTCCAGCCATCCGCCCCTTCGAGCTTGAACGTCGTATCGAAGCTCGAGTCCGCGGTAAACTTGCCGTAGTGATTTATAATTTGATTGCGCTCACAGCCGTTTTCGCGGCTAGGCATCTCACTTCCGAGATATATCTCTTTCGGGAAACGCTTATCGAGCATGTCCTTTTCGAACGCATACCGCGAATTGGCCGTAAGGGGCGCCGCTCCCGTGGTTGCCGTGGTACCCGGACCTGTCGAGCTTGTCAGAGTGGTCGCCGGCGTCGCGGTTAGCGAACCAGCGCGCAGCGCGAAATAACTCTCGCTGTCGCCGATGATTCTTAGAATGTAAGCCCGCGCGAGCAGCGGAGACGAGCGGCCAACTCTGAGGCGGTCTCTTACGAACTGAAAAGTAACATAGCCGCGCGCGGCGGAATAAAACGCGTCCGGGCCCCATTCACTAAGTTTGATGCTTGCATCGAGCAGATCTTCTGTGAGCGAAATGAGGTTGTTGATGGCGGCGCTGCCATCCTTTCCGCTCCTGATCTTGTTGATGTCGAAATCGCCGCCGCCGGAAAACATTGCGGAAAGGAGGTCGGAAATTCTGGCATTGTTGATTGCGATCTTGGTGCTGAATTCGGATTTCTTTGCAGGACTGAGCCCGCGTCTTTTGTCGAGCTCGATCGTGTCGTCGGTCTTCTTGCGAATATCCAGGACCGTGGTGACCGGCGTGTACATCGCATTGAGCTGACTGAGCGTTTCCTGCAACTCGGATTTCGAATTGCGCCGACGTTCCGTCGCGAACGGTGTGCCGCGCAGGCTTGCGGTGCGATCAAGAGCCTCGATCAGTGCTTTGGTAGCGTCGTAATGGGCAGTCCCCCTCCATTGCTCGATCCGCCCGACGAGTTTTCTTCCTGCATCCGGAATTGGATTGATTGCAGCCTTTTGTGGCGCCTGCGCTCGTGCGAGACTTAAAAAGCTCGATCCAGCCAACAAGCCAGCCGGCAACATCGCGATCGCTGATCGTCGGGTAATCATGGAACTTGTCCCTCTCAAACGTTAACTCTTATTAACAATTCTAACGCAATTCCATTTGCTGCCAAGAGGTAGTCCGATGCGGCGCGGTGTAATAAGGGCGGAATAGCGGCACCGTGGTATTTTGTGTGCCAATCCGGGGCATCGGCGAGATGGATATTCCGCCGGGTACGACGCGTGCGTCTCAACAGACGCATGCGCGATGATGGCAGGCGTCGCGCCTGCAAGCGCAGCGGCAATCAGACGGAAGTGTCGACCAGCAATCCGGTGCCTGCAACCTTCGGCCCGCGCGTGGCAGCGCCGGTGCTGGATGCAGGATCTAGCGGATTGAGCGCCGCGAGCAGTTGCTTGGGGTCGAGCGGATCTTTCGGCTTGAGCGCGACCTGCGCAAGCGCCTGAGGCGAAGTGTTCTTCAAGAATTGACTGAGCGGCGAAGTCACCGAACACGAACCGCTACACATGGAAACCCCACACCCGTCACACGCCGGCGATCCTGCCCGCGCGGACCAAAACGAAATGTTAAATGCCGATGACAACGCCGTGATGACGAGATGGACTGAAGGGGAGGGTTAACGGCGAACTGACACGCGGTCCCGGCCGCGTGTACCGCCGCTCATTTCTGCTCGATCTTGATCCCGTCCTTGCCGACGTTGATCTGCACGCCGGTAGGCTCTTTCTTCGCGTCATAGAGCATGTAGCCGAGCACGCCGATCACCACGATCAGCGCGCCGACGATGAGCATAAGATTCTTGCGATTTTCCATATCGCTCTCCTAGCAAGATTCTCTCATCCTGGCGACAGGCAATGCGCCTTGATCGCCGGTGCAACCTCTGGCCCTTTGATGAATGCGATATAGGCCTTGGCCGCGGCCGGCTCCGCGCTGGCAGTGCCCACGCCGGCCATGAACACGATCGATCGCTGGAACTCCTTGGGATAGTCCAAAAAGGCCGCGCCCTTCACGCACTTGATCTCGTGCTCCGCCTGCACGGCGAGATCGGCCTCGCCCTTGACCACGCGCTCGGCGTGGAACCCGCCGCCGCGGTTGGGCACGAGCTTGCCCTTCATCTCGTCGGCGATGCCGAGCTTGTTGAGCACCTCCATCAGGTGGACGCCGCTGATCCCGCCGGTCGCTGGGTCGGTGATCAGCACGATCTTCGCCGCGAGGAATGTCTTCTTGAGCCCCTCGGGTGTGCTGACGTCCGGCTTGGGTCCGTCGGCGCGCACGGCAAGCCCGAAGTTGACGCGGATCACCGGCACCGCACCGACACCGACCTTGCCCTGCGTCTCGAACTCATCCGACGCGTTGCGCGGCACCATGATCACGTCGTAGGCCTCGCCGGCGAGCACGCGCCGCCTGATTTCGCCCGTCTCCACCACGCTGACCGCGAGCTTGTGACCGGATGCGGCCTCGAACTTGGCCTTGGTCTCGTTGATGACCTCGCGCATGCCGTTGGCGGAGATGACCTTGATCTCGGCAGCGCAGGCAAACGAAACGCCAAGCGCCGCGGCGACCGCCGCCAAAAACATCGGCTTGATCATCGTGATCCTCGCTTGCCGTGCTACTTCAGCGGCAGCACGACCGGTCCGGCCACCGGATCGGTGACGCCGAGGCCGCCGCCGAGGTCCTCCAGCATGTGCCGGAATGAATCGAGCGTCTTGATCATTTCCAGGCGCGCGTTGCCGAGCGCATCCATCGAGTCCCACTCGGCGATGATGCAGTAGCTGCGCTCGCCGGTCTTGATGATGTTGGCGTGGCGCATCCCCGCCCACATCGGGTTCACTTTCTTATGTGCATCGAGGAAGGCCTGGTCTTGCCCGGGCTTCACCTTAAAGCGCACGGCGTTGAACGCGGTCATCGGTGCCTCCGTTGCTTGTTGCGTGGGCGATGATGCGCGCGCGGGCAGGGCGGACGCAAGAGCCAGATTTCCGGTGAAATCGGAAAGCCAGCGCATTATACTTCCGCGCTGGCTGCGACATCGAGCGCAGGACGTCCAAATGGCCAACACCGTCGTCAAACCGCGCACCAAGCTCAAGCCGAAAACCCAGCGGCCGAAGCTCTACAAGGTCATCCTGCTCAACGACGATTTCACGCCGCGCGAATTCGTAGTCCAGGTGCTCAAGACAGTGTTCCGCATGAACACGGAACACGCCTACCATGTGATGATGACGGCGCATCGGCGCGGCGCCTGCGTCATCGCGGTCTACACGCGCGACGTCGCCGAGACCAAGGCCAAGGAAGCCACCGAGCTGGGCAAGAGCAAAGGCTATCCGCTGTTCTTCACCACCGAGCCGGAGGAATAGGCTAAAGTAATCTCCTCGAGCTTGGCGGAGCTTTCGAGACGAATGGCGTCCAGCCGGCTTTCGACCGCCAGGCGCAAGGCTTCTTGCGCTTTTCCTTGCTGTTCGGCGCTCCTCTCTAGCGCCTTCTTGGTCTCGTCGAGCCGTTCTTTCTGCTGTTCGCTGGAGTGTTCGAGCGTTGCGGAGACATTACGCCCGAGATTTTGGAAGCCGGCGTTAAGTTCTTCGCGAAATTCGCGCGCCATGGCGGCCTGTTTGGCGACTGAATCCGCGTGCCCACGCTCCTCCCTCTCCCCTTGTGGGAGAGGGAAGCGCGGCCGTGGCTCGGCAAGAGCAAGCGCTTTGCGCGCCGCGCTACTGGATGGTGATGGACACATACCGGTTGACCGGCTCCGGCACGTTCGGGCCGGTCTGCTTCTGCGGCTCCGACGTCCCCTTGCCGGAAGTGAACAGGATTGCGCCATTGGGCTTGGTGATACTCATGACATCGACGAGCGCCGCATGCACCGCAGTCGCGCGCGCGAAAGCTTGTCCGGCTCGCTTTCCGACGTATCGCAATGGCCGACGATGGTCGTGCGCGTGTTGGGCTTGATCAAGGGGTTGATCACCGCAAGGATTTGCTTGGCGCTCGGCAATAGCTCCGAGGACTCCTTGTCGAAAAAGATGAAGAACGTTCGCGGCTCGGCGAACGCGGCCTTGCCGGAGAACCGGACGAGAAGAAGCGCCGCCGCGCCCAAAACCACTTGCCGGCGGCTGATCGGTGCTGAAACTCTCGTTGCAGAAATGTTTGTCATGACGCGCGCTCCCGGTTGTCGCCCCCGGATCGGAGGCCTTCTACAACGCGGCAGCTACGGCCGTCCAGCCTGTAGCCCGCATGAAGCATAGCGCAATGCGGGATGATAAAGTGCGGTGAAGTCAGCCCCGAATTTCGCGGAGTTTACCATTGGGCGCGCCGTTGGCGCGACCCGATGGCTCCATCCGGGCTACGCTTGCTGCGTTTACTGGTGAACGCGCTGCTCCGCTCATTCTCGCGTAAGCGGGAATCCAGTTCTTATGCAGTGAAGCCTGGGTCCCCGATTTCGCGGGGGCGAACGGTTATGGGTTTCGCTGCGCTCAACCCATCCTACGGGATCTGCGCTCAGTTACTCCTATGAGCTAAACGCGCGAAAAAGTAAGTTGGCAAAGACAGCTACAAGACCTGCGACGGTAAGTTTTCCTTTGTTTCGATCAATAAATTTTTCGAAGCGCTGTCCCGGCGATTTTTGTTTTACGCTAGTGGCCCCTTCAATTCTGTCCTGACGGTCACGTACATGAAACATCGTGCCGATATTTCTAAATTGTGCTCGAACCACCTTCAAATCGACTTTCGCTGGACCGTCATAGAATTTCTTCGCAGTGTCTACGGTAGAATCCTTGAACGTGAATGGCATTCAACTCTCCTTTGCGCCGAAGACAGATCTCCAATTTTCTCCGTACTTCAGTGCCCAACCGACCCGAGATACAATCGTTTTGGGTCGCCCGTTTTCGGCGAGCTGACTAGAGCGATCGCGAAGCTGCTTGACTGGGCGAACATCTCCCCGAATCTCAAGAACGGTTCCTGTGTCTTTAAATGTGTCATTTTGGGAGTGAATTGTAGTAGACGGCTCCGCACCAAATGACACCTCAGTACGGGTGAACTGGCTCTTGGTTGAATTTATTTCATCGCCAGCGCGCGCTCGAACGCCGTACACACAATCAGCAAAATGACAGTTATTCAGATCAACTCGCATTTTGCCTACTGTTGGTTGGAGAATATCTTCAACTACACCCCGTCGTGCCTCCGCACGTGTCGCACTTCAAACAAGTGCCGTTGCGCAGAAGCGTCCAGTTTCCGCATTCGCCGCAGGCATCGCCTTCGTAGCCCTTGGCGCGCGCTTCCGCGCGCTTCTCGGCCGCTTGCGCCTTCGGGTTCGCGCGCGGGTCCTGCCACGGCAGATGCTCCAGCGCCTGCGCCGGCGAGAGCTTCTGCTCGGGCTCGGATTTGAGCGCCGTTGAGCCGGCCACTTCCGCGCGCGGGCCGCCCGCGTGCAGCGAGGTGACGTTTCCGCCGCCGATAGTGCCGCCGCCTGTCGTCGTGCCGCCGCCGCTCACCACGGAGAGCTTGTCGGTGCGCGAACGCGTGAGCCCCTTGGAGACGTATTTCGACTGCCCGCCCGCCGGCCTGCCTTCCTCGACGCCGCGCCCGAGCGCATCGAAGCCGCCTTCGCTCGGCTCCACATGCGCGAGATCGAAGCGCGACATGTAGGAGATCGCGAGTTCGCGGAACACGTAGTCGAGGATGGAGGTGGCGTATTTGATCGAGTCGTTGCCCTGCACCGGGCCCTGCGGCTCGAAGCGCGTGAACGTGAAAGCATCAACATATTCGTCGAGTGGCACGCCGTATTGCAGCCCGAGCGAAATTGCGATCGCGAAATTATTGAGCAGCGAGCGCAGCGCCGCGCCCTCCTTGTGCATGTCGATGAAGATTTCGCCCAGCCGGCCGTCTTCGTATTCGCCGGTGCGCAAGTACACCTTGTGTCCGCCGACCACGGCCTTCTGCGTATAGCCCTTGCGCCGCTCCGGCAGCCGCTCGCGCTCGCGCAGCACCGTGATGCGCTCGACGATCTTCTCCACGATCTTTTCGGCGGTGGCCGCCGCTCGCGCCGCGGCAGGTTTCTCGAGGAACGCCTCGATCGTGTTGTCGTCGTCATCCTCATCGGCGATAAGCTGGCTCTGCAAGGGTTGCGAGAGTTTGCTGCCGTCGCGGTAGAGTGCGTTGGCTTTCAGCCCGAGCTTCCAGGACAGCAGATACGCCGCCTTGCAATCCTCGACCGTGGCCTCGTTCGGCATGTTGATGGTCTTCGAGATCGCACCCGAGATGAACGGCTGCGCTGCCGCCATCATGCGGATGTGGCTCTCGACCGACAGATAGCGCTTGCCCGTGCGCCCGCACGGATTGGCGCAGTCGAACACCGGATAATGCTCAGGCTTGAGATGCGGCGCGCCTTCCACCGTCATCGCGCCGCACACGTGCACGTTCGCGGCATCGATCTCGCGCTTGGTGAAGCCCATGTGCGCCAGCAGATCGAAAGAAGGCGATGCGATGACCTCGGCCGGCACGTCGAGCTGGTCGCGCAGCAATTCCTCGCCCAGGGTCCATTTGTTGAACGCGAACTTGATGTCGAAAGCTGTGGGGAGCGCCTTTTCCACCTTCTCGATCGCTTCCGGCGTGAAGCCTTTCGCTTTCAAGGTGGTGTGGTTGATGCCCGGCGCCTGCGCGAGATTGCCGTGGCCGACGGCATAACACTCGATCTCGCCGATGTCGCTTCCGCTGTAGCCCAGCACGCGCAACGCTTCCGGCACCGCGCGGTTGATGATCTTGAAATAGCCGCCGCCGGCGAGCTTCTTGAATTTCACCAGCGCGAAATCCGGCTCGATGCCGGTGGTGTCGCAATCCATGACGAGGCCGATCGTGCCCGTGGGCGCGATCACGCTTGCCTGCGCATTGCGATAGCCGTGCGCTTCGCCGAGCGCCAGCGCGCGGTCCCACGCGCGCTTGGAATGTTCCACCAGCTTGCGGCCATTATCGCCCAGCGGCAGGCACGCCGCGTGGTCAAGCCGCACGGGTGGCGTTGCTACTTTCTCGTAGCCGGTCTTCTCGCCATAGGCCGCGCGGCGGTGATTGCGGATCACCCGCAGCATGTGCTCGCGGTTTTTCTTGTAGCCCGGGAACGGTCCAAGCTCCTTCGCCATCTCGGCGGACGTCGCATAGGACACGCCGGTCATGATCGCGGTGAGCGCGCCGCAGATCGCGCGCGAAGCTTCGCTGTCATACGGAATGCCCGACGACATCAGCAGCCCGCCGACGTTGGCATATCCTAAGCCGAGCGTGCGGTATTCGTACGACAGTTGCGCGATTTCCTTCGACGGGAACTGCGCCATCAGCACGGAAATTTCCAGCACGACGGTCCACAGCCGCACCACGTGCTCGTAACCCTCGATGTCGATCTTGCCGGTTTTCGGGTCGCGGAACGTGAGCAGATTGAGCGAGGCGAGATTGCATGCCGTGTCGTCGAGGAACATGTATTCCGAGCACGGATTGCTGCCGCGGATCGGGCCTGAGGCCGGACACGTGTGCCAATCGTTCACGGTCGTGTGGTATTGCAGGCCCGGGTCCGCGCACGCCCACGCGGCATAGCCGACCTTCTCCCACAGATCGCGCGCCTTGATGGTCTTCGCGACCTTGCCGGGCTTGGTGCGCCAGGTCAGATCCCAATCGCCGTCGGCTTCCACCGCTTTGAGGAATTCGTCGGTCACTCGCACGGAATTGTTCGAGTTCTGTCCGGAGACCGTGAGATACGCTTCCGAATCCCAGTCGGTGTCGTAAACCGGGAAATCGATATCGGTGTAGCCCTGCTTGGCGAACTGGATCACGCGCTGGATGTAATTGTCCGCCACGTGGTTCCGCCGCGCCGCCTTGATCTCGCGCTTGAGCGCGGGATTTTTATCCGGCGAGAAACAATCGTCACCCGAGCCTTCGCAATTCACGCACGCCTTGAGGATCGCCTTGAGGTGCTTCTGGTTGATCTTGGAGCCGGTGACCAGCGCTGCGACCTTCTGCTCCTCCTTCACCTTCCAGTCGATGAATTCTTCGATGTCGGGATGGTCGGTGTCGACGATCACCATCTTGGCCGCGCGCCGCGTGGTGCCGCCCGATTTGATCGCGCCGGCCGCGCGGTCGCCGATTTTGAGGAAACTCATCAGGCCGGACGACTTGCCGCCGCCCGCGAGCTTTTCGCCGCCGCCGCGCAGTTTTGAGAAATTCGAACCGGTGCCGGAGCCGTATTTGAACAGCCGCGCCTCGCGCACCCACAGATCCATGATCCCGCCCTCGTTGACGAGATCGTCGGAGATCGACTGGATGAAGCAGGCGTGCGGCTGCGGATGCTCGTAGGCGGATTTGGATTTCGTCAGTTTGCCGGTTTGGAAATCGACATAGAGATGCCCTTGGCTCGGCCCATCGATGCCGTAGGCCCAGTGCAGACCGGTGTTGAACCATTGCGGCGAATTCGGCGCGCACATCTGCATCGCGAGCATGTAGCGCAGCTCGTCGAAGAACGCCTGCGCGTCCGCCTCGCCGTCGAAATATTTACCCTTCCAGCCCCAATAGGTCCAAGTCCCCGCCAGCCGGTCAAACACTTGCTTCGACGAAACCTCGCCGATGTTGCGTTCGTTCTCCGGCAGTTCGGCGAGCGCCTTCTCGTCCGGCGCGGAGCGCCACAGCCAGGACGGGACGGTCTCTTCCTCGACCTTCTTGAGCCGTGCCGGTACCCCGGCTTTGCGGAAATATTTCTGCGCCAAGATGTCCGACGCCACCTGCGACCAGGATTCCGGAACCTCGACATCGTCCGCATGAAAGACCACCGAGCCATCCGGGTTTCGGATTTCGCTCGCGGTCAAGCGGAACGCGATGTCTGCATAGGGTGACTGGCCGTCTTTGGTGTAGCGCCGTGCAATCTTCATTTTTGCCCCATTTTCCTCGGCGTTACCGCACCGGCGGTTCACCGACATTTCATCCCTCGGCCGGCCTTATCTCAAGGCCGTCCGTGCCCCTGACTGCTGATTGACCCAATCCCTGTTACTTAGGCCCGGCGCCGTCTTTTGGCATCGGTTGGCACGCAGCGGTGACCCCGCTTTTGGGCGACAGAAACCCTGACCCGTCAGGACCAAAGTCCTGTCGAGCGGCTTGTCGCTGACTGACATGAGATGTCCGGCGGAGACGAGAAACAGACCCACGCCGCACAGTTGGAAGGCTATGACTACCTGTGGCACGCGTCAAGAACTAGTCGCTAAATCTAAACCAAGCACTAAATGTTGTGGTTAATCCCGCGACCTGCAAGCGACTCACTGACCGTAGGGAAGTATCGGACAGATCAAATAGATTCGGGAAGCGGGGAGGCGTGTGTGATGCGTGGACAAGTGTGACAATATTTTTTTACAGCGGCTCGCCGAGACGGTGGAGGTAATAATATACCGTTAACGGTCAGGGCTCCGCTCGGCGGCAACCTCGATAAAATCTGAACTCTCATTTTTGAAGTGCGCACCGTTGCACCTCGCGCGCGCGTTGTATGGCGCAGCGCGAGACACGATTCTCGAAGATGATGCAGCGGCTTAGCGGCACCGAGTCCGCTGCCATATTTTCCTTTTCGGCCGCGTCCAGGCGCGCTCGGCATCTCGTTCGCGCGATCAATTCAGACAATTCCTGGACTTCGGGGCAGGGCACTGGCAAGAACGCGCCGGCACCAACATGATTTGCCAGCAAAATCGCCAGCCGGAGATTCCATGAAAAATTTTCTGCTGCGCTTCTTCACTTGGTGGAACAGCCAGACCTTCGGCACCCAGCTCTGGACCAGCCTCTATGGTGAGTTGGTCGGACAAGACGAGCTCGGCAACCGCTATTACCGCACGCGCGGCGGCAAGATTGACCCGACGCTCGCCATGCAGCGCCGCTGGGTCATCTACAACGGCGTAACCGAAGCCTCGAGCGTGCCGCCATCGTGGCACGGCTGGCTGCATCACACGGTGGATACGCCGCCGACTGAGGAAAACTATCAGCCCCGGCCTTGGCAGAAGCCGCACCGGCCGAATTTGACCGGCACGCCGGCGGCACACCGCCCCTCCGGCTCGACGCTCACCCAAAGCCGCCGTCCGAAGGCCACCGGCGACTACAAGGCTTGGACCCCGGGCCGCTGACGCGGCCGCTGGCCCCCCTGGCCGCGGACGCGGCGGCTGCACCCAGGCCCGCTGAGCCAAAGACCTACTCAGCCGCTGAGTCAGGTGTATTCGGGCCTTTCCCCGCGCCCTTTGGCCGCCGTAATCGCAGCGCAAATCCATCCATCCGGCGCAGCAGGCCACCATGCGCCGCGAGTAGGGCTCGGAGTATAGTTCGTTCGATGGCCCGATTCCTTGCCGGTCTCTTCGCGGTGATTGCCGCCGTGTTGCTCGCGCGCTCTGCCGTCGCGCAGTTCGGGCAGAACTTTGAACTGCCGCCGCGTCCACCCGCGAATATCCCGAACCGGCCGACCGTGCCGCAGGCACCCCAGGTGCAATCGCCCAACGTTCCGCCGGCGAACGTGCCGCCACCTCAGGTACAACCGCGCGACGACGTGCAGTCGCAACCGTTGCCGCCGCCGCCTTCCGCCCGCGAGATGCCGGCGGCCCCGCGCCAGCAGCTTCCTTCCGCGCAGGCGCCGCCTGGCCAGATACCGTCAGGTCAGCCGCCACTGCCAAACCTCGCAGCGCCGGCTCCAATTGAAGAACCTACTCCCGAGCCGCCAACGCCGAAGATCACCAATCCGACCGCGGTGTTCTCCGGTCTCGACAAGATCACCGGCCGCATCATTACCTTTGATGTTGCGATCGATGAGACCGTCCGCTTCGGTGCGCTCGAAGTCACGCCGCGCGTCTGCTACACGCGCCCGCCGACCGAATTGCCGCAGACCGACGGCTTTGTCGAAGTCGACGAACTCACCTTGCAAGGCGAGTTGCGCCGCATTTTCACCGGCTGGATGTTCGCCGCGAGCCCGGGACTCAACGCGGTCGAGCACCCGATCTACGATATCTGGCTCACCGATTGTAAGGGCGGCGGGCCGCCGGCGGTGACCGCCGAAACGCCGCCCGAGCCGCCGCCGCAACGCGCGCCTGCTCGTCAACAGCAACGCCCGCCCGCACGTCCGCAAGCACAGCCGCAAGTGGCGCCGCCAATCGCGCCGCCTCCACGCTAATTTGTCATGCGAGGGCGCGTGCGAGCGCTTCCGCGCCCGAAAGCGGCTTCTTGCTAACGAGTGCCCCGAGATTGGCCTCGCCGACGAGGGCTGCTTCCAAAAGCTTGTTGTAGCGGATCTGCGGCACTTCGATCGCGCCGAAAATTCTCAAATGGTCCGTCACGTATTGCGTGTCGAGGAGCTTGTAGCCGCCTGCTTTCAGTCGCGCCACCAGATGCACGAGCGCAACCTTCGAGGCATCGCGCGAGCGATGGAACATGCTCTCGCCGAAAAAGGCGTACCCGAGATTGACGCCATACAGGCCGCCAACCAGTTTTTCGTCCTCGTAGGCCTCGATACTGTGGCAGTGGCCGATGTCGTACAGCTTGCGATAGAGCTTGCGGATACGAGTATTGATCCACGTTCGCGCACGGCCGGGCTGCGGCTCGGCGCAACCCGCGAGCACGCCATCGAAGTCATGATCGATGCGGATCGTGAACGGCTCGGCCCGCACGGTGCGCGCAAGCCGCGCCGGGACATGGAAGCGCTCAAGCGGAATAATTCCACGGAACTCCGGCTCGTTCCAAAAAATCGATGGATCGTCCGCGCTCTCCGCCATCGGAAAAATGCCGCAGGCATAGGCCTTGAGCAGCACCTCCGGAGTAATTTCGACAAGCGCGGATTCGCGATTGGCCATTTTTGAACGGACCTCGAAGCGCAGGCAACATCTGCAATTTAACGCGAAATATATCGTCTGAAAATACGATTGCCACTTGGTCTGCCGGCTACTTCATCCCGCCACCGGCCAGGAAATTTTCGAGCCAGTGGATGTGGTAGTTGCCGTCGATGATGTCCTGATTGCGCACCAGGGTGCGGAACAGCGGCAGCGTCGTGTCGATGCCTTCGATCACAAACTCGTCGAGCGACCGCTTCAGCCGCGCGACACATTCGTTGCGCGTCTTGCCGTGCACGATCAGCTTGCCGACAAGTGAGTCATAAAACGGCGGAATTTCGTAACCCTGGTAGACCGCGGAATCCACCCGCACGCCCAGGCCACCGGGCGGATGGTAGGAAAGAATTTTGCCCGGTGAAGGCCGGAAGGTTGCTGCGTTTTCCGCGTTGATCCGGCACTCGATCGCATGGCCGTGGAATTTCACGTCCTTCTGCGTGACCGTGAGATCGCCGCCGGCCGCCGTGCGGATCTGCTCGAGGATCAGATCGATGTCCGTGATCATCTCGGTCACCGGATGCTCAACCTGAATGCGTGTGTTCATTTCGATGAAGTAGAAGCGTCCATCCTCGTAGAGGAATTCCACCGTTCCCACGCCGAGATATTTCAGATCGCGCATGGCCTTCGCGACCGTCTCGCCGATCTCGTCGCGCCGTGCGGTGTTGAGCGCGGGCGAGGGGGATTCTTCTAGCACCTTTTGGTGTCGCCGCTGCAGCGAACAGTCGCGTTCGCCAAGGTGAATGGCGTTGCCCTTGCCGTCGCCGAGCACTTGGATTTCGATGTGGCGCGGCCGCTGCAGATATTTTTCCAGATACACCGCGTCATCGCCGAAGGCAGCCTTGGCCTCGGCACGCGCGGTGGCAAGCGCCGTGGAGAGTTCATCTTCCGAGAGCGCAACCTTCATGCCGCGTCCACCGCCGCCGGCCGACGCCTTGACCAGCACCGGAAATCCGATCGTGCGCGCGATTGATATAGCTTCCGCGTCCGACGACACCGCTTCGTCCGAGCCCAGCACGACCGGAATGCCGAGCTTCTTGACCGTGCGCTTGGCTTCGACCTTGTCGCCCATCAGGCGGATATGCTGCGGCCGCGGTCCGATGAACTGGACATTGTGCTCCCCGAGAATCTCGGCAAAGCGTGCGTTCTCGGACAGAAATCCGTAGCCGGGATGCACTGCGTCGGCGCCGGTGATCTCGCAGGCGGCCAGCAGCGATGGGACATTGAGATAGCTGTCTTTGGCCGGCGGCGGGCCGATGCACACGCTCTCATCGGCCAAACGCACGTGCATGGCGTCCGCGTCCGCCGTCGAGTGCACGGCGACGGTGGCGATACCGAGCTCCTTGCAGGCGCGCAGCACGCGAAGCGCGATCTCGCCGCGGTTAGCGATGAGGATTTTGTCGAACATCACTCAATGATCATCATCGGCTCGCCGAATTCGACTGGCTGGCCATCCTCGATCAGGATTTTCGTGACCGTGCCCGCGCGCGGCGCCGGGATCTGGTTCATGGTCTTCATCGCTTCGATGATGAGCAGCGTTGCGCCCGCTGCGACTTGGCTTCCCACATCGACGAACGGCATCGCGCCCGGCTCCGGCCCTCGATAAGCGGTGCCCACCATCGGCGAAATAACGGCGCCGGGATGTTTGGCCAAATCGGCCGGCGTTGTTTCAGCATCCAAAGGCGCCGGACTGGTCGGTGGCGCCTCCACCTGACGCGGTAACGCGGGCGCCGTGCCCGGCACGGGCCGCGCCACGCGCACGCGTTGGCCGTCGCGCTCGATCTCGATTTCGCTCAGTCCGGTCTCTTCGAGCAGCTGTGCAAGCTCGCGGATGAGGTCGGGATCGATCGCGGGCTTCTGCTTGGTCATGGTTTTGCTCGCGCGGGTCACGGGCTTAACGTTTCGATTTCGCCCCGATCGTTCCGGCCAGCCCGGTGATCGCAAGCGCGTAGCCGATCACGCCGAAGCCGCAGATCATGGCTTTGGCAACCGGCGAGACGTATGAATGATGCCGAAAACTCTCACGCGCGTGAATATTGGAAACGTGCACTTCGATGACCGGCACGCTCACGGCCTTGATCGCATCGTGAATCGCGACCGAGGTGTGCGTATAGCCGCCCGGATTGAGCACGATGCCGGCGGCTTTCTTGGCTTCCGCTTCCTGAATCCAATCGACCAGTTGGCCTTCATGATTCGACTGCCGGAACTCGACGGCGAGCTTATGCTCCGCTGCGGTCTTGCGGCAGAGGACTTCCACGTCCTTTAACGTCGCGCGGCCATAGATTTTGGGCTCGCGCCTGCCGAGCAGGTTTAGATTGGGTCCGTTCAGCACATAGATGGTCTTGGCCATGCGGTCGGATTGCCCGGCGAGTCGCAATTTCATCAACTTTATAGGGACCTGATCCCGAAAGGAAAGCCTACAGGCGCTCCCAACTACAGCCAGATCGTTAAGGAATCGCTTGGAAGGGGCCGCGCCGCTCAGGCCTTACCGCGCCTTGATCAAGCCCGAAATCCGCCGCGCCGGCTCCCAACACCGGCCAAAGATCGCACGCACCTTGCCGCCGCTGAAAATCAGCATCGGAGGGAAAAATGCATCGTAGAAATTTTGTCAGTCTAGCGGCCGCGTTTGCCGCGCCATTGTGGATGGGCTGGGCCGGTCCAGCGCACGCCGACAACATTCGCATTACGGGTCCGGTGGTTCACGCGAACCTCGCGCTCTACTTCATTCACGGAACGAGCGCGCCCGGCAAGGTGCCGTTGACGCTCGAAGAGGCGCTCGCCAAGGGCGTGGTGAAAGTGATCGAGACCGGCGACGTCAATACGCTCGCGATCGAGAATTTAGGCGACGACGAAGTGTTCGTGCAGTCCGGCGATCTGGTCAAAGGCGGCAAACAGGACCGTGCGCTCACCGTAAGCATGTTGCTGCCGCCGAAATCCGGCCGCATCCCGATCGCGGCGTTCTGCGTCGAGGAAGGTCGCTGGTCGGCTCGCGGCGGCGAAGATGTGCGCACATTTGCGAGTTCTTCGACGTCCGTTTATTCGCGCGCTGCCAAGATGGCGATGAAAGCGCCCGAGCCGGTTCCGTCCCCGAATTCTCCGATCGGCAGAGTTGGCAACGATACGGGCGCGCGTCAGACGGAAGTGTGGCGTTCGGTCCGAGCGGCGCAGGATACTCTTTCCAGGAACGTGGGCGCCCCGGTGGCGGCACCTCAGTCAAGGACGAGCCTGCAACTCGCCTACGAAAACGAAAAGCTGCAAACTGCGCGCGCGGCCTACCTCAAGGCGTTACAACCGGCCGGTGAGAAGGACAGCGACATCGTTGGCTACGTCTTCGCCATCAACGGCAAGATCAACAGCGCCGATGTCTATCCCTCAAACGGCTTGTTCCGGAAGATGTGGGCAAAGTCGATTGCGGCCAACGCAACCGAAGCCATCGGCGAGAAGAGCGCCGATGCTCCGACCTCGCCGACACTGGCGGTCGTACAAGCTTTTCTTGACGCGGCCGAACGCGGCAAAGCGAGCGAAAAGAAGCTGCCGGTCAATGGGCTGCTTGAAACGCGTGTCGCCAACGAGGCGCTTTATTTCGAAACCCGGCGCCTCACGGGTGGCTGGGTACACAAGAACTACCTCGTGAAATAAGCCATTCTCGACGTCAAATCGTGGCAAATGCCGCGTGCAGCCGGTCCAGAAAATTGGGGCCGGCTGCGCGTACATTGTTGCGGCCTTTACAGGTAAAGTGCATCTTGATACCGCGGAGGCAGGTCGCTAGGGGATTGCCGAGATTGGAATTCGGCCGACCCGCGTACAAGGGGATGGGTCTAGTCATGAATTGCTGTTTGCTTGCCTTTGTCGGTGCATTGAGCGCAACCGTCGTGACCGGCCTGGCCGTGGAGCGTGCGGTGGCCCAGCAGCCGGAACACCAAGATTTATTGGCAGTCGAGCGCAGGACCGTCGAGATCTTTGAACGGGCATCTCCGTCGATCGTCCAGATCGTAGGTCGCAAGGGGTCGAGCGACATGATCTCGACCGACGACACAACAACCGGCACCCAGACTGGCACCGGCTTTGTCTGGGACAACCTGGGCCACGTCGTGACCAACAATCATGTCGTGGAGGGCACCAACGCCCTCGCTGTTCGTCTGTCAAATGGCGAAGTGCTGCGCGCGGTCGTGGTTGGTCTTGCGGCAACCTACGATCTGGCGGTGATTCGACTCGTAGATCCGCAGAAGCTTCCACCGCCGCTCTCGGTCGGCCAATCATCCACGCTCAAGGTCGGGCAGTGGACCTTCGCGATCGGAACGCCGTTCGGCCTCGATCAATCTTTGACGACAGGCGTTATCAGCGCAACGAAGCGCCACTTGCCGACGAGCAGGGGCCGCGAGATTGGCAACGTGATCCAGACTGACGCCGCGATCAATCCGGGCAACTCCGGCGGGCCGCTGCTTGACTCAAGCGGACGATTGATCGGCGTCAACACCGCAATTTATACGTCGTCGGGACAAAACTCCGGAATAGGCTTCGCCATTCCCGTCGATGTCGTCAGCCGCGTCGTGCCGCAGTTGATCCGCGACGGCCGCGTGCCGACCCCGGGCGTGGGTATTGTTCCCGCCGCTGAAACCGTCGCAACCCGTCTCGGCGTCGCCGGCATTATCATCATGCGTATTGTCGCGAACTCTCCGGCCGGGCGCGCCGGACTGAAAGGTGTTGATACCACCGCCGGAACGCTCGGCGACGTCATTGTTGCGGTAGGCGGCAAACCGGTACACCGTATTCCGGATTTTACCGGCGAACTCGAGCGGCTGGGCGTTGGCGAAAAGCTTCAGTTGACCTTGAAGCGCGACGACAAGGAATATTCGATTGAACTTCCCATCATCGATGCACGCCGCACGACGCCCCCAAAACAAGATCAGCCGGCGTCGCCAAAGCAAGACCAAGCGGGCTCGCCGGCGCAAGATCATAAGACGCCATAATCGCGTGCCGGTCGCGCCGTTTTAGCACGCCGCCTTGCCGCAGCGCGCGGTGTTGACCTTTTCCCGCAGCGCATCGACGCCGACCGCGCCGATCACGACATTCGGTCCGATCACGTAGCTCGGCGTTCCATTGAGTCCGAGGGATTCGGCAAGCTTGAGACTCTCCTCGATCGTGGCGCGCGCCTCTTCGCTCGCCATGTCCTTTTCCAATCGTGTCATGTCCAGGCCGATTTCCTTGGCGACGGCAAGCGCGCGCGCCAAGTCGGCCTGGCCGCGGCCCAGCAGCAGCTTCTGATGGAATTCGAGGTATTTCTTTCCGGTCTTGTCCTGCATGCGTACGGCGGCGGCGACTTGCGCTGCCTCTGAAGAGCCTTTGCCGAGGACCGGGAACTCCTTGAGCACCACTTTGAGTTTTGGATCGCCCTTGATCAGTTCCATCATGTCGCCGAGCGCCTTCTTGCAGTAGGCGCAGTTGTAGTCAAAAAATTCGACGAAGGTGACATCGCCCTGCGGGTTGCCGAGCACCACCTGCCGCGGCGAATTGAACAGCATGGTCGCATTCTCTTTGACCGCGGTCCGATGCTTCTCGGCTTCCGCCAGCGCCTGGCGCTTCTCAAGTTCGCCGATCGCCTCTTGCAGGACCTCCGGATGGAGCAGCAGGTAGTTGCGAACGATTTCTTCCACCCGGACCTGATCCTGCGGTACGGTCTGCGGCGCCACGGCCTGCGGCGGCGCGGCTGGTGTTTTCGGTGCCTCGGTCTTTTCGGCCGGAGCCGCCACCATCTTCCGGACGTCGGCGTCGCTGCGCAGCACATCGATGATGGCGGTGCGCAGCAGGCCCTGATTGTTGTTCAGGAAATCGCGTACGGCTTCTGCGATCGCGGCATTCTCGGGCTGCGCCGGCTTGGCAGCGTTCTTTGCCGCCGCCTTCTTTGCGGCATGTTTGAGATGCGCGCGCTTGGCAGGCCTTGTGGTGGACGTTTCAGTGCTCGACGGACCAAAAATAGTGTTCAGGAAGCCGGGCGACTCCGTGCGCTCCATGGATTTGGGAGCCGCGAGCGCGAATGTCGTCATGCTGGCCAGGCAAAGCGCGGCGCTGACGGTGAGGGCAGACATGTCTAATCTCATCGACGTATTCCTTCCTGGTATCAGTTTGGCCGCAGAGGTTTTGGATTTGTGCTGGCAAGATCGTCGGCCTTCACCCAGCCCGGTGAGCCGACGGGAAAGCGATTCTTAGCACGGGCGCCGAGCTCGCGCGCTGTCTTTAGGTCGCCCCGCGCGGCGGCCGCCTGGGCGGACGCGAGATCGGCCTGCGCGAGGTCGCCCTTGCGGCCATAGGCCATGGCGAGTTGGGTATAGCCGTCCGGTACGTCGGGTTCGCGGGTCAGCGCAACACGCAGCATTGCGACGGCTTCGTCCGCGACCTCACGCTTGTTGGTGGCGATCAATGCCTGGGCGAGCAGGACCTGGATCAGCGCCGGCTGCGGAGCAATTTGGGCCGCATGCCGCAACGATGAAATTGCTTCCGCCGGTCGGCCACCCTCGAGCAGTGCCTGACCCTTGAGTTCGTAGAAATAAGGATTGTTCGGCTGCGCCTGAATCAAACTATCGATTTGCGCGATGGCGGCGCGCAGATCGGAATGGCGATAGGTCGAGATTGCGCGGGCGTAGCGCGCAGGCAAGCTGGTGTCGTTCTGCGGATAACGGCGCGCCACCGTGTCAGGCCGTTCCATGAAGCCCGAAAGCTTGGCGCGCATCAGATCGTGCCGCAATTGCAGCTCGGGGGGATCTTTTTTGTCCCAATACGGATTTGTCCGCGCGATCACTTCCAATGCCGCAACGCGCTCGGCCGGCATTGGGTGCGACTGCACATAGGGATCCGAGTAGCGCGCGGCGAAAAGAATTTGGTCGGCGAAACGCTTGAACGTATCGTACATGCCTTTGGCCGATTGGCCGGTTGCTGTCAGAAATTTTACGCCGGCGCGATCTGCCTGTTCTTCCTGTGCGCGTTGATAGGAAAGCAGGCTACGCATGATTGCGTCTTGCGGCCCCAAAATTGCCGCCGTTGGATTGCCGCCGACATTTCCGGAGCGTGCCGTCGCGACCATCGCGCCCACCCCGAGCAACATGGCGATGATCGACTGCGTCTGCGCGGCTGCGAGTTGTTCCCGCATCCGGGAAAGATGCCCGCCGGCGATATGGCCGGTCTCGTGCGCCAGCACGCCGATGATCTGGTTCGGGGTTTGCGCGTCCATCAATGCGCCGGCGTTGACGAAAATCCGCCGGCCGTCCATCACGAAGGCGTTGAAGCTGCGGTCGTTGATGATGATGACGTGGATATTTTGCTGGCCAAGTCCTGCCGCTTGCAGGATCGGCTTGGAATAGTCGCGCAGAAGTTGCTCGATCTCGGCGTCCCGGATCATCGGCACGCCGGCGAGCTCTTGCGCACCCACCGGCGCAGCCGGGCCCGTGTTGACGGCCACCGTCACCGCCGCAAACAGCGCGAATGCGCGCGCGGCTGGCGTTTGACGCCATCCCCTGATAGGTCGTTTGCTTTCGATCATGTGCGTAGGATCTATATTAGATCTCCAGCACAACCTAGTGGCCCAAAGAGTCATGGTCAACGCAAGCCGCGATCACATCTTAGCGTGGTGAAGTTGTTAATTTAATTCAGGAATACGGCAGCAGCGGGGCGGCTCGGCCGTGGCCGCAACCCGCGGGCAGGAGACCACAATTGATGTTGGATGCCGCGAAAAGATTGCTGACGCCATCGGCCCGTAGCAACGTTCCAGCTTTCATGGCGATGGACGTGGTGGCCGCAGCAGCCCAAATCGAAGCCGCAGGTCAACACGTCATCCATATGGAAGTGGGTCAACCGGCGGCGCCGGCGCCGAAGAGTGCGCTCGCGGCTGCGCGCGCGGCCCTTTCCGGGCCGATCGGTTATACCGAAACGCTGGGCATCCCTAAGTTGCGCGCGCGCATCGCGCGCCATTACGAAGAGACTTACCGTGTGCAGATTTCGCCCGAACGCGTCGTCGTCACCACCGGCTCGTCGGCCGGATTCATACTCGCCTTCCTCTCCATGTTCGAAGCCGGTGACCGCGTTGCTGTCGCGACACCCGGGTATCCGCCATATCGCCACATCCTGAGCGCGCTCGGCTGCGAAAGCGTTCTGATCGAGACGACGGAACGCACACGCTGGGCGATCACCAGCGACATGCTGCTTGCCGCCCACGCCAAGAAACCGCTGCAGGGCGTGCTGATCGCGAGCCCCGCCAATCCCACCGGCACCATGATGAGCGCTCAGGCGCTCACGCAACTGATCGAGGTGGCGGAAGACAACGGCATTCGCGTCATATCCGACGAGATCTATCACGGGCTCGACTACGCCATGCCGGCGGAAACCGCCGCGCGAATCTCGCCGCGCGCCGTGATCATCAATTCGTTCTCGAAATATTTCTGCATGACCGGCTGGCGCGTCGGCTGGATGATCGTACCGCCGGAACTGGTGCGTCCGGTCGAGCGGCTGCAGCAGAATTTGGCCATCTCCGTGCCGACGCTGTCCCAGATCGCCGCCGCAGCCGCCTTCGACGGCCGCGCGGAAATGGAAGAGGTCAAACACGACTACCAGGAAAACCGTCGCATCCTGCTCGAAGGATTACCGGCCGCGGGTCTCGATTCGTTTTTGCCGGCGGACGGCGCGTTTTATCTTTATGCCAACGTGGCGCGCTTGACCGACGACGGATTCGATTTCGCCAAACGCATGCTTGAGCAGGCGGGCGTCGCCGCCACACCGGGCGACGATTTCGATCCGGTGCGCGGCAAGCACTATCTGCGATTCTGCTACGCCGGTTCGGCCGCCGACATGCGCGAGGCGGTGGCACGGATCGGCCGCTGGGTAAAATCTTGACGCTTATCGCTTTGACGCGGTGCGTCCGGCTCAGCCCTTCGGCTTGAGCGTCTTATAAATCTCCAGCGCGTCCTTCGGCTTGGCGTTTTGATGCACGACCGCGTTGACAGCCGCGATCATCGCCTTGGGCGCGTCCGACTGGAAAATATTGCGGCCCATGTCGACGCCGGCCGCGCCTTGGCTCACGGCGTTGTAGGCCATGGTCAGCGCATCGAGCTCGGGCAGCTTCTTGCCGCCGGCCATCACGATTGGCACCGGGCATGACGCCGTGACGGTTTCGAAGCCGTCTTCTACATAATAAGTCTTCACATATTGTGCGCCGAGCTCGGCGATAATGCGGCACGCGAGCCGGAAATATTGCGCGTCGCGTTTCATGTCTTTGCCGACGGCGGTGATGCCCATGACCGGGATGCCGAAACGCAAGCCCGCATCAACCAGCCGCGTCATGTTGTGAATGGTTTGCGTCTCGTAGTCGCTGCCGATGTAAATTTGCACACCGACGCCGGCCGCGTTGAGGCGCACCGCATCTTCCATGTCCATGGCGATCTGTTCGTTCGACAGATCTTTCAGGATGCTCGCACCGCCGCTGGCGCGCAGCACCATCGGCTTGGTGGAATCGGCCGGAATGACGGAGCGCAAAATCCCGCGCGTGCAGAACAGCGCGTCGCAGTGCGGCAACAGTGGCACGATGGAGAGGTCGACGCGTTCAAGGCCGGTGGTCGGGCCCTGGATGTATCCGTGATCGATTGCCAGCATCACCGTGCGGCCGGAGGCCGGGTTGAACGTGCGCGCGAGCCGGTTCTTCATGCCCCAGTCGAGCTGGTGCGAACCTTTCAGGAAAAATCCCGGCGCCGCTTGCGGCTTGTCGGCCTGGTAGCGTTCGCCTTCTTTGTCGGCTTCCGGCATAGTTCCTCGCGTTTCTTGTCTGACTGATGTCGCAAATTATCGCAGCGCCGCAGCGATATTGCCGCCGTCAACGGTGGTGACGTCGCCGGTGGTTTTGAGTTCCAGCGCCTGATGCAGGAAAGCCTGCGCCACGTCGTCGGCGGTGACCTCGCGCTGCAGCAGGTTTCCGCTCATGTAGTCTTTCTCGCTGACGCCCCGCGCCTTGGAGCGCTCCTTGATGAAGTCGCCGGTGAGGAGCCCTGAGCGGATGCGGTCGGCATTGACCGCGTTGGCGCGGATGCCTTCTGCGCCGTAATCCACCGCGTATTGCCGCACCAGAAACAGTGTCGCCGCCTTGGGCAGGCCATAGGGTCCGAAATTCGGACCCGGGTTGACCGCTTGCTTTGACACGTTGAACAACAGGCAGCCGCCGGTGCCTTGCGCCAGCATGATCTTCACCGTGGCCTGCGCCACGCGCTGATGGCCATAGAAATTGAGCTCGAAACTTTCGCGCAGGATTTTCTCGTCCACTTCGCCGATTTTTCCTTGCCACGCTCCACCCGCATTCGACACCACTATGTCGACACCGCCGAACATCGTGACCACCTGAGTGAAGGCATCGCGTACGGACGAGACATCAGTAACGTCGCAGCGGATCAACGCCGCATGGTCGCCTATTGCCTGCACTTTTTCGGAAGCAGCGGCGAGATTCACGTCGAGCAACGCGACTTCCGCTCCGGCATCAGAAAATGCTCTTGCGGTCGCGGCTCCAATCGCACCGCCCGCTCCAGTGATGACGGCGATCTGGCCGGCGAGGGTCTTCTCGGTGTTCGCACCGAGCTTGGCCTGCTCCAACGGCCAATATTCGCAATCGAACATGTCGGCTTCGCTGATCGACTTGAACGTGCCAATGGCCTCGGCATCCGTGATGCCCTCGACCCAGGCTTGCGCAATATCGGCTGCAATGATCGCGTCCCGCTTCGAGCGACCAAGCCCGAATAGTCCGAGCCCCTGCACCAGCACCACACGTGGCAGCGGATCGAGCATTTTCTTTGCGCCGCCGACCCGCGCATTGTTGCGCGCGAAATAGTCTTTGTAATGGGCGACGAATTTCTCGACCGCCTGCGCCGCCGCGCGCTTGAAATCGTCGAGCTTGCCCGCTTCTGGCGCCGGCACGATCAGCGGACAGTTTTTCGTTCGGATGGTGTGGTCGGGTGTGATCACGCCTTGCTGGCTGTAGCGCGCGACCTCCGCGCCGTTGACAAAATTGACGATCGTGTCGCTGCTGCGGAATTCGACGATGAGCCGCCGGTGCGCGCCTTCGGCGCCGTCGTTCTTCACGCTGCAAACGCCGCGCAGAATGGGCGCCACTTGAGCCGCCGGCGCAACGTGCTGCGGCATTTGCGCGGTCTTGAACACGGCTTTGCGGCCGTGCTTGAGCCGCTCTTCGGCGCGCGTGACCATTTCGATCATGCGCTCGTAAGACTCTCGCGCCTCCGCGCCGAACGTAAAGAGGCCATGCTTGTCGAGAATCAATCCCAACACCTTGGGATTTTGCTCGAACACTTGGGCTGCTTTTTTCGCCAGCCCAAAGCCCGGCATTAAATACGGCACAAATCCCATGCGTCCGTCGTAAACTTCCTCGCAAATTTTCGCGCTATCGGGCTGATCGACCACGCTCAGCACCGCGGTTGCGTGCGTGTGGTCGACGAATTTCGCCGGCACAAAAGCATGGAGCAGCATCTCCACCGAAGGGCTTGGCACCATCGGATCGAGCAGGCTCGCGCGCTGGACACGCGACATGTCTTGGTCGGACATCGCATCGAGTGCGCGCAATTTGCGCAGCGGTTGCAGACGTACGGCGGGCAGGCCAGCGGGCTCGATCGTGGCCATGTCGCAGCCCGAACCCTTGACGCACAGCACCTCGGTGTCTTCACCGAGGAGATCGGGCATGCGCAGCTTGACGGAAGTGTTGCCGCCGCCGTGCAGCACGAGCTTGGGGTCGCCGCCCAGGAGTCGTGTCGTGTAGACGCGCAACGCAAGCTCGGGCGCGATGCCCGACTTGGCGTAACGATCGACCGTATCCTTAGCGTCGCGATCGACCCAGCGGCTTTGCATAAGCCCTAGTCCTTGCCACCCAACAGGCGCTTGGCCCACCAGCCGGTACGGCGCGGCTTGCTCGCGGTCTCGCTCTCGCCGGAGCTCGCGCTTGCAACTTCGGCTGTGACTGCGGGCGTCATCGCAGGTTGCGATACTTCCGCACGATGACTGAAAACCGGTGCGGGCTCGCGCACGGTCGAGCGCCGCCGCGGCGGTTCGGGCTCCGCCGATGGTGGAGGCGGGGGCGGCGGCATTGCAGCCGCAACGAACGGAGCGGGCTCCGGTGCACGAGGCTCAAACTGCGGTGCATAGGGTAGTCCCGTCGTGTCCGATTGGGGGTCGCGGAACGGTTCACCGCGTTGCCCGCCATTCTGCTCGCTGTGTTGGACGCCAGCTTGATCGCCGGGGTTCTCACGTTCGCGCCGGTTGCGGCGTCCGCCGCGTCGACCGCGCCGGCGTCGGCGGGGCTCGCCGTCGCCGCGTCCTTCGCTAGCTCCCGCGCCACGACCATCACCGCGCCCTTCGCCAGGCTGACGTTGAGGCTGCGGTGAGGCGAAACCGGCTTCGGTAGGTTCAGCGCCGCCGCCGACTTCCTCGAATTCGTCTTCCTGCGCGACGTTGTGCTCGGGCGCCGTCCTGTGCTCCGGACCTGCTTCAGGCGCGAATTGCCCTTGCTCATGGCCAGGCTCGCGACCTTGTCCGCCGCGTCCACGCCGCCGCCTTCGCCGCCGGGGACGAACGCCGTCGCCGCCTTCGCTGTCTTCGCGCCCGCCGTCGTATTGCGTCGGCTGCGTGGCGTCGGCCGATCCCGGCTGCGACGCCTCGCTCACTTCAACGGCTTCAAACTCTTCGTCTTCCGCCGCGATTTCCGGTTCCGGCTCCTCCAGGAGCGGCGGGGCGGCAGCTTCGGCTTGCGCCGCAATGGCTTTGGCCTGCTCGACCGTCAACACCTGCTCGCCGCGATCGACGGAAAAGGCAATTTGCCCGCCGATCGTCGCATCGGCGCTGACCGTGATTGCGATGTGGAAGCGTTCCTCCAGCGAGCGCAAATGCGCGCGCTTGTTGTTAAGTACATAGAGCGCGATTTCCGGGCGCGTGCGCACGATCAGATTGTGGGTTGCGCCCTTGAGGATTGTTTCCTCAAGCGAGCGCAAGAGTTGCAGCGCAACCGATGACACCGAGCGCATATGGCCGGAGCCGCCGCAATGCGGACATTTCTCGGTGGAGCTTTCAAGTACGGATGTGCGGATGCGCTGGCGCGACATCTCCATGAGACCGAAATGAGAAATCCGGCCGACCTGAATACGCGCACGGTCGTTCTTGAGCGCATCCTTGAGCCGGCGCTCGACGGTGCGGTTGTTGCGCTTCTCGTCCATGTCGATGAAGTCGATGACGATCAGGCCCGCGAGATCGCGCAATCGTAGCTGTCGCGCGACTTCCTCCGCCGCTTCCACGTTGGTCTTGAGCGCGGTGTCCTCGATATGATGCTCGCGCGTGGAGCGTCCGGAGTTCACGTCGATGGAAACCAGCGCCTCGGTTTGGTTGAGCACAATGTATCCGCCGGACTTTAGCTGCACCGTCGGCGAGAACATCGCGTCGAGCTGGTTCTCGATGCCGTAGCGCGTAAAGACCGGCTGACTGTCGCGGTAGAGTTTGACGTTGCTCGCATGGCTCGGCATGAGCATGCGCATGAAATCCTTGGCGTCGTTGTAGCCGGCTTCACCCGCGACGACGATTTCATCGATTTCCTTGCCGTAGAGGTCGCGAATTGAGCGCTTGATGAGCGAGCCTTCCTCGTACACCAGCGTTGGCGCGGTCGATTTAAGGGTGAGATCGCGCACCAGTTCCCACTGGCGGAGCAGATATTCGAAATCGCGTTTGACCTCGAGTGTATTTCGGTTCGCTCCGGCCGTCCGCAGGATCACGCCCATACCTTCCGGTACTTCCAACGCGTCAGCGATTTCCCGCAGCCGCTTTCTGTCGTCGGCGCTGGTGATCTTGCGGCTGATCCCGCCGCCGCGCGCGGTGTTCGGCATCAGTACGCAATAGCGGCCGGCGAGCGACAGGTACGTAGTGAGCGCCGCGCCCTTGGTGCCGCGCTCCTCCTTGACGACCTGCACCAGCATGACCTGCCGGCGTTTGATGACCTCTTGAATCTTATATTGGCGGCGATAGCGCGGGGTGCGGACCGGCATCTCTTCCATGGCGTCAGACCCGCCGACGGATTCGACCACCTCTTCTTCGCCGCCTTCTTCGCTGCCGCCACCTGTTTCGCCGCCGTGCTCGGGTGCCGACGAGATATCGCCCGCAGCATCGCCGGGCAGCAGGGGAGAAGCTTCGGCCGGAATCTCTCTGGGCAATTGTAGATCGCCGCCAGCGCCTTCGCCGACGCGCGCCTGTTCGTCGAATTGCAATTCACCCGCGCGCGGGTCGACCAGCGGCTCGTCGGCAAAGACGTGCGCCTGCTGCTCAACCGGCAAACCCTCAGCAACGGGCGTATCCCCCATCACCGCTTCGCCGGCCGGAATTTCCGCAGCTTCGCGCGCCATTTCCTCGGCGGCGAGTTGATCTTCGCTGCGCACAACTTCGTCGTGCCGTGCATTCCGGCGGCTGTCACGAGGCCGGTTGCGCTCGCGCCGCCGTCCGTTCTGATTATCCTCGTCGTCGGCGCGATGCTGACGCGCGTCCTCGTCGAGGAGCGCCTGCCGGTCGGCGACCGGGATTTGATAGTAATCGGGATGGATTTCGGAGAACGCCAGAAAGCCGTGGCGATTGCCGCCGTACTCGATGAAGGCGGCCTGCAGCGACGGTTCGACCCGCGTTACCTTGGCGAGATAGATATTTCCGCGCAGTTGCTTGCGGTGTGCGGTTTCGAAGTCGAATTCCTCAACTCGGTTTCCGCGTAGCACAACCACCCGGGTTTCCTCCGGATGTGTCGCGTCGATAAGCATTTTATTGGCCATTGAATTATCTCTGTGGGGGCGGAGCGAGGCGCGTAGCCGGATAGAGGCCGCGCGAAACGCGTGTTGCCCGATTTGGAATGGAGGGGATAGGGCGCAAGGCCGTGCCAGGCGTGGTCAAGCGTGCAGACGCGCGAGGATGTCTCGCTGCGACTCGGCCGGACCTTGATATCTACTTCGGGCATAGCCTCAACCCGTGTGGCGCGGCAGCATAGAGCCACCGGTCGGTTTGCTCGCGGCCTGCGGCGAATGTCTAACGCGCCGCCGCGTGATCCGGATGTCCTCTACTTAAGGGCTAGGGCTGCAACCACCAGTCCGTTACTAGCGCTTTGGCGCGGCAACAGTGGCGGCTGTTTTCGCGTGCCAGGCCGGTCCCCTTAAGGGAGCGGTCGCCGGCAGGCGTGCCTTAAAACCCGAACGCGGCACAACCGGGAGCTCAACTGCGAGCGGACCCTTCATAGGGCTGGGAGCGGGGGATGGCAAGCACGACCTTTGCGCTGCACGCGCTATCCTGCGGAAATGCTATACTGTATTTGACCTTCTAGACTGGCGTTTAAGTACCGATTAACCGCGTCTTCCCTATGGAGTAGGAGTGATGTCGGAGGTTTCGGATTCGATGCCATTTTGCGCCGCCAAGGTCGTCATCATCCCCATCCTTTGGCTGCTTGCCGTCCTTGGGCTGCTGATGCCCGGCGCCGCAAGCGCGGTCGAGCGAAACGCCGCGCCTGCACCGAGCCCCTATCCGATTGTGACTGACGCCAGAGTTGGCGGCGATGAAAACCAGACCCGCTTTATCGCCGATATCTCCCGCAAGGTGGACCTGCGCGTGTTCACGCTCGCCGATCCCTACCGTGTGGTCGTCGATATTCCTCAGGTCCTGTTTCGCTTGCCAGCCAAGACCGGCGAGACCCGCCGCGGCTTGGTCAAGGCGTTCCGCTACGGCCTGATCATGCAGGGCGGCTCGCGCATCGTGCTCGACCTCATTAAGCCGGCGCGCGTCGAGAAGGCTTTCGTGCTTGAGGCGGCCGAGGGCCAACCGGCGCGCATGGTGCTCGACCTTGCGCCGACCGATCGCGAAAGTTTTCTGCGCGACCTGAAGCCCACTCCCAAAGCGCCGCCGCCCGAGGCCGCGCGCAAACCTGAGCCAGCCGAAAAAGCCGACCCGCGGCCGCTGATCATGCTCGATCCCGGACACGGCGGGATCGACAACGGCACCCGAGCGGCGAGCGGCGAGACCGAAAAAGCGCTGGTGCTGGATTTCGCGCTGCAATTGCGCGACCAGATCGAGAAGATGGGGAAATATCGTGTCGCAATGACGCGCGCGGACGACACTTTCGTCCCGCTTGCGGAACGTGTGCGCATTGCGCGCGCAAATCACGCGGCGCTGATGATCTCGATCCACGCCGATGCCTTGAAGAAAACCGATGGCGAGGCGCAGGGCGCCACCATCTATACGCTTTCCGACACTGCTTCCGACACCGAAGCCGCCCGACTTGCCGACGCCGAAAATCGTGCCGACGTCATTGCCGGCATCGATTTGTCCTCCGAGCCCGACAATATCGCGGGCATCCTGATCGATTTTGCGCAGCGCGAAACCAAACTGTTTTCGCTGCATTTCGCCCGCACGCTGGCGAACGAATTGAAGACCGTCGCGCGCATGCACAAGCATCCGATCAAATCCGCGGGTTTCAAGGTGCTCAAGGCGCCCGACGTTCCCTCGGTGCTGCTCGAGCTCGGCTTTGTCTCCAACCAGCAGGACCTCAAACAGTTAACGTCCGGTGCGTGGCGCACCCGCACGGTGGCATCGACCGTACAGGCGATCGACACATTCTTTACCACCCGGCTTGCCGGCGCTCCGGCCGGTCCGAACTGAGCGGGCGGCCACGATGGAAAAGCCTCAGTTTGACCATAAAACCGCGCAACCACACCAGATATTCAGTGTGGTAGAATTTGATCAGGTGATTTGACGATGCGCCGGCTCCTACGGTTCTTCGGTTTTCTGTTTGCGCTGGGAACCATTCTGTTCCTGGTCGGCGTTGGCGCGGCCGCGGGTTTGCTGTGGCATTTCTCAAAGGATTTGCCCGACTATTCGCAACTGCAGGACTACGAGCCGCCGGTGATGACGCGCGTGCATGCGAGCGATGGCTCGCTCGTCGCCGAATACGCCAAAGAGCGCCGCCTCTATATTCCGATCCAGGCGGTGCCGAAGATGGTGATCAACGCCTTCATCGCCGCTGAGGACAAGAATTTCTACGAACACAGCGGTCTCGACTTCGGCGGCATCCTGCGCGCCGGGATTTTCTATCTGCAGAACTACGGCAGAGGCCGACGGCCGCAGGGCGCTTCCACCATCACGCAACAAGTCGCAAAGAACTTCCTGCTCACGCCGGAGCCGACGTTCCAGCGCAAGGTCAAGGAAGCGCTGTTGGCGCTCAAGATCGAGCGCGCCTATTCCAAGGAGAAAATTCTCGAGCTGTATCTCAACGAGATCTATCTCGGGGTTGGCGCCTATGGCGTCGCGGCCGCCTCGCTGCTTTATTTCGATAAATCGGTGCACGAATTGACCGTCGCCGAGGCCGCCTATCTTGCGGCATTGCCCAAGGGACCGAACAACTACAATCCCTTCCGCAAACGCGAAGAGGCGATCGCGCGACGCAATTATGTGATCGACCGCATGGTCGAAGATGGTTACGTCAAGACGGCGGATGCGGACAAATCAAAAAAGTCACCACTCAACGTGACAACGCGCCCGACCGGCGCGCACGTTTTCGCGGCCGAGTATTTCGCCGAAGAAGTCCGCCGCTGGGTCTATGACAAATACGGCGAGAAGGCGCTCTACGACGGCGGTCTCTCGGTTCGCACCACGTTGGATCCAAAATTACAGGTGGTTGCGCGCAAGACACTCGTCGACGGCTTCGTGCGGTTCGATGAATCGCAAGGCTGGCGCGGGCCGGTCGCGAAGATTGTCGTGGCGGGCGACTGGGGGCCGAAACTTGCCGAGGTCAAACAGCTCTCTGACATTGCGCCGTGGCGACTCGCGGTGGTGCTGGAGGCTGCCGATCAATCGGCGCAAATCGGTCTCTATCCGGCGCGCGAGCCGGGTGGTGCACTTTCCAAGGAACGCCAGATCGGCAACATCGCGCTCGACGGCGTCAAATGGGCGAAGGCGATCAGCGGACCGACCAAAGGCAAACCGCCGGTCAAGGTTTCGCAAGTGCTCGAAGCCGGCGATGTCGTCTATGTCGAGCCGATTGGCAAGGACACAGCTCAATATCGTCTTCACCAGGTGCCCGAGGTGTCCGGCGCCATTGTCGTCATGGATCCTTGGACCGGCCGCGTGCTCGCCATGGTCGGCGGCTTCTCCTACGACCAGAGCCAATTCAACCGCGCGACCCAGGCCATGCGTCAGCCCGGTTCTTCGTTCAAGCCCCTGGTGTACGCAACCGCGCTCGACAACGGCTATACGCCTTCGACGCTCGTGATGGACGGTCCCGTCGAGATCGACCAGGGCCCCGGATTGCCCCCGTGGCGCCCGGAAAACTATTCCGTCGGCAAATACAATGGTCCCTCGACGCTGCGTTACGGCATCGAGCAGTCGCGCAACACGATGACCGTGCGCCTTGCGCAGGACATCGGCATGCCGCTCATCGCCGAATACGCCAAACGCTTTGGCGTGTACGAAAACTTGCCGACATACTTGTCGTATTCGCTCGGCGCCGGCGAGACCACGCTGCTCAAGATGGTCTCCGCGTATTCCATGCTCGACAACGGCGGCAAGCGCATCATCCCGACCTTCATCGACCGCATCCAGGACCGCTACGGCCGCACCGTCTACAAGCACGACCAGCGCGAATGCGTCGCCTGCAATGCCAGCAAATGGCAGAGCCAGACGGAACCGAGCCTGATCGACAAACGCGAGCAAGTGATCGACCCGATGACCGCCTACCAGATCACCTCGATCATGGAAGGCGTGGTTCAGCGCGGCACCGGCACCGCGGTGCGCGAAGTCGGCAAGCCGATCGCCGGCAAGACCGGCACCACAAATGACGAGAAGGATGTCTGGTTCATCGGCTTCTCGCCCGATCTCGCCGTCGGGGTCTATCTTGGCTACGACAAACCGCGGCATCTCGCGACCGGCGCGACCGGCGGCCATATCGCAGCGCCCATCGTGCGCGATTTCCTCAAAGTCGCGCTCGCTGACAAGCCGGCCGTCCCATTCCGCGTGCCGACCGGCATCAAGCTCATTCGCGTCGATCCCAAGACCGGCATGCGAGTCACCGCAGGCGGACCGGCTATCCTCGAAGCCTTCAAGCCCGGCACCGCGCCGCCCGATAACTACGCAGTCATTGGTGGGGGCCCCGATGGAAATGCGGGTATCTCACCTGAAGCCGAACGCGCGCTGCGCGGCGGAACCGGCGGGCTGTATTAACAGTCCGTTCGTCCCCGCGAAGGCGGCGGGGACCCAGAATCCGAATCTTCAAACGCCTGCCGGTTAGCGATTGGATTCCCGCTTCCGCGGGAATGAGCGGATTTCGACAGTCGCTACTTCATCTTCTCCCACGTCATCGTGCGCACGCTCATCTTGCCGCTAATCGGATCGGACGTGGGCTCGGTCGAGAGGTGTACCCAGTCGCCGTCGAAGCGCGCGATCCGTTTCTGGTGCGTCCCGGTCCAGGTCTCGTTCCAAGAGCAGTCGATGTGGTGCGTGACCACATTGTCGTCGATCGTATAGGTGCCGGAGTATGCGAGCACGCTGCGGAACAGGCCGATCGCTTCCTCAGGCGTCGGGCTCGCGCCCTTGGGCTTTACGCGATCGCTCCGCGCGTTGATGACGATCATGCGTCCATCGGGCCCGTAATTGATGTAGCCGGCCGGGTTAGACCCGAAAAAATCGGACATTTGGCCGGTTGATACATCCTCGTTGATGACCGAGACGAGTTTCCAGGTTCCGATCAGGCGCGCACGCGTGGCTTCATTTCCCATGCCGCCAGCTTTACCGCGCCAAGACGCCGCGGAAAAGCGCGATGTTGCGCAAATCGTGCACAGCCGCTACATGCAGCGAGTTGCGCAGCCAGAATCGCGCAATACGGCTTAGGCGGAAAGTGCCATAGGCGGAAAGTGCCATAGGCGGAAAGTGCCATAGGCGGAAAGCATCATGCGCGCGGAAACTCAAGGCGTCGTCGAAGACATCAAGCGGTCGATCGGACTGCTGAGGAGGCACCTTTGACTTCGACAAAGCGAAGGCGCGGCTCGCCGAGCTGAACACGCTGGCGGAAGATCCCAATCTGTGGGACGACACCGCCCGCGCGCAACGCATCATGCAGGAGCGCACTTCGCTCGAAGATCGGCTCACGTCGCTCGGCCGGATCCAGCAGGAACTCGATGATCAGGTGACCATGATGGAACTCGGCGAGGCCGAGAAAGATTCCAATGTCATCGCAGATGCCGAGCTTGCGTTAAAAAAACTGAAAGTCGAATGCGCGCGCCGCGAGCGCGAGGCGCTCCTTTCGGGCGAAGCTGACGTCAACGACTCTTATCTCGAAGTTCACGCCGGCGCCGGCGGCACCGAGAGCCAGGACTGGGCCAGCATGCTGCTGCGGATGTATACGCGCTGGGCCGAGAAGCATCGCTTGAAGGTCGAATGGATCGAGGAGACCGAGGGCGAAGCTGCCGGCATCAAGTCGGCGACCATTCAAGTCAAGGGCCGCAATGCTTACGGCTGGCTGAAGACCGAGGCCGGCGTGCATCGCCTGGTGCGTATTTCGCCGTTTGATTCAAATGCACGGCGCCACACGTCGTTCGCGAGCGTTCAGGTCTATCCGGTAATCGACGATCGCATCAAAATCGACATCGCTGAATCCGATGTGCGCGTCGATACGTTACGCGCGGGCGGCGCCGGCGGTCAGCACGTTAACAAGACCGAGTCCGCGGTGCGGCTCACGCACATTCCTACCAACATCGTGGTGTATTGCCAGAACGACCGCTCGCAGCATCGCAATCGCGCGCAGGCCTGGGATATGCTGCGCGCGCGGCTCTACGAGCGCGAATTGAGAATACGCGAAGAGAGAGCGATTGCTGAACAGGCCCTCAAGACCGAAATCGGCTGGGGTCACCAAATCCGCTCCTACGTGCTCCAGCCCTATCAGATGGTGAAGGATCTTCGCACCGGCGTCACATCGCCGACACCCTCCGACGTGCTCGACGGCGATCTTGATCAATTCATGGAAGCGGAGCTTGCGCGGAAGACTTTCGGCGGCGGCCCGGACAAGGTCGAGGACGTGGAGTAATCGCGCCGGAATTGCCAAATTAGCAATTCGTTAACGCATTTCGAAAACCAGCCATTCACACTGATTGAAATCGCGGGCCTTCCAGGCGGCTCATGCTTGCAACCGGCCGGAACCTACCGCGCTGCAAGCGCGTTCTTCCTCCGATCCCCGCCGGGACTTGGGCAAAGACTCGGGATGGCGGCACGCGAATTGTGGAGGACAGGACCATGCCGATCATGTGGCTCTCGCTGATTTCGATTGCGACGGCTGCCTCGATTGGTCTGACGGTAGCGGCGATCGTGGTTCGAACGGCAAACCAAAATGAATCGCTAAATAACTAACTGTTGGGTGCGTTTTGCTGAGTACTGAGTGACTGACTGAGCAAATGCAGAACTGAAACGGGGCGGCTCTGGCGGGTCGCCCCGATTTTTTGTCGGTATTCCTGAGCGGCCGCGCCGGCGAAATTTACAGCGCGTTTCCGAGCCGCAATCCCGCCCGCAGGAATTTTTGCGGATCAACCGCCTCGCCGTCAATTCGGGTCTCGTAATGCAGGTGTGGTCCGGTCGAGCGCCCGGTTGAACCGACCCGGCCGACCGTCTGGCCGATCCCAACCGTCTGCCCGGGCTTTATGAGAATCTCTGAAAGATGTCCGTAGCGGGTCGCAAATCCGTTGCCGTGATCGATCTCGACCATCCGGCCATAGCCGCCGCTCCAGCCCGCCGAAGTCACCGTGCCGTTTGCGGTCGCACGCACGGGGTCGCCCGTGCTGCTGCGGAAGTCGAGGCCGGTGTGCATGGCCATGGCGCGCACGAACGGGTCCAACCGCACGCCGAAACCGGACGACAGGTCGATCTCGCCGGTGATCGGCTTGCGCACCGGCACGCTGGCCAATGTGCGCGTGAGGCGATCGACATGCGCGCGCGCGATATTGATGCGATAGAACTGCCGCTCGAAGGCTCCCGAGTCGGCCGCCATCACCACCGGTACAAAAGGTCCGCCGATTCCGCCCGGCGCCTTGCCCATGTCGATGCCGAGATCGGCCAGCACACCGCGAATGCGTTTGACCTTGTTGTCATAACCTTCTTCGATCGCGTTGAGTGTCGAGGTTTGTCTGGCTTCGATACGATTGAGCGCGTCTTGCAGCGCCGTGAGCTTGCTCTCGACGCCATTGCGCACCTGACTGGATGCGAAACGCACCTCGGTTGCGGCCGGCAATTCACGCGACTCCAGTCGTGCCTCACGATCGGGTGGAGCCTTGAAGATCACCGTGTCGCTGATCGGTGAAGCTTTTAATTGTGTCGCCGGCGTAGAGTCGACCTGCGGTCCACGCAAAGGGGTCACGCGGACGGAACCGGTCGGTGTTGCATCGGGTAGGCCCAAAAGACTGAGCGTGCGCGATTCCAGCGAAGACTGCCGGCGCAGCATAAGCTCGAGTTTTTGCTCGATCTTGTCCTGATCCAGGAGTTGGCGGCTGGTGGTGCGGTCAAGCTGCGTTCGCAGCTCGGCGATGCGATCCTCGTATGCAAACTGCATATCGGCCTGTCGCGCGATCATCCGCGTGATGACGTCATCGTGGAATGCAAAATAAGTTCCGGTCGCGAGCGACCAGCCAGCCATGATCACCAGACTGCCGACCGCGACCCAGAAGGTCACTGGCCCAAGCCGAAACTGATGCCCGGCATGGCGCAGCGTAAAGCCCGTGCCGCGCTTTTCTTTTCGCTTGAGTCCGCGCGGATCGACCATGCGGCCGGAATCGGCACGATAAGACCTGGAGTTGAATCGGTATGGCATCGACGCTCCACCCCGCCAGCCCGGTTCGTTCCGGTTCGGCGTATCCCGGGGGAGATATCAGCGGAGCGTAGTTAATAATTCCCAAACAGGATGAGGAAAAACATCCGCGCGGTAAATCAAGGGTACATCAAACGTGCATGAAATATGAAGAGTACGACGGGCACCGGCCGTTTACAGCGCTTTCGCAGCGGCGAGCACGTCCTCGGCGTGACCATCGACCTTCACGTTGTTCCAGATGTGCGCGATGCGGCCCTTCGCGTCGATCAGATACGTAGTTCGTTTCACGCCCAGAAATGTCCTGCCATACATGGATTTCTTACCCCAGACCCCATACGCCTCGAGCATTCCATGTGTCTCGTCGGAGGCGAGCGGAACCGTAAGGGCGTGCTTGGTTTTGAAGGCGTTCTGCGCCTTGACCGGGTCTGCTGACACCCCGACAACGTCCGTATCGGTCCTGGCAAATGCCGCCCGAAGTTTAGAAAAGTCGATGGCCTCGTGGGTGCAGCCAGGCGTATCGGCCCTCGGGTAGAAGAAAAGTACGAGATTGCGGCCACGAAAGTCGGCGAGCGAGACCTTACCGCCGCCGTCCGCCGCCAGTTTGAAATCCGGGGCCTTCGCGCCCAGGGCCATTTCTGCGCCCATATGCCTTCCTTTCGTCGTTTTCACCGCGTCAATGTAAGGGTGTCATTGAAGTGTCAGGTCCTGGCGAGCCGATAAGGGGTCCGCCGGGCCAACGGTATTGCCGGTACGGTCGGCAATAATTCGGCGCCAGACAAGTTCGGTGGATGACAAGTTCGGCGGAAGAAGGGATAGCCGGTCCGGCATGACGAGCAAGTATAACAGTGCGCGCGATGCAGTGCTTCGGAAGTTGGAAGCAATGCTGCATTCGTATCGGCTCAAGCGCGCACGCGCTACTCATGACGGTTTGTATCGTCACCAGCGCCGGATCACCCGCAAGCTGCGAATCGGTTTCAAGCGGCGGCTACCGCTGCTGCGCAAGCTCACCATCGGCTTGGCGACGGCCACCGCGCTCGTAGCACTTGTCCTCGGCGGCTTGTGGTGGCGGCTCGCCAGCGGTCCCATCACACTCGATGTCGCCACACCGTGGCTCACCGCAGCGATCGAACAGAATTTCGGCAGCCGCTATCGTGTCGAGGTCGGCGGCACTGTCCTCGAACGCGATGCCAAGGGACGCACAGCGCTCCGCCTGCGCGACATTGTCGTGCGCGATCCTGATGGCGAAATGATCGCGACCGCGCCGCGTGCCGAAGTCGGAATCTCCGGAACAAGTCTGCTCTTGGGCAACCCGCGCGTTGCAAGTTTCCTTCTGGTCGACGCGAATATGGAAATTCGCGTCGAGCCAGATGGTCAGGTCAAAGTCTTTGCCGGCGGCAAGCGTCCATTCTTGACCGTTTCGCCCGTGAGCATATCTCCGCAAACCGATCTGCCTCAGGCGTTGCCGCCAACTCAGCCGGCCACGCCGAATTCGTTTTCCTTCTCCGCATTGACCGATCAAGACATCGAGAAAAACATCGCCGCCGCGCTGAGCTGGGTGGACGGCCTTGGCGCGCTCGGCCGTGATGGCACCGCGATCAACGTGACCGGATTCGACGGTCACGAACTCATCGAAGTTGGCGTCAAACGCGGCAGTCTCGTGGTCGACGACGCGCGCAACGGCAGGCAATGGAGCTTCAAAGAAATCACCCTGAGTTTAACCCGGCCGGAGCAAGGCGGCATTGCTTTCAGTGCAACTTCAGAGAGCCAAGAGCGATCGTGGTCGCTGAGCGCGTCGCTCATGCCGATGCGAGATGGGAGCCGCGCGCTTCGTTTCGATGCGAGCCACGTCATGCTGGATCACCTACTGCTCGCCTTGCAGCTTGGCGACGGTCAGTTTCATTCCACATTGCCGATCTCCGCCGACCTGCAGGCCGAGATTGCTCCTGACGGAATGCCACAGAAGATCAAAGGTAAGATCGTCGCTGCCGGCTACCTGGGCGATGAGAAAAATCTCGACGACTACATCCCGATCGACTATGCGGAACTGACATTGAATTGGGACATTGCCCGCCGCACGTTGCTGATGCCCTTCCAGCTTGTGTCCGGAAGCAATCGCGCGAACCTGTTTGCCCAAATCGCCCCGCCGTTTGAACGCGACGGCGTTATGCTGCTTGTCGTGAACGGTGGTTCAGTTGTGCTTGGCCCGATCGCGCCCGACCGCGATTCGCTAACCCTTAAGCGGGTGAGCGTCCGCATTCGTCACGATCTGGGCAAACAGCGTATCGAACTCGAACAGGCCGACCTCGGCACCGACGACGCTAGGAATGTGGGCCTCGCAATATCGGGCAATCTCGATTACTCGCGCGACGATCCCCAGCTCTCGCTCGGATTGGCCGGCACCCAGATGAGCGTGTCCGCACTCAAGCGGCTGTGGCCGGCCACCGTCGCCCCGCGTGTGCGCTCCTGGATCATGCAGCATGTATTCGCCGGTGCGGTTGAGCGCATCGACGTTGCGCTCAACGTTCCATTGTCGACGCTGCCAGTAAACGGCCCTCCGATGTCCGACGATGGCCTCGCCGTCGATGTCGCCATTACCGGAGGGACAATGCGTCCGGTTGACGGATTACCTTTGATCAGGGACGCCGATGTGACCGCGCATGTCACCGGCCGCACCGCCACCGTCAAACTCGGAAAGGGTACAGTCGATATCTCTCCCGGCCGCAAGCTGATTGCGTCGAACGCGGTCTTCGAAATACCGGAAATGCATCTCGACGCGCCGCCGGCGCGCGTGCGCTTCCGGCTCGAGGGCCCGGTGGCTGCGACCGCTGAACTGCTGAACAATGAAAAGCTGCGCGATTTCGCTGGCGGCACATTTTTGGATCCAGCCACCAGCCGCGGATCGGTGACCGCTCAGATCGCGCTCTCTTTGCCGTTGGCGCGCGAAGTGCCGAAGGCATCGGTCAATTACAACATCAATTTGGATCTCGTGAATTTCTCCGCCGAGCGAATGCTGCTGGGCCAGAAGGTGGAATCCGCTTTGCTGAAGGTGACTGCCACCAATCAGGCCTACCAGATCAAGGGCGACGTCAAGATCAACGGCACGATGGCCCAGCTCGAATACCGCAAGGCAGCCGGCGAGCCCGAACCCGAAGTGCGCATTCAGGCGACGCTCGACGAAGCCGCCCGTGCGCGGCTCGGCTTCGAACTCGGTGGCGCAGTCAGCGGCCCGATACCCGTCAAGATTAGCGGCCGCGTCGCGGCGAATGAGCGCGACAACAAGTTTACAGTCGAAGCCGATCTGACTGCAGCCAAGATCGATAACTTGCTGCCGGGATGGGTCAAGCCGTCCGGTTGGCCGGTTCGCGCATCATTCGCGCTGATCAGTCGCGATCAGTCGACGCGCTTTGAGGATATTTTCGTCGACGGTTCCGGCGCAACGCTGCGCGGCGCCATCGAAGTCGACTCCTCCCATGAGTTGTCGTCCGTGAATTTTCCAGTATTCGGCCTGACCGAAGGTGACAAAGCCAGTCTAAAGGCCGACCGCGGACCCGACGGCTCGCTGCACGTCGTCATGCGCGGCGAAATTTTCGACGGGCGCAGTTTCGTCAAGTCATCGATTTCCGGCGCATCCGATCCGAAACAAAAAGCCCAGCGCGATCTCGATCTCGACATTAAGGTGAGCAGGGTGCTCGGCCATCTCGGCGAGGCGCTACGTAGCGTTGAAATGAAAATGACGCGCCGCGGCGGCCAGATCCGTACCTTTGCGCTTAACGCCACGCTCGGTCGCGACACACCCCTTAAAGCTGACATGCGCGACTTGCGTGAGCAGCGCGGCCGCAACGGCAACGGCCAAGTGCTCTATCTCGACACCAACGACGCCGGTGCGCTATTGCGATTCACCGATACCTACCCGCGGATGAATGGCGGCCACTTATGGGTCGTGATGGATCCGCCCAGCGCCAGCCTCGTACCGCAAGAAGGCTCCATGAATATTCGCGATTTCAGCATTCGCGGGGAACGCGAACTGGAAGGCGTGCTGCCTAATGCGCAGGCCGTGCCGCGCGACAATATCCAATTCACATCGCTGAACGTGGAGTTTACCCGCACGCCAGGCAAGCTTACTATCCGTGACGGCGTTGTGCGTGGTCCCGTCATCGGCGCAACGATCGACGGCAGCATCGAATATCAACGCGACGAAGTTCACCTGCGCGGCACATTCGTGCCGCTCTATACGCTCAACAACTTGTTGCTGCACGTTCCAATCGTCGGACTTTTCCTCGGCGGCGGAAACAGCAATACCGGCGTATTCGGAATCACTTACGAGGTGGTCGGTACGCCTGGCCAGCCGATGCTTCGCGTCAATCCGGCTTCCGCGCTCGCGCCGGGAATTCTCCGCAAATTTTTTGAATTTCCTGCCACCAACGAAAACAGCCGTGCGGTGCCGGTGCCGGTGGAAGTCGCCCGCTGATCCGCTAGATCGGCTTGAGCAGAACGTGGCGTTTCTTGCCGAGCGACAGCTTGATGACGCCTTCGGGCGTCAGGTCCTTCAACGTCAGTGTCATTTTCTCGTCGGTCACGGTGGCATCGTTGACCTTTAAGCCGCCGTTATTAATTTGACGCCGTGCCTCACCTTTCGAAACTACCAGATGTAGCAGCACATAGGCCTCTAAAACACTTAGCCCACTCTCAAGAATGGAACGTGGAACATTCGCCGTCGGCAGCGTTTCGGCGAGAGCGCCTTCTTCGAAGGTCTTGCGGGCGGTCTCGGCCGCCTGATCGGCCGCCGCGCGCCCGTGCACCAGCGCAGTCGTTTCCGTTGCGAGCACTTTCTTTGCCTCGTTGAGTTCCGCCCCTTTGAGCGCGGCAAGCCGCCCGATCTCGTCGAGTGGCAGCAGTGTGAACAGTTTTAGGAATCGCGCGACGTCGCCGTCCTCGGTGTTGCGCCAGAACTGCCAGAAGTCATAGGGCGAGAGCAGATTGGCATCGAGCCATATCGCGCCGGCCGCGGTCTTACCCATTTTGGCGCCCGAGGACGTGGTGATGAGAGTCGCCGTGAGTGCGAACAGCTGCGCGCTCTCCATTCGCCGGCCGAGATCGATGCCGTTGATGATATTGCCCCACTGATCGGAGCCGCCCATTTGCAGCACGCATTTTTCGCGCTTGTAGAGTTCGACGAAATCATACGCCTGCAGGATCATGTAATTGAATTCCAGGAACGAAAGCTCCTGCTGGCGATCCAGGCGCATTTTCACCGAATCAAAAGCCAACATGCGATTGACCGAAAAATGCCGGCCGACATCACGCAGGAAATCGATGTAGTTGAGCGAATTGAGCCAGTCGGCGTTGTTGGCCATGACGGCATCGGACGGACCGGCGCCGAATTTAAGAAATTTGGCAAAGATCGCGCCGATCCCTTTGAGATTTTCAGCAATGACCTCGTCGGTGAGCACCTTGCGGCTTTCGTCCTTGCCTGAAGGATCGCCCACGCGCGTGGTCCCGCCGCCCATCAGTGCGATCGGCCGATGGCCGGTTTGCTGCAGCCAGTACAGCATCATGATCGGCAAGAGCGAGCCAATATGCAGCGAAGCCGCCGTGCAGTCGAAACCGATGTAGGCGGTGATGGTCTTGGACTTCGCCAACGCGTCAAGCGCGTCCGGCTCCGAGACTTGGTGAATGAAGCCGCGGCTTGCCAGGATATTAAGAAAGTCCGATTTATAGGCGCGCATCGGCTACCTCTCGCAGGCGGTGGTGTAACATTTCTCGCAAGAGATTCAACTTAGAGCATGATCCCGAAAAGCGGGAACCTGTTTCCCGCCTTCGCGAAGCCCGCTTCGGCGAGCGAAGGAAGGTCGGACAAGATCATGCTCAGAAAAGCATGATCCCGAAAAGTGGGGACCGGAATTCGGGCAAGATCATGCTCCAAAAGGAAAAACGCGCCGGGGGCGCAACCGCGTGGATGTAATGCGTGCAATTGGGCTGATGAGCGGGACCTCGCTTGACGGAGTGGACGCAGCCCTCATCGGCACCGACGGCGAGCGTATCGAGTCCTTCGGACCGACATTCTACCGGCCCTATAGCGAGCCCGAGCGGGCGCTTCTGCGCCGCGCGCTCTCCGAAGCCGTGCCGCTCACCGAACGTACCGCGCGGCCGGGTGTGCTCGCCGAGGCTGAGACCCTGGTGACACGCACGCACGCCGAGGCGGTCGAGCGGTTGATTTCCGAAAACAATATTTCGCCCGAGGACATCGACGTCGTCGGCTTTCATGGCCAGACTGTGCTCCACCGGCCGCAGAACAAGCTCACCATCCAGATCGGCGACGGGCCATCGCTGGCAAAGCGTCTCGGCATACAAGTGGTGCAGAACTTTCGTGCCGCCGACGTTGCTGCGGGCGGGCAGGGCGCGCCGCTCGTTCCGGTGTTTCACCGCGCCATCGTAAGCACCATCGAACGCCCGCATCCGGTGGCGGTGCTCAATATCGGCGGCGTCGCCAACGTCACCTTTGTCGATGGTGGGCCCGATCCGATCGCCTCCGACACCGGGCCAGGCAACGCGCTGATTGATGATTTCATGCGCGCGCGCACCGGAGCACCCTATGACGACAACGGCGACGCGGCGGCCGGCGGCAAGCCCGACGAAGCTTTCATCGCGCGCGTGCTCAATGATGCGTTCTTCGACAAGCCGCCGCCGAAATCGCTCGATCGCAATGCTTTTGCGTTTGCCAACATCGGACTGCCGGGATTCTCGGTCGCCGACGGCGCGGCGACTCTCTCGGCGTTAACGGTGACGGCGGTCGCGCGCATCGTGCCGCATCTGCCGGAACCGCCGCGCGCCTGGATTGTTGCCGGCGGTGGCGCGCGCAACCGCACACTGATGCGCATGCTCGCCGCGCGCCTTGCGCCTGCAACGGTGGAGACAGCCGAAGAAGTTGGCTGGTCGGCGGACGCGCTCGAGGCGCAGGCTTTCGCGTTTCTGGCGGTGCGTTGCCTGCGCGACTTGCCGATTACATTTCCGACCACCAGCGGCGCGCCAAAGCCGATGCGTGGCGGAGTGGTGGCTAGGCCCTGACGGACCGTGCCGCGCTTTTAGCTGCGCTTGATGAATGTCCCGTCGCGCAATTCGATGACGGCTTTTTGCAGTTCCGCGTCCGTGTTCATCACAATCGGTCCATACCACGCCACCGGCTCCTCGATCGGTTTGCCGGAGACCAGCAGGAAGCGAATGCCTTCGTCTCCGGCCTGCACCGTCACCTCGTCGCCGCTGTCGAACAGCACGAGTGACCGGTTGCCCGTGCGTTCGCGCACAAGCGTCTCTCCGGTCGCAGTGCCCTTCTCGGTCAGAACGCCGAACGGTTTGGAGGAGTCGGCAAAGCTACCCGCGCCTTCGAATACATACGCGAAGGCATGGCGGCCAAGCTCTACCGGCAGCGTCTTGCGCTTGCCCGGTGGAACGAAAATGTCGAGGTAGCGCGGATCCGCCGCCACACCTTCCACCGGACCTTTCTTGCCCCAGAAGTCGCCGCACACGACACGCACGCGCGTGCCGTCGTCTTCGATCACCTCCGGAATGGCCTTGGCCGGGATGTCCTGGTAGCGCGGCGCGGTCATCTTGAGCGCGGAGGGCAGGTTGGCCCAGAGCTGGAAGCCGTGCATGCGGCCCTGCGCGTCGCCCTTCGGCATTTCCTGGTGAAGGATGCCGCTTCCCGCCGTCATCCATTGCACGTCGCCGGCGCCCATCGTGCCACGGTTGCCCAGGCTGTCGCCATGGTCCACCGCGCCCGCGAGCACGTAGGTAATCGTCTCGATGCCCCGGTGCGGGTGCCACGGAAACCCCGCGCGATAATCCTCCGGCCGGTCGTTGCGGAAGTCATCCAGCAGCAGGAACGGATCGAATTCGCTGGTCTCGCCGAAGCCAAAGGCCCGGCGCAGCTTAACGCCGGCGCCTTCCATGGTGGGTTTGGATTGGACGATACTTTTGACGGGTCGAATGGACATGATGGCTCATCCCTTTTGCGCATTCGTGCGCTCTATTTGGGGATGAACATCCTCATCGTCCAGATGTCGGGTGCCAGCACCGGCGCTGAGCTGGTCAGCGATGCTTGCATAAGCGGCGTGCGCCGGCCGAACGCACATAAAGCGCCAAAGATTTCGGGATCGAGCCGCTTCAGTGAGAAACTGGCATCATTGCTTGTTCGCGCAGTCGATAGAATTGCACGGCCTTCTTGGCGGTTTCCGACTGCAGCCGAATGTAGCTCATGAAACATTCGTTGAGCTCGGAATCGGAAGCGCATGAGTCATTTGGTCCCGACTGCAGCAGCAGCAGCGTCTTGGTTGTATCCCAAGACAGATCGATGGCCTTCGCCAGCACCAGCAGCTGTTCCGACATGTTTTGAACGAACGCGCGCTCGATCAGCCCGACCGGCAGATCGCACAGCATCGAAAGGGCCACCGCGGATTCATCGAATTTGCCCGCCTTTGCAAAGTCCGCCAGTCGCGCCTCATCAAGCTTGCCGGCTTTGTGCAGGCACTGCACATGGGAATAGGCCACCGAATATCCGTTCGAATCCTCACGCGCCGTTGTTTGGATCTCGTTTGACGCCCGCGCGACCATCTCCCGGATCAGCGCAGCCTTGCGCCGGTCGGTCGCCTCGAGCGTGAGCCGCACCGATTCCGACGCCTCGGCGAACAACTTCAGCAGGTGCTGCCGAGGAATGCCCGCGCGCGACCACACGCACAGCGCCAGCTTGTCGTCATCTTTTGATCTGCGAACCAGTGTCGAGTAGCCGAACTCCGAAAACGCCGCCCCTGGATTCTTCGCCGTACTCAATGCCACTTGCCTGTTGCCGCGGTCGACCAGCACGTCCGTCACATCTTCTGTGAGGGTCTTGCGCCGCGATATCGCCAGTAGGTGATCCTGACTCTTGGTTTTGGCGCCTTCGATCAGCGTCCCATTGTCGATCTGTTCCGAATGGGCCAAGACTGGCCCGGCCACTTCGATCGCATTGTCGAGTGCAAGCTCGCGCATGATCCTTGGCGGTGCGTTGGGAACATTTGCCAACCGGTGTCCGAAAGCCGCGCGCGCGGACACTTCGACTTCGTCGACAAGCCGGCTCATCACATCATCGAACAAGGCAATCTGCTTGCCCGAATACTTTGTGGATCCCAAAACGAACAGATCGGTCAGGCGTCGCAGTGTCTCGGCGCGATGCGCAATATCCTTATGCGAAATGGCAATTTCGAGTTCGTCAATCAGATTTTTCTGCACGGTCATGGCGCGCTCATCCCTAGATGGCCGTCCGTCACGGCGCAATCGGCGCGCATGCGTTGTTGGCTAGGCCACATCGGCAATTTTGCTTTCGCGGTCGACATCAAGGGTTTCCAAATCATAGATTTTATCGAAATCGATCTCTGACACCGGACGCGGCCGGCTAAATAGAAAGCCCTGTACAAAATTCACGCCGGACGCTTGCAGCGACCGAAATTCTTGCTGTGTTTCCACGCCCTCTGCCGTGGTGGCGATGCCGAGGCTGCGTCCGAGCGACAGCACGGCTGCGATGATCGCGGCGCTCGCCGGGTTCCTTGTCATGTTGAGCGTGAACGACTTGTCGATCTTGATTTTATCGAACGGGAACATCGTTAAATAACTGAGCGACGAATATCCGGTTCCGAAATCATCCAGTGCGATCGAGATGCCGAGGTTTTTGATCTGATGCATCATCGTCACGTTTGTCCCTTCGTTTTCGAACAGGACGGTTTCTGTGATCTCAAGTTCCAGTCGCTGCGGCGTCAGTCCGGTTTCCACCAGAATGCATAAAATCACGTCCAGCAGATTGCCCTTCTTGAACTGCACGGACGACAGATTCACCGCCACCTTGACGCGCGAGGGCCAGCTCACGGCATCGGCGCAAGCTTGCTGCAGCACCCATTCTCCGAGCGGAACGATGAGGCCGGTCTCTTCCGCAAGGGGAATGAACTCCAGCGGGCTAATGAGCCCCTTTTCCGGGTGGCGCCAACGGACCAATGCCTCTACCCCGCAGATCCTGCGTGTCTTGACGTCGACCACGGGCTGATAGTGAAGCTCGAACTCCTCGTTCGAAATAGCCCGGCGAAGATCCTTCTCCATATGGTGGCGCGCATTGGCTTGCGCGGTCATCGCCGGATCAAAGAACGAATAGCCGTTTCGCCCATCGGCCTTGGCCTTGTAGAGCGCCATGTCGGCCTTTTTCATCAGTTCATCGGAATCGGTGCCGTCTTCGGGGCCAAGCGCGATTCCGATGCTGGTTCCGATGTTTAATTTGTTCCCTTCGATTTCAAATGTCTCATTGAGGTTGTCGATAATCCTGATCGCCATTGCGATTGCGGCTTCGCGCTGCTCAGGCTCGTTTGTCTGAATGATCGCGAATTCATCTCCGCCCAGGCGCGCCAGCGTGTCGGATTCGCGCAGCGACAGTTTTAATCGCCGCGCAGCTTCCTTGAGAAGCTCATCGCCGACGTGATGGCCAAGCGTATCGTTGACCCCTTTGAATCGATCGAGGTCGAGCATGAAAATTGTGAAGACCTCGCCGTTGCGCCGGTTGCGCGCCAGCGCTTCCTTCACCTTCTCCAACAGGACCGCGCGGTTGGCGAGGCCCGTCAAGATATCGTGACGCGCCATATGGATGATCTGCATTTCAGTCCGCTTCTGCGACGTGATGTCCTCATGCGTCGCAACCCAGCCGCCGCCTTCCATCGGTTGGCGAATGACACGGATCAGGCGCCCATCGGCAAACTCATCAATACGGGCCGAAGGTTCGTCGGAGGGAAGTTGACTTAACGCATCGAGTTTCTTTTCCACCGCATTCGCATTGCTTCCTCCCTTCAAAATCCCATTCATGATGCGATGTGTGATGATGGCCTCGTGCGGCGTCCCAACTTTTTGCAAGGCCAACGGCAATTGGTACAGATTGGCATATTGACGATTGCAAACCAGCAGACGTTTGGCGTTATCGAACATGCAAAGGCCATGCGTCATGTTTTCGAGCGCCGTATCAAATCGTGCATTGGTCTGCTCGAGCGAAATGTTGGAGTGCTCAATCGATCGCTTAGCTCGTTCACTTTCATCCGTGGCGGATGACAGCTTCATTTGCCGTATCACGCCGAATCCCATCACGATCAGCACGAATGCCGTGAGAATGATCGTTATCTTGTAGTATTGATTTGTTTCGGCCTCAGATTTTTGGAAAATGTCGGCTTCCGCGAGGCCAACAACGGCGATGAGCGGAAGCCCGTCGAGCACCCGATATGAAATGAGCCGGCGAACGTCCTCGAACTGGCGTGTGACGTTGGCGGAATTCCAATAACTTCCCGAGGGAAATTCACGATATCGTTCGAACAATATGGTGTTGCCGGCCGGTTGGCCGACAAATTGCCTCGCTTGCGAGTCGCGCGCGCTGCGAACGCGGATGATCCCGTCAAATCCAACGAGAGAAATTATACCAGCTTTGTCGACATCGATTGAGTTGTAAAAATCTTCGAGCCTTTCGATATCGAGTGACGCGATAATGATGCCGGCAAATGACCCATCCGGCGCTGTGAGGCGGCGCGTCAGATTGATCGTCGATTTGCCGGAAACGCGACCGACAATAGGGATGCTGACATAAAGTTCGTCAGTCGGCGAATTGACGTGAGCAAGGAAATGCGAACGATCGCCGATATTGATGGGTGCAGTGATAGGGCCGACGCTGGAATACAGCATGTATCCATCTGGACCAGCCAGCGCAAATTGTGTTGCCAAATCGTTTTTGAATTTTGCGTTGTTGACCAAACGCGAAATGTCGGCGACTTGAGAATTATTTTGGTACAATTCTCGCAACACAAGTAACTGACTGTCGGTGCCGTTGACGACCCGCGAGATATACTCCGCAAATATGCGAGCCAGATTATTGCCTTGCCGCTGCGCATTTTCGAAGGCGTATTCGTGTTTCTCGTTGGCAAGAAAAAACGCGCTACTCCAGATGACGCCAATCATCACCACACCAAGATAGGTTGTGGTTTGCGCACAGGCGCTGAGCCATTTGAATAGGCGACTTTCTCGCATCCCGGCAGCCCGCATTGCGTTTGAGCTTTGCCGAGTTATGCCTGAATTTGATTACTTTCTTGCTTATTGGCTGAGCACGGCAATGCGCGCCATGCGGCTCTAATGTTTACTTGGCATTAACTCTGCCGCTCGCGGGAAATTCGGTGCGCCATTCGCGCCGTCTCCCGGGCACGCGATCCATCTTGTGGATATGGTCAAAAAGGGGCAGCCTGACGCTCAATAAGATCGCCCGTAGGAGGAAAACAAGTCGCGTCTTGCGCGCGATCGGAGCGATGTGGGGGAGGTTGTCGTGGCCCAGTCCGTATACAGACTTGTCGGATCAATCATCGCTTTGGGATTGTTTTGCTTTGACTCTGGCGCCTTCGCTCAAGGCTGGCCGTCAAAGCCCATCCGTTGGATCGTTCCCTACACGCCCGGCGGCTACACCGATATCGTCACGCGCCGGGTGACGCAAAAGCTCGCAGATGTCTTCGGCCAGACCATTGTCATTGAAAATCGCCCCGGCGCCAACAGTGTGATCGGCGCGGATCTCGTCGCCAAGGCGCCGCCCGACGGTTACACCTTTGGCACCGTCATCGCGGCCCATGCGACGAACGCCACGCTTAGTACGAAATTGCCATTCGATCCTTTCAAAGATTTCACCTATGTCTCGCTCATGAGCATCGCGCCCCTGCTCATGGTCGCGCATCCTTCCTTGCCTGCAAACAATATCAAAGAGCTGATCGCGTACGCCAAAGCCAATCCTGGCAAGTTAAACTTTGGCTCGAGCGGTGTCGGCGCCGCCGCGCATTTGACCATGGAGATGTTCAAGTCGCGAGTCGGCATCTCGATGGTGCACGTGCCTTACAAGGGCACATCCCCTGCGCTGCAAGATGCGATCAGCGGACAGATCAATCTAATGTTCGACGTGGTTGGGCCATTAATTCCGCAAGTGCGCGCCGGCAATCTCAAGGCGATTGCCGTCACGGCCAAACAGCGAATGCCCGCTGCGCCTGAAGTGCCGACGATGGAGGAATCGGGCGTGCCGAATTTTGTGTCGGGAACCTGGGCCGGCGTCCTTGCGCCCGCCGGTGTGCCGAAAGACATCGTCAATCGCCTGTCGAGCGAGATCGCGAAAATCCTGCGCGATCCAGGACTGCGCGAGGCCTTCGCCCGCGATGGCTATGAAGCGATCGGCAGCAGTCCTGAGGAATACTTGGCTTTTTACCGCGCGGAGGTCGCGTTATGGGCTAAAGTGATCAAGGATTCTGGCACCAAGGCGGTCGAGTGATCATGTCAAGCCTCGTTGCCGACCCACTTTCGCCCATTTGAAGACCTAGTTTGTTATGATTAAATCGCCCCACGGGGCAGAATGAGGATCAATGAGAATCGTAGAGGTGATGCAATGAAGCTTGCACCGCTAGCACTTTGCGTCGGCACGCTTGCCGTGCTTTCCGCCACCTACGCTGTGGCAGCCCCCGCATATGTCGCGTCGAACGTGAACATGCGCTCGGGACCGGGGACAACGAATGAAATCGTAACCCGAATTCCCGGCGGAAGCCTGGTCGACGCCAACAATTGCAAGGACGGATGGTGTGAGGTCAGCTGGCAGGGGAAGAGCGGCTTCGCAATTCAGACCGCACTCGACATGAGCGGCCGTGTTCCCAGCCGACTGAGCATGTCGTATCAGGCTGTGCCCGGCCCCGGCCCCGGATATATCGAGTCCGGCCCGCCGGTTTATTACGGACCCGCGCCCTACTACTACGGTCCGCGGTACTATTACGGCCGTCCGTATTATCGGCGGCGCTACTGGTACTGACGATCGGCAGCCCTATCGCCGTGCAGACGTAATTTTATTGGCAATGACTTGTTGGCGGTGCGCGCGTCAGTCTCGGCGCTCGACCTTGATCCTCTTGTCGAGATAGGCGTTGACCGCAGTCATCAGCGGCTCGACCTTGCCATCGAAGAAATGGTTGGCGCCGGGAATGACTTTCTGTTCGATCACGATGCCCTTTTGAGTTTTGAGCTTGTCGACCAGGCCCGTGACGTCTTTGGGCGGCACGACGGCATCCTTGTCCCCGTGAATGATAAGACCCGATGACGGGCAGGGCGCGAGGAAAGAAAAATCATAAAGGTTTGCTGGCGGTGCGACCGAAATAAAACCCTCGATCTCCGGTCGCCGCATCAAGAGTTGCATACCGATCCAGGCGCCGAACGAAAAACCGGCGATCCAACAGCTGCGCGCTTCCGGATTGATCGACTGCGCCCAATCGAGCGCCGAAGCTGCATCCGAAAGTTCTCCCTGTCCGTGATCGAAATTGCCTTGGCTGCGCCCGACGCCGCGGAAATTGAAGCGCACGACCGCAAAACTGCGATGCACGAACGTGTAATAGAGCTGGTAGACGATCTGGTGATTCATCGTGCCGCCGAATTGCGGATGTGGATGCAGCACAATGGCGATCGGGGCGTTCTTCTGCGGCGCCGGATGGTAACGGCCTTCGATGCGGCCGGCGGGACCAGTGAAGATGACCTCAGGCATGCGGTGTAGACCTCGACTGGTGGATTCCGAAAAAAGCCGCCGATTTTGCATGCGCGCAGCAGCAGAGAGTTAGGGTGCCCTTGACGGCAATCGGGGGCTGACGTAACTGCCTGTATCTATTAGAATATTTCTGAGGCTACGTTGGCGCCGAATGCGCCAACCGCCGGGAGTGATGGGCCGTTTTCTACCATGGTTGCAGGGGCCAAAAGCAAGAAGATTGAGTAGGCTGGCGGTTGCCGTAGAGCATACGTGAAAGCCCTCCGGAACGGGATCAAAGCGTGATGTCTGTGTACTTCGACTGGAACGCGACCGCGCCGCTGCGACAAGAAGCCCGCGCAGCCATGCTGGCGGCCATCGATGTCGTCGGAAACCCGTCTTCGGTCCACGCCCAGGGCCGCGCCGCGCGGCGGCTCATTGAGTATGCGCGCGAACAGGTCGCTGGTCTGGTTGGAGTGCCACCGCAGGACGTGATTTTCACCTCCGGCGGCACCGAAGCCAACATGCTAGCGCTCACGCCGGGCATCGAGGCCGGCCAGCGGAAGGCCCCTCGCGATCACCTGCTGGTTTCTGCGATCGAACATCCCTCAGTGCGTGCGGGCGGGCGGTTCTTGCCGGAATCGTTTGTTGAGGAGATTCCTGTAAGTGCTTACGGCCAAGTGCAATTGGATAACCTTGAACAGCGGCTCGCGGAGCTTTCGAAAGCAGGTCATCGGCCATTGATTTCCATCATGCTGGCCAACAATGAAACCGGGGTCGTCCAGCCGGTCGCGCAAGCCGCCGAAATGATTCATGCAGCGGGTGGCCTATTGCATGTCGACGCGATCCAGGGACCCGGGCGAATTTCATGCGATTTCAGTGCACTGAAAGCCGATCTTCTCACCATTTCTGCGCACAAGCTGGGCGGACCCAAGGGTGTCGGCGCGCTCATCAAACGCTCGGACCTGCATATCGAGCCTCAGCTTAAAGGAGGCGGTCAGGAGCGCAGCCAGCGCGCCGGCACGGAAAATGTCCCCGGCATCACCGGTTTCGGCTCCGCAGCGGCAGCCGCGATGGCGGCTTTCGCAGTGGAATCCACGCATATGGCGGCGATGCGCGATCGGCTCGAAGCCGAGATCAAGCGCATTCATCCCAAGGCCGTCATTTTCGGATCGGAAGTGCCCCGGCTGCCCAATACCACCCTGTTTGCGGCCCCCGGCATGAAGGCCGAAACCGCCGTCATTGCCTTTGATTTGGAAGGGGTCGCCGTGTCATCGGGCTCCGCCTGCTCCTCCGGCAAGGTCGCGCCCTCTCATGTGCTCGCCGCCATGGGGGTCCCGCCCAAGCTCGCCCGCGGGGCCGTAAGGGTCAGCCTCGGCTATTCTACGACAGAATCAGAGGTTTCGGCATTTCTCCGCGCTTGGGGTAAGCTCGCCGGAGCCCTATATAAGGGAAACGAGATCGCCGCCTAGAACGGTTCCAAAAACTCATGGCAGAATAGAACCGAACCGATCATAACCATTCCAACCCGCGGTCCTTGAAACCGTGAGCGGAGGGAAGAATGCCGGCCGTGCAAGACACGATCGAGCGGGTACGCCGCATCGACGTGGACCAATACAAGTATGGGTTCGTCACCGATATCGAATCCGACAAGGCCCCCAAGGGCCTGAGCGAAGACACCGTTCGCTTCATCTCGGCCAAGAAGAACGAGCCTGAGTGGATGCTGGCGTGGCGGCTCGACGCCTATCGCCGCTGGCTCACCATGCGCGAGCCGACCTGGGCACGCGTGAGCTACAACGCGATCGATTATCAGGACCTCTACTATTATTCCGCTCCCAAAAAGAAGGCGGGGCCGAAGTCGCTTGACGAAATCGATCCGGAAATTCTGAGAACTTACGAGAAGCTCGGCATTCCGCTGCGCGAGCAGGAAATCCTTGCCGGCGTCGAGCGGCCCGCGGGCGAGCGGCGCGTCGCGGTCGATGCGGTGTTCGACTCCGTGTCGGTCGCGACCACCTTCCAGGCCGAGCTCAAAAAATCCGGCGTGATCTTCATGCCGATCTCCGAGGCGCTGCGCGAGCATCCTGATCTGGTGAAGAAATATCTCGGCACGGTGGTGCCGATCTCCGACAATTTCTTCGCGACGCTGAACTCCGCCGTGTTCTCCGACGGCTCGTTCGTCTACGTTCCGCCGGGCGTGCGCTGCCCGATGGAGCTCTCCACCTATTTCCGTATCAACGAGAAGAACACCGGCCAGTTCGAGCGCACGCTGATCATCGCCGACAAGGGCTCCTACGTGAGCTACCTTGAAGGCTGTACCGCGCCTATGCGCGACGAGAACCAGCTCCACGCAGCCGTAGTCGAGTTGGTCGCGCTCGATGACGCGGAGATCAAATATTCCACCATTCAGAACTGGTATCCCGGCGACGCCTCGGGCAAGGGCGGTATTTATAATTTCGTCACCAAGCGCGGCGATTGCCGCGGCCATCGCTCGAAGATTTCCTGGACCCAGGTCGAGACCGGCTCGGCCATCACCTGGAAATATCCAAGCTGCATCCTGCGCGGCGACAATTCAAACGGCGAATTCTATTCGATCGCGATTTCGAATGGCCATCAGCAGGTCGATTCCGGCACCAAGATGCTTCACCTAGGCAAGAACACCTCGAGCCGCATCATCTCCAAGGGCATCGCCGCAGGCCATTCCAACAACACCTATCGCGGTCAGGTCATGGCGCACCGGCGCGCCAAGGGTGCGCGCAACTTCACCAATTGCGACTCGCTCCTGATCGGCGGCAAGTGCGGCGCACACACCGTGCCCTATATCGAAGCGAAAAATTCTTCCGCCGTCTTCGAGCACGAAGCCACCACCTCGAAGATTTCAGATGACATGCTGTTCTATTGCATGCAGCGCGGACTATCGAAGGAAGACTCGATCGCGCTGGTGGTCAACGGTTTTGTCAAGGATGTGCTGCAGCAGCTTCCCATGGAATTCGCGGTCGAAGCGCAAAAGCTCATCTCGATCAGCCTGGAGGGGTCGGTCGGCTGAGCGCCGGCGGGAATTTTGATGTCGGCACTTGATCAAGCGATTGCGGAACTCGAAGAGAAGCGCACCAAGGAAAATGCCGAGCGCCAGGTGAGGCATCAGCAATCCTGCGCGTTCCTGAAGGGATTTTACGAGTCGGATCTGACGTCGTCGAAGAAACTGAAAGCCCACGGGGTACGTGCGGCATTCGACGGGGCACGCATCCTGCTCGAGAAGCCGGAGGTCGGCGTCTACGCTGATGGAATGATGATCGTGGTGGGGGAGCAGGGCGAAATCGACGTCAACGGCAAGTCGTTGGGTCCCGCGCGTCCCGATCAGCTGGACGTCATGAAAAGTGAGCTGATCTCCGAGATCATCTCGCATTTCAGTTTGTGAAAACGTGAAAGGAATTGCACGCGTGCCAATGTTGGAAATCAAGAACCTGCACGTTACGGTCGACGGCAAGCAGATTCTCAATGGTCTTGATCTCGTCGTGAACAAGGGCGAGGTGCACGCCATCATGGGTCCGAACGGTTCGGGCAAGTCCACGCTTGCCTATGTGATGGCCGGCAAGGATGGCTACCAGCCGACCCAGGGCGAGATCAGACTCGACGGCGAGAATTTGCTCGACCTCCAGCCCGATGAGCGCGCGGCCAAGGGCCTGTTCCTCGCGTTTCAATATCCGCTCGAAATCCCCGGCGTGGCGACCATGACCTTCCTGCGCACCGCGCTCAATGCGCAGCGCAAGAAGCGCGGCTTGGTGGAACTGTCGACGCCTGAATTCCTAAAGACCGTACGCGCGGCAGCGGCCCATCTTGAAATCGACACCGACATGCTCCGGCGCGGCGTCAACGTCGGCTTCTCGGGCGGCGAGAAAAAGCGCAATGAAATTCTGCAAATGGCTCTGCTCGAACCGCGGCTTGCGGTCCTTGATGAGACCGATTCCGGCCTCGACATCGACGCGCTCAAAATCGTCTCCGAGGGCGTCAACCGGCTGCGCTCGCCCGACCGCTCCTTCGTTGTCATCACCCATTATCAGCGGCTGTTGAATCATATTGTGCCGGACGTGGTGCAGGTGCTCTCGCGCGGCCGCATCGTCAAAACCGGCGGCAAGGAGCTCGCGCTTGAGCTCGAAGCCACCGGCTATGCGCAATATCAGGACGAGGCGGCGTGACCATGAACGCCAACGTCCTATCGGCGAAGACTGAGGCGGAGTTGACGCTCGCGAAAGCGTATGCGTCCGCAAAGCCCAATCTCCCTGGCGATAGGAAAATTCAGGCCCTGCGCGAGGCGGCGTTCCGCCACTTCGACGCGCAAGGCTTACCGCACCGGCGCATCGAGGAATGGAAATACACGGATTTGCGCACGTTGATGCACGACGCAAAACCACTCGCCGGCGCGCCCAGTGCAGCGTCCCGCGCGCAAGCTAAGAATGCCGGCCAATTGCTCGCCGCCATGGACGCGCGCCGTATCGTCTTCATCGATGGAGCATTCGTCCCCGAACTTTCCGATCTCTCGGGGCTTGAAAAAGGTCTCACGATCCGCTCGATGCATGACGCGCTCGCGGGTGGCGACGCGCTCATAACTGCGCATTTCGGCAAAGTCGTGCCGTCCGATGGCGATGGCGCCATCGCGCTCAACACCGCGTTGATGACCGATGGTGCGCTCGTCCGCGTGGCCGCGGGCTCCACGGTCGAGCGGCCGGTCCTTCTTGTCTTCACCGCCTCCGGTGACAAACCGGCCTCCGTCTTCAGCCGATCGCTTGTGGTGATCGAGCAGGACGCGCGCGCCATGCTGGTCGAAAGCCACGAATACAAGAACGCGTATCAGGTCAACGCGGTGCTCGAGCTCGTGGTCGGGAACGAGGCGCATGTCGACCACGTCAAGATTTTCGGCGGCGTAGGCGACGCCGTGCATATTTCATCGATGATGGCGTCGATCGGAACGCGCGCGCGCTTCAACGATTTTTCCTTCATCACCGGCGGCGCAGTGGTACGCAACCAGATTTTCATGCGGTTTGACGGGGAGGGCGCCCTTGCCGGCATTCGCGGGGCGAGCCTGCTCAAGGGAAAGCAGCACGCCGATAATACGTTGGTGCTCGATCACAAGGTTGGCGGATGCCAGAGCCGTGAAGTATTCAAGACCGTGCTCGATGACGAGAGCCGCGGCGTATTTCAGGGCAAGATCATCGTGCGTCCGGATGCGCAGAAGACCGATGCCAAGATGATGACGCAGGCTCTGCTGCTCTCGGAGGACGCCGAGGCCGACAACAAGCCCGAGCTCGAAATATTTGCCGACGATGTGCAATGCGGCCACGGTGCGACCACCGGCGCGCTCGATGAGGACTTGAAATTTTACCTCATGGCGCGCGGTATTCCTGAAAAGGAGGCCGAAGCGCTGTTGGTGCAGGCTTTTGTTGGAGAGGCAATCGAAGGCATTGAGCACGCCGGACTTCGCGATGCGCTATTGGGCCAGGTGGCGTCATGGCTGAGCGCGAGGGTGTAGGATCATGCATCCCGCCGTGACAAATGGCACTTACGACGTGGCGCGCGTGCGCTCCGATTTTCCCATTTTGTCCAAGAAAATCTATGACAAGCCGCTTGTCTATCTCGACAACGCCGCATCCGCGCAGAAGCCGAATGCGGTGCTCGATCGTTTGCAGCAGGCCTATACCTCTGAATACGCCAACGTGCATCGCGGCCTGCATTTTCTTGCCAACGCCGCAACCGAGGCTTACGAAGGCGCGCGCGAGAAAGTGCGCGGTTTTCTCAACGCATCGCGCTCGGAAGAAATCATCTTCACCCGCAACGCCACCGAGGCGATCAACCTTGTCGCCTATACCTTTGGCCGCGAACGCATAAAGGCCGGCGACGAAATCGTGCTCTCGATCATGGAGCACCATTCCAACATCGTGCCCTGGCATTTCCTGCGCGAACGCTACGGTGCGGTCATCAAATGGGCGCCGGTCGACGACGAGGGAAATTTCCTGCTCGACGAGTTTGAAAAACTCCTCAACCCTCGCACCAAGCTCGTCGCGATCACGCAGATGTCGAACGCGTTGGGCACTGTGGTGCCGGTGAAAGAAGTCACGCGCCTCGCGCGTGCGCGCGGCATCCCCGTGCTAGTCGATGGCGCGCAGGGTGCCGTGCATCTTGATATCGATGTGCAGGCCATCGACTGCGATTTTTACGTTTTCACCGGTCACAAGCTGTATGGGCCGACCGGCATCGGCGTGCTCTATGGTAAGTATGCGCATCTTGCCGCCATGCCGCCGTTCAACGGCGGTGGCGAGATGATCCGCGAAGTCTCTACCGACCGCGTGACCTACGGCGATCCGCCCCACAAGTTCGAGGCCGGCACCCCCTCGATCGTGCAGGCGATCGGGCTCGGTGCTGCCATCGACTACGTCAATTCCATCGGAAAACCTCGCATCCGCACCCACGAGACGGGCTTGGTCAGCTACGCCCACGAACGGCTGCGCGAAATCAATTCCTTACGCATCATCGGCACGACCAAGGATAAGGGCCCGATAGTGTCGTTCGAGCTGAAGGGTGCGCATCCGCATGACGTGGCAACCATCATTGACCGCGCAGGTGTCGCGGTGCGCGCCGGCACCCATTGCGTAATGCCGTTGCTCGCCCGATATGGTATTACGGCGACCTGCCGCGCCTCTTTTGCGCTCTACAATACGCGCGAGGAAGTTGACGGCCTGGCACGCGCACTGGTCAAGGCACAGGACATTTTCGCATGACCGACGACGCCCACGACACGAAACCCGAAGCTCCCGTGATCGCGAATCCGTCCGCGTTGCCGGAGGCCGAATTGACGCAGCTGACCGACGGCATCGTGGCCGCGATCAAAACCGTTTTCGATCCGGAAATTCCAGCCGACATTTACGAGCTTGGCCTGATCTATAAAGTCGATATCGCCGACGACAAAATGGTCACGATCGATATGACTCTGACCACGCCGAATTGTCCCTCGGCCGCGGAACTGCCAATCATGGTCGAAAATGCGGTTGCGAGCGTGCCGGGGATCAGCGGCGCCAAGGTCAATATCGTGTGGGATCCGCCCTGGGATCAGAGCCGGATGTCCGACGAAGCCCGGTTAACGCTCAATATGTGGTGAGTTGCGATAGGCTCTTTCGCACTTTAGATGAATATTAAAGCATTACTTGCGCTTTTTGAGCTATGATACGCGTAGATTCCGTTTTTCGGCCCTTGAAGCCGGAACGATAGGAGATACGAAATGGCCACCGCCCGGCCGAGACCTCAGGTCATGCGGCTCAGCGATGCCGCTGCCGCCCGCATCAAGGACATCATGGCGAAAGCCGATCGTCCGTTCGCGGGCGTGCGCGTGGGCGTGAAAAACGCCGGTTGCGCCGGCATGTCCTACACCATGGAATATGCAGAAAAAATCAATCCCACCGACGAGGTGATCGAGGAAAAGGGCATCAAGCTGATGATTGATCCCAAGGCGGTGATGTTCCTGCTCGGCACCGAGATGGATTACAAGTCCGACAAGCTCTCCGCGCAATTCGTATTCAACAATCCGAACCAGACCTCGGCCTGCGGCTGCGGCGAGTCGGTGTTGCTGACGCCGGCAGGCGGCGAGGCCAACGAAGCTCACTGAGTTGGCCTTGAGTAGCTATGAAGACCCCGATTACATTGCCGAGTTGTTTGTCGCCTTTGGCCCGGTCAAGGTTCGACGGATGTTTGGCGGTGCCGGGCTCTTTGCCGATGGCCTGATGATCGGGCTTGTCGATAACGGCGTGATCTATCTCAAGGCCGACGAACACACGATCCCCGCCTTCGAACGAGAATCTCTCGGGCCGTTCACCTACGAGACCAAGTCCGGCACGCACACGCTCGCATCCTATTGGCGCATGCCCGAGCGGCTTAATGACGATTCGGATGAACTGGCCCGCTGGGCCAGGCTGGCGCTGGATGTAGCCCAGCGTACCGCGCAGCGGAAATCGTCAGTTCGTCAGCCGCGTGCACAGACCAAACCGGGACGGAAACGCGCGTCGAGAAAATAGTTTTGGATTTGGCAGGCCGGGCGGTTTCGAGATCGATACGAGCGTGTCAGGCGACTTTCGACGGCGTATCCGCGAGCATTTCGGGATCGGTCTCGCAGACCACGCGATTGCGGCCGTTGCGCTTGGCGGAATAGAGGCACGCGTCCGCGCGTCCGATGAAGCTTTGCGCGGTGTCACCCTTGTGCATTGTAGCCGCGCCGATCGAAACCGTGATGCGCCCAAGATGCTGCCCGGTTGACCGTTTCATCAATTCCTTCGACATCACCGCACGGCGGATATGGTCGGCGACAGTGAGCGCCGATCGCAAAGGCGTGTTGGGCAGAACGACCACGAATTCCTCGCCGCCATAGCGCGCGGCGACGTCTTGCCCTTTCACATTCTGCTTCAACGATGAGGCAACAAGACGCAGCACCTGATCGCCCGTCAAATGACCATAGGTATCGTTGAATGTTTTGAAGTGATCGATGTCGACCATCAGCAGAGAAAGCGGTTCTTCGCGCGCTCCAGAGTCCGAAATCGCATTGTCGAGCGTGTCATCGAAAAATTTGCGATTGGCAAGCCCAGTCATCGGATCGGTCAGGCTTTCGGTACGAACGGTCTCCAGGTTCACCTGCAGCTGATTGATCTCTTGCTTTGAAGCCGTGAGCTTCTGTTCAAGCGACTCGTTGGTCTCCTGCATTTCATTGGTGGTTTCCACCAGGCTTTCGACGATGCTGCGCAGACCCTCGCGATCTTTGGCGCTGCTGATCTTCTCGCTCATACCCGCGAGGCTCTCGCTGTAATTCGAGGCGGTGCCTGCCGCCGCGTCGATCATCGCCATGACCTGGCTGATCTCGTCGGAAACGCGAGAACCGACATTGTCGATGCGGTCGGTGATGCGCGCGGGAGAAAGATAGGTTTCGTAGATCCGCTCAAGCTCTTCCTCGGTCAGGTTTTTGCTGCGGGTCAGAATTTCATTGATCGCCTGATTCAACGACGGATTGTAGCCGGATGCGTACGAATACCAGATTTCGTAGTTGCGTGGCGTCGCAGTCTGGCGCAATGCCTTGATTTGTCCGAGCGCAATTTGGGCAAACGCCAAGCTACGGTCATGGTCGTCGGCCTGGGAATTCATCACTGCTGCTCTGACCTCACCATCGATCGCCGGTGCACAATCGCGGCCCATGGACGCCGTTGAACGATCGCTGCTTCTTTGGATCGACACGCCCGCGCAACTGCATTCTTAGTCAGCAATATTCAACGATGATAAACGTACGGTAAATAATAGCGAGAATCCCCGATGCCGCCTTAAACCTTGGCGGGCAGCGGCCGCAGGAGAAATGCCGGCAGATGTGATTCTGGCGCCTCGCGCGGCTCGTGTTTGGGGGCGCGCGGTGGCTGCGGCCGCGGCTGTTCCGTGCGCGGGGCGGTGGCAGCGGCGGGCGCTGCGGTGGGAACGGTTGCATTTGAATGCGCACTCGCGGGACGGTGTTTGTGCCGCGACGAGCCGTGGCGCTCGCGCCCGCGATGTTGGCCTTCGCGGCGATGTTCGTGACCTGCGCGGCGATGTTCGGTTTGATTTTCGCTCGTCTCATCGCGCGGCGGCTCACCGATCCAAGCGATGCTCTGCCCAATCAGTTTCTCGATCGCGATGACCGACTTTTGGTCAGCCGGCGAGACGATCGTGATGGCGGTACCGGGCTTTCCGGCGCGGCCGGTGCGGCCGATGCGATGCACGTAGTCGTCGGCGTGATGCGGTACGTCGAAATTGAAAATGTGGCTGACCTCGGGAATGTCGAGCCCGCGGGCGGCCACATCGGAAGCGATCAGCAGCTTCACGTCGCCTTTGCGGAACGATTCCAGCGCCGCCGTGCGCGCCGACTGGTCCAGATCGCCGTGCAGCGCCGCGGCGTTAAATCCATGGCGCACGAGCGAGCGATGAAGCTGGGCGACTTCGGTCTTCCGATTGCAGAAGATGATGGCGTTCTTGAACCCCTCAGCCGAGCGAATGAGCCGGCGCAGCGTATCGCGCTTTTCGTGCGACTCGCGACCGGCCTTTACAAGTTGCTGGACGGTGGTGGCGACCGTCGATGCCGGCCGCGACACCTCGACCTTCACCGGATTATGGAGGAACTGCTCGGTGATGCGCCGGATTTCGGGCGGCATGGTGGCGGTGAAGAACAAAGTCTGCCGCGTGAATGGAACAAGTTTGCAGATGCGCTCGATATCGGGAATGAAACCCATATCGAGCATGCGATCGGCCTCGTCGATGACGAGCAGCTCGACGCCGCTGAGCAGCAACCGCCCGCGCTCGAAATGATCGAGCAGCCGGCCGGGTGTTGCAATCAGCACATCGACGCCACGCGTGAGCTTGGTGTCCTGGTCATCGAACGACACGCCGCCGATAAGCAGCGCCACGTTGAGCTTGTGGTTGATGCCGTACTTGTCGAAACTGTCTTCGACCTGCGCCGCGAGTTCGCGCGTAGGCTCAAGGATCAGCGTGCGCGGCATGCGCGCTCGCGCGCGGCCCTGCTCGAGCATGGTGAGCATGGGCAACACGAATGCGGCGGTCTTGCCGGTGCCGGTCTGAGCGATGCCCAGCACGTCACGACGCGTGAGCACATGAGGGATCGCCTGCAGTTGGATCGGAGTGGGGGTGGTGTAACCAGCCGTCGCGACGGCTGCGATAACCTTGTCGGACAAGCCAAGAGTAGAAAAAGCCATAAAACCTCGAATTGGAACGATCCGGAACCGCGCCGGTTTGAATAGTATCGGATTTGCGCGGGAGAATCGTCGAATCTAGTATTCAACACTATTCGCAACGCAACATAGGGACGAATTGTCGAAAGTCAACCTGGCAAAACCCAACGAGTTAAATTAACTGCTTCATTCATCAGCGAAAAATCGGCTTGCCCGCAGCATGTTTTGTTATGCCATGATGTGCCGATGACTTCGTTTCTACTTTTGTGGCTCTCCGCCCAAGCCGTTTCCGTGCTCTTGGTATGGATTTTCACCATCGGCCTCGGGCAAGCCGTACATCTCAAAGCGACGCCGCGTCTCGCCGTAATTGTCGCCGTGAAAGGCCACCACGAAGAGTTCGATCGTTTTCTCGAGCACTTGTTCGCGCAGGACTATCAATTCTTTCGCGTTATTTTTTCCGTCGAGGCTGCCGACGATCCGGCCGTTGCTCCGATTGAAAGCTGGCGCGCCAAGTTTCCCGATCGCGTGGCGCTGGTGATCGCCGGCCTCGCGCACGACGAAGGGCAGAAGATCGCCAATCTGCGCGCGGCGCTCGCGCATGTGACGCCCGCCGATGAGATCGTCGTTTTCGCCGACGGCGACACCCGGCCGTCGCGCGATTGGCTCAGGCGCCTGATTGCACCGCTCCTCGATGGCAAAGCCGACATCGTGTCCGGTTTTGCCTGGCTGGTCGTCAACGACCGCTCGTTTTCATCCTTCGTCATGGCCTCAATGGCGGCGACGATGGTGACGGTTCCGCGGCTGCCGATATTCAATGCCGCGTGGGGCGGCTCCGTTGCGATGCTGCGCGAGCGGTGCGAGGCGCTCGACCTGAGGGAGGCATGGCGCGGGTCGATTTGTGACGACCTGCATCTGACCGCGATCGCTCAGCGCGCGGGATACACGATCGCTGCACCGCGCGAGATATTGCCACGGTTGTTTGTATCGACGCGAGGCTTTGGCGACGTGGCCCCCGATGCCTTGCGCTGGCTGGTGTGCTTCAGGATTTATGTGCCGGCGACATATTATTTGGTGATGCTCGGACTGACATTTGCCGCGGCCGGATGGATCGCAGCACTCCTCGGAACATTGTCGGGCCATTCCGCCGCGATGCTCGTGTTGATTTCCGCGTTCGCGCTCGCGGTGTTGCGCTCGGCAGGCCGCGCAGTAATTGTGGCGCGGCTTTGGGGCCGCTCGGGGCTCGACGAAAACCGCCGCTTTTTGCTGCTCGACGCAATGGTGACCCCGCTTGCTGCGATCCTCAACGCAGCTTACGGCTGGTACGCGCTCTTCATGCGGCGTATCACCTGGGCCGGGATCACCTACGAAATCCTGGGGCCAAAGCAGACCAGAGTGCTCTCGCGCCGCCCATCCATGTGAGCCCACCCAAGTGATTCCACCCAATCGATCCCACCCATGTGATGGTGTGTCGCACGCATGGTGCGACAATCGACTTTCGAGGAAAGTTCGCTAAACTGAATGCAAAGTGCACATGTCGCACCTGTCGCAACGGTCCTTTAGAACTGCGGCGGATCAGCTGAAGAATGGGAGGATGTCGATGACGAAGTTCGGGTTCGGCCGCACGATGTTGGGCGCACTTGCGCTTTCTGCAGTTTTGGCCGCGGCGCCACATCCGGCCTCTGCCCAGGCCGACTACCCCAACAAGCCGATCCGCGTGGTCATCCCCTTCGCGGCCGGTGGCGGCAACGACCTGTTTGCGCGCGTGGTCGGAAACAAGCTCGCCGAGGTAATCGGCCAGCCCATGGTGATCGAGAACAAGCCGGGCGCCGGTGGCCGCATCGCCGCTGAATACGTCATGAACCAGCCGGCCGACGGCTACACATTGTTCATCGGCGCCAGTGGCGTGATGTCGATCGCTGCGGCTGCCTATCCGAAGTTGTCGTACCATCCGACGAAAACATTCATACCGCTTTCAATGATCGCGAATTTCCCACTCATTCTCGTGGTCCCGGTCAGTCATCCGGCGAAGACCGTGAAAGAGCTGGTCGAATGGGCAAAAGCGCATCCGGACAAATCGAATTATGGTTCAACGTCGCCAGCGTTCACCATTTCGAGCGAACTCCTCAAGCTCAAGAGCGGAATGCCGGGCCAGATGATCCCCTACAAGAGCAGCAACGAAATGGTCCTGAGCGTGATCCAGGAACAGACCCTGTTCGTGATTTCAGACGGCCCGCCTGCGATCCCGCAGATCCAGGGCGGCAAGGTGCGCGCTCTGGCGGTGACCGGCTCGAAGCGCTCGCCCGAACTGCCCGACGTGCCGAGCATGGCCGAAGCCGGATATCCCGAGGTGAACACCCAATTGTGGAGCGGCTTCTTCGCGGCAGTGAATACGCCCCCCGCGATCGTCGCCAAGCTTGAAGCGGGCTTGCGCCGCGCGATCACCGATCCCGACGTAAGCAGCAAGCTCAAGGCCATGGCGGTCACCCCGGGCGGTGGCTCGTCGGCGGATTTCCGCAAGATGATCGACGCCGATATCGAGAACTATGTCGCGGTCATCAAGGCGGCCAACCTGAAATTCGACAACTAGCCGAACGGCGTCCATCGCAATTCGCGGCGCAAACCGTGTGCGAATGCACGCGCGATTTCGCTGCGCACCCCATTTCGGTGGTGGTCATCGCTCATTATAAGGGCATGGCATAGAGCTGGCAGGGGAGCCATGCGCACACAGGTTGGCATCGTTGGCGCTGGGCCCGCGGGATTGATGCTCTCGCATCTCCTGCATCTCGCCGGCATCGATTCCATCATCGTGGAGAACCGCAGCCGCGCCTATTGCGAGGCGCGGGTGCGCGCCGGCCTGATGGAAGACTGGGTCACGAAGCTGCTGGTGGAGACCGGCGTTGGCGCGCGTATGCAGCGCGAGGGTCTGGCGCACGACGGCATCTACATGACCTTCGGCGGCGAGCTTCGCCACATCGACTTCCACAAGCTCATCGGCAAACGCGTCACCATCTACGGCCAGCAAGAGGTGGTGAAGGACCTCATCGCACGAAGACTCGCGGACGGCGGCGAGATTCACTTCGATGTCGCGGACACCAGCGTCCATGATTTCAACACCGGCAAGCCCAAGATCCGATTTCGCCATCAAGGCAAGGCGCAGGAAATCGACTGCGACATCATCGCCGGCTGCGACGGTTTCCACGGCGTGTGCCGGCCGAGCTTTCCCGCAGGCTCCCTGCGTGGTTATGATCGCATTTATCCCTTCGGCTGGCTCGGCATTCTGGCGAAAGCCAAGCCGGTCGCCGACGAGCTGATCTATGCCTATCACGATCGCGGCTTCGCGCTGTTCTCCATGCGCGCGCCCGAGGTCGTGCGTTATTACATTCAATGCGCGCCCGACGAGAACCTCGACGACTGGCCCGATGAGAAAATCTGGGACGAGCTCGAAACGCGTCTCGGCGGTGTGAAGCCGCTGCCGCGCGGCCCGGTGCTGGAGAAGCTCGTAGCTCCAATGCGATCCTATGTGGCAGAGCCGATGCAAACCGGCCGCCTGTATCTTGCCGGTGACTCAGCCCATATCGTGCCGCCGACCGGCGCAAAGGGCATGAACCTCGCCATGGCCGACGTGCGCGTGCTCGCGCGCGCCATCGAAGCGTTCGTCAAATCCAAGCGCGACGACCTCCTGGAGAACTACTCCAAAACCTGCCTCGGCCGCGTCTGGAAGGGCCAGCGCTTCTCCTGGTGGATGACGCAAATGCTGCACCGCTACGCCGATGCGAGCGACTTCGACATCAAGCGGCAGATTGCGGAAATCGATTATGTGACGTGCTCGGAGGCCGCCATGACATCGCTCGCGGAAAATTACGCTGGACTTCCGATGGAGTGAGCGCGCTCACACATCCAGCATCTCTTCCTTCGCAAATTCCGCGCGTTCCTGGATGAATTCAAACCGCGATTCGGCCTTGGTGCCCATCAGGCGCTCGACGGATTTGGCCGTGGCTTTGCGATCATCATCCTTGATTTTGACGCGCAACAGCGTGCGCTTCCTCGGGTCCATGGTGGTTTCTTTGAGCTGCGCCGCCATCATCTCGCCCAGGCCCTTGAAGCGGCCGACGTCCACATTCGCATTTGCATGGAACTCTTTCTTGAGCAGATCGGCCTTGTGCTTGTCGTCGCGAGCGTAAAGCGTCTTGGCGCCGTGCGTGAGTCGATAGAGCGGCGGCACCGCCAGATAAAGATGCCCTTGCTCGATGATCTCCGGCATCTGCGTGTAGAAAAACGTGATCAGCAGCGCCGCGATATGCGCGCCATCGACGTCGGCGTCCGTCATCACGATCACTTTCTCATAGCGCAAATCCTGGTCGCGATAGTGCGCGCCTGTGCCGCAGCCGAGCGCCTGCACGAGGTCGGCAAGCTGGGTGTTCTGCGCGAGCTTGTCCTTGCCGGCGGACGCGACGTTGAGAATTTTTCCGCGCAACGGTAGCACCGCCTGGCTCGCGCGGTCGCGCGCCTGCTTGGCCGATCCGCCGGCGGAATCGCCCTCGACGATAAAAATCTCCGAGCCTTCCGCGGCATTATTGGTGCAGTCGGCGAGCTTGCCGGGCAGGCGAAGCTTACGCACGGCGCTCTTGCGCGAAATCTCTTTTTCCTGGCGGCGGCGGATGCGCTCGTCGGCGCGCTCGAGCACGAAGTCGAGCAACTTGCTGGCCTGCGTTGGATTGCCGGCGAGCCAATGATCGAACGGGTCCTTGATCGCGCCCTCGACGATCTTCTGCGCCTCCGCCGTGGCGAGCCGATCTTTTGTCTGGCCCTGGAATTCCGGCTCGCGGATGAACACGGAGATCATGCAGGCCGCACCCGTCATCACATCGTCGCTGGTGATGGCAGCCGCGGATTTTGCCTTGCCCGCGCGCTCGGCGTGATCTTTCAGTCCGCGCAATAGCGCGCTGCGCAGGCCCGATTCATGCGTGCCGCCATCCGGCGTCGGAATGGTGTTGCAATAGGACGACAGCGAGCCGTCGGCGTCCGCCGTCCACGCCACCGCCCATTGCACCGCGCCATGCACACCGATCTTGCCGGTCGTGCCGGTGAAAATATCGGGATGCACCAGCGTGGCATCGCCGATCGAGGCCGCGAGATAATCCTTCAGGCCTTCGGCGAAATGAAACGTCGCCTTTTCCGGAACGTCCTCGATGCCGCGCAAGAGCTCCTTCGCGCACGACCATCTGATCTCGACGCCGCCGAACAGATAGGCTTTCGAGCGGGCCATCTTGAACACGCGCTCAGGCTGAAAATGCGCCTTGGGGCCGAAAATCTCCGGGTCCGGGTGAAAGCGCACCTTTGTGCCGCGCCGGTTGGGCGCTTTGCCGGCGTCCTGCAGATTCCCCTTCGGCTTACCGCGCTCGAAGGCCATGCGGTAGAGTTTCTGCCCGCGCGCGACCTCGACTTCCATGCGATCGGACAGTGCGTTTGCCACCGACACGCCGACGCCGTGCAATCCGCCCGAGGTCCCGTAGACTTCCGAATCGAATTTACCGCCCGCGTGCAGCGTGCACATGATGACTTCGAGCGCGGACTTGTTCTTGAACTTCGGATGCGGATCGACCGGAATCCCGCGGCCGTTGTCGGTGACGGAAACAAAACCGTCCGTCTCCATCTCCACTTCGATCCAATCGGCGTGGCCGGCGAGCGCTTCGTCCATGGCATTGTCGATCACCTCGGCGAACAGGTGATGCAGCGCCTTCTCGTCGGTGCCGCCGATATACATACCAGGCCGTCGGCGCACCGGCTCAAGCCCTTCGAGCACCTCGATGTGTTTGGCGGTATAGCCGGCCTCGGCCGCGCTGCTCGATCCACGCGCGGACTTGCCGTGCGCCTTGGAGCGTCCGGCATTGCTTTTTGTTTCACGGTCGAACAGGTCGCCCGTTTTGGGCGCCTTCGGCTTTTTCGCAGTTTTTGCCATCTGTGATCTGAGCGTAATGGGTGAGCGAATCAATTGCGCACGACTATGCCATGCCGCAAGCGGGCAGGGGACGAATTACCAATCATGGTGCTACGTGATATCCGGCATATTGGTGAAAAAATGATCGATATATTCGGTGTGCAAATAGCGATAGCCGCGCTGAGCGAAAAAGCCTTTCAATTCCTCCAGCCGGTCTGAATAGAGTTCCACCTGCAGATAGCAGGTGTTGTCCCGAAGTGTGCGCTCCATACCGGCGAGCACGTGGAATTCGTAGCCCTCCACATCCATTTTTATGATGATGTTCTGCCGCGCCAAGCTGAACGCGTCGTCGAAGCGAGTCTGCCGAATGCGATGCGTAAATTCTTTCGGCGTCTGGTCCGGCTCCGCGATGGTTGATTCACCGCGGTTCCATTTCGCGCCTTCATAAAGCGTCACCTCGCTGTTGGCATCTCCCAGCGCGAGCGGCACCGCCTCGACCCGGCTGGACAGATCGTTGAGTGCGAGGTTTGTGGCCAGCCGGGCATAGTTGCCCGGATCCGGTTCGAACGCGATGATCTGATCGGTGAGCTTTTTCATGGCGAACATGATGCTGTAGAAGCCGGCATTCGCGCCGACATCGAGAAAGCAATCGATCTTTTGGCGCCGGCACAGCTCGGCCAGCACTTCGAGCTGCGGGGCTTCCCACATTCCGTCGTAAGCGATGCATTGGTCGATGTAATCGATCGTGTTCACCTGAAAGCGCGCGCCTTGCGCGCGTACCACGTGCGGATTGACGCCGAATTTCCGCAATGTATTGGAATAGAGTCTGCGCCAGGTCCGCTCAAGCCTGCTGATCGGAAAACGAAAATGGCTGATTGCGGGCATGGAGACATTCATTGTGCAAGACCAGAGTGACTAAGCCATCCCCCGCACTGGCGCAACGTGCAAGGGCGCGTTAAACCAGCGCGCTAAATCGCCACGTTGCATCTTGCCCCACAACTTGTTCGAATTCCGCGGAACCCGATGGCCATCGAAGAATATGCCAAGCAAGTAGCCGAATTCGTGCGCGAGCACGAAATATGGGCGGCCCCCATCATGTTCGCGCTCGCGTTCGGTGAATCGCTCGCTTTTATTTCGCTTCTTATCCCGGCCTGGAGCTTCCTCGTCGCAATTGGCGCGTTGATCGGACCAAGCGGCATTAATTTTTGGCCGATCTGGATTGGCGGCGCGCTCGGCGCGGCCAGCGGCGACTGGCTGTCCTATTGGATCGGGTTCAAGCTGGAGAAGGCGGTCTACAAAGTATGGCCGCTGTCGAAACATCCGGAGTTGATCCCCAAGGGTGAGAACTTTGTAAAAAAGTGGGGCATGCTCGGAATTTTTATCGGCCGCTTCTCCGGTCCGCTTCGTGCGTCCGTGCCGCTGGTCGCCGGCATTTTCCGGATGCCCTATTGGAAGTTTCAAGCTGCGAATTTTAGCTCGGCGTTTGTATGGGCTGCGGTGCTGCTCTTGCTCGGCGACATTATTGGCAAGATCGTCGATTGGCTGTGGGGAAGAATATAGAAAGCCGCGCGCCAATCTCTTGGCACGCGGCTTTCCGCTTCGTGAGCAACCGAGAGTTATTTTATGGCCGCGGCGCCAGCCTGCGATACGACATCATCCTGCGAGCCGGTTCCACCGCTTGCGCCGATAGCACCGATGACCTTTCCTCCGACCATGATCGGATTGCCGCCGCGCGATGCGATCACATCGTCAAGCGTCGTCAGATAGGCGAAGAAGTCACCTTTGCCGAGCAAACGTTCGAACACCAACGTGGGGCGCCGATAGCGCGCCGCAGTGCGCGCCTTGTGCTGAGAGATTTTAGTGGAGGCGTAGGCGCAGTTGTCCTGCTTTTCGAAATAGACCAGTTCGCCATGTGTATCGACGACTGCGATGCACATCGTATTCCAATTTCGTTTTTTCGATTCTGCGATTGCAGCCGTAGCCGCCTTCTTGGCGGTTTCGATGCTGATCGGCTCGCCGTAGGCCGGCAGATTCGACGCCTCAGGTATGGCTTCGTTCGGATTGTTCGGATCAGGCGGTACTTGCGCTTGAGCGATGGCACTGACCAGCGCCATTCCGGCGACCAACGAACTGAGAACAAATTTTCGCATGAGCGTTTCCTCGACTGCACCGTAAGGAGCGGCGCTTGGGTTAATGCGCGGGGCAATTGCCCATTGCAGGTGCCTCCGGCAGGCCAGCAATTTACATGAAAAACGGCCCCTTCAACATTTGCTGCGATGCAATATCGTGGGAATTTTAGCACGCACGAGGTGTTGGCATGTCGGTATATTACGTGCCGATGTCATCGGACGACGTAGCGCGTTACCTCAAATTTTATCGTGCCGGCTGCGAGCTGTAGTCATCTGCAATCTCGCATCACAAACCCAGGGGAGACACCTTTATGACCGAACTTACTCGCCGTGGCATGCTCAGCGGGACCGCCGCTGCGACCGTCGCGACAACGCTTGCGCCATTCGCGGAAACAACCACGCAGGCCGCCGCACCACCGGCCGGCAAGCAAGCACCGGGCTTCTATCGCTACAAGGTCGGCACATACGAAATCACCGTATGCACCGATGGCTCGCGCACGTTCCCGCTGCCGGACAATTTTGTGCTCAACGCCAAGAAGGAAGAGGTCAACAAGGCGCTCGCCGAGGCGTTCATGGAACCGGACAAGATGACCATCCCGTACAACCCGATCGTGGTGAATACGGGCTCTAAACTCATCGTCATCGACACCGGCGTGGGTGAAGCGAACTTCGAGCGCAGCAAGGGTGTGGTCGGCCAGTTCCACAACAACATGAAATTGGCCGGAATCGACCGCAACGCCGTGGACACGGTGATCATCACGCATTTCCATGGCGACCACATTTTCGGTCTGCTCGGAACCGACAACAAGCTGGCATTTCCCAACGCCGAAGTTCTCGTTCCGGCGCCGGAATGGAAATTTTTCATGGACGACGCCGAAATGGCCAAAAACACGTCCGAGCGCATGAAGGAAGTCTTCGGCGGCGTGCGTCGCGTGTTCGACGCGCTCGGCCGAAAGGTCACGCAATACGAGGCCGGCAAGGAAATCGCGCCCGGAATCACCTCAGTTGCGACCTACGGTCACACGCCCGGCCACATGTCGCACATCGTCGCGTCCGGCTCGAGCAAGGTTTATGTACAAGCCGACGTCACCAATAACCCGCTGCTGTTCGCGCGTCATCCTGGCTGGCACGCCTTCTTCGACCAGATTCCGGATATGGCCGAAGCGACCCGCCGCAAGGTCTACGACATGCTAGTCGCCGAAAAGATGCCGGTGCAGGGATTCCACTATCCGTTCCCCTCGCTGGCGCATGTCGAGAAGACCTCGACCGGTTACCGCGAGACGATGGTTCCGTGGACCCCGACAATCTAATTGCAAATTATTTGCAACAAGAGGAAGGCCGCCTTCGGGCGGCCTTCTTTTTTGCCTGAGCAACACCCCTGGCGGTGAACAGATACTGCAATGCCTCGGTGCGATGCGCTAATATCCGTGCAATCGCCTCGACCATTCAGCAGGCGAGGCGACGTTCAGGGAGAAGACAGCTATGCAAATGACGCGACGTAATCTGCTCACCGGCGCTGCCGCGATCGGCGCCACAGCCATCGCGCCGGCTACTGGATTTTTGCCGGCTCGTGCCGCCGCTCCACCGCTTGGCGCACAGGCACCAGGATTTTACCGCTACAAAGTTGGCAGCTTCGAATGCACTTCGATCAACGACGGTGCGCGCACCTTTCCGATGCCCGACACGTTCGTAAAAAATGTTCCCAAAGAACAGGCACTCGCCGCGGCAGAAGCCGCCTACATGCCGAAGGGCATGGTGACCGTGCCGTTCAATCCGCAACTGATCAACACCGGCTCCAAGCTCGTGCTGATCGATTGCGGCAACGGCGTTGCCACTTTCGAGCCAAGCAAAGGCGCGGTCGGCCGCACCTTGCACAATCTTGCCGCCGCCGGCGTCGATCCCAAGAGCATCGACGTCGTGCTGATGTCGCACCTGCATCCCGACCACACCAACGGCATTCGCGCGGCCGACGGTTCGATGGCGTTCCCGAATGCGGAAATCATGGTGCCGGCGATGGACTGGGCATTCTGGATGAGCGACGAAAACGCGGCGAAAGCCGAGTCGAACCCGATGATGAAAAATTATTTTGCGGGCGTAAAAAAAATCTACGCCGGCATCGAAGGCAAGGTGACGAAATACGATTGGGGAAAGGAAGTCGTGCCCGGCATCAACTCGGTCGCCACGCCCGGTCATACGCCTGGCCACACCGCTTTCGTGATCGCGTCGGGCTCCTCGAAGATCTTGATCCAGTCCGACGTCACCAACATCCCGGAGCTGTTCCTGCGCAATCCGGACTGGCATGTAGCGTTCGACATCGATCCAGTGATGGCACAAGAGACGCGCCATAAGTTCTACGATATGGCGGCAGCGGAGAAGGCGATGGTCGTCGGCTTCCACTTCACGTTCCCTTCCATCGGACACGTGGAGAAAGACGGTGCGAAATATCGCCTTATACCGGTCGCCTGGAATCCGGTGATCTAAAGCTGCGAAGCCAAGTTGCATTAAAAAAGGCCGCCCGTATTGCGTGGCGGCCTTTTTCATTTTGGCGTACGATGTCGCCAAAATTAGCGCTTGCGATTCCAATGAGACGTATCAATCGAGGAAGCAATGCCATGATTGAACTCACCCGCCGTCATTTGCTCGCAGGCACCGCGGCATTGGCTGCAAGTCCACTCGTTGCAGGTCTGTCCGCCCGCGCCGCGGCCCCACCCGCAGGCCAGCAAGCGCCCGGTTTCTACCGTTACAAAGTCGGCAGCATTGAAGTGACGGTGGTGACCGACGGCGTAAGCAAGTTCAAATTCACCGACAATCATGTTGGCAATAAGAGTCGCGATGATCTCAACGGCGCTCTCGCTGCCGCCTATTACGAAAAGGACATGATGTCGACGCCCTATAACCCGATCGTCGTAAACACCGGCGGCAAGCTCGTGGTCATCGATACCGGCACGAGTGAAGCGAATTACACGCGCAGCAAGGGAGCGGCCGGCCAGTTCCAGACCAACCTCAAGGCCGCCGGCATCGATCGCAACGCGATCGACATCGTGCTGATCTCGCATTTCCACGGCGACCATATCAACGGCCTGCTCACGCCCGACAACAAGCTTGCGTATCCCCACGCGGAAATCATGGTGCCTGCGGCCGAGTGGAAATATTTCATGGACGACGGCAAAATGAGCCGCGCGCCGGAGGGCCGTATGCAGGATGTGTTCAAGGGCCTCCGCCGAGTGTTCGACGCGATCGGCCGCAAGGTGACGCAGTACGAGCCGAACAAGGAAATAATCCCGGGCATTACCTCGGTGGCGACTCCCGGCCACACGCCTGGTCACAACTCCCACATCATCGCCTCGGGCACGAGCAAGGTTTATGTCCAGGCCGACGTCACCCACGTGCCGTTCCTGTTCGCGCGCCATCCGGGCTGGCACGTATTTTACGACCAGGATCCGATCGTGGCGGAGGCGACACGCCGCAAGGTCTACGACATGCTCTCGGCCGAGAAGATGATGGTGCAGGGATTCCATTATCCGTTTCCCGCACTCGCCCATGTTGAGAAGACCGCGACCGGCTATCAGGAAATTCCGGCGGCTTGGAATCCGGTGATCTGACAATCATTTCCACGCGCTTGCTGCAGAGGCCGCCCGCCCAACCGATCTCGGGTTTACCCGAGATCGGAATATTGATGCGCAAATCGGCTAAAGCCGATTTGCGTGGCAGCCTTTTTGCTTGCGCGCGATGCTGCCCACTCTTGATCGGTGGTCGGCTGCGCAACTTCACCGCAGCCATGTTCGGCTAGTACGCGCCGCCGCACTGCATTAGCATTTGGGTCAACGCGCGCGGTGTGCAAGCGCGCGGCAAGGGAGGCGACCATGCGTGAGGATTTCGTTCGCGGCGAAACCATCAATGCGTTGATCGATGCTGCTTATGCCGGGCACATCAGCCGTCGCAAATTCTTCAAAGCGCTGGTCGCTGCCGGCATCGCCGCCGCGGCGGCGCGCGACATGGCCGAGCATGCCGCGCTCGCGCAGGCGGTCCAGGGCGCGCAGCTCGCCGCACTCAAAAGCGAATACGACTACGTTATCGTCGGCGCGGGCTCCGCCGGCTGCGTCATGGCGCACCGCCTGTCGCAGGATGGCCGCTCCTCCGTGCTGGTGATCGAAGGCGGCGGAACCAACATTGAGCAGGAGAAAATCGCCGATTCGCGCCTCTATGTTCGCAACTTCGGCACCGACACCGACTGGGGCTACAAATCCACGCCGCAGACGCATTTGAACAACCGCGTTATCGTGGCGCCAGTCGGAAAAATCATCGGCGGCGGATCGAGCATCAACGCAACCGTCTGGCTCAAGGGCGACAAGGCCGACTACGACCAGTGGGAGGCGGCTGCCGGATCCAACTGGGGCTTCAAGCAGATCATGCGGAATTTCAAGAAGGTCGACCGCTACGCCGGCGGCGAGGGCACGATCCGCGGCGGTTCGGGTATGATCGCGACCCGCAAGCCATCGCAGAACCATCCCGTGACTGCCGGTTTTGTCGAATCCGCAAAGGGCCTCGGCAAGGTCGAGCATTTTGACGTCAACAACATCGCGAGCGTCGGCAATGTGGTTGGCCATCAAGACGTCAACGTCGACGCCAACGTGCGGCGCATCTCGGCCGCGCACGGCTATCTGTTGCCAGCGCTGACGCGCTCCAACCTTACGCTGCTGCCGAACGCGACGGTCACAAAACTTGACATCGCCGGCGGCCAGTGCCGCGGCGTGGTGGCGATCGTGCAGGGCGCCGAGCTGCGCTTCGCGGCGGGCATGGAAGTGATCGTATGCGGCGGCGGCCTGCAATCGCCGAAACTCCTGATGCTCTCTGGCGTCGGGCCCGCCGATCATCTGCGCCAGCACGGCATACCGGTGGTGCTCGATGCGCCGCGCATCGGCGCGAACCTCCACGATCATCTGCTGGTGCGGTTGGTTTTCGCGACCAAGGGTCCGATGCCGCCGCCGGTGGATACAGGGCACGCCGGCATCACCTATCATCGGAGCAATTCGTCGCTGAAGGGACCGGATATCCAGATCTTCGGCCGGATGAACGCGCCGAACGTGCCGAACCTCAAACCCGAGGAGGGCTATCTCACCCTGCCCGGCCTGATGAAGCCGAAGAGCCGCGGCACGGTGCGTCTCGCTTCGTCAGATCCGATGGCGCCGCTCCTCGTCGATCCCAATTATTTCGCCGAGCAGGCCGACGTCGATGCGCACGTCATGGGTGTCGAGTTGGCAATGGCGATCGGCAACGGCAAGGGCTTCGGCGGCTTCCGCAAGGAGCAGGTCAGCATACCGGGCGCCAACAAGGCACAGATCGTGGAGTACATCCGCGCTAATGCCGCGACCTATTTTCACTTTGTCGGAACCTGCGCCATGGGCAAGGATAAAGGTGCGCCGGTGGACGAAGCGCTGCGCGTTCGCAGGGTCGGCCGGCTGCGCGTGGTGGATGCCTCGGTCATGCCCGTGATCACCTCCTGTAACACCAACGCGCCGACCCTGTCGTTGGCGGAACGGGCGGCTGAGCTGGTGATCGCGGGCACAACGACGGCGGGCGCACGCTGACCGTCACATGTTGCGCGGCCGGCGAGCCGCCCTTGTCCCGGCGGCAAGGAACGGCTATATCGCCCGCATGACAACGACCGCTCACAGCGAATTGCGCCGCCGCCGTACCCGCTCGGGCACGGTGAAGGATCGCGTGTGATCGTCGTCGTGCCGCTGGACCAAGCTCCGCGGCGCTCTTTTCCTGAACTTTCCCGCGGTGTTCCAGATCTGATCGCCACATGTCTGATCGTCACAGGTCCGGTCGTTTTGTTCGATCGCGGAAGGAATTGAGTCATGTCTACGTCAACGCAAGGAAAAAAGGTCAAAATCGGCGTGCTCGGCGCCTCCGGCTACACCGGCGCTGAGCTGGTGCGGCTTTTGCTGCGCCATACGCAAGTCGAAATTGCCCTGCTCACCGCCGACCGCCGCGCCGGCCAGGAAATGCGCAGCGTTTTTCCGCAATTCTCACCATTCGCGTTGCCACAACTGGTTGCCATCGAGAGCATCGATTGGACCAAGGCGGCGCTCGATATGGCGTTCTGCGCATTGCCGCATGCGACCACGCAAAAGGTCGTGAGCGATCTGCTCGCCAAGGCGCCCAATACCAAGGTGGTCGATCTCTCCGCGGACTTCCGGTTGGCTGACACCAAAGCCTATGCGCACTGGTACGGCCACGAACATCATGCGCCCAAGTTGCAGCAGGAGGCGATCTACGGATTGGTCGAAGTCCATCGCGACAAAATTAAAAAGGCGCGACTGGTCGCTAATCCCGGCTGCTACACCACCTGCGCGCAGCTTCCGCTCGTGCCGTTGATCAAGGCCAAGGCGATCGAGCTTGATGAGATCGTGATCGACGCCAAATCCGGCATGACGGGAGCGGGTAGAGCGGTCAAGGAAGAGATGTTGTTCTCCGAAGTTTCCGAAGGCTTCCACGCCTATGGCGTCGGCCACCACCGGCACATGGCCGAGCTCGACCAGGAGTTTTCCCTGGCCGCCGGCCGCGACGTGGTGGTGACGTTCACACCGCATCTCGTGCCGATGAACCGCGGCATTCTCTCGACCATTTACGTTCGAGGGGTAGGGGGCAAGACGCCTGCCGACTTGCACACGATCTTAGCGAGCGCGTATGCGCAGGAGCCGTTCGTGCACGTGCTGCCATTTGGCGAAGTGCCGCAGACGCGGCACGTGCGCGGCTCGAACATGACTTTCATCGGCGTTGCGAATGATCGCGTGCCTGGCCGCGCGATCATCATTTCGGCGCTCGACAACCTCACCAAGGGCGCATCTGGTCAGGCCGTGCAGAACATGAATCTGATGCTCGGCTTTCCCGAAATACTTGGGCTAGAGCAGGTAGCCTTATTCCCCTGAGGGATTTTCAATCCCTCACCCTCACATAGCTGCCTGGCGCGTCCTCGATCGGTTTCAGCTTTCCGCCGCCGATCTTGCGCGCCGTCACTTCGCTGGTGCCATGCGCCTTGATCCATTCGAGCCAGTCCGGCCACCACGAACCCGGATGCTCCATGGCCTTGGCAATCCAGGCGGAGAGCGCGTGACCATCCGGCTTGTCGCCGGTCCAATACTGATACTTTTTCTTGGCTGGCGGATTGACCACGCCGGCAATGTGGCCGGAGCCTGCGAGCACGAATTTCATCGGCCCACCGAAGAACTTCGCACCGCGAAACACCGATTCCGCTGGCGCGATGTGATCCTCGCGCGTTGCGAGATTATAGACCGGTGTCTCGATTTTCTTCAGATCGAGCTTTACGCCGCCCACTTCCATTTTGCCTTTGGTCAGCGCGTTCTCGAAATAGCATTTGCGTAGATAAAATGAGTGATTTGCGGCGGGCAAGCGGGTCGAGTCGGAATTCCAGTACAACAGGTCGAACGGCATCGGCGTGCGGCCCCTAAGGTAGTTGTTGATGACATAGGGCCAGATGAGATCGTTCGAGCGCAATAGATTGAATGCGGTCGCCATTTTCTGCGAATCCAAATAGCCGCGCTCGGCCATTCTTTGTTCGATCGCTTGCAACTGCTCTTCGTCGACAAAAACTTTCAGATCGCCCGCGTGGGCGAAATCGACCTGCGCCGCAAAAAATGTTGCCGATGCGATGCGCGTATCGCGCTTTGTCGCCATGTAGGCAAGTGTCACCGCCAGCAGCGTACCGCCGACGCAATAGCCGATGGCATTGACCTCCGCCTCGCCGGTGGCGTCCTCGATCGCATCAAGCGCCGCAAGCGGACCAAGCATCATGTAATCGTCGAAGCCCATCGCCGCGAGCTTTTCGTCAGGATTGACCCAGGAAATCACGAACACCGTGAGCCCCTGATCGACGCACCACTTGATATAGGATTTGTCCGGCGTGAGATCGAGCACATAGAATTTGTTGATCCACGGCGGCACGATCAGCAGCGGCCGCTTGAGCACACGCTCCGTCGCGGACTCGTATTGGATCAATTGCATGAGCGCGTTTTGAAAAATCACTTTGCCGGGGGTGAGCGCAAGATTCTTCCCGACCTTGAACGCGTTGGCATCCGACTGGCGGATCTTGATGTCGCCGCCGCCGGCCTCGATGTCCTCCGCCAGCATGTGCATGCCGCGCGCCAGATTCTCGCCATTGGAGTTGAGCGTCTCGCGTAACAGTTCTGGATTGGTCAGCACGAAATTCGATGGCGATGCCGCATTGATGAACTGCCGCACGTAGAATTGCGCTTTCTGCCGCGTGTGGGGGTCCAGTCCCTTGGCGTCCTTGACCAGATGTTCGGCCCAGTGTGCGCTCAGAAGATAAGCTTGCTTGAGGAAATCGAAGAACTGATTTGAAGACCATTCCGGATCGGCAAAGCGCTTGTCGCGCGGATCGGGATGCGCCACTGGTGAAGTTTCTTTACCGGCAAGCCGGTTGGCTGTGCTGGCCCAAAGATCGAGATAGCCCTGGCCTAGTTTGGATTGCAGCTCGATCGCGCGCTGCGGGTCGGCGAGCCAATATTCCAGGACTTGCGCAAGCGTCTTGACGATGTCGGTGAATTCTTCGGAGAGGCCCTCGTGCACCTGGCCTTCTTCGCGCGGCTTAACATATGCGGCCAGCGCCTTGCCGCCTTCTTCGACCACGCGTGCAAGGTTCTTCGCGAACGCTTCGATGTCGAGCGCGCTGACCTCGATGGAATTTTGTCGCGTGTCGTCCTTCATCCCTTACCTGCCGCAGCGCCGCCCATCGCCATCACATATAATGGTCTGCACCAACGCGAAAAGTTATGAACTCACAATGCCGAGTTCATACGCAAAGTTGGCATTAACCTTCGACGTTGACATGGGTGGACGGTCTTCATCCTTTAGACATATTAGCGGGTTAGCACTTTTATACAGTCAAATAATTGAATTTACGCTGGGATTTGTGGACCCTCGTAAATTCGTGGACCTTCGTGGAAAGTGTGTGACACTCGCGTGAACTGGACGAAACGGCGCAATCTCATGGCCTTGAAGCGGCAATTTCAATTGCAAACTGCGTTGCTTGCATGTGGACTTGCTGCAGTGCTTTCTGCGGCTCTTGCCGGCTGTTCGTCATCCGGGCTCGACAATCTCAACAACACCTTGCCGAGCTCGGTGGCTCTTCCTGCCGCGGCCCCGGAACGCCCGGTGGACGCACCGGCCTTCCCGGCGGTTCATGACATGCCGCCCCCACGGCCGAACGTCACTCTGACCGCCGAGGAGCAGGTCAAGCTCGAGGACGACCTGACGGCACTGAAAACCCGCCAGGACATCGCCGCCGGTACGACGCCAGCCGCAGTTAAGAAGAGGGCGCCCCCTCTGCCCGCCGCACCCCGGGTCATCCCCGCCGCCAGCAGCAACACCATCTATTAGCGCCGGGCATAATCCCGTGATAAAAGAGAGAGTTGGTACCGGCGCCACACGAGGGCGCGGCCTGCCGCAGAGTTAGACCGATGGAAGATTTTTACCGCATCCGGCGCCTGCCACCTTACGTGTTCGAGGTGGTCAACCGCGCCAAAGCCGCCGCCCGCAACAACGGTGCGGACATCATCGACCTCGGCATGGGCAACCCCGACCTGCCGGCGCCGGAGCACGTCATCGAAAAGATGAAAGAAGTGCTCGGCAAGCCGCGCACCGATCGCTATTCCGCCTCCAAAGGAATTCCCGGCTTGCGCCGCGCCCAGGCCGCTTATTACGCGCGCCGCTTTGGCGTGAAGCTCAATCCCGAAACCCAAGTCGTCGCCACGCTCGGCTCCAAGGAGGGTTTCGCCAACGTCGCGCAGGCCATTACCGCGCCCGGCGATGTCGTGCTGGTGCCAGATCCGAGCTACCCGATCCACGCCTTCGGCTTCCTGATGGCAGGCGGCGTGATCCGCTCGGTGCCGTCGGAGCCAACGCCAAATTTCTTCGCGATGCTGGAGCATGCGATCGCGCGCTCGATTCCAAAACCAATCGCGGTCGTGGTCTGCTATCCGTCAAACCCAACCGCCTATGTCGCCGATCTCGACTTCTACAAGGAACTCGTGCCGTTTGCGAAGAAGCACGGCATCTACATACTCTCCGACCTTGCTTATGCCGAAGTCTATTTTGACGACATGCCTCCGCCGTCGGTGTTGCAGGTGCCGGGCGCAATGGACGTTTGCGTTGAATTCACCTCGATGTCGAAGACCTTTTCGATGCCCGGCTGGCGCATCGGATTTGCAGTCGGCAACGAACGCATCATCGCGGCTCTTGCGCGCGTGAAGTCATATCTCGATTACGGCGCGTTCACGCCGGTGCAGGTGGCGGCAACTGCCGCGCTAAACGGGCCGGAAGACTGCATCCGCGAGATGCGCGAGACTTATAAGCGCCGGCGCGACGTGCTGGTCGAAAGCTTCGGCCGGGCAGGTTGGCCGATTCCGGCGCCGCGCGCGTCCATGTTCGCCTGGTCGCCGATCCCCGAGCCGTTCCTCACGATGGGAAGCGTCGAGTTTTCCAAGCTTCTAGTCGAGAAGGCGGAGGTTGCCGTTTCCCCGGGCACCGGGTTCGGCGAGCGCGGCGAAGGCTATGTCCGCATTGCACTGGTGGAAAACGAGCAGCGAATCCGTCAGGCTGCGCGCAACGTCCGCCGCTTCCTTGAAAGCGCGCCGGAAAAGTTGCACAACGTCGTGCCTCTCGCCACGCGGCGCTAGGCTTTCTCAAGTCGCGGGCGCTGCATGGTTTCCCCCCTCAAAGTGGGTCTTGCCGGACTCGGCACGGTCGGCGCCTCGGTGGTGCGCTTGATCGATCAGCAACGCGAGGCGCTGGCTGCACGCTGCGGCAGGCCAATCGTGATCGTGGCGGTGAGCGCGCGCTCGAAGTCCAAGAACCGCGGCATCAATCTGCGAAAAATGCGCTGGGTGTCCGATCCGGTGAAGCTTGCGAGCGATCCCGGGATCGACGTGTTTGTTGAGCTGATCGGCGGCGCGGGCAATCCGGCGCGCGCTGCGGTCACGGCCGCGTTCAAGGCGGGAAAATCCGTCGTCACCGCAAACAAAGCTCTGCTTGCGCACCACGGCATCGCACTTGCGGAGCTTGCCGAGAAGTGCCACGTCGCGCTCAACTTTGAAGCTGCGGTCTGCGGCGCCATCCCGACAGTGAAAACGTTGCGCGAAGGACTTGCCGGCAATTCGATTACACGCATCTACGGCATCCTCAACGGCACCTGCAATTACATTCTCACGCGTATGGCGCAGGAAAAGCTCGCCTTTGCCGAATGCCTCAAGGAAGCGCAGCGGCTGGGCTACGCGGAGGCCAATCCGTCGTTTGACATCGAAGGTCATGACACCGCGCAAAAGCTTTCCATCTTGGCGAGTCTGACGTTTGGCACCCGCGTCGATCCGGAATCGATCTATGTCGAAGGCATCTCGTCCATCACACCGGCCGATCTCAATGCTGCCGATGAACTCGGATATCGTGTGAAACTGCTCGGCGTCGCGGTGCGCACCGAAAAGGGTATCGAGCAGCGCGTGCACCCGACCATGGTTCCAAAAGAGTCCGCGATCGCACAAGTCATGGGTGTGACCAATGCGGTCACCATTGACGCCGAGGGCATCGCGCCCATCACCTTGGTCGGGCCGGGCGCCGGCGGCATGGCGACCGCGTCCTCCGTGATCTCCGACATCGCCGATATTGCGCGTGGTGTGCGGGCCACCCCGTTCGGCCGGCCGAGCGCGCAGCTCACCATCAGCCGCAAGGCACCGATGCAGCGCCACGAAGGCGGCTACTACATCAGCATGCTCGCGGTTGACAAACCCGGCACGGCGGCCACCATTGCCAAGCGGCTGGCACAGCAATCGATTTCGCTGGAATCCATAGTCCAGCGCCATCGCGGTCCGCACGGCGGCGATAGCCCCAAGCGTTCCGGGCCGGTTCCGGTCATCCTCATCACCTATGCCACCACCGAGGACGCCGTGCGCCGTGCGCTGGGCGCGGTCAAACGTGACAAGGTGATATTGGGTGATCCGCAATTGATCCGTATCGAAAAAAATTGAAGATGATCGGGGCGCAAAACCAAGATTCGAGGGGGGCAAACGTGACGTCATCCATCACAGTCCAGCCGCATCAGATGCTGGAGCGCGTCTTGTCGATCGAAATCGTGCGAGTCACCGAGCGTGCGGCGGTCTCTGCCGCGCGTTTACGCGGGCGCGGCGCGGAAAAGGCCGCCGACAAGGCTGCTGTCGACGCGATGCGGCGCGAACTCAACAAGCTGCCGATCGACGGCACCGTGGTGAT